>DJCM01000042.1:0-241 GCA_002430545.1 Flavobacteriaceae bacterium UBA5950
GTGATATGGACTTTAAAGTCACAGGAACAGACAAGGGAATTACTGCTTGTCAGATGGATATTAAAATCAAAGGGTTGTCGTATGAAATTTTGATACAAGCTCTAGAACAAGCGCGTGAAGGTCGACTACACATCCTTGAAAAACTGACAGAAACGATTGAGGTACCTGCTGATTCGATTAAGGCACATGCGCCAAAAATGATCAACTGTAGAATTCCGAACGAGTATATTGGACCATTTAT
>DJCM01000042.1:592-795 GCA_002430545.1 Flavobacteriaceae bacterium UBA5950
CTCGCGAAGATTGATGCGCTGACCTTTAAGCCTGAAAAAGATGAGGTTTATAAGGTAAAGGCGATTAAGATTCTAGAATTTGGTGCAGTGGTTGAGTATTTGGAAGCGCCTGGCAATGAAGTTCTTTTGCACATTAGCGAAATGGCTTGGCAGCGCACAAACGCTGTGACCGATGTTGTGAATGTTGGTGATGAGTTTGAGGT
>DJCM01000042.1:1147-4169 GCA_002430545.1 Flavobacteriaceae bacterium UBA5950
GCACTGCTTGAAAAGCCTGAGGGTTATGTCGAGCGTCCTCCGAGAAAGGGAGGTGGTGGAAATCGAGATCGCAGAGGCGGTCGCGACAATCGCAACAGGAGATAATTTTAAAAACCCCCTTTTTTGGGGGTTTTTAAGTACCTTGCATCTCATTTTTTATTAAAATTTAAAATTTGTACCATGAAAAAAATCGCTCTATTTATATTTGCCTGCCTAACGATTCAATGCTCATCTGAAATGCAACAAGCACCCATAGCTAAAAAAGTAAAAAAAGTTTTAGAGATTCACGACGATCAACGCATCGACAATTACTTTTGGATGCGCCTAAGCGACGAGCAAAAAGAAGCCGAACAACCCGATCAACAAACACAAGATGTGTTGGACTATCTGCATGCAGAAAATGACTACCGCAAGCATGTGATGAAACCAACAGAAAAACTCCAAAAAACGATCTACGACGAAATCATTGGGCGAATCAAACAAGATGATTCATCTGTACCTGTCACAGTGAATGGCTACACCTACTACACTCGATTTGAAAAAGGACAAGACTACCCCTACTATTGTCGTGAAAAAGCTGAAGATAACGCCAAAGAAGAAGTGATGCTCGATGTGCCTACTATGGCTGAAGGACATGCCTATTATGCCATTGGTGGACGCAGTGTGAGTGAAAACAACAAAATCCTTGCCTACGCAGTTGATACTGTTTCGAGAAGAGAATATACCTTGTATTTCAAAAATTTGGAAACAGGTGAAATCCTTTCAGATAAAATCGAAAATACCACTGGTGGTATCACTTGGGCCAATGACAACCAAACTGTTTTTTATGTCAAAAAAGACCCTCAAACTCTTCGTGCATATCAAATTTTTAAACACCGATTGGGTACAGACACAAGTGATGATGAACTCGTTTATGAAGAAACAGATGAAACTTTTTCATGCTGGATTTCAAAGACAAAGTCACGTCAATACTTGATGATTGGTGCGAGTCAAACGCTATCAACAGAATACCGATTTTTGGATGCCAATAAACCTGATGGCAAATGGCAAGTGGTTCATCCACGTGAGAAAAATCTAGAGTACTTTGTCGATCATTACAAAGACGATTTTTATATCATTACAAACGATCAAGCCAAAAACTTTCGCTTGATGAAAACAGCTGTTGATCGCCCACAAAAATCAAATTGGACTGAACTGATCCCTCATCGAGAGGATGTGTTGTTGGAAGATATCGAAATTTTTAAATCCCATCTTGTTGTCAACGAACGACACAATGGTCTTTCGCGCCTTCGGATTATGACATGGGACAATAACAATGAACATTATATTTCATTTGATGATCCTACCTATGCTGCTTGGATTTCAGCAAATCCAGAGTTCAATTCAACACAACTCCGCTTTGGATATAGTTCATTAACAACTCCAACGTCGATATATGATTATGATCTAAACACCAAAGAGAAGACACTCAAAAAGCAGGATGAAGTGTTGGGAGGGACATTCGATTCGCAAAACTATCTTTCCGAGCGCATCATGGTTCCCAGCAGAGACGGATCGACAAATATCCCTGTGTCTTTGGTGTATCACAAAGACTTTGAAAAATCGGGTGATGAGCCACTCCTCCTCTATGGCTATGGATCTTATGGAAACACCATAGACTCCTGGTTTAGCTCGGCACGATTGAGTCTGCTTGATCGTGGTTTTGCCTTTGCCATTGCACATATTCGTGGAGGACAAAATCTAGGTCGCTCGTGGTACGAGGATGGAAAACTCCTACAAAAGAAAAATACATTTTATGACTTTATAGATGTTGGGAATCATTTGGTACAGCAGGGTTACACCTCCACTGATCACTTATATGCCCAAGGTGGCAGTGCAGGTGGTTTGCTGATTGGAGCTGTGATCAACATGGCGCCGGATCTGTTCAATGGTGCGATTGCTGCAGTACCTTTTGTCGATGTTGTTTCGACCATGCTCGATGAAACCATACCCTTGACCACTTTTGAGTTTGACGAATGGGGAAATCCAAAAAACAAAGAATACTACGACTATATCAAGTCGTACTCCCCTTATGACAATGTCGAAGAAAAGGACTACCCTCACCTATTGATCACTACTGGCTATTGGGATAGTCAGGTGCAATATTGGGAGCCTGCTAAGTGGATTGCCAAATTGAGAGATAAAAAAACAGACGATAATTTATTGTTGATGGATTGCAATATGGAGGTTGGTCATGGAGGCGCTTCAGGGAGGTTTAAGCGATATAAAGAGGTGGCTCTTTCCTATTCTTTCTTACTTCATTTAGAAAAATAATTTTTTTGTAACCTTTTGCATCGTCTCCTCGTATAACAAGTGTAAAAACAAGTTAGATGAGACAACTAAAAATTACCAAGCAGGTTACCAACAGGGAAACTGCTTCACTCGACAAGTATCTGCAAGAAATCGGAAAGGTTGATTTGATTACAGCTGAGCAGGAAGTCGAGCTCGCACAGCGAATCAAAGCTGGCGATCAAATTGCCCTCGAGAAATTGACGAAAGCAAACCTTCGATTTGTGGTTTCTGTGGCAAAGCAATATCAAAACCAAGGTCTCACACTTCCAGACTTGATCAACGAAGGTAACTTAGGGCTTATCAAAGCTGCAAAACGATTTGATGAAACAAGAGGTTTTAAGTTCATTTCTTATGCTGTTTGGTGGATTCGACAGTCGATCCTACAAGCCCTCGCTGAACAATCTAGGATTGTGCGTTTACCCCTCAACAAAATTGGTTCGATAAACAAAATCAATAAGACTTTTGCATATCTCGAGCAAGCGCATGAGCGTATGCCTTCTGCTGAGGAAATCGCAAAGGAGCTCGACATGACTGTTTCTGACGTCAAGGAATCGATGAAAAACACAGGTCGTCATGTATCTATGGATGCACCACTTGTAGAAGGTGAAGATTCTAACTTATATGATGTACTTCGCAGTGGAGAATCTCCAAACCCTGATCGTCAGTTGCTACACGAATCGTTGAGAACAGA
>DJCM01000042.1:4452-4648 GCA_002430545.1 Flavobacteriaceae bacterium UBA5950
GAAACCTTTGACTTGACTCGCGAGCGTGTTCGCCAAATCAAGGAGAAAGCAATTCGTCGATTAAAGCATACGTCTAGAAGCAAAATATTGAAAACCTACCTCGGGTAATCATGCGTGATAAAAAACTGGTTGCGCCTTCAATGCTTGCAGCTGATTTTGGCAATCTAGCTCGTGATATTGATATGGTCAATCACAG
>DJCM01000014.1 GCA_002430545.1 Flavobacteriaceae bacterium UBA5950
TTGAGATATTAAAAAAAGAAAAAAGCGTTCGTCCAAGTGCATAGTGAACAATGGTGTTTTCCTTCACTGGCAAAGACAATAGTCCTTTTACGTTCAACACTGGCATTTTTTGGATAAAATAACGCCACAGCACCCAAAAACTAGTGCCATAAACCATATACTTATTGATAAACATCAAGGGGTCAACCCCCATATCACCATCGATTAAATAAAAACTCCCAAACCCCAATAGAGTAAACATCGCTATAAAATAAAGCATCCCGAAGAGATAGAATATCGAAGTAACAACCCCCGAAGTAAAGGCTGAGGAGCGACGATATGATTTCCACTGCAGTTGTAGTAAACGAAGAAACATCGATTTTTTTTGGTCGTTCAAAGATATCATTTTTATATGTTTGTAAAAAAATTGCTATGCCTGAACTACACCCTTTACAAGTTTCTGAGGTTCAGCGTCTGACAGATGATGCTGTTGCCATTTCGTTTGCTGTACCAAAAAATCTTTCAGATCCCTTTTCATTCCAATCTGGACAGTTCCTCACTTTATCACAAACAATAGATGGTGAAGACGTAAGACGATCCTACTCTATTTGCAGTGCGCCACACGAAGGACTTTTGCGTGTTGGTATCAAAGCCATCCCCAATGGGTTGTTTTCGAACTATGCCAATCGAAAAATTCAGGTTGGTGATACCCTTGAAGTAGGTGTTCCAGAAGGGCGTTTTACGTTTATCCCCAACCAAAACAAGAACCTTTTATTGCTTGCTGCTGGCAGTGGCATCACCCCCATCATTTCTATTGCCAAAACTGCACTGAAGCAAACAGAAAGCAATGTGGTGTTGGTCTATGGCAACCGATCGGCAAAAGACGCTATGTTTGTGAATGAGTTGCAGCAACTACAGTCTGCTTATGACCATCGCTTATCGATTGTGAATATCTACAGTCGTAAGAAGGTTTCGGATGTTCTGTTTGGGCGAATCGATATGTATCATATCAACTATGTGCGAAACACTTTGTTTAGCCAACTTACCTTTGACATGTTTTATGTGTGTGGGCCATCAGGTATGATAGAGGCCTCTGTTCAAGCACTTTCAGATTCTGGTGTTAGTGATGAAAACATCCATGTAGAACACTTTACTGGAGGGGCTGAAATCGATTGTTCGGTAGAGGGAAAAATTGCATACGAAGTACTGTTAGACGATGAGACATATCCCTTTTCGGCTGATGCCAGTAAAACCATTTTAGAAGCTGCCATTGATGGAGGTATCGACCCCCCATATTCGTGTCAGGGAGGGGTATGTGGAAGCTGTATTGGGCGTGTAAAAGAAGGTGAAGTCAGTATGGCAAGCAATCAAATTCTATCCGATAGCGAGGTGGAAGAGGGTCTTGTATTGACCTGCCAAGCAAGCTGTACCAGCGATAGCGTCGTTGTTGACTTTGATGATGTATAACTAGATTTTATCCAACACCATTTCAATCACCTCTTCTGGAGAAATGGTTCGCATGGCATCTTTATACCCTTTTGGAATCATCTTACCATAGGCAGAGGTAGGTATTTTGGGAAAGCTTTCTCGATTGACCAACAAGTGATTGTTTTGCCCAAAGGGCGAAAATCCTAAAAAGGGGTGTGTCATCCCCCACAGCGTAACAACAGGTATATTGAAATTGGCTGCCAAATGCCCATTGGCAGAGTCCATCGACAACATAATATCGAGGTTGGCGATCAGGTCGAGTTGCTCGGAAAAGGGTAATTCCAAAGCCTGCGAAACTACATGAGGATAGGCTTTCGCCCATGTGTTGATTTGATCAGTTTCTTTGGGCCCATGGCCAAACAAAAAAACACTATGTTGTTGTTGCAAATACCCCACTACTTTTTGCATCAAATCAAGTGGATATACCTTTCCTGGATGAGCAGCAAAAGGTGCAATCCCAATCCATTTTCTGTCTGCAGGTAAATCAATGTCCACGATCGACTTTGGAATAGCTGGCTTGGGTGGGAATTCGTGTTGGTCGAGATCAATCGGAAACCCCAAACGAGAGAAAACCTCAACATACCGATAATGTTGTGGCGTGAGGGGCTTCATTGTTTTTTTGCTAGGATGTGTCAGTAGTTTGCGCTCTGCATAGCCCTTGTTGATGGCTTTAATTCGTGTGAAGGACAGTTTGAAAAACATTCGCAATACAGCAGTGCGAAGGTTTTTATGAATATCTGCAATGCGATGGGGTTTACGTTGTTTGAGTTCCTTGTACAATCGATAAAGCCCTTTCAACCCTTTGTGTTGATTTGCAAAGTCAGGGGTCACAATTTGTAGTGCTGTAAACTCTTTAAAGATGGGCACAAAACGCTTTCGCGTGACAAGGGTTACTGTTAGATTTGTGTTTTGTGCATATAAACATCGAAGCACAGGGAGCAACATTGCCACATCTCCCATCGCTGAGAAGCGAAAAATCATGAGATGTTTTGGCCTTGCCACTTAGTCAGTTTTTGGGTTGTAAAGCACAGGGTTTAATGCCTCGTCGTTATACATCTTCATTTGCTTGTACACCTTCATCGTCTTTTGTCCTGATGAGAGGTCGTCGAGCAATTGGTCGATGGCTAGGGATAGATCTTCACGTTGGGTTTGCAATACAGCCAACTTATCGGCGCACTGCTGGCGATGAGATGCCGAGGCAGTACTGCGTTCACTTTCCTCGAGCATATGATAAATTTTGAGTGATAATATCGACAAACGATCGTATGCCCAGGCTGGACTTTCGGTGTTGCTGGTTGCGTCGGCTTGAGGGGTCACGCTGCTGTACTGATCGAGGAAATAGCTGTCGATATATTCAACAGTATCTGTTCGATCTTGATTGGATGCATCGATTTTTCGTTTGAGCGCAAGTGCTTCAACAGGGTTAATGTTAGGGTCACGAATCAGGTCCTCGTAATGCCATTGGATGGTGTCGATCCAGTTTTTTCGATACATCAGGTGTTCGACTGAATTGGCTGAGTAAGGATTGTTGCAGGGCTGATCGATACGATCCAACACATGATAATCTTTAACACTTTGTTCAAAAATTGAATAGGCCGCTGCACTCTTCATTTGATTTTTTAACAAATATAAGAGACTGGGTTGTATCTCATGCCCTTATGCCTTATTTTTGTACCATAAAACACTGAGAAAATGAAGGCTTTTTTCGAAGCGATTGCTTATTTATTTGAAGAAATTTTATTTATACCCCTCAATTTCCTGCGCGAGCTTGAACTCACCAGCTGGTTTCTGGCCAATGGTATCAATTGGGTGTTTTTGATTGTTGGGTTTGTCGCAGCTTCTTATTGGATTGGGCAGCTCAAAAAATTCAGTGATAGTGGTGAAGAGGATACTGATTCCACTTCCCATTCCTTTCTATAAGTCGAAGCCTATATCTTTTCGATAGTACATACCTTCAAACGCAATCTTTGCCAAAGCCTCATAGCTTTTTGCGATGGCTTGGTGATGATCATCCCCAAAGCTAGTAGCAGACAATACTCGTCCTCCACTAGTCACCAACTCCCCGTCAGCGATTGCTGTTCCTGCATGTACAACAAAGTCTTTTGGGTCTATGCCAGTAATTATTTTTCCCTTTTCATAGCTTTCTGGATAACCTCCCGAAACAGCAACAATCGTAGACGCAGAGCGATCATCAACACTAAGGCTTATACGGTCGAGGGTGGCTGTTGCAGTGGCTTGTAAGAGTTCGAATAAGTCGTTTTTGATTCGTGGCAATACCACTTGGGTTTCAGGATCACCCATACGCACGTTGTACTCAATCACCTTGGGGTTGTCAACTACTTTGATCAAACCAATAAAGACAAAGCCCACGTAGGGAATACCATCTTTTTGGAGTCCAAGCATGGTTGGTTCCACGACTTGGGT
>DJCM01000012.1:0-22631 GCA_002430545.1 Flavobacteriaceae bacterium UBA5950
GAGCAGGATTCGAACCTGCGAAGGTAAAAACCAACAGATTTACAGTCTGTCCTCGTTGGCCGCTTGAGTATCTCCCCAAAATGTCAATGATCTAAATAGTTGAGCCGATGGAGGGACTCGAACCCACGACCTGCTGATTACAAATCAGCTGCTCTAGCCAGCTGAGCTACATCGGCAACTACCGCCTTTAAAGCGGTTTGCAAATGTATCTAATTATTTTTTTTTATTCAAAGCATTTTTAAATCAAAAATCTTTTACGAAATCCGCGATTTTTCTTTTCGACGTTTCAGCATGCGTTCTGCACTCGACGCAGCCATGTCTAGCGACTTCTCGAACGATTCACTTTTTTTGCCAACAACCACATCATCTCCAGGGATGTTGACACGCAATTCAACCGACTTGTTGGTCTGATCATTATGATTGTCGAGATTTAAATATAAATCAATATTCACAATGCGATTGTAATATAAATTGAGCTTTGACAATCGTTTTTCAATATATTTTTGAAGATTGGAATTCATGGAAAAGTGAACGGTTTGAATATTTATTTTCATAACTCTGTTGTTTATGCCCCGCAATTAGGCGCGTGGATGGGCGGTTAAATAATCTTTTTTCATTTTGGGGAGTTGAACTTTGGCATAGATTTGAGTTGAAGACAAGCTTTTATGTCCCAAAATTTCTTTAATACTGTTGATGTCAGCACCTCTATTGAGCAAATGCGTTGCAAATGTGTGTCTCAATACGTGAGGACTGATTTTCTCTTTTGTCGATACTTTGGAGAGGTAGTTCGTCACACACTTATAAATATCTGCTGGCTTCAGTGCATTGCCTTTGGCGTTGATGAGCAACCAATCGCTAGGCTTATCTTGGTCGATACGATTGCGATAAGACAAATAGATATCGATTTGAGAAATGACTTTTGCCAACAGAGGTATAATTCTCGTTTTGTTTCGCTTACCAACCACTTTTAATTGTTGGTTATTTCTATCGATAGCATCGATTGTGAGTGAGAGCAACTCTGCACGTCGCATACCAGTGGTGTACAGCAATTCTAAAATGAGCGCATCACGAGTACCTTCAAAATGGGAGTTGTCATACATTTCAATCACCATGCGAAATTCTGATTCAGTCAAAGGAACAACCAGTTTTGGTGATGCTTTTAATTGACGATGAAACTGCATGGGATTCTGATCGATTTCTCCCAATTTTTGTAAAAAATTAAAATAGCTTTTAAGGGATGAGCATTTTCTATTGATGCTTTGATTTTTTAGACCTGAGGATGATAAGTGTACAATCCACTCCCTAATCATAACATACGCAACAGACGAGAGACTGTTGAGTTGATAATGGGACTTGCAATAGTTGGAAAATTCTTCTAGATCTTTTTGATATGCATTTTGGGTGTGTGAGGAATATCTTTTTTCCAATGAAATATGTTCGATAAAATTTGGAATAGACATAGGCAAAAACTAAGATACCGAACACAAGTTAATAAAAACTCATGTTCGGTGCAATGTTTTTGTATTTTAATTGGAGGTTTATATTTCCTCTTTATCGCGAAGCTTTTGAATGTATTGTGCTTTTTGAATCACAGCACGACGAGCAACAGAAGGCTTCGTAAAAGTTTTGCGTTCACGCAGTTGGCGCATCTTTCCTGTACGATCAAATTTTCTTTTGAAACGCTTGAGCGCGCGATCGATATTTTCTCCGTCTTTGATTGGAATTAGTAACATAAACTACGACCTCCTTCCTTTAGTGTTGGCTGCAAATATAAGTTTAATTTGCAAGTTGACAACGGTTTATTTTAAAATTTGCTTGGCAATCACAACTTTCTGAATCTCGGAAGTTCCCTCTCCGATTGTACAGAGTTTTGAATCGCGATAAAATTTCTCGACTGGAAATTCTTTGGAGTAACCATATCCTCCAAAAATCTGCACTGCTTCATTGGCAATGCTCACACAGGCCTCAGATGCAAATAGCTTACAAATGGCGCTTTCTTTTGTCATCTTCTTACCTTGATTGATCAGTTGACTTGCGTTTTGGGTTAGCAGTTCAGCTGCCTCGATTTGTGTTGCCATTTCAGCTAGTTTGAAAGAAATCCCCTGAAAGCTGCTGATCGGTTTGCCAAACTGAACTCGCTCTTTTGAGTATTGAAGAGCAGCTTCATAAGCACCCCGAGCAATCCCAAGAGAAAGTGCAGCAATTGAAATTCGCCCACCATCAAGTATTTTCATAGACTGAATAAAACCTTCTCCCAATTCTCCAAGTCGGTTTTCATCAGGAACCCTACACTGATCAAAAATCAGCTCAGCAGTTTCTGACGCACGCATACCGAGTTTATCTTCTTTCTTACCAGATGAAAATCCAGGTGTTCCACGTTCAATCACAAAGGCAGTCATGCCATGACTATCACCTTTTTCACCTGTTCTAAAAATCACTACGGCCACATCAGCAGAGATGCCATGTGTGATAAAGTTTTTTGTGCCATTCAGCGCCCAATGATCTCCATCCTGAACTGCAGTTGAGTTCATTCCACCAGCATCAGAACCTGTATTGTGCTCTGTCAAACCCCAAGCGCCAATCCACTCACCAGATGCCAATTTGGGCAACCAACGAGATTTTTGAGACTCTGATCCAAATTTTAAAATATGATTTGTACATAATGAATTATGTGCTGCAATAGACAATCCAATCGATGGGTCAACTTTGGAAATCTCTTGCACCATTGCCACGTATTCGTGGTATCCAAGTCCTGATCCTCCATAATCTTCTGGAACAAGCATTCCGAGAAAACCATATGAACCAGCTTGCTTCATCACCTCGACAGGAAAGTACTGGGCTTCATCCCAATCCATGACATGAGGTTTTATAAATTGATGTGCAAAATCGCGTGCCGAATCTGCGACAAGTTGTTTTGTTTCTGTAGTCTGTACGATCATATCATGAGGTGAAACAGATGTATCCATTTAAGCAAATTTTTATTTCAAATATAACGCAATTCTTGCAATGTGTATCGAATCTAATTCAAATTTATTGGCAATGGAATCCCAGTTGATTTCGTTTTCACTATTGGTACGATAAGCCACAATCCGACTCGCCAAACCATAACTGATATAATGATTTGCTGCCAACTCTGAAATCGTAGCTGTATTGATATCGATTGAATGATTGGGTATTGAGTCTAGGGCAAATGACTTCCAAAGGTTTGTCAATGTACCATGATCGATGCCCCAAATATCTTCGACTTGGTCTTTGACCAAAAATCCTTGCAAAGATTGACGAGTCGTAAGAATTCTATCTGCCAATGTGGGACCAATACCAAAGACCGATTCGAGGTTTTCTGTTATGGCAGTGTTGAGTTGCTTTTTATGACTTTTATGAGCCGTTGATTTTGATTGTATTTGGTGACTTGGAAATTGAATTAGATGCTTGATTTCTTGAAATTTCTCATCTTTCATACTAACATAATTTTTAAACTCTTTTGCTGTTTGAAAATAGATGCGATTCTTCACACGTGATTGTATAAAGTCAACAATTGATTTTGGTAATTCCAAACGATAGGCCAGCCACGATGACAGACGATTGGCGTTGAAGGGGTAGATGGTATCATTGTTTTGCAGTTGCGCTAAAAGAGAGTCACGCTTAGCAATCAAGTGATCTGGTAATGGGCGAATAGCTGTTGAATGTTGTTGGTTTTGATTGGCAAAAAAAAGTATCAGGTGTCCAACAATAAACAGCAGTATTAAAAAGAGAAGTCCACGTCTTTGTGGACGTGTCCATTGCGAAAATTAGGGAATACGAAATGTAATTAATGTTTAGGCACGAACAGCTTTGAGGTATCTCTGTAATTCCTCTTTGACTTTTGGAAATAGGAAAAATAAACCTATCATATTTGGAAAAACAAGCGCAAGAATCATGGCATCGGAGAAAGTCCAAACGGCAGACATGTCACCAGCAGCTCCAATCACGATAAATAACAGAAATAATATCTTGTAGGTATAATCTGAAATTTTACTTTTTCCAAACACAAACATCCAAGATTGTAGGCCATAATATGACCACGAAATCATGGTTGAGATTGCAAACAGTACGACTGCAATTGTTAAAAATGGACCAGAAAAAGAAATGTAATTTGCAAATGCAGCGGCAGTAATTGCAGCACCTTCAGCTGCAACACCATCGATCATTACGACACCATTCTCACCTCCATAGTTAAATATGGTTTGGTCGCCATTAAATATAATAATGACCAATGCAGTCATTGTACAAATTATAACTGTATCAATAAATGGTTCGAGCAATGCAACCAGTCCTTCAGATGCTGCATATTTGGTTTTCACAGCAGAGTGTGCAATTGATGCTGAACCAGCACCTGCTTCATTGGAAAATGCAGCTCTTCTAAATCCAGTGATCAGCACTCCCAAAAGCCCTCCCAACCCTGCTTGGGGATTGAAAGCTTGTGTGAAGATCATTGCAAAAGCATTGTCAACAAATGAGAAGTTTGTCAATATAATATACAAACAAGCCCCAACGTACAACAATGCCATGAAAGGAACTATTTTTTCTGTGACAGAGGCAATTCTTTTAATCCCACCAATGATGATAATCCCAACAAAAATCATCATAATAACTCCTATGATTGTACGCGCACTTCCGCCTTCCATTCCAAACGAACTCACAAGTTGCATTGCAGCTTGATTGGATTGAGCAGCATTTCCACCTCCAAAAGATGCACCAATGCAAAGCAAAGCGAAAGTAACGGCAAGAAATCGACCCATGCGCGCAAAGCCTCTCTCTTTTAACCCTTTGGTAAGGTAATACATTGGACCCCCATAAACAGTTCCATCTTCTCCAACATCTCGGTATTTGACACCCAAGGTACACTCAACAAACTTTGTTGACATTCCTATCAGTCCGCAAAGAATCATCCAGAATGTAGCGCCAGGACCACCAATGGCAATAGCAAGTGCAACCCCTGCGATATTTCCATTTCCGACTGTTCCAGAGACAGCAGTGGCAAGAGCCTGAAAATGGCTAACCTCTCCATCTTGACTCTCACCTTTAATCGTATCTACAGCATCCCCATCGACTACATTCACAGCTGCTTTTTTATCGACTTCGTGATGATCGACATGATCAAATTTTCCACGTACAACGTTGATTGCTAAAGGAAAACGACGGAAGTTGATAAATCCAAAATAAATCGTGAAAAATAAAGCTCCACCAACAAGCAAGAAAATAATCGTAGGAATAGATGTACCTGGGAAATTATGCAAAACAACAGCCCCCCACCAATCTGCTATAGGTGTAAATGCCTCATTGATTCGTTCATCAAGACCAGCATCTTGTGCAAAGGAAAAACTAGATACAAATAGGAAAATGAGAGTTGAAAAGATGCGTTTCATAGGGAATGGTTATAAATCAAAAACTGAAGTTCTTTTGGTGTAAATTAAATCTTTGAGACGAAGCCAAAAAGCAAGGACCAAATAAACTGCAAATCCAAATCCCAAAGAGAAAAAGCTAATATATATAAAAAATAAACGCACTGGTCTTGCGCGCATACCCAATCGATCTGCAAGTCGAGAACAGACTTCAAAACCATGACGTTCGAGTTGATGGCGAAGTCGATGTGCTAGCTTCATTTCACAAATATATCAAGTTTGTATAAAACCATGTCCGAACGAGCATGATAGACACTTTTTTTCGTTGCAATACTGATTTTTGAGTTGCAATAAGGCTTGGCTATCGAGCGCAGAAGTTGCTTGTAATCCGAGTGAAGAAAAAGCCTTTGTGGTGCTGTTTGATTCGGCTTTGATCGATGCCGCCCATGGAATGAGCTCATCTGTTTTGTCTGTCCCTTGTGCTTTGTAATAACTAAACAAAAATGGGATTAGTGTGTTGTTGACCAACAAGTCGAGAAATGATTTGCTCAAGCCTTTTTTTCGGCTTGTGTGTGATTTTCCAAACACATGATGTGTTGACCAATACGCTGAAGTGTTGACGCAAAACACTTTTTCTATATTTTCCTTTGGATCTCCTTCAATGATATTGCTTAACTAATGTTTGTGCTTGATATAAATTTGCGCCAATTGGGATAGGTGAATGGTCGGAAATCCACTTGGTCTCATGCGAAAGAATTTTACTTTTTCATTGATCACTTTTAATTTATACTTCTTCTGTGCATAGGTATATTTCTTTTGCAATGTTACGATGTATGCGTCATCAATTTTTGATTCCAACATGACTGTTTGGCCAAACAAAAGAGCCTCCAAATCTTCATGATCTGTCGTTTTTCGGATGATCGAAAATGGGATAGACTTTGAAACCTCAGTAAACACCAACCCATTGACAGAAAGACCAAAGCCCTTTGCCAAAGAAATAAATAATACGTTTTCCCAGTCGTTGTTTGTCTCACTCAACCACTGTCCAAAGAGCTTTGTTTTTTGTGAAAGTCGCTCGACATACAGTAGATCAAAAAAAGCCATTTGCTTAAACCTTTCTACATTTTTAATTTGATTGGCACAGGGGATCCAAAGATTCGATTCTAGCAATTCCTTGTAGCGTTGTAAAACTCTCTTATCGACAAATTCTTGTAAAAAAATGGTAGGGATTTGTTTGTTATCAGAATAAAAACAGGCGTATCATCCTCCCAAACAACATGAAGAACAACATTGTCAAAGGCCGCATCGAGGTGGTGGTGATGTGCATACCAATCCGAACCTTTGCAATGCATCTCAACATGCCCTACCCAAATGATATCATCCAACTGAAGTTTTGCAAAAAAAGTCTGGTCCACTGTTGTAATTGCGATGCCCACCATGAACGATGGCCAGCTCACGATCATCATTGGTGACAATTGGCTTGTCAATAAGTTGTGACTGTTGCCACAAGTAGTACATTAATTTTTCGTTCATGACACATGGGGCGTGTCTTTACTCTACCGTTTCACCCTCCCATTCGAGTATACCGCCAATTAAGTTATAGGTTTCTGGAAAGCCCAAATCACGCATCACCTGAACTGCCTGTGCGCTTCTTGCACCCGATCGGCAATACACATAATAAGACTTGTTTTTGTCTAGAGCATTCACCTCATCAATAAAACCAGGACCCATACGTAGGTCGATGTTAAGCGCATTGGGGATATGACCACTTTCAAATTCATCTTCTGTGCGAACATCCAAAACCACAGCTTCGGGGTGTTCGACTAGGGCGTTTGCCCAGTCGTTTTGTGATAGATCTGACATACTATTTTGTTTCGGCCGAAGATACATACAACCTGTTAATAATAAAACAATGGATAAATAAAATTTCCACATGCAATAAAAGTATAAAAATTTGCCAGTTCAACAAACAATAATATATTTGTACATACAACAATAGTCGATACATATATGTCAGCTAGATCTTTGGTTGTTGAAAGTATGCGTTTGGGGCAGTTTATGAGTGATGAAATCAGCTGTGCTCTATACCCATATGGGTTGAGCATTCAGCAATTTAATGTATTGCGCATACTGCGTGGTTGCAATGGAGCGCCAGCTTCTCTTCAGTATATCACTTCTCGAATGATTCACAAAACAAGCAATACAACGCGAATTGTGGATCGTTTGTTGGAAAAGAAGCTTGTCGATCGAAAACCATGCCTTGAAAATCGCAGAAAAATTGAAATTTCAATTACAAGCAAAGGTCTATCTCTACTGACTACAATTGATCCTGTGATAGATGAAAAAGAAAATGAAGTCGCAAACAGATTGACCAATGAAGAATTGTCAACGTTGCTAGACAACTATAAAAAGCTATTAGTTACACTTTAATTTAATTAAATATGAATACTAAATCCTTTTACTTAATCGTACTTTTACTTACGACCACTTTCGCTTTTGGAAGTGTGAAACCAATTCCAATAACCTCCGCCACAATTGAGTGGAAGGCTTATAAAATTGCGTATGAACGTTGGGGCACTATCCAACTGAAAAGTGGAGAACTCCTTTTTGAAGATGATGCACTGACAGGTGGAAACTTTGTTGTGGATATGACAAGCATTCAAGTCACCAGACTTGACGGAAAAAAGAAAGCCAGTTTAGAGAAGCACCTCAGATCAGATGATTTTTTTGGTATTGAGGAATTTCCCACAGCTGAGATGGTGATCACTGCTGTTGAATTTACAACTGATGGGTATAATGTCACTGGAGATTTCACGATCAAGGGGCAAACCCATCCAGTTACTTTTCCCATGGTTGTCAATGGCAATACAGCAACTGCGAAAGTCAAAATCGATCGCACCAAATACAATGTGCGTTATGGGTCTGATACCTTTTTCGATAACCTCGGAAATCGTGTGATCTACAATGAGTTTGAACTCAATGTGAAGTTAACATTTTAAACATTAAAAGCTATGAAAATTGATCGTCCAAAATGTGGTTGTGGAAACACTCAAAACCCTAATGGGTATTGTGATGGATCGCACAACAATAAATAATTTTTCATTTGTGTTGTCTAGTTTATACTTGATTTATATATTTACACTCATTTATGAAAAATATCAATACATGGTCGTCTGCTCGTAACGCACATTCGTGAGGCACACCTTGTATACACACACCAAAGGGCTTGTCATCACGACAGGCCTTTTTTTATTGTGAAACCTATGAAGTACACATTAGAAACACATCATCGCAAATTGCTCGTCGATACTATGACGCCAGTGAATATGTATTTGAAGATAAGGGATAAGTATCCCAACAGTATCCTTTTGGAAAGTTCAGATTATGGGGTCAATGACAACAGTGTGGCTTATATATGTTTTAATCCGATTGCTGAGATCAAACTCCAAAATCATATCCTTCAGATGAGTTATCCAGATGGGACATCCAAAGAACTCGAGCTGGCAGAAAAAGAGAGAGTCGCCAAGCATTGTAGCAGTTTTGCGAAACAGTTTCCGTCAAATTTTCAAAGTGATCGATTTGTTGCAAATGGGCTGTTTGGTTTCACTTCTTATGATGCAGTTCAGCATTTTGAGGATATTCGGTTTTCAAAAAAAGATAAAGATCTATCTCTTCCACAATTGTATTATGCACTCTTTCAGAATGTGATTGCCATTAATGTTTTCAATAATGAGGCGCATATCTATGCACATTGTTATCATACAAGCAGCAATCTAGATGAAGTGGTTGATGTATTACAATCACCAAATCCTGTGACGCATTCTTTTTCAAGAAAAGGAGACCCCTACTCCAATTTGACAGATGATGAATTTGTTGATCTTGTAAAGAAGGGTATTCATCATTGCTTTCGAGGTGATGTTTTTCAAATTGTCCTCTCTCGACGTTTTTCGCAGCCCTTTACAGGCGATGACTTCACCTTGTATCGTGTACTGAGATCAGTCAATCCTTCCCCTTATTTATTTTATTTTGATTTTGGGGAGTATCAAATTTTTGGCAGTTCACCAGAGGCACAATTGGTTGTTAAAGATGGTAAAGCAGAGATTCACCCCATTGCAGGTACCTTCCGACGAACAGGCAATGACAAGCAAGATGCCGAACGTGCAAGTAAATTGGCCAAAGATCAAAAAGAAAACAGCGAGCATGTGATGCTCGTCGATTTGGCAAGAAATGACCTCAGCCGAAATGGCGATCAAGTCAAGGTTGAAAAAAACAGGGAGATACAATTCTATTCCCATGTGATTCACCTTGTATCTAAGGTTACTGCCATGAAAAAAGACAATCGAGAAACGATGGAAATTGTGGCTGATACGTTTCCTGCCGGGACACTCAGCGGGGCACCCAAACACAGGGCTATGCAACTCATTGACGAATACGAAAATCGCAGTCGCGGATTCTATGGTGGTGCCATAGGTTTTATGGATTTTGATGGCAACTACAACCACGCCATCATCATTCGATCCTTTTTAAGCAAAAACAATGTCTTACACTATCAAGCAGGTGCTGGGGTGGTGTCTGAGTCTGTCCCCGAAAATGAATTACAAGAAGTTTACAATAAACTAGGTGCTCTCAACAAAGCCCTGGAAGAAGCTGAAAAATTATAATTATGCACATACTTGTCATTGATAATTACGATTCTTTTACCTATAATTTGGTGCATTATCTTGAAGACCTCGATTGTTTGGTAACAGTCAAGCGAAACGACCAACTGACGATCGAAGAGGTCGCAGACTACGATAAAATTGTGTTATCGCCTGGGCCTGGTATTCCAGATGAAGCAGGTCTTTTAAAATCGATCATCTCTGCCTACGCCCAAACCAAACCCATTTTAGGAGTTTGTTTGGGGCACCAGGCGATTGGTGAGGTGTTTGGTGGTTCATTGACAAACCTAGATAAGGTCTATCATGGCGTCGCTACTCCTGTACAAGTGGTTTGTGATGACCCCCTTTTTGATGGGCTGGGCAAAAAGTTTGAGGTGGGACGTTATCACTCCTGGGTGGTTGAAAAGCCCTTGCCAGAGGAACTTGTGTTACTGGCTGAAGAAGACAATGGACAAGTGATGGCAATGAAGCACAAGAAGTATGATATATATGGTGTTCAATTTCACCCTGAATCTATTTTAAGCCCAGAAGGAAAACAACTATTGAACAATTGGTTAAAGATGTGAAATGAAAGAGATATTAGAAAAACGAATTCGCAATAAGAGCCTGAGTAAGGACGAAGCCAAGCACACACTCCTTGAGATTGGACAAGGCAAATGTAATTCGCATCAAATTGCTGCATTTTTAACCACATATATGATGCACGTGGTGACTGTAGAGGAGCTTTCTGGCTTTCGTGCTGCGTTGCTTGATCTCTGTATTGCGATTGACTTGAAGGACTATGATCCTATCGACTTGTGTGGGACTGGTGGTGATGGGAAAGATACTTTCAATATTTCCACTCTTGCCTCTTTTGTAACTGCTGGTGCTGGTGTTGCTGTGGCTAAACATGGAAATTATGGTGTTTCCTCTTCTTGTGGATCAAGTAATGTGATGGAACACTTGGGTATTCGCTTTTCAAACGAGCAAGATTTTTTGCGAAACTGCATTGGAAAAGCTGGGATATGTGTTCTTCATGCCCCTTTATTTCACCCTGCGATGAAGCATGTTGCACCAATCCGACGTGATCTGGGACTCAAAACCTTTTTCAATATGCTCGGACCACTTGTGAATCCATCAAAACCAAACAAGCAAATGGTGGGTGTTTTCAGTCTGGAATTACAGCGGATTTATCGCTACCTCTTGGAAGAAACCAACCAACAATATAGTATTCTCCATGCCCTAGATGGGTATGACGAAATATCCCTCACAGGGGATACCAAAGTGGTATCGAACAGCGGAACTGCAACGATTAATGCTGCCTCTTTTTCAATCGAAACGCTGCAAGCGAATCAAATTGGTGGGGGCAAATCGATAGCCGACGCTGCTGATATATTTATGCAGGTACTCAAGGGTACTTCTACCGATGCTCAAAAACAGGTCGTTTGTGCCAATGCGGCTGTTGCAATCGCAACTGCAAAAGGGTGTAGTATCAACGATGGTTTTGCTTACGCAACTGAATCGATCGACTCGGGCAAAGCACTTCAGTCACTAGAAACATTACAAAAACTCAGCACAAAGTGAATATCCTTCAACGTATTGTAAAAAGTATCCAAGAGGATTTGGTCTTGAAAAAGGAAATTGTTCCTGTTCAATCAATAGAGTCTTCGATATTATTTGATCGTCAAACCATTTCACTGAGCAAAAGTATCCTCGATTCACAGGGGGTCATCGCTGAGCATAAACGCAGATCACCCTCCAAACCGAATATCAATTTTGGTCTTTCTGTTTTAGAGGTAGCCAGTGGCTATGCATTGGCAGGTGCTGCAGGAATGTCTGTGTTGACCAACACTCAATATTTTGGAGGGTCATTGGAGGATTTACTCCTTGCAAGACAAGCATGTTCACTGCCTTTATTAAGGAAAGAATTTATTGTGGATGAATACCAAGTGTTGGAAGCCAAGGCCAATGGAGCAGATGCCATATTGCTCATTGCTGCTTGCCTAGAAAAGCAAGAAATTAAAACCCTTTCGGAACTTGCAAAACAACTCGGTTTGGAGGTATTGCTAGAGGTTCACAATGCCCAAGAGTTGGAAAAATCAGTGATGCCATCTCTTGACATGATTGGGGTGAACAATAGAGACCTGACAACATTTGATGTTCGTTTAGAGACAAGCATGTCCTTGATAGATCAAATTCCTGATACGTTTGTCAAATTATCAGAAAGTGGCCTTTCCTCAGCTGAAGACGTTATCAAACTAAGAGACTGTGGGTACGATGGTTTTTTGATGGGTGAACATTTTATGAAAACAGATAACCCAGGTGCATCGGCCAAAAACTTAATTCAATCATTAAAAACATGAAAATCAAAGTTTGTGGCATGCGAGAAAAAGATAATATAGCAGGCTTGGTAAGCCTTCAGCCTGATTATATGGGGTTTATCTTTTGGGAGCCCTCAAAAAGATATTGTACAGATATTCCCAAAGATATCCCAAAACACATCAAAAAGGTTGGGGTATTTGTAGATGAAACAACAGAAGAAATCATATGCAAAATTGAGACCTTTGGGCTAGACGTCATTCAACTTCATGGAAAAGAGAGTCCTGAACAATGCGCTGCACTACAGCCATACTGTGAAGTGATCAAAGCCTTCTGCGTTGGTCCTCATTTTGACTATACAACAGTAAGCCCCTATCAAGGCCATTGTACATATTTTTTGTTTGACACCCAGGGTCCACTTCCTGGTGGAAATGGCACTGCCTTTGACTGGGTACTGCTGAAAGATTACAACCTAAACACTCCTTTTTTTCTCAGTGGAGGTATTGGCTTAGGTCATATGAAAGCAATTGCCGAAATTCGCAAACTAAACTTGCCAATTCATGCATTGGACATCAATAGCAAGTTTGAGAGTGAACCAGGGATAAAAAAATTAGACGATATAAAAACATTTAAAAAACAATTACAGCTATGAGTTATCACGTCGATGAAAAAGGGTATTATGGGGAATTTGGAGGAGCATTTATCCCTGAGATGCTATACCCAAATGTGGAGGAACTTAGACAGAATTATCTAAAAATCACTGCGCAAGATGATTTCAAATCAGAGTTTGATCAACTCCTCCGCGATTATGTTGGTCGACCAACGCCACTCTACTTTGCCTCTCGTTTGTCAGATAAATATAATACCAAAATCTATCTCAAACGTGAAGACCTCTGTCATACCGGCGCACATAAAATCAACAATACCATTGGGCAGATTTTATTAGCGAAGCGATTAGGAAAAAATCGCATCATTGCAGAAACTGGAGCTGGGCAACATGGCGTAGCAACAGCGACTGTATGTGCACTCATGGGAATTGAATGTGTGGTATATATGGGCGAATTGGACATCAAACGTCAAGCACCCAATGTTGCACGTATGAAAATACTTGGTGCAGAGGTTCGTCCTGCACAATCGGGAAGTAAAACCCTTAAAGATGCAACCAATGAGGCCATTAGAGATTGGATCAACAACCCAGTTGACACACATTATATCATTGGATCAGTAGTGGGGCCACATCCCTACCCTGATATGGTTGCTCGATTTCAGGCAGTCATCAGTGAAGAGTGCAAATCCCAACTGATGGAAGTCGAAGGTCGTGACTATCCAGACCATGTGGTGGCTTGTGTGGGTGGAGGTAGTAATGCTGCTGGCTTATACTATCATTACCTCAATGACAAAAGAGTGAATGTCATCGCTGTCGAAGCTGCTGGAAAAGGTATTGATACAGGCGAAAGCGCAGCAACATCAGCACTTGGAAAAGAGGGGATTATCCATGGAAGCAAAACCCTACTCATGCAAACAGACGATGGGCAGATTACAGAACCATACTCCATATCGGCTGGGCTTGACTACCCTGGTGTGGGGCCAATGCATGCACACCTATTCAGGTCGAAACGTGCTGAGTTTATCTCGATTCCAGATCAAGAGGCAATGGATTGGGGACTTACCCTTTCACAGACAGAAGGTATTATACCAGCAATCGAAACAGCACATGCTTTTGCCATTTTGGATGAGAGATCATTTGATCCTGATGAAATTGTATTGTTTAATTGCTCTGGACGAGGGGATAAAGATCTAGATACTTACATCGATTATTTCAAATTGTAATGAATAGAATTCAAACATCCTTAGCGCAAAACAAAAAGCTATTGTCAATTTATTTCACTGCTGGTTTCCCTGCAATAGATGATACTGTTTCCATTTTGGAACAACTGCAAGAAGCAGGTGTCGATTTGATTGAATTGGGACTTCCATTCTCCGACCCCCTTGCAGATGGACCCACAATACAGGAGAGTTCAACCAAAGCACTTCACAATGGAATGACGACTGATAAACTATTTGACCAACTCCAAGGGATTCGGAAAACCATAGATGTCCCTTTGATTGTCATGGGATACTTCAATCCTATGATGCAGTTTGGTGTCGAACGTTTTTGCAAACGCTGCCAGGAAGTTGGCATCGATGGGCTCATCATTCCAGATCTTCCTGTTGATGTGTATCATGAAAAATACCAAAAACTATTTCAGCAATATGGTCTTCTCAATATGTTTTTGATCACTCCCCAAACACCTGACGATCGAATTGGCTATATCGATAAGGTCTCTGAAGGTTTTATTTATATGGTAAGTAGTGCTGCTACCACTGGTGCACAAGGTAGTTTTGGCAATGAACAAGAACAATATTTTAAACGTATTGGCGCTATGAATCTAAAGTCCAAACTCCTGGTAGGTTTTGGCATCAGTAATCGTGAAACCTATGATGCTGCTGTTGCCCATAGTCAAGGCGCAATCATTGGCTCTGCTTTCATCAAGCATTTGGAAAAGAATGGAAGCAATAGCGTGAAAAAATTTATCGAACAGATTCGATAGAAGACCTACCTCACAAACACAGGTTTTGTAGGATCGACTGTATGTTCCTCGCTATAACGATAACCATCGATAGCAAAGCCCAAAACGTCTTCCAAGGTTTTTGAATTGTTGTCAATGAGATAACGCGCCATCAAACCCCTGGCCTTTTTGGCATAAAATGAAATGATTTTGAGGTTGCCGTTTTTGTAGTCTTTGAATATAGGCTCAATTACTGTTGCATCTATGTCAGCTAACGAAACAGCAGAGGCATACTCCTTGCTGGCAAGGTTTAGGACCAACTCATCAGATTGGAGTTCGCTATTGAGTTGGGCAGTGATTTTTTCTTGCCAAAACCCATAGAGATTTTTACTGCCATTCACGCTAAAAGAAGTAGCCATTTCCAAGCGATAGGGTTGCATCAAATCGAAAGGTTTGAGCACACCATAAAGACCCGAAAGAATACGCAAACTGCTATTGAGGGTATCCCATTTTTCTTCGTCAATGGTATAGGCATCAAGCCCAGTGTATACATCGCCATCAAAAGCGTACACAGCTGGACGAGCATTGTCAGAAGTAAAAGGAGTTGTAAAACTCTGATTACGTGTCCAGTTTAGCTCGGCAAGTTTATCTGAAATTCCCATGAGTGACTTGAGCTCAGCTGGTGATTTTTTTCGCAATGCCATATTCAAAGCAGCTGCTTCGTTGACAAAGGCTGGCTGACTGCAATGCGCATGTGGCAATGGACTCTCATAATTTAAAGACTTGGCGGGGGATACTAATAGTTTCATATCAACAGCTTTTTGTCAAAAATATAAAGGGTTTTTGGGATAGGCAAGTTACAGATAGTCAAAGTGTTGATTGCTTTAACTCTGTTTTTTTTGCTTTCCAATCATCCAATACCCACTTCGAATTAGAAACTCGGATCAAAACAAGACGTAATTGCTTAGAAATATATATATATTTGATAAGTCCTAATTTAAATATCGCAACAATGAA
Organism: Flavobacteriaceae bacterium UBA5950; assembly: GCA_002430545.1. Classification (GTDB taxonomy): domain Bacteria; phylum Bacteroidota; class Bacteroidia; order Flavobacteriales; family Flavobacteriaceae; genus UBA724. Next base: position 15,904 of record DJCM01000012.1, read on the forward strand.
AAAAGATATTATCCTCTATTAATTCTATATAGTCCCATTCGCCGAGGGACTTTTTTTTATCCATTTTTTTTACCCAAGTTCAATCCAACCGATGCTTTGCATAGTGTCGCCACTTGTCTAGTGTAGTAAGCATATCATTGGGTAAAGGGGCTTCAAATGACATCGATTTGCCAGAAATAGGATGAACAAAGCCCAGCGTTTGGGCGTGTAGTGCCTGACGAGGGAGCAGTTTGAAGCAATTGTCCACAAACTGTTTGTACTTCGTAAAAGTAGTGCCTTTTAGGATGTTATCACCCCCATAGCGAGCATCACCAAACAGCGTATGCCCAATGTGTTTCATGTGTACTCTAATCTGGTGTGTGCGTCCTGTCTCAAGTCGGCATCTCACAAGTGTGGTGTATCCAAATCGCTCCACCACTTCATAGTGTGTAATGGCCTCTTTTCCTTGATCCCCATCAGGAAATACTGTCATAAGCAGGCGATTTTTGGGATCTCTACCAATATGTCCTTCTATCGTGCCAGAGTCATCCTTAACATCTCCCCAAACAAGTGCGTAATAACTGCGCTGCGAAGTTTTGTCAAAAAACTGTTTTGCCAGATGAGTCATTGCCTTTTCTGTCTTTGCCACAACTAGCAAACCACTGGTATCTTTATCAATTCGATGAACCAATCCAGGTCTGTCATTGGCGTTTAATGGCAATGATTCAAAATGATACAAAAGAGCATTGAGCAAGGTTCCATTGTAGTTCCCATGACCAGGATGAACAACCATCCCAGCAGTTTTATTGACCACTACTAACGCATCGTCTTCATAAACAATGTCAAGTGGAATATCCTCACCAACAAGTAGATTTTCATATGGAGGATGAGTGAACAACACCTTGACCTCGTCTCCCCCTTTAACCTTGTAATTTGACTTCACAACTACATCATTGACGCGTACACTTCCATCCTTTGCTGCCTGTTGGATTTTGTTTCGCGTTGCATTCTCAATGCGATTCATCAGGAATTTATCGACACGCAGGGCTTGTTGACCACTATCAGCAGTAAAGGAATAATGTTCATACAGAGACTCGTCTATATCTTGTGTTTCCATCAGCGGCCACGTTTTCCATTTCCAAGAACCAAATCAACTTTGGAAGATTTTGGAATTTTTTCACCTGGCTCAATTTCATCCCCTTCAAATCGCAAAGCCAAGACCATGTCTTTACCAATGTTATTTCGATAAGTTATTTTTCCCACCTCAAGTCCAACTGCTCGCAGCGAAGTAACTGCATTGCGATAGGTTACTTGAACCACGTTTGGTATCGATACTTTTCGAAATGTAGATGGATTGAGTGTGAGATAAATTTTACGTCCACGTTTCACTTGTTCAGATGCTCGAGGTTGTTGCTCGAGGACAGAAAATGGGGGGATTTCAGGATTGAAATGCGTGGAGTCGATGACTTCAAAATTTAATTTGAGATCTGAAAGCATCTCATTTGCATCGCTCAACTGAACCTGATATAAATCTGGCACCTCAATTAAATTATTTTGACGGGTATGAAAGTGCAACCCAATAAACAATAAAAAAATAAATCCAACAAGAATAAGCCCTGCTTTGAGCAATAAAAAAATCAGAGTTTTACTGATAAAAAATTTCAATAGTCGCATTGGATTTTACTTGTTTGTAAAGATATTCAATGTGTGGGGTCAAAATTAATGATATTTTTGTCAAATGAGACCACGAGTAGCTGTCATCATGGGTGGATACACCTCAGAGCATAACATTTCGATGAAAAGTGGTGCTGTAGTCATGGCACATATTGACAGAGATGCCTATGAGGTATATGCTGTTCATATCGACAAAGATGTATGGTTGGTTGAAATAAATGGCAATTGGAAACCGATTGATATTTCTGACTTTAGTTGTGATTATATCAAATTTGATGTTGTTTTCAACGCTGTACATGGTGCACCTGGTGAAAATGGTGAAATTCAAAAATATTTTGACAGCTTGGGTATTCCCTACACTGGTTGCTCTGCCCAATTATCATCGTTGACTTACAACAAATACAAGACCTTAGAATTTCTAGAGCCTCATGGCATCGCCATAGCAAAACGCATTGTTTTAACAGCAAAGGATACGATCAATACAGATGAAATTGTTTCAAAGCTTGGGCTTCCTTGCTTTGTGAAAGCCAACCAAGCAGGCAGTAGTTTTGGTGTTTCCAAAGTTCATAAAAAAGAAGACCTAAGCAAGGCAATTGAATTTGCACTCAAAGAAGACAACACTATACTCATTGAATCTTTTTTAGAAGGTACTGAAGTGTCCATTGGGGTGATTACTTATAAAAATTCTGTTCGTGTTTTGGCACCAACAGAAATTGTAACTGAAAATGGTTTTTTTGACTTTAGTGCAAAATACGAAGGCAAATCTGCAGAAATCACACCTGCCCGATTGAGAGATGCGCAACATGATGCACTACAAATAGCTGCCAAAAAAGTCTATACAACTCTCGGCATGAAAGGATTGAGTCGAAGTGACTTCATCTTTGTTGGAGATACGCCTCACTTTTTAGAGATCAACACTGTCCCAGGACTTACAGAAGAAAGCTTGTTGCCACAACAAGCCGAACATGCTGGTATTTCTTTAAAAGAACTATTTAGCAATGCCCTAGTTGAGGCCATTGAAAAATAAATACCTTTGTATTATGAAACGAGCTGTCTTTCCAGGATCCTTTGACCCTTTCACTTTGGGGCACCAAGACATCGTAGAACGAGGCATCACGATATTCGACGAAATTGTCATTGGTATTGGTCATAATGCAGATAAAAATTATATGTTTTCACTATATCAACGAAAAATGTTTATTGAGCAGTGTTTTCAAAACAATCCAAAAGTCAAAGTGATGGATTACAAAGGGTTAACCATTGATTTTTGTAAGTCTATAGAAGCGAATTATCTATTGCGTGGGGTTCGAAACAACGGTGATTTTGAATTTGAAAAAGCCATCGCTCGCACCAATCGTGAACTGTCAGAAATCGAAACAGTGTTTTTATTAACCTCTGTGCAAACTTCATTTATCAGCAGTAGTATTGTGAGAGAAATCATCCGAAATAAGGGAGATTATAAACGATTTGTTCCAGATTATGTACGCGTCTAAGCAATGTTCAGTTGATCGAGTAAATACTTGATGTTTCCATAAGAATTTTCAAGTGCTTTGGCCATTTTCGTTGGGACTTTCCATTCAGCTTTTGTAATATCCTCTTGCGCTTCTGGTTTCAATTTTCCAGAGAAGTTTGTCGTCATGTGAAACCAGTAGGTTTCTTTAAGTTGATATTGGTTATTCCTGCTAAAAACATGATATGTCATCCCAGCAAAACTGATCAACTTTAGTTTTTTGACGCCAGTTTCTTCTTCCACTTCACGCATCGCTCCATTTTCCAAAGTCTCTCCTTTGTCAACTTTACCCTTGGGCAAATCCCATTTATTCTTTCTAAAAATAAACAGCATTTTACCTTTTTTGTTTCGAACCAAACCTCCTGCTGCTTGAACCAATGGCAATTTTGTTTTAAACATATCAATCAAAACAGAAGGGTCATTATCAACCAAAAAGATTTCATTTGATGCTGCAGTCTTTACTGACTGCATAATGGTTTTGAAAGATGATGATGCAAGTGGCAAGACAATCGCATCTTTAGACTTTGGGGGCGAGGATATTAGGGTAATCAACTTTGTATTGATAAAAACTTTATACTTTTGTCCCATGATTCACGATGCCTTCACAGCTAAAAAAGTTGCTGAGTTACTCATACAAATTAATGCAATAAAGTTGGAACCCAAAAATCCATTTACTTGGGCCAGTGGTTGGACTTCACCTATTTACTGTGACAACCGAATTGCATTGTCTTATCCAACAGTTCGCACATACTTGCGAGAGGAGTTTGCAAAGCAAATAGAAAAACATCATGGCAAGCCCGATGCAATTGCTGGTGTGGCTACTGGCGCAATTGGGATTGGTGCCTTGGTGGCTGAAAAACTCAATTTGCCATTTGTTTATATTCGTCCAAAACCTAAAGGGCATGGGCGTAAAAATCAGATTGAAGGAGTATTGCCCAAAAACAGTCAAGTTGTTGTGATTGAAGATCTGATCAGCACTGGAAAAAGCAGCATGGAAGCAATAAAGGCACTGCGAGAAATTGATGCGTCGATCAAGTGTTTACTCTCCATTTTTGATTATAATTTTGAAGTTGCACAAAAGCGTTTTGAAAAAGAAAATGTCAGCGTATATTCATTGAGTGATTACAATCATTTAATAGAACTCGCAACAGAAAATAGATTTATATTAAAAAGTGAAGAACAGATATTAAAAAATTGGCGTTTGGCACCTCAAAAATGGAAACCCTAACAACATATGGAAATCAACAGCTCAACAGCCACAGTTGATCAGTCAACTGAAATGCTTTTTTCGAAACTCTCACAAGTTGATACCTATCAACAACTGATGCCAGAGGGTGCTGCATTTACAGCAATAAGTGACAATCAATTCCGATTTAAGCTTGGTGGTATGCCAGAAATAGATCTTACCATTAGCGAAAAACAACCCAATGAATCAATCGTTTTGAAATCATCTAGCGATAAAATCTCTTTTTCGCTACTTGGGCAACTGACAGAAGTTTCAGCATATCAAACCGATATCCAGCTTCATTTCGAAGGGGATTTCAACCCAATGATGGCAATGATGGTGAAAAAACCATTGACACAATTCATGGAGTCACTGGTCAGCAACATGCACAAATTGTAACTCTTTTACATCAAATACTTGCATACCAGCTGTCGTTTCCAAAACGAGCTTACCTTCAGAATTGACAGACTGGATAATCCCCTCAAACGTTTTATTATCTTTTAAAAACAGTCTGCTTTGGCCAAGGCCATAAAGGTATTTATGATAATCATCATTACAATTTTTTAAAGGAGGTGTCAAGGATTCAATAAGCCTAGTCATCAGAGATAACAATAAAGTATCGATGTCATAATTTTTACCTGTCAACAACTGCATCGAAGTCGCATTTGGAAGGTTTTGGAACTCAACTTGATTGACGTTCAAACCTACGCCAATAATGATGGAATTAACAGTTGACTGGAGAACGTTGCTTTCAATTAAAATCCCAGCCAGTTTGCTGTCGCCTGACAAAATGTCGTTTGGCCATTTCACACAGATATTTGGTATTTGAAAAGATGAAAGCCAATGCAGCAAACAAGCAGAAACGATTTTGTTGATTGAAAAAACTCTTCTGGTGGGCAGAGTAAAATTTGGCATATAAAGAGAAAACATTAGGTTTTTTCCAGCCTGACTTATCCAAACTTGCCCACGTTGACCTTTCCCTTTTTTTTGATATTGGCTCACGACAACAGTAGGCGTTGTTGGTTTTTTTTCCAAAATCAACTTGCGCAAGGAGTCATTTGTAGAGTCAATGGCATCAAGTTTGATTATATGCATAAAGCAAAACTAGCAAATAAGGCATCGAATTACGTGAATTTGTGATAGATTTGCTTCACCAATTTATATGGGTAAACTTGAAAACACTGATCAACTCATCGCAGCGGTAGTCGACGCTCTCGAAGATATTAAGGGGGAAGACATCAAAGTGTTGGACTTGAGAGATATTGAAAACGCCGTATGCAAATATTTTATTGTTTGCTCGGGAAGTTCAAACACTCAAGTGAATGCCTTGGCAGGATCGGTTCAAAAAAAGGTAAGTAAATCACTTCGAGAGAAACCATTTCAGGTTGAGGGGACAGAATCGGCAGAATGGGTTCTTTTGGATTATATTGACATTGTTGTTCATATTTTTCAAAAACCAGTTCGTGAGTATTACGATATCGAATCTCTTTGGGGTGACGCAAAATTGATAGAAATTGCTTCTAATTATTAAAAATGGCAAAAAAAGAAAAAACTCCGAATAAAAAAACCAACCTTAGTTCCTATTGGCTCTATGGCTTGATTGCTGTGTTTTTTATCAGCATGTCCTACTTCAACAATAGTGGCGTTTCAAACGATCAGCGCATCAACATTTCAACATTTGAACGATTTTTGAATGACGATGAAGTGGAGCGCGTTTTGGTTATCAATAAAAGCTTGGCACAAGTCACGATCAAAGATGATGCTTTACAGACCTCAAAGCATAAAAAAGCTCGATCGACAGACTTTTTGGGTCGATCAAATTCAGGTGGTCCGCATTACGAGTTTGAAGTGGGTAATCTCGAAATTTTCCAAACAAAATTGGAAGAAGCAAAAAGCAATGGGGTTGCGTTTGACTATGATTTTAAAACTGTAGAAAATCGCTGGTTAGACGTGATGCTCAGTTTTTTACCCTTAATTCTCATTATTGGTGTATGGATTTTTCTCATGCGTAGAATGTCTGGTGGTGGCGCCGGTGGTGGTGGTCAGATCTTTAACATCGGAAAATCGAAGGCAAAGCTTTTTGATGAAAAATCAAACGTCAAAATAACATTTAAAGATGTTGCTGGTCTTGAGGGTGCAAAAGAAGAAGTGCAAGAGATTGTGGACTTTCTCAAAAATCCCAAAAAATATACAGTCCTAGGGGGTAAAATCCCAAAAGGAGCTTTACTTGTGGGACCTCCTGGAACAGGAAAAACCCTTTTGGCAAAAGCAGTCGCTGGAGAAGCAAAAGTGCCATTTTTCTCTCTTTCTGGTTCGGACTTTGTGGAAATGTTTGTTGGT
>DJCM01000012.1:22898-47229 GCA_002430545.1 Flavobacteriaceae bacterium UBA5950
TTTGTGGAAATGTTTGTTGGTGTTGGAGCATCTAGGGTTCGTGATTTGTTTAAGCAAGCAAAAGACAAGTCTCCTGCGATTATTTTTATAGATGAAATTGATGCTATTGGTCGAGCACGTGGAAAAAACAATATGACTGGTTCGAATGATGAGCGTGAAAACACTTTGAATCAATTGCTTACTGAAATGGACGGATTTGGAACAGACACCAACGTGATTGTTTTAGCAGCAACAAATCGATCAGATGTTTTGGATAAAGCGCTCATGCGAGCTGGACGCTTCGATCGCCAAATCTATGTTGATTTACCTGACTTGCGAGAGCGTGAAGAAATTTTTAAAGTACACCTTAGACCTCTAAAAGTTGACACAAAACTTGACACGAGCTTTTTGGCCAAACAAACCCCTGGGTTTTCTGGTGCTGACATTGCTAATGTGTGTAATGAATCGGCTCTTATTGCTGCGCGAAAAAATAAGAAAAAGGTAAATCGTCAAGATTTTCTAGATGCCGTTGATCGAATTGTTGGTGGGTTGGAGAAAAAGAATAAGATTATCACTCCCTCTGAGAAAAAAACCATTGCCTTCCACGAAGCAGGTCATGCCACAGTCAGTTGGATGCTAGAGCATGCAGCTCCACTTGTTAAGGTTACCATAGTGCCTAGAGGCCAATCGCTTGGCGCAGCATGGTATCTACCCGAAGAGCGTCAAATTGTTCGCACAGAACAAATGCTCGACGAAATGTGTGCAACATTAGGTGGTAGAGCTGCTGAGCAGACTATTTTTGGAAAAATCTCAACAGGTGCACTGAGTGATCTTGTCAAGGTAACAAGACAGGCACGTGCGATTGTAACTGTTTATGGGCTTAATGATAAAATTGGAAACATCACTTACTACGACAACAATAGTCAAAGTGAATTTGGATTTACCAAGCCTTACAGTGAAGAAACTGCCAAACAAATAGACGAGGAAATTTCGAAAATCGTAGAGCGTGAATATAAAAGAGCGCTCAGTTTGTTGCGTAAACACAAAAAGAAACTTTCAGAGCTAGCCGAGCATCTTCTAGAAAAAGAAGTGATTTTCAAAGATGATTTGGTGAGTATTTTTGGAAAGCGCCCTTTTGAAAAAGAGGAAACAGTTGAGGAAAAAGATAAGATATCTCCTAGCAAGAAAGCAGCGAAATCCACATAGTTTGTTATCTTTATCGTTTCAAACATCAATGGCTTGAAACGACTCTTTTCATCCTTCTTTAAAGGCAGTTCAAAAACCGAAAAAAAAGAAGAAACGGTACGTAGTAAATATATGCCTGCCCAGGAAACGCCTATCGAAGAGGGTTTTACCTTAAAATTTACAGAACAGGGAGGGAAGTTTATTTACTGCGAAAATAAGGAAGAGTCTGTCAAAGTTTTTAAAAATATAATTGCCGAAAATCAATGGATTGATTGTGAAATGCTTTGCTTACGCCCCAAACTGCAAGAGCAATATCTAAGGCCATCCATCACCCCAACCAAAACGAACTTGAATGCTCGTTTTTTTCTCACTGACTGCGAGTTCTTGGTTGCTCACGATGGAAGCATTATCATGTGTGCAGAACAAATTGCCAATCATAAGCTGATTGACTTGCCCGAAAATTTTGTGATTATTGCTGGCACAAAACAACTCACTGATACCCTAAGTGAGGGCCTAAAAGGGATCAAGCACAAATACAAAAAAAATATTCCAATCAACATTACATCAATAAAACATTTTAAAAAAAATACTGCAGATAGCGATGATAGCTTTCTGACTTATGGACTACCCACTAAACATGTGTACCTGATCCTTATAGAAGATTTTTAATGAACAGTTTTATCAAAAGATCTCTAGTTGGTCTTGCCTATGCTGGCGTATGGGTTGCATCATTGTTGTATGACTCCCCTGAGCCATATCTTTTATTGCTAATTGTTATTGCCTCCATAGCAGCATTTGAAATGTTGAAGCTATTTAACATTCGTTCTTTACTTCTACTTTTTACACTTTGCACAGGAACAGTGGGCTTGGTTTTCTTTAACGTGATGATGATTTATATTGTCATCATTTCAGTTGCATGTCAATTGCTATTGGCATGGTTGCTGTTTATGCGCAAAAGCCTTCCGTTGCATAGCCCTATCCTCGCTTGTTTGTTCTGTCTTACTCATCTACTACTTCCGATATTCATTATAAGCGAAGTATCCATCACAGAACTCCCTTTGTTTACCACTGAACTCACTTTAGGTGTATTGTTTTTTATTTGGGGAACAGATGCGATGGCATACAGTTTTGGAACGCTATTTGGAAAAACACCACTGTTTCGTGCTGTGTCTTCTAAAAAATCAGTTGAGGGGGCTGTTGCTGCTATACTTTTCAGCCCAGTCATTGCTTTCATCAATGTTCAGATTTTTTCTAATGATGATTACTTCTATTGGCTCGTCATGGGAATTTTGATTAGCATCACATCAATTGTTGGTGATTTGGTACAGAGTCAATTCAAGCGCACTGCTGGGGTAAAAGATAGTGGAACCATTTTGTTGGGACATGGGGGGATGTATGATCGAATTGATAGTTTAATTTTTACTATTCCCTTTGTTTATTTATATATCTATACTATTCAATAATCATGTTTCACAGAGAAGGATTTAGAATCATTACTGTCACCTTTTTAATTGTCATTGCAATAACGATTGGTTCAGACTATTATCTCGATAATCTTTGGGTAAAAAAAACAGTTCAAGCTGTGGCTTTGATTTTTCTTGTTTTAGTCCTTCAATTTTTTAGAAATCCCAAAAGGCCACCCATCGAAAGCAACTCACAAATCATTGCCCCTGCCGATGGTAAAATTGTCATCATTAAAGAGGTTGAAGAGCCCGAATACTTTCAGGATAAAAGACTTCAGGTTTCTATATTTATGTCTCCCCTGAATGTTCATGTCACTCGCTATCCAGCAAGTGGAGAAATTGTTTGCAGCAAATATCATCCTGGGAAATATTTAGTCGCTTGGCATCCAAAATCATCAGAGCTAAATGAAAGAACAACAATTGTCATTGACAATCCTTTGTTTGGGTCTGTCCTGTATCGCCAAATCGCTGGCGCAGTGGCTCGACGCATCGTAAATTATGCGCAAAAAGGAGATGCTGCTGTTCAAGGTCATGATGCAGGTTTTATCAAATTTGGCTCTCGCATTGATTTGTTTTTGCCATCAGGAACCAAAGTAAATGTCAGTTTGAATGAACGTGTTAAAGGTGGTGTAACATTAATCTGTGAGGCATGAACGATGTGATTGTCAAAACAACTGACTTTGAGACAGCTGTGGCTTGGGTAACAGAAAATTTTAAATCCATTCCCAAGGATGATCTGCTGCGCCTCTATGCATTCTTTAAGGTTGCAAATGGGATGCGCCACGAACCAAATGATAGACAGCCTATTGTCAGTGCATTTAAAGTCAACGCCATTATACAGGCCACTCATTTGTCGAGTGATAGAGCAAAAAAAGAGTATGTAGGGTTGGCCAATAAATTAAAACAAAAGGATTAGCCCTGTAGTTTGGCGATTTGCTGCTCAATTTGGTTGATTTTTTCTAAGGCGTCACTTTCCTTTTTTCTTTCAGTTTGAACTACCTGCTCAGGTGCATTATCTACAAAACGAGTATTTCTCAGCTTTTTTTGCACACCCACCAAAAATCCTTTTTGATAGTTTAATTCCTCTGTGAGTTTGGCAATCTCCTCCGCTGGATTTTCAACAGAGAATGGGAGATAATAAGCTGCAGTCCCCACACGAAATGGCAATACTTGCTGTGGTAGGTCTTTGACGATTTGAAAAGAGTCAATATTTGCCAATTTAGAAATTACATTTTCATAATATTCTGCTTGTGAAGATGTTTCCAACAACTGCATGGGTACTTTAATGGAGATGTTTTTTTGCTTTCTGATCGAGCGAATCGAAGTAATCATTTCCATGGTATGTGAGAATACCGATAGAGTGTGATCATCTATTTCTGATGCAGCAGGCCAAGAAGAAACGACAAGTGCTTCCTCTTTTGTACGATCAGTAATATTGTGCCAAAGCTCCTCGCTTAAAAACGGCATAAATGGGTGAAGCAACCTCAAATTATTTTCAAAAACCTCTATCAATTCAGCACGGGTTTGGGTATCAATTGGGCTGCCATAAGCAGGTTTGATCAGCTCGAGTAACCATGAACAAAAGTCATCCCATATCAATTTATAAATACACATGAGGGCATCTGAAATTCTGTATTTAGAAAAATGATCATTGACTAAATTAAGTTCTTTTTGAAATTTGCTTTTGTACCAAATCAAGCTTTGTTTGGCTGTGGCATCCTGTGGTCGTGAGTCATCGATTTCCCAACTCTGAATCAGGCGATGAGCATTCCAAATTTTATTGGCAAAATTCTTTCCCTGCTGACAAAGTGCTTCATCAAAAAGTAAATCATTTCCAGCTGACGAGCTCAACAATAGTCCAACGCGAACACTGTCGGCACCATATTTTTCTATCAATGCTAGTGCGTCTGGTGAATTCCCTAGCTGTTTGGACATCTTACGTCCTTGACTATCACGTACCAATCCTGTGAGATATACATTTTGAAAAGGCTGCTGATTTCGAAAAGCATAACCTGACATCAACATACGAGCAACCCAGAAAAATAAAATATCAGGACCTGTTACCAAGTCTTGTGTTGGATAGTAATATTGAATTTCTTCATTCTCTGGAAAACGAATTCCATCAAAAACAGAAATAGGCCACAACCAAGACGAAAACCAAGTGTCGAGGACATCTTCCTCTTGCCTTAAATCCAGTTCTCCTAGAGAAGGGTTTTTAGCTTTTTTACGTGCTTTTTCCAAAGCCTCTTCTTTGGTAATTGCAACTACAAAATCTTGTTTGCCAGACCCATAATAGTAAGCAGGAATCTGTTGCCCCCACCACAATTGACGTGATATGTTCCAATCGCGAATATTGGTCATCCAGTGGCGATAAGTATTCATGAATTTTTTTGGAAACAATTGAACAGTCCCATCTTCAACCGCTGTGAGTGCAGGCTTGGCAAGTTTTTCCATTTTCAAAAACCATTGATCCGAAAGCCTTGGTTCAACAACTGCCTTGGTTCTCTCAGAAAGCCCAACTTTATGGGTGTGGGATTTTGTTTCTAACAGTTTACCTGATGATTTTAATTCAGCAACCACCAACTTTCGTACATCAAATCGATCTTTGCCCTCGTAGTGCAAGCCCTCAGCATTGAGCGTGCCATTGGGATTGAAAATATCAATAAATTCCAGATTGTGTTTGTCACCCAACATCTTATCATTTTCATCATGAGCAGGGGTGATTTTCAGGCATCCTGTACCAAACTCAACATCGACATAGGTGTCTGTGATGATTGGAATCTCTCTGTTGACAATAGGAACAATTACTTTTTTGCCATGGAGATGCGTAAATCGTTCATCGTCGGGATGCACAGCAACGGCTGTATCCCCCATTACTGTTTCTGGTCGTGTAGTGGCAATGGTTACTGTCTCATTGCTATCGACAACTTGATATTCTATGGAATACAGTTTACCTTGTTTTTCCTCATACACCACTTCTTCGTCGGAGAGTGTCGTTTGTGCTTCTGGATCCCAGTTTACCATTCGATAACCTCGATAGATAAGACCACACTCATGCAGGTCAACAAAAACCTGTAAGACAGATGCTGTCATTGCATCATCCAATGTGAATTTGGTTCGATTCCAATCACATGAGCAACCAAGTTTTTTGAGCTGATCTAGAATAATACCCCCATGTTCATTTGTCCAGTCCCAAGAATGTTTTAAGAACTCCTCACGACTGAGATCTTCTTTTTTTATACCCATATCTGCCAACTTTTGCACGACTTTCGCCTCGGTGGCAATAGAGGCATGATCAGTGCCAGGAACCCAACAGGCGTTCAGCCCTCGCATTCTTGCACGTCGGATGAGTACATCTTGCAAAGTATTGTTCATCATGTGCCCCATATGCAAAACTCCTGTTACATTGGGTGGAGGAATAACAATGGTATAGGGTTTGCGAGAATCTGGTGTAGAATGAAAATAATCGTTTGCCAACCAATAGGCATACCATTTTTCAGCAATCTGCGTGGCGTAAAATTTGTTGGGAGAACCCATCAAGAGGTTAGTTATCTATTGTGCTACAAAAGTAGCTAACAACAATTGATTAAAAAAGCTATTGATAATTTGAAGAAAAAAATTTTATCTTTATACAAAAGATCCTTATCATGAAATCATATAAATATATTATCGCAGTTGCATTCTTTATATCCTACTTTACTGTATCTGCACAGGCTGAAATTACATTCGAAACTGATGTGATAGATTATGGCACAATCAAAAAAGGAGATGATGGACTTCGTGAATTTAAATTCACAAACACTGGTTCTACTTCATTATTCATCACGCAAGTTCGATCGTCTTGTGGGTGTACAATCCCAAAAAAGCCAACAGACTCTATCATGCCAGGTGCTGAGGAGGTGATAGAAGTAAAGTATGACACCAATCGAGTTGGTCCTATTCGTAAAACCATTTCTGTTAGTTCCAATGCTGTGACTCCTGTGGTCGCATTGCAAATCAAAGGTTTGGTTGAAGAACTTGAGGAGAAGTAATAACCACAATAGCTAGGCTTTTTCGACTTTTTATCAAACTTCATAGAAGTAAATTTTGCATCTTTGCAACAAATTTGACAAATGCCTAAAATTTCGTTGAAAGGGAAGAATCTACCAACTTCTCCCATTCGAAAATTATCGAAGTATGCAACAGATGCAAAGGCCAAAGGAATCGATGTCATTCACCTAAATATTGGTCAGCCTGACATTGAAACCCCTGCAAAAGCACTTCAAGCGATTCAATCTTTTGATAAAAATGTGTTGGCCTATGGTCCATCTGAGGGGTCATTGGCATATCGCCAAAAAATGTGTTCGTACTTTGCAAAACACAATATCGAAGTGCAGCCAGATGATATTTTGGTCACAACAGGGGCTAGTGAGGCGATTATAATGACCTTGGACTGCATCACCAACGAGGGTGACGAGCTTATTATTCCAGAGCCCTTTTATGCAAATTATGATACGTTTGCTGCTGCATGTGGCGTGAATGTTGTGCCTGTGTCATCGGCAATTGATAGCAATTTTTCATTACCTCCAATTGATAAAATCGAAGGAAAAATAAATGCAAAAACACGAGCGATTTTTATTTGTAATCCAAACAATCCTACTGGGTATGTATATTCGGAAAAAGAACTCAATGATTTAGCAACCTTAGTAAAAAAGCACGATTTGTTTTTAATCGTTGACGAAGTGTATCGTGAATTTATTTATGATGGGGCAGTCCATCACTCAGTCTTAACTATTTCGGGACTTGAAGAGCATGCAATTCTAGTGGACTCGATGTCAAAAAGATACAGCATGTGTGGTGCCAGAATTGGTTGTTTGGTGTCCAAAAACAAAGAGGTTATGGATGCTGCGCTTAAGTTCGCACAATCTCGACTCTCCCCTCCTACTTTGGGACTACATGCTTCCGAGGCTGCCATGGATGAACCACTGAGTTATCTCGAAGAAGTCACGAAAATATATCTTGAGAGACGAAACACCTTGGTTGGATTACTCCAACAGATTCCAGGCATAACTGTCAGCGTTCCTCTAGGGGCTTTCTACTGTCTTGTGCAGCTACCTGTTGAGGATACAGACGTGTTTGCCAAGTGGCTATTAACCTCGTTCAATCACGATGGAAAAACAGTCATGGTAGCTCCTGCATCAGGATTTTATGGTGATCGTAGTCTCGGAAAATCGCTGATTCGAATTGCATTTGTACTCGACATTGAGAGACTGAAAGAAAGTGTTATTATTCTTGAAAAGGCACTGGCGACCTATCCTCATACCCTGACATTAAAAGAGAATTCATGATTAAGCAAGGCATTTCGCTCAAGACCTATAATAGTTTTGGAGTAGTCGCCAAAGCTGCCTTGTTTGCAGTTGCAAAAAGTAAAGAAGACCTACAATTGATTCTTAAAGATGAGCGTTTTCGTTCGGCTTGGATTTTAGGCGGTGGAAGCAATACAGTGTTTTGCAATGCTCCAAAACAACCCATCATCTACATCGATATTGCTGGTATCAAAATTATTGAAGAGGACAACGAAGATGTTGTGATCAATGTTGGTGCAGGTGTCGACTGGCACGAATTGGTATTATGGTCTTTGGAGCAGGGGTTTGGAGGTCTTGAAAACTTATCCTTGATCCCTGGAAATGTTGGTGCTGCTCCGATTCAAAATATTGGTGCCTATGGCGTTGAACTTCAAGATGTTTTTGAGAAATGTTCATTCGTTTACAGAAACAATCAAATCATAGAAACATTTGATAAAGCAGCATGCAAGTTTGGCTACAGAGATTCTATTTTTAAAAATAAATTTAAGAACAAAGTTGTCATTACTGATGTTAGCTTACGTCTAAAAAAGAGGAACTACAAGCTAAACACCTCCTACGGCGCGATTGAACAAAAACTATTATCCAAAAATATCAGTGTACCAAGCCCAAAAGATGTTTCAGATGCTGTCATCAACATTCGATCGACCAAATTACCAGATCCCAAACAACTGGGCAATGCAGGTAGTTTTTTTAAAAACCCAATTGTAAGCAACAGTCAATTTCAAAAGCTGAAGACATCATTTGCCGATATTCCTCATTATATCCAGCCCAATGGAGATTATAAAATCCCTGCTGCTTGGCTGATTGAGCAAGTTGGGTTGAAGGGTGTTCGTGATGGAGAAGTGGGGACACACAAACATCATGCGCTAGTGTTGGTAAATTATGGAAATGCCAGTGGGCAGGACATCAAGGCCTTTAGTCTTAGCGTGCAAGAAAAAGTGCAAAACCATTTTAACATTCTATTACAAGCAGAAGTAAATTTCTGTTGTTAATACTATCTTTGTTTTATGAAACTATTTTTACTCAGTGTTTTGCTTATCGGACTTGCATTTGCAGGGATTGCAATCAAAATTTGGGCAAAAAAAGGTGGGGAGTTTGCAGGTACATGCGCGAGTCAAAGTCCTTTTTTAAACAAGGATGGAGAACCCTGTGGTATGTGTGGTAAAATGCCTGCGCAACAAAAGGACTGTGATCTGCCTCATCCACAACAGAACTGAAGGCTTCTTTGGTCTGAAAAAAAAACAAAATGAAAAGTCAAGAAAAAAAAATTGCTGATCTCCTAGTTGCTGCAAAACAAGACGACCAGCACGCTTATCGTGAGTTACTTGATCTTCATTGGAATGAGTTGTATGGTTTTTTGATTAAAAGAACAGAAAATGAAAACGATGCTGAAGATTTGTGCTTACAAGCCTTTTCAAAAGCATTTGATAAAATCGATTCTTTCAATGATGACTTTTTATTTTCCACATGGCTGATATCAATCGCCAAAAACCTACATGTTGACTTGATTCGAAAAGAGAAAATTCGACTACAAAAATCAGCAAGTGTAGACAATCACACAAAAGATGTTATCGATGAGACTTTGGGTCCTGAGGACCAACTGATTCGATTTCAAAATCTAGATAAACTTCTTCAGCAGATTCGTTCACTAAAGCCTATTTATAGAGATGTGATACAAATGCGATTTTTTCAAGAACTTAGCCACAAGGAAATTGCCTCACAGCTTGACTTATCACTGAGCAACGTAAAAGTTCGATTGCTTCGCGCCAAAAAATTACTATCAGACATAATCAATGAGAATGATTAAAAGCATACAAAAACTGGGCCCTGGACTGTTGTTTGCAGGTACTGCAATAGGTGTTTCACATTTGGTACAATCCACACGTGCTGGTGCTGATTTTGGCTTTGGATTATTGTGGGCACTGTTGCTTGTTAACTTCTTCAAATATCCTTTTTTTCAGTTTGGACCACGATTTGCCTTGGCAACAGGTGAGAGCTTGTTGTCGGGCTATGCTAAACTCGGCAAAGCTGTAATTGTCACCTACTTCATTTTATCTCTAGCGACAATGTTTACAATACAAACAGCTGTTACAATCGTAACTGCTGGAATTGCAGTTGAGCTATTTGGTATTTCGAAAAACATCGTTTATTGGGGTATTGCCATCACCTTTATCTGCTCATCAATGTTGCTTTTTGGTCGTTATGGTCTTCTCGATCGAGGCATGAAAATCATTATTTTGGTTTTGAGTGTTAGCACCATCATTGCAGCTTTTTTAGCTTTCGACCAGTCCAAAGAAATATATTGGACACAGGTTCTTCCCTCGTCTACTACTGGATTTGCCTTTCTTATCGCCTTTATGGGTTGGATGCCAGGCCCACTCGATATTTCAGTATGGCATTCATTGTGGTCACTAGAGAAAAAAAAAAGAATGAAAAATCTAACATTAAATAATAGTTTATTCGATTTCAATGTGGGCTTTATCACAACAATTGTTCTTGGAATTTGCTTTGTATTTTTAGGTACCATGGTAATGTATGGCACTGGAAATAGTTTTTCGAGTAGTGGAGGAGCATTTGCAAAACAATTGATTGCACTCTACACAACTACTCTTGGAAATGGTACATATTTGCTGATTGGCATTGCTGCATTTGCAACGATGTTTAGCACAACACTAACGACCTTGGATGCATCGCCCAGAGCAATGGCCAAAACTGCCGAAATTTTACAATTGCCCAAAGCAATTTCATCTTATTTCTTTTGGATCATTGTGTTGGCACTCGGAACAATCGCTATTTTCTTTTTCCTACTGTCGAATATGGGAACACTAGTACAAGTGGCAACGATACTCTCATTTCTCACAGCCCCATTTTATGGGTTGATGAATTATTTACTCGTTTCAGGGAAACATATGCCCAAAAAACATCAGCCAAATAAGATGATGAGGGTATGGTCTATCTTTGGACTCGTCTTTTTAACTGGTTTTACAATTTGGTACTTGAGTACTCTAGTGATTTAATGTATCTTTGTAGCTGTCTATGAAAACAGAAACACTAACAGCTAAAACAACACACACACCCAAACCCAAATGGTTGCGTGTGAAACTCCCCACAGGCAAGAAATATACTGAACTCAGGGGTCTCGTTGACAAGTACAATTTGCATACCATTTGTACCTCAGGGAGCTGCCCAAACATGGGTGAGTGTTGGGGAGAAGGTACAGCAACCTTTATGATACTTGGAAACATCTGCACACGTTCATGTGGATTTTGTGGTGTGCAAACTGGTCGCCCTGAGACAGTTGATTGGGCAGAACCCGAAAAAGTTGCTCGATCAATCAAGATAATGAAAATCAAACATGCTGTTTTGACATCTGTTGACAGAGATGACCTCCCTGATATGGGATCTATCCTTTGGGCAGAGACAGTGCAAGCAGTTCGCAGGTTGAACCCAAATACCACGATGGAGACACTTATCCCCGATTTTCAAGGAATTCAAAAACATATCGATCGCATTGTGAAAGTGATGCCCGAAGTTGTGTCTCACAATATGGAAACAGTTCGTCGATTGACTCGTGAGGTTCGCATTCAAGCCAAATACGATCAGAGTTTAGGTGTATTAAAATACCTCAAACAAGCTGGTGTGCGCCGTACCAAATCAGGGATTATGCTTGGGCTAGGCGAGACTGAGGAAGAAGTCAAACAAACCATGCTTGACTTAAGTGAAGCAGAAGTCGATATCGTTACGATTGGTCAGTACCTGCAGCCATCAAAAAAACATCTTCCAGTGAAGGAGTTTATCACACCTGATCAGTTCAAGATTTATGAAGAATATGGAAAGCAGATTGGGTTTAGACACGTTGAAAGTGGTGCGTTGGTTCGGTCTTCTTACAAAGCACACAAACACATCGACTGATGGCCACTGTCATTCACCAAATTGTTTGGCAATTATGCTCTTAAATCGATCTTCATCAGACAAAAAACGAATAGAAATTGGAATGAAGAACACCTCTTTTATCATTGGACTTAGTCGAACATAGTCTTTTTCAGTTGTGAGGATAGGCCGTTGTTTAGACAACATCATCTTACAATCAGACGATGTGAAAAAGTGATGATCTGCAAACGCTAAATGCTCAAAATCTGCCCCAAGACCTTCGAGGTAATCCGTCAGGGGTTTGGCATTGGCAATTCCAGTCACCAAAACAAAAGGGGTTTTGACAAACGATTTTAGTTCCATCCGACTTGCGCCAAAGACGTAGGAGTCATAAACAATGGTCGAGAAAAAGATATTTTGATGCGCTTCCAATTGTAGCTGATGGGTATGTTCATCCTGCTCAATTTTTGATAGTTTGCTTGGGCATTTTGTAACCACCACGACATCAGCTCGATTTTTACCTTTTGCAGACTCTCTCAAATTTCCAGTTGGCAAAACACAATCTCTAAACCATGGGTTATGATGGGGCGTAAGTAGAATTTGAAAAGATGGTTTAAGCTGGCGATGTTGATATCCGTCATCTAGTAAAACACCATCAACAGTTGGGAATTTGGACAACAGTTGTTCTACACCTTCAAGTCGATTTTTACAAACCCCAAAGTGAGTCGTTGGGAATTTTTGTGATAATAAATACGTCTCATCACCCAAACTCTCGATTGATGAATCTTGATTGGCCAACACAAAACCAGACGATTTTCGTTTATACCCTCGACTCAGCACAGCCAAAGAAAAATGATTGGAAAAATGATCGAGTAAATACGCAATCATCGGCGTTTTGCCACTCCCACCTGTGATGAGGTTGCCAACCACTATCGTTGGTACCTTACAATGTTTTTGCTTCAACCATTGAGCATCATATGCAGCATTGCGCACACGTGTTGCGATATCATATATCAGACTAAGTGGATATAAAGACTTCCGCAGAAGATTCATAAAACAAAATTATAACATTTATATTTGGGTCTATGATGACGATTGGCAAGATTACACAAATTTTGGAAGAATGGGCGCCACTAGACTATGCTGAGGACTTTGACAATGTGGGATTGCTCGTTGGCGATAAAAACGACGAGGTTAAAGGGATACTCATTTCGCATGACTGTTTGGCTGAAGTAGTTGATGAAACGATTGAAAAAAAATGTAACCTTATTGTATGCTTTCATCCCATCATATTTAAAGGGCTACAAAAATTGAGTGGTAGCTCTCATGTAGAGCAAGCAGTCAAGAAGGCTATCAAAAACGATATCGCTATCTATGCGATCCATACAGCTCTGGACAATCAAGTTCATGGCGTAAGTTTTGGCTTGAGCAAAGCGCTGGGACTTGTACACACATCGACCCTGTTTCCAAAGGAAAATACGATTAAGAAACTAAATTTTTATGTCCCCAAACAACAAGCACAAGAGGTTCAAAACGCATTATTTTCAGTTGGTGCTGGCAGTATAGGTCATTATGATGAATGTAGTTTTTCTAGCGAAGGGAAAGGTAGTTTTCGTCCATTGGAAAATAGTAATCCCTATGTAGGTAAGAATGGGGAAAGACACATCGAAGATGAAATGCAAATACAAATGGTGTTCCAAAAACATGTAGAATCCAAAGTGATTGATGCGCTGATCTCTAACCACCCCTACGAAGAGGTTGCATACGAAATCAGCTCACTTTCGAATGTCAATCATAATATAGGTATGGGGAAAATTGGCAAATTGCCAAAAGGCATGAAGGTAGATGCGTTCTTAAAATTTGTCAAAGACCAATTGGGTACACCTGTGATACGTCACAGTAAAATAGGTGTCAAAACGATTGAACGAGTCGCAGTCCTTGGTGGGTCAGGCAGTTTTGCAATACAGGCAGCAAAGAAGAAAAAAGCAGATGCTTACATCACTGCAGACTTGAAATATCACGATTTTTTTGAAGGTGATAATGACTTTTTACTGATAGATGCTGGTCATTATGAAACCGAGCAACACACAAAAAAATTAATCCATGATTATCTTACAGAAAAAATGCCTAATTTTGCAATTCTTATATCGACGTTGGATACGAATCCAATAAATTATATGTAAGCATGGCAAAAAAAACTGAGATTTCTGTTGAAGAGCGTTTAAGAGCGCTGTATGATTTACAACTTATCGATGCTCAAATCGATAAAATTAGAAACATTCGAGGTGAGCTGCCCATAGAGGTTGAGGATTTAGAAGACCAGGTTGCAGGACTAGGAAAACGCGTCGAAAACACCAATACAGAAATCAAGGCATATAATGACGAAATAAAGGTCAAGAAAAACGCCATAGAAACCTCAAAGGGGTTGATCAAAAAATATGGAGAGCAACAAGAAAATGTGCGTAACAATCGTGCATTTGAATCTCTGAATAAAGAAATTGAATATCAAGAACTTGAAATTCAACTTGCAGAAAAGCAAATCAATCAACTCAAAGAACTGATCGAAAAAAAGAATGAGGAGTTGGCACAGGCCGAGGAAAAACTCAGCGAAAGAGAGAATCACCTAAAACATAAAAAAGAAGAGCTAGATGCCATCCTTGCCGAAACCCAAAAGGAAGAGGATATACTTCTTAAGAAATCGGCAGAATTTGAAAAAAAGGTAGAAGAACGCTTGGTTACTGCATACAAAAGAATTCGCTCATCTGTTCGAAACGGCCTGGCTGTTGTACCAATCGAGCGTGGCGCATCTGCAGGTTCTTTCTTTACTATCCCACCACAAGTACAGCTAGAAATTGCATCACGAAAGAAAATCATAACTGACGAGCACAGTGGTCGTATTTTAGTTGATGCTGAACTTGCACAAGAAGAGCATGAAAAAATGCAAGCTCTTTTCACCTTATAGATAATCTGTACATTCATTTTATAACAAATACTTTGGTTTTTATTACATTTGATATATAGAACAAAGTCTGTTTATTCGGGCTCAAAATTATCTTATGTCAAAACCCAAATCCATACAGCTTTGGCCTGATCACGATCTGCGTATCTCTGCACATTATCAGCTCAGTGCTGACCAACTTATCAATAAAACAGTTGAAGAAAATCAAGGCACAATCAGCAGCACTGGCGCGCTGATTATAAAAACTGGAAAATTCACGGGGCGATCTCCAAAAGACAGGTATATCGTCAAAGATGATATAACAACTGATCTCGTTTGGTGGGGTGATTTTAACATCTCTTTTTCATCAAAATATTTTGATGCACTCTACAAGAAAATGATGGCATACATCGCTAATAAAACAGTCTATGTTCGGGATGTTTTTGCAGGTGCTGACGAACGATATCGAATTGGCATAAGAATCGTCAATGAGACGCCTTGGGCTAATCTTTTTGTTCGAAATATGTTTATCCAACCTGATGAGGCAGCACTAAACGATTTTTCAAAAGACTGGCTTGTGCTGAACATCCCCAGCTTTGAGGCAATTCCAGAGACTGATCACACAAGGCAGTCAAACTTCACGATTGTTAATTTTTCAAAAAAAATCATCATTATTGGTGGTAGTGGATATACAGGGGAAATCAAAAAATCTATTTTTTCTGTATTAAATTTCACATTGCCTACAGACGACGATGTGTTGCCGATGCACTGTTCAGCCAACGCTGACAACGATGGTACGTCTGCTTTGTTTTTTGGACTATCGGGCACTGGCAAAACAACCTTGTCTGCAGACCCCAAACGAAGATTGATTGGTGATGATGAACATGGATGGACGCCAGACAACAAGGTTTTTAACTTTGAAGGGGGCTGTTATGCCAAGGTGATTGATTTGTCTCGTGAAAAAGAGACAAATATATTTGATGCAATAAAGAAAGGGGCTTTGCTCGAAAATGTCGTTGCTGACGGAAAAGGGCAGGTTGATTATACTGATGTCAGCATCACCCAAAACACAAGAGTCAGCTACCCAATCCATCACATCAAGAATATTGCAATTCCTTCGATAGGAGAAAAAACCAAACATATATTTTTCCTCACTGCTGATGCATTTGGAGTACTCCCTCCAATCACTTTGCTAAACCCCAACCAGGTTGCATATCATTTTATGTCTGGCTATACAGCCAAAATTGCTGGCACAGAAGAGGGGATAAAAACCCCACAACCCTCATTTTCGGCATGTTTTGGTGCACCATTTATGCCCCTCCATCCAAGTGTTTATGCAAGTCTGTTGGTAAAAAAAATTCAAGAAAATAATATTTCTGTATGGCTGATCAATACAGGTTGGACTGGCGGACCATATGGAGTTGGTCATCGAATAGCACTGCAACACACCGGAACAATGATTGAAGCAGCACGCACAGGTCTTCTCAATCCAACCTACAGCTATGATGATTATCACATTCACACTGTATTTGGTATCGCTCAACCCAGGGTTTGCCCAGGCGTACCTGAATCGATTTTGAGTCCAAGGCAAACTTGGAACAATGACGAGGCGTTTTACAAACAAGCCCTTAAACTAGCTCTGGCGTTTCATAAGAATTTTAAACAGTTTGAGGATCAGGTGTCGAAAGAGATTTTGAGTGGGGCGCCGGACTTTAGGTAAAAGAGTTGTTTTTTGCATAGTCAACAAACCACTTGATGGCATTGGGGTTACGCAGTGAATCAGTGCTTAGTGCATCTGTTGCAGACACCCCCATTAATAGTTTTTTGATGGGAATTTCAACTTTTTTTCCACTCAACGTATAAGGTATTTCAGGGGCACGAATGATGTGATCTGGCACATGCCGAGGAGAGTATTTGTTCCTCAACTGAGATCGTATTTCTTGGTCATCCATATTAAGTTGAAGCACTACAAAAAGCAGTAAAGTATCTATATGTTGACTCGTGAGATGAATCACAAGACTGTCTTCAATTTCATCTTGATTGCTCAGTAAATTATAAATCTCTGCTGTGCCAATGCGCACCCCTTGTCTGTTCAGTGTTGCGTCTGAGCGTCCATGAATGATTAGACTGCCCCTCTCGTTTTCAGTTGCCCAATCGCCATGATTCCATACGTTTAGATACATAATATAATAGCTTGCTTGCAGCAACTGATAGTCCTTATCACCCCAGAGATGAATCGGCATAGATATAAATGGTTTTGACAGCACCAACTCCCCAGGCTGATGTTGAATTTTTGTACCATCTGTATTCCAAATTTCGACTGCTGCACCCAACATCTTGCATTGAATTTCACCAGGTACTACTTCCATTTCAGGGTGCCCCCCAACAAAAGCAGTACAAACATCTGTTCCTCCACTTAGAGAGATGATATGAGTGTTTGGAAAACGATGCTGTAATGACTTGCAGGTGTCAGCAGACAAGGGGGAACCAGTTGAGCCGATGGTCTTCAAGTGATCAAAATCAAAGCCTTCAAACCCAGAAAAACCCTCATCTGCTTGCTGCTGAAAATACACTGCCCCATGTCCAAAATGATTTATTTTTGCTTTAGAGGCAAAATCCCAAAGCACTGAAGGCTTAGGGGTTGTTGGTGCGCCATTATAGAGACAAAGCGTAGCACCACACAACAAACTCGATAAAGCGTAATTCCACATCATCCAACCAGTTGTGGAATACCAAAAATAACGATCTCCCTCAAAAACATTTTGATGAATCGCAAGTGCTTTTTGGTGTTCTAAAATCATTGCTCCTGTGCCATGAACGATCGCTTTGGGTTTTCCAGTCGTCCCTGATGAAAATAATACCCATATCGGATCAGAGAATGACACTGGGATTTGATGAAGCTGATGTAAACTTTGGTCAGGTTCGTCAAAAGTCTGATAGCTACATAGGTCAATGCAATGACAGTTTCCAAAGGCCTTTTGAAAGGCATCCACTTTTGCGCTAATGTCATATCCCTTTCCTCTGTAGATATAGCAGGAATGAGCAAAAAGTACCTTGGGTTGCAGTTGTGAAAATCGATCATTAACAGCGTTGATTCCAAAATCTGGGGAGCATGATGACCAAACTGCACCCAGACCATTGACAGCCAAAAAAGCAGCAATCGTTTCAGGCGCATTGACACAGTATGCAGCCACACAATCTCCTTTCTCTACACCCATCGCGAGTAATTGCTGCTGTATTTGTACAGTTTTATTGTAGAGTTCTTGCCAACTGATTTCAGTTAAAGGGCTCGTTTCGCTTTGATAAATGATTGCTGGTCGTTGGTTTGAGTATTGAGAAAAAACATGTTTGGCGTAACTCAGCTCTGCTCCATCAAACCATGTTGTTTTCCAAGGTTTATCAGAACGATTCATCACTTTTGAAAAGGGTTTGTCAAAATCAACAGAGAAAAATCGTGCAATAGACGCCCAAAATGTATCTTGATCACTGACACTCCAATGATGAAGATCGTGATAATTTGAAAAGGAGATTTGATACTCCTTGTTTAAAAATTCAATGTATAGTCGATACTGAGATGTCACGATTTTGGACATGATCAAGCAATGTAAGAAAAGTAATTGGGACTGTAAATAAAAAAATCCCAATGCTTTGCATTAGGATTGTGATTGATGTGGAGCAGAAGGGAGTGAAGTCGAACTTTTTTTGCGAGGATTTAGGTTTATTTTTATGAAAAAATAAAATAATGAGTTGCAATAAGATGCCAACCCCGAAAGCAATCCAATAACCCGCATTAAAGGATGGACCCCTGACCCGGCAACATAAAATTCTTTGGTAGAGGATGCCCTAGACCAAATAGCAATACCAATATAAAGTGTAAAGCTTAAGCCTACAGCTATCCATATCCAATATTGTAAATCCATGTTTTTAAGATTTAAATGATTTGTCCAGACGATTCATTAAAAAAATATAAATAAATATGATAATTACAAAGCCAAAAATCGCCCCTTGCTGTGCAAACCAAAATCCAAGTTTAAAACCTCCTATTGTTATGGTGCTAAGAAAATTTACAAGTAAGATTCCACACCCAAAGGAAATAATAAACCAAAAAGTTAACAACCAACTAATGTATTTTAAGTTTTTTTTCCAGTACTGAATTTTTTTGTCTTTAGTCATTTTAAATGGTTAGTTAAGTGTTTGAGATTTTAATCAATATAGCGATTTAATTAAATATAAATTTACCTTAAATAACTCAGTACCAGATTTTAGTTTTATTTTTAATTGGATAATCTTAAATTGATGAGCTTTAAATACTTGATAATTATATGAGTTTAAAAAAGTGGTTTTTTTTGATTTTATTTTTCAAATTTCTCTTGATTTCAGGTCAAAATTTTGAACGTGTAGAACAAAAGATTGGTTTAGATCACATAGCTAATAATAATGGAGTAGCTGTAGCCGATTTTGATAATGATAATGATTTAGACTTATTCATTGTTGCTCATTCAAGAGAAAATCCAGATGATCCGCTTACTTACAGTAGGTTAATGCAAAATAATAATGACGGTACCTTTACAGATATCACTTTTGAAATGGGCTTTTACGACTTATATACCGTTGATGAAAGTATTGATGAATTTTATGGTTTAGCAGGAACCAAATTTGGCGTATCATGGGGAGATTATAATAATGATAGTTACCCCGATTTAGTTTTTACTTTCAATGACAAACTTTTAATTTATAGAAATAATTATGCAAATTCATTTACTAACGTAACTACTGAATTAGGTTTCAGTGAAGTAACTGAATGTGGTTACACAGGCGCTACCTGGTTTGATTATGATAATGATGGCTTATTAGATTTGTATTTATGTGACTGGGGCCAGTGTAATCAAGGAAATGCATTATACAGGAATGTAGGAGGTACAGCATTTGAGGATGTTACGGAATCCACAGGATTAAATGAATTTAGAAATTTTGCAAGTTACACCGCTTTTCCTTTTGACTTTAACAAAGATGGTCTCATGGATTTGTATGTTACAAACGATTTTAGTTATACTAATCGACTTTACATCAATAATGAAAATCATCAATTTACCGATCAGGCTGGTGATTATGGGTTAGATTATGCTTCAAATGACATGGGTATTGCTTTCGGAGATTTTGATTTGGATCAACAATTTGATATATATATTACAACAAGATCAGACAGTCCACTTTTTAAATTTGATTCAGCGATATCAAAATATATAAATTGTGCAGATAATTTAGAAGTAAAAACTTCAGGATGGGGATGGGGTACTAAGTTTGCTGATTTTGACATAGATGGTGATGAAGATTTAATTGTAGCTAACGGATTTGATTTTGAAAATTTACCAAAAGAGCAAAACATTTTTTATGAAAATTTTAATGCTCAAGGTAAAAATGAGTTTAAAATACAGAGCAGGCAAAACTTTGGAAATATAAACACGTATTCTGTAGAATTTCAAGATTTTGATTATGATAATGATGGCGATCTAGATTTGGTCGTAACCAACACGCGTAATAATCTTTTTTTCTATGAAAATAATATTATTGATTTTGAAAATATTCAAGACCTGTCGTGGTTAGAGGTTAAACTTGAAGGAACATTATCCAATAGAGATGCAATTGGAACCACCCTAGAGATTGAAACTACTAATGGAAATCTTATAAGGTATTTCAATGGTGTTGGTATGTTATCACAAAGCCTTAAACCGGTTCATTTTGGATTTAAAGAAAATACAGAGTTATTGAGTTTAACTATAAAATGGCCTTCAGGTCATGTGGATTTCTATAATGACTTATCAAAAAATGTGGTTTATAAGGCAACTGAAGCAACAGGACTTGTCGATCTTAATATAACTCCCAGCACAAAAATTGAAGGTTGCACGGATCCTAATTCGTGTAATTACAATCCAGAAGCCTACATTGACGATGGATCTTGCACTTTTTTAGAGTCAGAATTTATTGAAGGACCAGAGCATTCCATTTTTTATGATACTGAGATTTATACCTATCACAATAGTGATGGTCAAAACGTTGAGTGGATGGTTAACGGCGGCAAAATAATAAAAGGTCAGGGAAGTGATACCGTATCTGTTGAGTGGGATCTTTCTAACGCAGCAGAAATTTTTGCTAGAGTTTATAATACGGAATGTTCAAGTGAATGGGTTTCTAAAGTAATAAGTCTAAGTTATGACCCAACACTTTCAGATAAGTCTATTGCAAGAATCTGGAATGAATTGGTTTTAGAAGGGATCAGAGGTGATTTTGCAAAACCCACTGTACATGCTAGAAATTTATTTCACTCGAGTTTACTGATGTATGATATCTGGGCTATTCATGATGAAATAGCTGACACTTATTTTTTAGGAAAGACTTTAAATAACACTTTTATTGAATTTGACGGTTTTAGTCCATTTAAATCTAAAACCGAGTCTATAAATGAAGCCATATCTTATGCCATGTATAGGTTAATAATTCAAAGGTATAGTGGTACACCTGGTTTTGATAATCTTCATGAGCGTATGATGATTCTTATGCAAGCTTTAGATTATGATGTGTCTTATGATTCTCATATTTATCAATATGGTAATGCTGCTGCTTTAGGTAATTATATAGCCTCTCATCTCATTGATTTTGGTCTTAATGACGGATCAAGAGAAGCAACAAATTATGATAATGCTTTTTATATGCCATCCAATTTACCTTTGGTTTTAGACGGTTATGAAAATCAAAATTTCTCATCATTTAATCCCAATAATTGGCAACCCCTTACTTTAGAATTGTTTATAGATCAGTCTGGAAATATTACTGATAACAATAACCCTGATTTTTTGAGTCCAGAATGGGGCTCAGTTTACCCTTTTGCATTAAAGTCATCACAACAAAATACTTTCTCAAAAAATAATAATAAGTACAAGGTTTATTTAGATCCTGGCGCGCCACCCTATTACGATGCAACTATAAATTCTGAAGGCTTTAATGACTATAAATCTGGTTTTGCAATGGTTTCGATTTGGGGATCACATTTAGATTCCAATGATAATGTTTTGTGGGATATCTCCCCTGGAGCTATTGGAAACTTGGATTTTGAAGTTTTATCACAAAATAATGTTATTTCAAATTACAACTACTTAGATGGAGGAGATTTTAGTTTAGGACACCAGGTGAATCCTATAACTGGAGATATTTATAAATCTAATACGGTTAAACGCGGGGATTATACAAGAGTTTTAGCAGAGTTTTGGGCAGATGGTCCTGACTCTGAAACCCCACCAGGGCATTGGTTTACAATTTTGAATTATGTGAATGATAATCCATTATTAGATAAAAATTTTGAAGGACAAAATGAAATATTGTCTGATTTAGAATGGGATGTTAAATCTTACTTCACACTTGGCGGTGCTATGCATGACGCTGCAATTGCTGCATGGAGTGTAAAAGGATGGTATGATTACATTAGGCCAGTATCTGCAATTCGATACATGTGTAGTTTGGGTCAAAGTTCTAATCCTGAAAAACCATCATATAATTCTTTGGGGATACCCTTAATTGAAGGATATATTGAGCTTATAATGTCCGATGACCCCTTAGTAGGTTCAAACAATGAAAATTTAAATAAAATAAAGGTTAAGAGTTGGCGAGGACATGATTATGTACAAAATCCCAAAACAACAAGTGCAGGTGTAGATTGGATTCTAGGGGAAAGATGGTGGCCGTACCAACGCCCAAGTTTTGTAACTCCTCCCTTTGCTGGTTACGTTTCAGGACATTCTACTTATTCTAGAGCTGCAGCTGAGGTGTTGAAAGCATTTACGGGATCTTCCTTTTTTCCCGGTGGAATGGGTGAGTTTAAGGCTCCTAAAGATGATTTTTTAGTTTTTGAGAAAGGGCCTAGTGAAACTGTTGTATTGCAATGGGCAACCTATGCAGATGCTGCAGATCAATGCAGTTTATCACGTATATGGGGAGGTATTCACCCTCCAGCCGATGATATTCCTGGACGCATTATGGGAGAGATTATTGGAAAGCAAGCATTTGAGCAGGCAAAATCGTTGTTTAGCAAAACGCTCATACATAATGAAATAAATCTGAATATTTATGTATTTCCTAATCCCATTAATCCTGACAGATTTATTATATCGGGAACTGCATCTGATTCTGAAATTTTTCTCTTTGACTTCAATGGACGTCAGATTCCTTTTCATTCCTACTATTTTAATGAAACTTCCAAACAAACTGAATTAAGTTTAAGACCTGGTATTGCTTCAGGAGTATATTTTTTAAAAGTTTCAGGGAAGAGCTTTAAGTTAATTGTTAATTAACCTTTAGGCTAAGCTTATATTTATAAAAAGGATTCTAATTTAATTGTAAATTAGGACAGACTAACTTTAACACCTTTACTATGAGATTTTTTATTGTAATCTTTTTAACCCAATTGCATTGGGGTTTTTCTCAAGAAAAAATTGATTTTAAGGAGCTCAAAACCATCCCAGGTTTTTTCAAAACATATTATGATGATTCAAAAGGTAAATTATACCTGGAAGTTAATAAACTGAATCAATCTTTCATATATGTGAGTGCCCTAAGTCAGGGTGTCGGAAATAACGATTTGTCATTAGATAGAGGCCAGCTAGGTAGTACTAAAATTGTAAAGTTCATCAAAGCAGGGAATAAACTATTATTACTTCAGCCGAAAGGTCACACCAATCCAAAATGTATTTCCAAGCGCTAATGTGTAAATGCTGTAAAAAGTTAGGTTTTGAATCTCTTTTTTTGGAAGCATCCAAAAAAAATATGATTCCTCCAATTACAGAAAACAAAATCCACCCTAAATAACTTGAAAAGGTAATGCCATAATATATTCCTGGATAGGTCCAAGTCCAAAAATTCATTAATACCGCTCCTGGGTCTATAATTAAGTCTGAAACAACCAACAATTACTTACTGCAGCCTCTGATATTTTAATAGAAATCTATATGGCAGAATCTGGTATTTTGAGAACCGAAAAAAACATTCATAGGTTTGGTATAGAATCTCAAAAAACACAATTGGCTATGTCTAAATTGTATTTATACAACGCCATTGAAATAATTAACAAAAGTGCTAAAGAAGGAATAATATCGTTTGCAGAAGGTGACGAAATGCGAATGATGCTTATGGGACTTAAACGTTTTACCAAATACACCAATTACCCAAATATAGTGGCTTTGAGAAACGAAATTGCAGAACACTTAAAACAAGAGGGAAGTTATTGCTTCTAGTGAAAACACTATGAAAAAGAAAAACCGGCCAAGGCCGGTTTTTTTTGTTAATCATCGTCTTTTTTGGGCTTTGCAGGTGGACATGGACCTACAGTAGGGTCATTATCATCACAATCCTCCCAGGACTGCCATCCATCACAATCACTGTCATCCATATTAGAATTGGTATTGTTTGGATCGTTATCATCACAATCCTCCCATGATCTTAAACCGTCACAATCGTTATCATCCATATTAGAATTGGTGTTGTTTGGATCGTTATCATCACAA
>DJCM01000028.1 GCA_002430545.1 Flavobacteriaceae bacterium UBA5950
TATATTTAAAAAAAAATCTATGAAAGATCGAAGAGCATTTTTGAAAGAAGTGTGCCCAACTGTGGCGTTTGCTTTTTTTGGGGTGAGTTTTTTAGAGGCTTGCTCTGCCGACAGTTTGGAACAGGACACAGGCGATGGAACATCGACAGCTAATGGGGGAAGTTCTGATAATGGCTATACCAAAAACGGTTCTACCTACACCATTGATTTAACGCACTCCAATTTTTCATCCAAGCTCTCAAAAGTTGGTGATTGGATGAATGTGGGCAATTTTGGAATCAACATTCTCTTGCTTCGAACAGCAAGTGATCATATTCAAGCTTACACGAATGAATGTCCATATCACAACCAGAGATATCAGTGGGAATTAGTCAATAGCTCAACCTTTCGTTGTACTCATAAAAACAATACATTTAGTACAGACTGTGACAATTCTTCAGCATTAGATTGTTATGAATCATCACTTTCTGGAAATGAACTTGAGGTTACTATTTCATAAAACTTCGTCAAAATAATTATATTTTTTGCAGATTGTGCAATAGGCTCATTTTCATCGCTTAACTTTGTAGAACGTGAAAAGGGTCAACATCATCGGTTCTGGGTTTTCCTCTCTATCTGCTGCTTGTCATTTGGCAAAAAGAGGATTTCAAGTAGAGGTTTTTGAAAAAAACAGCACCATTGGTGGTCGAGCGCGTCAGTTCAAACAAGATGGGTTTACTTTCGATATGGGCCCTTCATGGTACTGGATGCCAGATGTATTTGAACGTTTTTTTGAAGGCTTTGGCAAAAAAGTATCTGATTATTATCAACTCGAACGCCTCAATCCTGGTTATCAAGTCGTGTTTGGGAAAGACGATGTTTTTCCTGTTTATGACAGCATCGAAAAAATAGCAGATCGCTTTGAAATGGAAGAGAAGGGGAGTGGTCAAAAATTGATTTCTTTTCTCAACCAAGCCAAACGAAATTACGATGTGGCGATCGACGATTTGGTGTACAAGCCGGGGGTCTCTCCACTAGAATTGGTCACACCAGTAACAATCAAAAATGTTGGGTTATTTCTCACCAATGTACGCAAACAAGTGGAGAGAGATTTTAAAAGCCCAAAGCTGCGCTCACTTCTACAATTTCCTGTCCTTTTTCTCGGCGCAAAACCAGAACAAACACCTGCGTTTTACAACTTTATGAACTATGCCGATTTTGGACTGGGGACTTGGCATCCAAAGGGTGGGATGATTCAGATTGTTAATGCGATGGTATCATTGGCAAAAGAACTCGGTGTTCGATTTCATACAGATGCGCCAGTGAGTGAGATTCTTACTAAAGACAAGACAGCAACTGGTATTTGTATTGAGGGTACTTTTCACGAATCAGATATCATCGTCAGTGGTGCCGATTACCACCACACAGAAAGATTGCTGCAAGCATCCCTTCGAGGGTATAGCGAGTCGTATTGGAAGAAAAAGGTGTTTGCACCTTCATCGCTTTTGTTTTATATGGGGATTGATAAAAAATTAAAAGATTTGGCACATCACAACCTCTTTTTTGATGTGGATTTTGACCAACACGCATCGAGTATTTACGACACACCAGAATGGCCAAAAGAACCCTTGTTTTATGTCAATTTACCATCGATTTCTGACGAAACCATGGCACCTCAAGGCAAAGAAGCTTGCTTTATTTTGATCCCCATTGCACCTGGATTGGAAGACACACAGGAGCTGCGAGACAAGTACTACAATATAGTGCTGTCACGAATGGAGGAACTCACCAACCAACCCATTCGGGAGCATGTGCTGTTCAACAAATCCTTTTGTGTGCGTGATTTTAAAAGCGAGTATAACTCCTATAAAGGCAATGCCTATGGCATGGCAAACACCTTGACCCAAACTGCATTTTTACGCCCAAAACTCAAAAGTAAAAAAGTAAAAAACTTGTATTTCACAGGGCAGCTGACTGTCCCTGGCCCTGGTGTTCCGCCTGCGTTAATTTCAGGGAATATCGTAGCAGATATGATTGCCCCGATTTAATTGTTTAAACTTTATGAAAACCGTTTTTCATCCATCTGATTCAAGAGGCTATGCCAATCACGGCTGGCTGGAAGCACGCCACAGTTTTAGTTTTGCGAGTTGGTATCAACCCGATCGCCTTCATTTTGGAGCATTGAGAGTGCTCAATGATGATATAATTCAAGGGGGAATGGGCTTTGGAACCCACCCACATGACAATATGGAAATTGTAACCATCCCACTCAAAGGCGATTTGGAACACAAAGACTCGATGGGCAATTCGGCAGTGATTCGTGAGGGTGATATTCAGGTGATGAGCGCAGGGACAGGTGTACAGCATTCGGAGTATAACAATAGTCCAGACAAAGAAATCAACTTGTTTCAGTTGTGGCTGTTTTCCAACAAACGAAACGTTACACCTCGTTATGACCAGCTGTCGATTCGCAGCCTGCACCGAAAGAATGAATTTTTTCAAATCCTGTCTCCCTCTGCCGATGATGAGGGGGTTTGGATTCATCAAGATGCATGGATGCACATGCTCGATGCCGATCAAGGCCAATCCTTTGATTATGCTTTACAAAGCCCTGAACATGGGGTGTATTTGATTGTTATTGAAGGACAAGTGGAGGTTGATCACCAAACCATTTCTCGACGAGATGCCATAGGGGTTTGGGAAACAGATAAGCTTACGATCAAAACCAAAACTGACGCCGAACTCCTGCTTGTGCAAGTACCCATGCTTCAATTTAGCTAAACCATAGTTGTAGAACAGCACTAAATTTTTAAAGATGAAACAAATTGCCCATATCGAAGGAATGACCTGTGAAGGATGTGTCGCCTCTGTCGAGCATGCCATTGCGCAACTTCCCAATGTACATCGTGTGTCAGCAAACCTTAAAACAGGCACTGTGGAGGTTCGCTATCAGCAGTCTTTTGATGTGAATGAAATCAAGGCTGTCTTG
Source organism: Flavobacteriaceae bacterium UBA5950 (assembly GCA_002430545.1). Taxonomy (GTDB): domain Bacteria; phylum Bacteroidota; class Bacteroidia; order Flavobacteriales; family Flavobacteriaceae; genus UBA724. The sequence continues at coordinate 2,969 of DJCM01000028.1, forward strand.
CCACCCAAGTATGCACTGGTGGAAGACATTACAACTGCTCCTTCAAAAGCCAAACAACTTTATCCTTTGGGATTGATTTTTTTATTCTTGATTGGAGGAACACTAATCATCCACTACCCAACATTTGTCATCAGAGACATTTTGCCCGACTTTATGGGTCTCTTTTTTGTGGTCTTTTCGTTTTTTAAATACTTAGATCTCAGAGGATTTCAAAGCAGTTTTCGACGATATGACCCTCTTGCTAAGGCGATTCCTTTTTACGCACGGCTGTATCCATTTTTGGAACTGTCATTAGGGGTTCTGTTTTTGATTCGTTTGGAACTTCAATTGGCATTATGGCTGACTGTAGCGATATTGGGGATCACTACCATAGGAGTCGTCAAGGTGTTGTTGTCCAAAAAGGAGATAGAGTGTGCGTGTTTGGGATCTGTACTCAAACTCCCCATGACAGAAGCCACACTTATCGAAAATGCGCTGATGATTGCAATGGCTGTTTGGATGCTCTTATAACTGCTTGACAAAAACTGCCAATGCATTTTGGAATTGCGTTTTCAAAGCATCGTCAGTGATTCCTTGATGTTCGTCAAATGTTTTTGAAAAATAAGGAAGAGAAAAATGAGGAATATCAAAAGGGTTTTTTCTAGCGATTCTATTGTGGGCTTGTTCCAAAACAGTTTTTCCACCTCTTTCCCCATTGTTGGTTGCCAACAAAAACATTGGTTTGCTGTACCAAATATCAACTGTAAAACGAGAAATCCAATCAAAGATATTTTTAAACGCAGCTGCATAGGAACTATTGTGCTCGGCAAATGAGATGATGATACCATCTGTGTCAGTCAGCAATTGTTTTAAATCGTATGCAAGGTCTGGAAAGCCATCATTGTTTTGTCGATCGACACTGAAGATGGGCATCTCATAGTCATTGAGATCGAGGACAGTTACTTGGGCATTTGGCACACAGGAAGCTGCATAAGTTGCCAGTTTTTTGTTGATGGAATGGATCGATGAACTCGCTCCAAAGGCAATAATCTTTTTCATGGGTTGCAAATTACAAATTCTATATGTTTTTAAAACCAAAAAAATCAGTGCTACCAAAGCAGATAAATTATATCTTTATGCTGATGAGACAAGCCGTTTACCTTCATTTTTTTTCATACAGCAAGCATCGTTTTTGGGCATTTACCCAGATGCAACGTGCCCATACTGGCTTGCAACAGTGCAAGGGTTTACAGTTTTATAAGATGTTGGGAACAGGCGCAGGGGCTGGGTTTAGCTTGCGCCCCGACTTCTCGACCTATGCGTTGCTGACTGTTTGGGACAATGAGCAGAGCAAAGAAAAAGCCTTTGATAAAGCAGCTGTTTTGCAGGCCTTTTTCGATCGATCTGCAGATCAGCGGATCTATTCGCTACGTCCCATACACACCCACGGCAAGTGGAGTGGTCAGTCGCCATTTGAGGTAGAAAAACCTTTGGGGGATAAACCCATTGGGGTCATCACACGCGCATCCTTAAACCCCTCTCGACTGCTTGACTTTTGGCGCCATGTGCCACAAGCATCTCGCGCCATAAAACAAGCCAAAGGCGTAGGGTTTTTTAAAGGCATAGGCGAGTGGCCTTTTGTACAACAAGCGACTTTTAGCATATGGGAAAGCGCCGATGCGATTCGTACTTTTGCATATGAGTCACAAGCACACGCTTCGATTGTTAAAAAGACAAGAGTGCGCAAATGGTATAAAGAAGATATGTTTAATCGATTTGAAATCATCAGCGAAACAATCAATCCAGCCACATGAGCAATAAGGCAATCATCATCGGTTCTGGCATTGCAGGCATTGCGACTTCTATTCGTTTGGCATGTCAGGGATATGACGTATCGGTTTTTGAAAAAAACGAATATCCAGGAGGTAAACTATCCTCCTTTACACTGGGCGATTATCGATTTGACTTTGGCCCTTCGTTGTTTACGATGCCTCATTTTGTCGATGAGCTCTTTACACTTGCTGGTGAAAATCCTCGTGACCATTTTCAATACAAGCGCAAAGAAATTGGGTGTAAATACTACTGGGAAGATGGCGTTCGACTCAATGCCTATGGCGATAACAACCGTTTTTTGGAGGAAGTTGACAAGACCCTCGGTGTGCCAAAACATCAATTGCAAAATTATTTGGAACAAGCCCAAAAAAAATACAACCGAACGGTTTCTATTTTTTTAGAAAAATCATTACACAAACTGGATACATACCTCAACAAAGCCACTGTGAAAGGGATACTTCATTTGTTTTCGTACGAACTCGAAACCACCCTGCACAAGGTCAATATGCGTCGGTTGAAAGAACCTCATTTGGTGCAGTTCTATGATCGATTTGCGACCTACAATGGCTCCAACCCCTACCAAACACCAGGGATGATGACACTGATCCAGCATCTCGAACACCACTATGGCACCTTTGTTCCCGAAAAAGGAATGGTTGACATCACCAACAGTTTGGTTGCCCTTGCCAAACGCAAGGGGGTGCAATTTCACTTCAACACTGCTGTGGAGAAAATTGTTATTGAACATCAGCTTGCCACTGGAATACGTGTCAATGGGACAACACACAAGGCCGATGTGCTGGTGTCCAATATGGACGTGGTGCCTACCTATCGACATTTGATGCCCACGCAAAAAGCACCTGTGAAAAGTTTACAACAAGAGCGATCGAGCTCGGCAGTGATTTTTTATTGGGGGATCGACAGATCGTTTCCCGACTTGGACTTACACAACATCTTCTTTTCCGACAATTATCAAGCAGAGTTTGACGCCATATTTAGGGATAAAACCCTTTTTGAAGACCCAACAGTCTATGTCAATATCACTGCCAAAGACGTGCATGGCGATGCCCCAGCGGGAAAAGAAAACTGGTTTGTGATGGTCAATGCGCCCCACGATACAGGTCAGGACTGGCATGCTCTATCCAAAACACTGAAAAAGCAGGTGTTGGACAAACTCAATCGAAACCTTAATGTTGACTTAGCCAATCACATTGAGAAAGAGTGGGTACTGACTCCACCTCTTATTGCAGACAAGACAGCGTCTTTTACAGGTGCTTTGTATGGCGCAGCGAGTAACAATCGTATGGCTGCCTTTTTACGTCATCCCAACTTTTCACGTCAAATTTCAAACTTGTATTTTTGTGGGGGAAGTGTGCATCCGGGAGGCGGAATTCCCTTGTGCTTGCTATCTGCCAAAATCGTTGCAAATCTAGTTAAAAACTAATGATACATATTTTAATTCCAAAAGAGCGCACCACACAAATTTCTGTGGGGATGATTTGGTTGTTTCATATCAGTGGTGCATTGGGGATTTTGTATGGCAACAGAGAGTTCTTTTTACAAACCACACCCATCAATTTATTTTTTACACTTGTGCTCTTGTTTGTCAACCTTAAAAACCCCGATCGGCGTATGGGGTGGGCTGCGATTTTGGCCTTTACCCTAGGGATGCTGGTCGAGATATTGGGCGTTAACTATGGGTTGATTTTTGGATCGTATTCCTATGGCGAAAATCTTGGTGTGAAAATTCTTGGTGTTCCTGTATTGATTGGTGCCAATTGGGTGATGCTGAGTTTTATCACAGGAGCTATGGGAGATGCGTTATGGAAAAACAATAAAATTTTAGCTGCTATTTCTGGCGCAGTACTTATGGTTCTTATCGATTTGGTGATTGAGCCCGTAGCGCCCATATTTGACTATTGGACGTTTACCGAACATGTGGCACCCCTGTCAAATTACATTGGTTGGTTTTTGGTTGCCTTGCCCATTCAGTTGGGCGTACAGTATTGGATTCGCGAAAAAGAATACACCTTTTCGGCACATCTTGTGTTGGTTCACTTTTTATTTTTTGGGGTATTTTCCCTCCAATAGCCCCGTAGTTCAACGGATAGAATAGAAGTTTCCTAAACTTTAGATTCAGGTTCGATTCCTGGCGGGGCTACTAGATGGCTAGAGCTTGATAATCTTCAATTTCTTGTGTGTAGTTTCCCCATCAATTTGAACAAAATAGACTCCTCTAGATAGATTACTCAAATCCAACTCGGTTTGCCTTGACGAGCCAAGAATGTGATATTGAATTAACATTCGCTTTCCGCGAATATTAAAAACAGAGATAGTAATGCCTTGGTCCTTTCCACCGACACCAACAACAACAAGACCATCAGTCGGGTTGGGATAAGAACTGATTTCATTCGAAACTTCGATTTCACACCCAACTTCATCAACTGTCGTATTGAGAGGTGTTACAGGACACTCATCAATATCATCGTGGATGCCGTCATTATCACTGTCGTTTTCAGGATCGGTAATCACACATCCAAACGCATCGACTGCAGACCCTGCTGGGGTATTTGGGCACTGATCGACAACATTGGAAACGCCGTCATTATCACTGTCGTCATCTGGATCGGTAATCACACATCCAAACGCATCGACTACAGACCCTGCTGGGGTATTTGGGCATTGATCTACATCATTGGAAATACCATCCTCATCGTCATCTGGGTCATCAACATGACCGGAGCAATCATCCCCTACGGTATAAGAGAGATACTCGGTAACTGCCAATCCACCTCGAAATGCAAACTTACAGGCATAGCTCAATACTTCACCATCGTTTTGGTTTGCAAGAACAGCTCTGAATCGCCGCCCTTCAACATAGATCATGCCGGTTTCAGTAAAAGGAGATTCTTTCCATAGATATGCATTCAAGTCTTGTTTGTCATCTAGCAATTCAAATTCAATAATCACATTCGTTCCATCAGTCTCAAAGCGATATGTATAGCCAACTTCAAAAGACCCTTGCGTGGCAGTATCAGATTCTCCAGTACAGGCGGTGTTTTCAACCTCCTCAGGGGTGGTTATAGAGATGGTTTTGGTTTCACTAGAAATATTGTCACTTTGATCTTTTACACCAATGGTAAATTCATAGCTTGTATTGGGGGTAAGCCCATCCACAGTGGCAGTCATTTCAACTCCAGAGGTTCCGATAAACGTCTGTGTGCTGTTGTTTTGCGTAACGCTAAATACGACGATCCCAGAATTGTCTTCTGCGCTTAGCGAGAAGCTTGCAGAATTTGGTGTAGTTGAATCGATACTCGCACTTAAATTTGTTGGAACTTCTGTATCGGGCTCGCTATCTATGGGCTCTCCATATACTTCCACTTCATACAAACTATAACCGTACTCTGTATTTCGATTTGTAAAATACAATCTTAAAAACCTTCCTTGCCCACTGAGTATATGTTCCTCATTTTCACCACGACCTGAGGAAACACTTGTCAAGGTTACCCAGTTGGTATTATCTGTCGAGATTTCAATCTGATAAGCAAGGGCAGATGCAGTTTCCCAAAATAGAGAGATGTTATCAACCTTATAAATCCCCTGTAGGTCAATGGTTAGCCACTGTGGATCTTCAAATAAGCTCGACCAACGAGTTTCATAATCCCCATCGACTGCCAACTTACCAGCATATGCATCTTCAACGCTGCTGGTTGTGACAGGTTTTTGAAAAGCAATATTTATTTTTTCTAGGGCAGTTATAACAATCGTATCGGAGGCCTTTGCCCCTTCATTATCGGTAACTTCGAGTTGCAGTTCGTGAACGCCAACTGAAAAAGTTAGGGTTGGGGTACTTCCTGTTGCGATGACTTCATTGTCTTTGAGCCATTGATAAGAGTGAATGTTTCCATCAGAGTCGCTACTGGCTGATCCGTCGAGCTGAATGGTCAGTCGATCTAATCCTTCATTGGCATAACTTTCAATATCCTCTCCAGCATCAGCGATGGGGGGATCGTTGTTCAAGCGTGCAACAAACACGGTTAGCGAATCCGCAGCAGTCGAACCGAAATTAT
>DJCM01000013.1 GCA_002430545.1 Flavobacteriaceae bacterium UBA5950
TACCCCTGAGCTACTTTCGCATTTGGAACGCAAATGTAAGTCAATTTTCCCAAAAACTACAAGTCCTTTTTCTTCCCCAACTTCTTTCGCAAACTGTTGAGCTGCATCAAAGCATCCATAGGTGTTAAATGGTCAATGTCCAAATCCATTATTTGATCCCGAATTTCTTCAAGCAACGGATCATCCATTTGAAAAAAGTTCAATTGCATGTCGTCATCTTTTTTCATCTCTTTTGTACCACGACTTGCTTCAAGCTTCTCCAATAGTTGTTTGGATTGCTGCAAGACAAACTGAGGCATTCCAGCCATTTTTGCCACATGAATACCAAAACTATGCGCACTGCCACCTGGAACTAATTTACGTAAAAACAACACATCATCCTTTAGCTCTTTTACAGAAACTGTATAGTTCTGTATTCGTTCATATTGCTCTGTCATTTCATTGAGCTCATGATAGTGCGTTGCAAATAAGGTCTTGGGCTGATGAGGATGCTCATGCAAATATGTGGCAATCGCCCATGCAATTGATATCCCATCATAGGTGCTCGTGCCACGCCCAATCTCATCGAGCAGAACCAAACTACGCGCAGACAGATTATTGACAATTGCAGCTGTTTCGTTCATCTCAACCATAAAAGTGGACTCCCCCAAGGAGATATTATCACTTGCACCTACACGTGTAAACAGCTTGTCAACAACTCCAATTTCAGCCCGATCTGCAGGAATGTAGCTACCTACTTGAGCCATCAGTACGATAAGCGCCGTTTGTCGTAGCACTGCCGATTTCCCTGACATATTTGGACCAGTAATCATAATAATCTGCTGATTGTTTTTGTTGAGCTCCAGGTCGTTGGGGATATACGATTCTTCTGGGGGCATTTGATATTCTATCACTGGATGACGACCTTGCACAATTGTCAATGAGTCACCATCATTCAAGGTTGGGCAATGATAGTTTCTTGCCTTTGCCAAACTCGCAAACCCACACAAACAGTCAAGCTCTGCCAATATGCGTGCGTTGTTTTGAATGGCTTCAATATAAGGGATCAACCCCTTCACAAGCTCTTGAAACAAACGTTGTTCGAGTTGAGCAATCTGATCTTCTGCACCTATAATTTTTGTTTCATAAGTCTTGAGCTCTTCTGTTATATATCGCTCAGCATTGACCAGTGTCTGCTTTCGAATCCATGTTTCTGGTACTTTGTCTTTGTGCGTGTTTCGCACCTCGATATAATAGCCAAAAACATTGTTGAATGATATTTTGAGAGAACTGATTCCTGTTTTTTCAGTTTCTCTTTCCAGCATCTCATCCAGAATTTTTTTCCCATCACGAGCAATCGTGCGATAGTCGTCTAGCTCATCAGAATATCCTGAGGCGATGGTGTCTCCTTTACCCAATTGAGTAGGGGCCTCTTCAGACAGTCGGTCTGTAATCAATTGACAACAAGCAGAACAAGAATCCAATCCCTCTGCCAAAGAGCGCAAAGCTTCTTGGTCGCTTTGTGAGATGATTTCTGTTACTTTTGGAATGAGCAGCAAGGTGTTTTTGAGTTGATTGATCGCTCGAGGGCCAATTCTGCCTGTGGCTACTTTTGCCATCAAACGCTCCAAATCTCCAACAGACTGAAGCAGTTCTTGCATGTGCTGTTTTCGATTTGAGAGTTGGTAAAAATCAGTCACAATACTCAATCTCTTTTCAATGGCTTTCAAATCGGTGAGTGGAGCAACCAACCATCGCTTAAGCATTCTTCCACCCATAGGCGTTTTTGTATGATCCATCACCTGCAAAAGAGTGGTTGCTTGTGGTGCATTGGGATAAATCAATTCCAAATTCCGAATGGTGAATGGGTCCATCCACATTTGCACCTCGCAATCAAGGCGATGAATGTGAGTGATGTGATCTAACTGCGCATGTTCAGTTTCGTTGAGGTAATACAAAATCACCCCTGCAGCAATGATACCAGCATGAAGATCAGTAATCCCAAAACCCTTGAGTGATGCAACGCCAAATTGACCCTGCAAACGCTCTGTTGAATAATTTTCTTGAAATACCCAATCCTCAAGATAATATGCTGGAAATCCTGCACCATAGTTCTCTACAATCTTCTTCTTCATTGGTTTGGCAACCAATACTTCTTTGACAGCCAACTGCTGAATCAGGATCGATATTTCCGTTTGACTTCCTTGTGTGAGTTGGAACTCACCTGTTGAAATATCGAGAAAAGACAATCCATGTATTTGATTATCAATGTGTAAAGCAGCTACAAAGTTGTTTGACTTTTCGTCCAAAACCCCATCAGTCAAAGTAACACCAGGGGTAATGAGTTCAGTTACCCCTCTTTTGACCAATTTTTTTGTTGATTTTGGGTCTTCCAACTGATCGCAGATAGCTACTCTTTCTCCAGCCCGAACCAATTTTGAGAGATAGGTTTCTAATGCGTGATGTGGAAACCCAGCCAATTCTGTTTCGCTTGCACTACCAGCCCCTCGTTTGGTGAGCACAATGCCCAAAATATCTGCAGTGCGAACAGCATCATCCCCAAAAGTCTCGTAAAAATCACCTACCCGAAACAACAATAGAGCATCTGGGTATTTCACCTTAATCTCATTGTACTGCTTCATCAATGGCGTTTCCTTAGATGATGGTTTTGCTGTCAAATGTTCTGAGTTGTCTTGCTAAAATACTTATTTGCTTTGGAAAATGGTTTGCCAATCAAGTTGTATTTTTGAATCATGCGCAAACTCAAAAATGCAGAACTCAATCGATTGGATGTGGATGAATTTAAAAACGCCAAAAAAATGCCTATAATCTTGGTGTTGGACAATGTGAGGAGCTCCTATAATGTAGGTTCAATTTTTCGCACTGCTGACGCTTTTCGCATACAAGAAATCGTCCTCTGTGGAATCACAGCTACCCCTCCTCACAAAGACATTCGTAAAACTGCTTTGGGTGCTACTGAAAGTGTGCAATGGCAATACTGCAAAAATACCTCTGATGCTGTTGATCAGCTAAAATCGAAAGGGGTTGTTGTTTTGGCAATCGAGCAAGCAGAAGGCTCCAAAAGTTTGTCGGACTTTACACCCAAACCCAACACCACCTATGCTTTGGTATTTGGACATGAGGTAAAGGGTGTTTCGCAAGAAATTGTTAGTACTGCCAATCAAGTGCTAGAAATACCACAAGAGGGAACCAAGCATTCTCTCAATGTTTCAGTGAGTGTTGGGCTGGTTGTGTGGGGGTTGTTTAGCTCGCTGTCAAAGCAGTCTTAAGTCGATCGATAATCAAATGATAATCTCTATCGTTTGACACAAAATCGAGTTCACTCAAATCTATTTCTACGATGTTCCAGTCTGGATGCGAACGCTTAAAGTCTTGATAACCCTGACGCACTTTGTTCAAATAATCAGCATCAATGGAACGCTCATAGCTACGTCCTCTATTTTTGATGTTTGACAATAATCTAGGCGTTGTTTGCTTGAGTAGGATATACAAATCTGGTTGTTGTATGTCGCGCATCATATTGTAAAATATCGTTCGATAGAGTGAAAACTCATCAGGTTGCAGCGTAAACTTAGCAAAAACCAGAGACTTGTGTACTTCATAATCCGACACAACCCCTTGATCAAATAAATTGGGCTGTTCTGAAAGTTCGTGTTGCTGTTTAAATCGATCGGCTAAAAACGACATTTCTAAGGGAAATGCATAACGCTCGGCATTGTCATAAAATTTGGGTAGAAAGGGGTTTTCGGCAAATCGCTCTAAGAGGAGTTTTGCATGAATATCCTCGGCTATTCGCTTTGCCAAGCTTGTTTTCCCACACCCAATGGTTCCCTCCACACAAATGCGATTGAATTGACGTAAAAAATGAATGGCTGGTCGCTCTATCGCATCTCCCAAAAGAGATAGCTCGGTAGGATCATTACATTTCTTGAACAACTGCGCAATGGTTTGATCGTGATTTGGCACTCCTTTTTCGGGAGCAATCTCAAAAAGAGGCTGCAGTACAAATCTTCGCTCATGTAGTCGAGGGTGTGGTACAGTCAGTGTGCTTGTGTTGATTACCTGGTCATCAACCATGATCAAGTCGAGATCAATTGGTCGATCGTGGTAAAGACCATCTGAGGCCTGCTCGCGACCCAATGCCCTTTCGATCGCTTGAAGATTTTCCAAAATCAAATCAGGTGTTTTAGATGACAATGCCACTAAACAAGTATTTAAGAAATCAGCCCCCGAAAAGCCCACAGCAGGTACTTCATTAACTGATGCGCAATGAAGAACCCTGCCTATCTCATCATCAATCCGATCAACAGCTCGTTGTAGATTGGCAAGGCGATCGCCCATGTTGCTTCCCAATGCGATATATATCTTCTGCATTTCCACAATACAAAAGTCGTAAAAGAAAACATAATCATCTTATATTTGTACAAATAACCCATCATATGCAGTTTTTAAAAAATCTACTCGCCTCTGTTCTAGGTACATTCATCGCGATTGTCCTCTCATTTGTCTTTTTATTTATTCTCTTAGCTGGTATCGCTTCGTCAATTGACACAGCTGAGGAAGTCTATGTGAAAGAAAATTCAGTACTGACCATCAGCCTACAAAAACCAATGACTGATCGCAGCCCAAAACAATTTGAATTTGAAGCAGCTTTTGACCTAGACGCAGAAGCAGTTGGTTTAGATAAGATTTTGGCGTCCATTCGCTCAGCGAAAGACGATGATCGCATTGAAGGGATTAGTATTGAGCATACTTTTTTACAATCTGGCATGTCGCAAACCCAAGCCATGCGCGATGCGCTAACAGACTTTAAAGAGTCTGGCAAATTCATTTATGCTTATCATGACTTTTTTACCCAAAAGGATTATTATTTGGCTTCTGTGGCAGATTCTGTTTTTGTACATCCTGAAGGGGGTATTGAGCTTGCTGGACTTGCATCTGAAGTTCTTTATCTCAAAGAGTTTCAAGACATCACTGGCATTGAAATGCAGGTTATACGAAGTGGTGCTTACAAGAGTGCTGTTGAGCCTTTTTTACAAAACGAAATGAGTGATGAAAATCGAGAACAAATCAAATCTCTCTTGGATAGTTTCTGGTCTGAAATGGTTGTTAAAATTGAAGAACGCACAGCACTGACTCCAAAAAAAATCAATGAAATCGCTTCAAGTTTAGATGCATTGGTATCTGCAAATGCAGTGGAACTCGGCGTGGTTGATAATGCACTACTACGCAACGAATACTCAGAACTGCTGAGAGCGAAAATGGAACTAGAAGAGGATGATAAACTCCATAAGATAGACATCGAAGATTATCAACAAACTGTTAGCACCCAATTGGGTGAGGGGAAAGATTTCATTGCAGTTGTTTATGCACAAGGAGAAATCATTTATGGAGAAGGTGGTGAGTTTCAAATTGGGCAAGAGTTATTGATTAGGACTTTAAAAAAAATAAAGAAACATGATCGCACCAAAGCTGTTGTCATTCGCATCAATTCTCCAGGTGGAAGCTCTCTTGCATCAGAACTGATCTATCAAGAAATTGAGAATTTACAACAAGAAAAACCTGTTGTAATTTCGATGGGTGATGTTGCTGCATCTGGTGGATATTACATTGCTGCTGGCGCCGATTATATCTTTGCTGAACCCACAACAATCACAGGATCGATCGGGGTATTTGGTGTGCTCCCTTTGGTTGAGGATTTGGCTGAAGACTGGGGTGTAAGTGCATCACAAGTTACGACCCACCCAAATGCATTGCTTTACAGCCCAATGAAGTCTCTTACACCTTCGGCAACAAAAGAAATCAAACAACAAATCAAGCGAGTATATTCTACCTTTTTGGAGCGTGTTTCAGAGGGAAGGGAAATGAGCGTAGCAAACGTTGACAAAATTGCACAAGGACGTGTTTGGAGTGGTACTGACGCTCACAACATTGGCTTGGTTGACTCGTTAGGTGGTCTTGAAGATGCTATTGCATATGCCGCCAAGTTGGCTGAAACAGATGCATACAAAACAACCAATTACCCCAAATTCAGTGACGATTTTGAATCCTTTCTCGAATCTCTTCAACCAAGCCCTTTTGGACAAACTACAATCGGAAAATCCCTTGAGTACTATCAATCATTATTTTCAAAACAAACAACACATATGGATCACATCCAAGCGCGGATTCCTTTTGAACTAAACATTCGCTAATGGATAGATCAAGGCATGCTGCTGCACAGAAACTCTATTTATATCTAGCTGCGTTGTTCATCACTTCGTTGGTGGTTTCAAACCTGATTTTTCAAAAGTTTTTCTATTGGTATCCTTTTGATTGGGAAATCCTTGGTAACTCATTGTTTGAGCTTTCTGTTGGCATTCTCCCCTATCCAATTACCTTTTTGGTTACTGATTTGATCTCTGAAATTTTTGGCAGAAAAGCTGCAAATAGGGTTGTGATTGCTGGTATCTTTGCTTCGTTTTTTTCGATGGGAATCCTACTGATTGCTGGGGTGGTACCTGCGCTCCCAAATTCACCCATAGATGATGCAACATTTACAAAAGTATTTGCGCTCTCACCCATCGCTGTATTGGCTTCAATGATGGCTTATCTTTTTGCGCAGTTTATCGATATCCGTATCTATCATTTTTGGAAAAATTTGACCAAAGGGAAACACTTATGGCTCCGAAATAATTTCTCCACTTTTACCTCTCAATTTATCGATACATTTACAGTTGTTGGACTGTTGTGTGTCTTTGGCGTATTGCCCTGGAACGCTTTTTTAGGCCTACTCATTTCTGGTGTTGTGTTTAAAATTCTCGTTGCATTGATCGATACCCCGCTTCTCTATCTGAGTGTCAATTGGATACGTTCCTATTTTAAATTAGACATCAATGAAGAAATCAAATTATAAATCCCGATCAATCTTTATTCAAACTGTCCTATGGCTCACCATCACAGTGGTTGGCCACAGCCAAGACCTGAATCAAGGAGAATTAGACTCCCTGTATGCTCATTACCAAAATTCTATTTCAAATAAAACACTTGCTGGAGTTGAGTCTCTGTTCATTGTCAACGATCGTGTGGTTTGGCATCAAGCACAAGGCTATCAAGATGTTTCTACTGAAAAAGCATTAGAACTCAATAGTATCTTCTACATTCAATCGATGACCAAACCCATCATGAGTGTTGCCATCATGCAGCTCGTTGAGCGTGGTCTTATCAATCTAAAAGACCCCATCGAAATCTATATTCCTGAAGCAAAACACTTGCGTGTGGCTGTTGATCCAGATCTAGGATTGGAAAGTCCTACACAAAAAATCAATCGATCCATCAAAATACGCGACTTGCTTACCCATACCTCAGGATTGTCTCATGGATTGAGAGATTCGAAGCTCGATCAACAACTGTTCGAAGCGCTGTACGACGAAACCTTAAACTATCGCCTTCACAATACAGTTGAAGACAGGGTGTTGACTTTACTATCTTTTCCACTCGTTGCTCAGCCAGGGGCAAAGTGGTATTATAGTGCTGGCGCAGATGTGTTGGCGCTCATCCTTGAAAGAGTAACCAAAGAATCTATTCCCAATTACCTGTCAAAATATATCTTTGATCCTCTTGAAATGCATGACACTGGCTATAACCTCAATGAGCTGCAATCACAAAGGGTGATGAAACTTCACAGTCGCGATGAAAACAATAAGGTCATGCGTCACAAACATCAAGTTCCAACATCTGGGAATACTGTTTTTGGAGGCACGCATGGTCTCTTTTCTACAGCTGATGATTATGCCAAATTTTGTCTGATGATCCTCCACAATGGATCTTGGAAGGGAACACGAATTCTCAAAGCTGAGACTGTCAAAAATATAAGGACCAATCACACACAAAATCTATACAATGAACCAGGGGCTGGCTTTGGGTTTGGGTTTTCTGTTATTTTGAATCCCGATAAAATGGATCGTCCAGGTGGGGTTGGGCAACTACAATGGAGTGGCTATTTTAGTACTTATTTTTTTATTGATCCAGAAAAAAAGGCAATTGGTATCAACCTTACGCAGCAAATGCCTGGTGGAGATAACATTCCTTCCCCCTTTCAAAACTATACCTACAAAGCCTTGGACTAAGTCACTGTCAGGGATACACAAACACCCTCATGCCCACGTACATTCATCACTTGTTGATCTGAAAAAATAAGATATTGACCCTTCACTCCCTCCAAAGTAGCTGAAAATTGTTTCAGTTTTGTCAAGTTTATGCTTTTTACTGCTGTGGGTGGCGTTTGCAGTGGGAAATGCAGCGACATTGTTTTCTCTTGTAATGCACTACTGGCATAGTCCTTGACTTCATTTGGAAGGTATGACAAGGCCCGTTTTCTTTCCGCTTCAAGATCAAGGGGTTCTGGTTTTTGTGTTAACATTTGTCGCCAGTTGGTTTTGTCATTGTAGTGAGACTTCAGAGCAACTTCTGTAATCCCAGCCAAGTAACGATTTGGCACCTCCACAATCGGAATCGTTTGATGAGCACCCTGATCAATCCAACGGGTGGGCACTTGTGTTTTTCGCGTAACCCCCACTTTTAAACCACTCGATACAGCCAGATATACAATGTGAGGTTGCAATTGTACTTTTTTTTCATAGGCCAAATCACGATCCTCAATATCCATGTGCGCCTGACTGAGCTCTGGACGCATGATCCAATCACCAGCACTAGGGATTTCAAAAAAACAGGACTTACAAAAACCTTGTCTGAAAATAGTTTGATCGATCCCACAACTCATACAAGAAAATCCTGTATGGGTAAAGGAAAGTGATTTTCCAATAAGATCATTGACACGAACAAAAACCGATGGAAACGTCATGTAGTAATCAATTGGATCATTGATTTGTGTTCTCATCTTTCGCAAAGGTCCTTCTAACATCATCCTTTTTTCGTTATTTTTGTCATAAATATACTTATTTATGCCCATCCCTTTGCTTCATTCTGTATTGTCGTGGTTTCTCAAAAAGAGGGTGCATCAAATTGAGTTGTTTCTCAAATACCCCAACGAAGTACAAATCGAATTATTAACCAAACTTGTCGATCAGGCTAAAAATACTTGGTTTGGAAAAGAATATGGGTTTTCATCGATCAAATCCTATGAGCGATTTGCAGATCAAGTGCCCATTTCAACCTATGAAGATTTGGCAGAACTCATTGCTCGGACGCGCAAAGGAGAGCAAAATCTATTTTGGCCAACATCGATCAAATGGTTTGCCAAATCGAGTGGTACGACCAATGCGAAAAGCAAGTTTATCCCTGTCTCCAATGAAGCCCTAAACGAATGTCATTTTAAAGCTGGAAAAGACATGTTGAGCTTGTATTTCAACAACAATCCCAACTCCCAGCTCTTTCAAGGAAAGGCGTTACGACTTGGTGGAAGTAAGTCCCTTTATGAAGAAAACAATACCTACTTTGGAGACTTATCTGCAATTATTATCGAAAATTTACCCCTTTGGGCAGAAATTGTGAGCACACCCAGCCACAAGGTCTCAATGATGGAGGAATGGGAAACCAAAATGAAAGCCATCATCAATGCTTGTATCAGTGAAGATGTCACTTCACTTGCAGGAGTCCCATCGTGGATGCTTGTCCTTTTGAAAAAAATTCAAGAACAAACAGGAAAGCATAATCTTTTGGAATTATGGCCCAACGCTGAAGTGTATTTCCACGGAGGTGTGAGTTTTAATCCCTATCGAAACGAATATGAGTCTATTTTTCCAACCAATGATTTCAAATACTATGAAATCTATAATGCATCTGAAGGGTTCTTTGGCATACAAGATCAAAATAATTCTGATGAGCTATTGTTGATGCTTGACTATGGTATTTTTTATGAATTTATACCCATGGACACCTATGGTTTGCCAACTCAAAAAGTCGTTCGTTTGGCAGAAGTCGAAAAGGATAAAAACTATGCAGTGGTGATCAGTACCAATGCAGGCTTGTGGCGCTATCAAATTGGAGATACCATTCGCTTTACTTCAAAAAGTCCTTATCGATTTAGAATTACAGGACGAACCAAGCACCACATCAATGTTTTTGGAGAAGAACTGGTCATTGAAAATGCTGAAACTGCTTTGGCTGATGTGTGCAAAGTGCACCGAACAGCAGTGATTGACTTTACTGCAGGGCCTGTATTTATGGATGGAAAAAGCAAAGGAAAACACGAGTGGATCGTGGAATTCAAATCACCTCCTAAAAATATTGATCAATTCATGAGTGATCTTGACGCTCGATTGCAAGAGTTGAATTCTGACTATGAAGCCAAGCGTTACAAAAACATAACTCTTGATCCTCTCAAAATTCATGTGGGCAGAGCCAATCTATTTCATGACTGGCTAAAGGAAAGAAACAAGCTAGGGGGACAAAATAAAATCCCTCGTCTGTCCAACAGTCGAGAGTTTGTTGATGTTTTACTTGAAATGAATCGTTAAGAAACTGCCTTCAGTGCTTGCAGCTTTGACTTGTTGAGCTTGTTGACTGCATAGGTTTTAGACACCCGAAATTCCTTTTCGCCCGACCCTGGAAGTTCAAACATCGCATCTGTGAGTACAGCCTCACAAAGAGAGCGCAACCCACGTGCACCCAACTTATACTCCACTGCTTTTTCAACAATAAAGTCGAGTGCTCCATCTGAAATGCTAAAATCAATTTCGTCTAAAGCAAAAAGGGCAACATACTGTTTGATAATTGCATTTTTGGGTTCTGTCAAAATCGCTCGTAAAGTTTTTTCATCTAGAGAATCCATGTGCGTTAACACTGGTAAACGCCCAATAATTTCAGGAATCAATCCAAATGCCTTTAAATCTGATGGAACAAGGTAGGAGAGTAAGTTGTTTGATGCATCATAATGATCCCCTTCTTTGGCGGCACTATAGCCAACAGACTGCATATTGAGCCTTTTGGAAATATGTCTTTCAATGCCATCAAAAGCACCACCTGCGACAAACAAGATGTGCTCAGTATTGATTTCAATGAATTTCTGATCTGGGTGTTTCCTACCTCCTTTTGGTGGCACATTGACAACAGTCCCTTCCAACAACTTCAACAATGCTTGTTGTACCCCTTCTCCCGACACGTCACGTGTGATGGAAGGGTTGTCGCTTTTACGAGCAATCTTATCGATTTCGTCGATAAATACAATGCCTTTTTCAGCTTTGCTTTGGTCGTAGTCTGCTGCCTGAAGAAGTCGAGTGAGAATACTCTCCACATCCTCTCCAACATAACCTGCCTCTGTCAAAACAGTAGCATCGACTATCGCCAAGGGAACATTGAGCATTTTTGCTATCGTTTTGGCGATCAGTGTTTTCCCTGTTCCAGTTTCTCCAACCATCAGCACATTGCTCTTTTGGATTTCAACATCGCTTTTTGGCTGAAGCAAACGTTTGTAATGATTGTAAACAGCCACAGACATCACCTTTTTAGTATAGTCTTGACCAATCACATAATCATCCAAAAATAGTTTGATTTGCTTTGGGTTGCCCAGAGAAATATCGTCTCTATTGGCCTCAACGACTTTGTGTGTTGACTCCTCTAGAATAATGCCATTGGCTTGCTCGATACAGCGATCACAAATATGTGCGTCCAAACCTGCAATTAACAGGTTAGTATCGTCTTTCTTTTTTCCACAAAAGGAGCAGGTAAGTTCTTTGTTTTCCATGGATTTAATTTCTGACTAGAACTTCGTCTATCATTCCATATTTCTTTGCTTCGGGAGCCTTCATCCAGTAATCTCGATCAGAGTCTTCATAGACCTTATCGTATTTTTGGCCAGAATGCTTGGCAATAATTTCGTAGAGTTCTTTTTTGAGCTTTAAAATCTCACGAGCTGTAATTTCAATGTCCGATGCCTGACCTTGCGCACCACCCAAGGGTTGGTGAATCATCACGCGCGAATGTGTGAGTCCTGATCGTTTTCCATCTGCACCAGCACATAGAAGTACAGCAGCCATAGAAGCAGCAATTCCAGTACAAATCGTTGCCACGTCAGGGCCTATAAACTGCATTGTATCATAGATCCCCAAACCAGCATATACCCCTCCTCCAGGCGAGTTGATATAGATTTGGATGTCTTTGGTTTTGTCAGTGCTTTCCAAAAACAGCAATTGTGCCTGAATAATGTTGGCAACACTATCGTTGATGGCTGTTCCCAAAAAAATGATGCGATCCATCATTAAACGTGAGAAAACATCCATTTGGGCAACATTCATTTGGCGTTCTTCTATGATATATGGCGTCATACTACTCACCAATTGGTCGTAGTATAAGCTATTGATTCCGTGGTGTTGAATCGCGTATTTTTTAAACTCTTTCGCGTGGTCCATTGTACTTGTTATGGTTTAAAGATAGACAATTTATGATTTGTAAGCTTGCTTTATAAAATCTTCATAGCTTACTTTCTTGGTATTTAGGTTGGCTTCGGCTCGAAACAAATCAATCATTTTCTTGCTCATCAGCTGGTCAGAAATACGTTTCACCTCATCCCGATTCCCAAGGATTCGCTCTGAAATATCGTTGAGCTCTTGGTCGGAAACATCTGTACGACCAAACTGTGCCATTTGACCTTTGATCATGTCTTTGGCAAAGGCGACAATTTGCTCACGATCGATTGTCAATTCATATTGCTCTCTCAGTTTCGCCTCGATCAATTGATATCGAATGCCGCGCTCTGCTTTGTGATACTCCTCGGCTGCTTGTTCTTCAGTGATGGGATTCTCACCAGAAGTTTGCATCCATTTTTTCAAAAAGGCAGCAGGCAAATCAAATTTTGTATTGTCAATCAGTGATTCTGTTACATCGTTTAGCATTTTTTGATCTGACTGGTTTGCAAATTGAAGTTCAGCATCTGCCTTGAGTTTTTCTTTGAGTTCAGATACTGTTTTTACAGTGTCTTTCCCCATGACTTTGTCAAAAAATTCTTGATCCATGTCTGCGAGTTCCCTACGATTAATTTCTTCAATCGTACAATTGAGAGCGATCGACAGGCCATGTGCTTTGTCGTGATCAACACCAAGTACATGCATCAATTTGTGATCGTCGGCAAAGAGACCTTTGGTTTTGAGTTCGATTGTATCGCCAACTTTGGCACCCATCAGTTTTTTCTTTTGGGCTTTGCTTTTGATATCATCGATCGAAAATGTGGATTTGTTATCTTTATCCTCTGCAGCAAACTTTGCTGTGATCTCCACGCCATCAACGACAGTACCCTCAGCGTGCAGACTTCCATATTGACTGCGCATCCTGTCGATTTGCTTATCAATGGTTTCGTCATCTGCAGTGATTTCATAGCAAGTAATTGCTTTGCGACCTTTGAGCTTGACTTCAAATGATGGGCTCAAACCCAATTCAAAATCGAACAGCATGGTATCGGCATCCCAATCAAAATCATCTCTTTCGACAGGTAGGGGGTTGCCCAATAGCGCAATTTTTTCTTTGCTGATGTAATTGGTTAATGACTCTTGCAGCATTTTGTTTGTCTCATCGGCTTTCACAGATGCGCCATATTGTTTCTTGATCAATCCCATCGGAACATTCCCTTTGCGAAAGCCAGGGATATCTGCTCGTTTGCGATAGGAAGTCAGAACCGAATCAATTTTGGGTGTCAGTTCTGCTTTATCGATAGCAATTGTAATAACAGCATTTAGGGCATCAACGTCTTTGCGCGTTACTTGCATAGCATTTTGTTTATGGAAGCGCAAAAGTACTTTTTTTCTAGCCCTTTAGCAAGAGCTATTGAATCCCAAAAAATCAGATGTATGATCGTTATTCATCCAAAAAGTTGATTTCATCTGTTTGTTGGATAAATGTTATACCCGATTCGCATGACCACTAGCGTAAAAACAGCAGTATCAGGAATATCATTGTTGTTGGTTAGGTCAAGTTCCTAATGTAAATAATGATGCTGTTGCTCATTGTATTCCTTTAGTAATTCTTCTACTGTGGTTTCCGTATTCTAATAATCATATTTTGTAAAGTTGGCTGTTACATCCGCTTCGTTTTGAGTGGCAACATCAGTTACATTAATATTGATGGAGGATATGGGGTCTGGATATTCATATTCTGTGATACAATCACACGACCATGCGTAGGCAAATCCAAAGCCTGCTGTGAGCCTATTGTTGTTTGTGTTTTGACGATATGCAATTTCCTGAAAATCGTTAAGAACGATAATTTCGACTCCAAAGCTGTTTTTAATTGCTGTACCCTCCACAATTTTGTTTCGAAATTTAGAAGTATCCCATGGGACAATCTCTACACCTGTATAAACAACATTGGATTTTGTAATGCCATGACAGTAACATCCAGTACAATCTGTCGACATTAAAAATTGGGCAACATATAGTAACAGTAAGGCTTTTGTTGGAGTGAATTTTATTTTCATTTGTTGGGAGATTTGTTCAATATTTTTATTGCTGTTTTTCAAATAACATATGTTCATCTTCTACATATATAGATTCTCAACTGATCATCTTGAATAGTATATGTGCTTTCCCAATGTTTGGTTTCTGGGCTATAACTTGTGTCTATTTTGTCGTAAAACAAGTTTCCCCAATCCGATTCATTTACTTTGGTTTTGCTGAAGCATATATGGATTAGCTTTTCATTGTTGTCCTCGATTGAGTAATTGCCATGAAAAGTATTTTGAGTCATACTTCCAGAAAACCTCATGTCTGATTTGAGATCTATTGTAATCTGACTGGAATTATGAAATTCATCCTGAAAAAGGGTTTCATCTGTTTTTTCATTCACAAATGAAACAAGTTTCCAAGTTCCATGAATGGCGTTATCTTGGGTTTCTTCACCACAGCCCAATAGGGGTTATAAATAGTGTGAGTATTATAGGGGTTATTTTCACAACATAAAGTATTGATTGGAAAAGGCTACACAATAACCTCTCCAATCAAGTCAATGTTTAGCATACTTTCTTGCAAAAAAGGATAAATTGTTACAAAAAAATGTTAAACCTATTGACTATATGAGAACCCCTAAAAAAGTCTTTTTAAACTTAATGAATTCCCAAAAAATCAGCCACCTCGGCAGCAAAGGCAACAGGGTTTTCAGCATGAAGCCAATGCCCTGCTTTGGGGATGGTTTTGATGCGCGATTGGGGGAAATACTGGGTGATGTGGGCATGATCCTCTGGCAGAATATAATCGGAATGTTCACCTGCCAAAAACAGTGTTGGCCCATCATAATTCGCAACGGAAGACGTCATGACTTCTCCTACCTTAGCTTTCAACACTGGTACATTCACTCGCAATGCAAAGCCATCGTCAGTGCGATAAAGATTTTTGAGCAAAAACAGTCTTGTACCCTTATCACTTACAAAACGACTGAGTCGTTGATTGGCATCCCCTCGCGATTTGGGGGTGTGGGTATGTAAATCCATCAAACCCTCCAAAATATGATCGTGATGAGGTGGATAGTCTTTGGGAGCAATATCAGCAGTGATGAGCCTTTCGACTTTCGCTGCATTAGTGGTTGCAAAGTGCATTGCCAATTTACCTCCCATCGAATGACCTAATAGGACAACACTTGCCAGTTGGTGGTGTTGACAATAGGCTGTTAAATCCTCTGCCATGTGGGCATATGAAAATACATCGCTGTGAAAACTTCTGCCATGATTTCGCAAGTCTATTAGGTGTACCTCAAAATGCGCTGCCAACAACTTGCCCATGGTACACCAATTGTCCGACATCCCCAAAAAACCATGCAAAACCAACAAAGGCTTTCCTGTTCCTAGGATTTGACTGTGAAGCAAGCTCATGTGAGTTTGGCTCGATATTGATTGATCACATTTTCGAGTCCAAAATATAAGGATTCACAAATGAGAGCATGACCAATAGATACTTCTAATAGATTGGGGATATGCTGATGAAAGTATGCAATGTTTTCCAAACTCAGGTCATGTCCAGCATTGAGACCAATTTCGAGTTCATTTGCTCGTGTTGCTGCTTCAACATAAGGTGCAATGGCAGTTTCTGGGTTTTTGGGAAATCCTCTTGCATAGGCCTCTGTGTAGATTTCAATGCGATCTGTACCAGTTGCTTTGGCACCATCTACTTGCTTTGGGTCAGGATCGAGAAAAATAGACGTTCGGACGCCATTGTTTTTGCATTCTTGGATGACTTCTTTTAAAAATGATTGATGCTTGATGGTGTCCCAACCTGCATTGGAAGTGACGGCATCCTCTGCATCGGGAACGAATGTGACTTGATCGGGTTTGACAGCCAATACGAGTTCAATAAATTTAGGAACAGGGTTTCCCTCAATATTGAGTTCGGTTTTTACCACCTTTTTAAGATCGTATGCATCTTGATAGCGAATGTGCCGCTCATCAGGACGAGGATGTATCGTAATTCCTTGCGCACCAAATCCTTCGATATCTAGGGCTGTTTGAATCAGATTTGGCATATCACCTCCACGAGCATTTCGCAAGGTGGCAATCTTATTGACATTCACACTTAAGCTAGTCATATTCTTTTTTTTAGCAAAAATACATCGAATAGAGCTGTTTGTCCACTTTTTTCGTTATTTTGGCTATAGATATGCAAGAAATCTCTGTTTATCAAAACCTTTCAAAACTTTCGATTCGCAAAAGTAAAGTCGATTTTTTGTTGACAGAACTCACGCAACTCCTAGAAGCTAGTGGTGTAGAAATCACAAGTCTTCAACTTGAACGTCAATATGAGGAATGGATTGATATACTGCTGACTGTTGATTCACAAGACCTCAAGCATCTTCTCCCTACACTTCGTCGTTTTGGTTATGAAGTTATGAGCAAACACAAAGAAGACGATTTGGAAGATAAATTACAGGAGCATGCCTCATATTTAGACAAATACCTTTCGATTTAGTCACCCATGAAAATTGCTGTGTATAGCTCCCTTCAAAATGAAGCTTGCCAACAAACTGTTAGTTACCTATTAGAGGCTGCACAATCAATGAACATCAATGTGAGTTGTCATGAAACGATTTGTCAATCGCTTCAAAATGATTCGTTGCCATCCTTCACTTCATACAAAAATTTGGGTAAAGACATCGATATGTTTTTTTCGGTTGGAGGTGATGGCACACTCCTGCGTTGTTTAGAACTGATTCGTGACACGCAAATTCCTGTGATTGGTATTAATACCGGTCGTCTTGGGTTTTTGGCCACCCTTCAGGTTGATGATATCCAAGTTGCATTGCAGGCATTTTTAGATGAAAAATACAGTGTTGAGAAGCGCAGCTTACTCACAGTCGATGTACAAGGTATATCGGATGAAATTGCTGCTTTTCCATTGGTATTAAACGAAGTTGGGGTCAGTCGAAAAAATACAACTTCAATGATCACTGTTCATACCAAAATCAATGGTGAATCGCTCAACTCATACTGGGCAGATGGTTTTATTGTTTCTACGCCTACAGGCTCAACTGGTTATTCTTTGAGCAATGGCGGGCCAATCATCGACCCAAATAGCAAATCACTGGTTCTCACGCCAATTGCGCCTCACAATCTAAACGCACGTCCACTCGTAATTTCAGAAGATGATGTTGTAGAACTCAATGTTAGCAGTCGTGAAGATGCACATTTACTGTCGTTAGACTCCCGCATTCACACCATCCCAACAGGGCACCCAATACGAATTCAAAAAGCAGCATTTCCACTGCAATTGGCACGTCTCCATGATGACAGTTATTTCAAAACCCTTCGCAACAAACTTCATTGGGGGAAGGATCAACGCAATTGAGCAATAAATGCAAATCTTGAATCGTTTAGCATATGTAATCCTTGCACAGTGTTGAGAGTCTTTTGTTTATGCTTATTTGCCCCCTTGATGTTGTGTCATGCGCAATATCGTGAAGCTGGATTATTCATTGGCGGGACGAACTACATTGGAGAGCTTGGTAAAACAGACTTCATAAGGCCATCATTTAAAACCCCATCTGCCACCCTGCTCTACAAAAGTAATTTTTCGCCGCGATTGGCTTTGCGCTATGAACTTGGGTTAAGTGCAATAAAAGGAATAGACTCATTGTCGGCAGAGCCCTTGAGAAAAGAGCGTGCTTACAACTTTACAAATTCAATCACTCACACATCAGCCATATTGGAGGTCAATTATTTTAAAATGGATCTCTCCGATTTTCAAACCTCTTGGTCTCCTTATATGTTTGCTGGTTTGAGCTACTTAAAATTCAGAGACTTATATTATGCCACAAACGAGCAAAATGCGAGCTATCAAGCCAATGATTTTTCACTTGCAATTCCCATGGGAGTTGGAATCAAAACGCGCTTGGGTATGAGTTTTGTACTAGGGTTTGAAATCAAAGCACTTTATACCTTTAGTGATAATCTCGATGGAAGTTTTCCTACATTTGTGGACGAAATTGATCAACAGCCAGCTTTTGGAGACAATTTAAGTAACGATTGGGTGGTCTTTACTGGTTTTTCACTCACCTACTCCTTTGGTCGTGGCTGGTTTATAGAAGGTCTTTTATGACAGCAATTGATATTGATAACGAAAGATTACCACGGCACATTGCCATCATCATGGATGGGAATGGTCGTTGGGCAAAGCGTCGCAATCAACCACGTGTATTTGGACACCGACAAGGCGCAAAATCGGTTCGCAAAGTTGTAGAAGCAGCTGCAAGGTTGGGCATCAACAACCTGACACTGTATGCCTTTTCAACAGAAAACTGGAATCGCCCAAAACACGAAATCAAGACCTTGATGAAGCTACTTGTCAATGCGCTAAAAAACGAACTTGGGTTGATGATGAAAAACAATATTCGATTGAATGCCATCGGACATACTGATATGATGCCCACAAATGTTCAGCAAGAGTTGCAAGAAGTTTTAGATGAAACCAAAGAAAATTCAGGGCTTGTACTGACGCTCGCATTGAGCTATGGTGCTCGTCAAGAAATCCTTAGAGCAGTTCAGGAAATCAGTCATAAAGTTAAAAATAATATAATTTCAGTTGAAAATGTTGATGATAACATAATAAATAAGCATCTTTACACGCAAAATTTACCAGATGTCGATCTGTTGATTCGCACAAGTGGTGAAGTCCGAATTAGTAATTTTTTGCTGTGGCAAATTGCTTATGCAGAATTGTATTTTACTGATGAGCTTTGGCCCGATTTTAATGAGACTTCACTCCATAAAGCAATTACAGATTATCAAAAAAGAGAACGCCGATTTGGAAAAACGAGTGAGCAAATTACTGGATAATATCACCCCCCTTATTTTTTTGTTTCTGACTGTGTGTACAACCACATTAGCACAAGAATCCACAGCTTTTGATCAAGGAAAACTATACACGCTAGGTAATATTGAAGTCACTGGAATTAAGAGCTTTAGTCCTCAAACAGTCATTGCCTATACTGGTCTTCGAAAGGGGCAACAAATTCGAATTCCTGGAGATGACATCAGTGCTGTGATCAATAAGCTTTGGAAGCTAGAACTCTTTAGCGATATCAACTTTTACCTCACACGGATTGAGGGTGAAACAGCTGATATAGAAATTTTTATCCAAGAGCTTCCAACGCTTTCAGACTTTACAATTAGTGGTGTAAAAAAGAACAAAATGCAAGGCCTCATTGATGACACTGGATTGAAAAAGGGGTTGAAAATCAGTGAAAGTTTTTTGGAAACAACCGAAAACTACATCATCAATAAGTATCGAAAAGATGGGTTTTTGAATACAAAAGTTACGATCCAAACGAAAAAAGACACTGTCGGCACCAACTCTGAAAAGTTATTGATATTTATCGATCGAGGCGATCGCGTCAAAATCAACTCAATCACTTTTGACGGGAACGATGAGTTTAACGATCGAAAGCTCCGCAAGAAATTTAAAAACACAAAGACTAAATTTTTTGGGAGATTTTGGAAAAAGTCCAAATTTATTAAAGACGACTACAATGAGGATTTGACAACTCTTATCGATTATTACAAAGAAAAAGGACATCGAGATGCAAGGGTTGTTTCTGATACCATAATTGCTGGTGATGATAAAATCGATATCAATGTCAAAGTCGTTGAAGGAAATAAGTACTACTTTGGAGATATCAATTTTTTAGGAAACAGCGTGTATTCAGATGAAGTTCTTGGACGACTATTGGGAGTTGACAAAGGGGATACTTACAACGGCGTATTGCTTCGCAAACGCATTGCAGACCCTACCAAGCCCGACGGAGAAGATCTGACAAACCTTTATCAGAACAATGGCTATTTGTTTTCATCAGTTAACCCTGTTGAAATCAGTGCCGTTAATGACACCATCAACTTTGAAATTCGAATCATTGAAGGCAAACCAGCCTATTTTAATCGAATCACTGTTGTGGGCAATGATCGTACCAATGACCATGTGATTTACAGAGAAATTCGTACCAAACCTGGTGCGTTGTACAGCAAGGATCTTGTTGTTCGGTCTGTTCGTGAATTGGGCCAACTTGGTTTTTTTGATCCAGAGCAAATTTCGCCTGATTTTAAAAATGTTGACCCAAATGCAGGTACTGTTGATATCGAATATGGTCTAGTTGAAAAGGGCGCAAGCCAAATCGAACTTCAAGGTGGATATGGAGGTGGTGGTTTTATCGGCACCCTAGGATTAAGTTTTAGTAATTTTTCGATGCGAAACATTTGGAATCGAGAGGCCTACAAACCAGTCCCAATGGGTGATGGACAGCGATTATCCTTACGATTGCAAAAAAGTCGCTTTTATGAAACCTATAGTTTTTCGTTTTCTGAACCTTGGCTTGGTGGACAGCAACCAGTACAGTTTTCAACCTCAGTATCACAAACCACCCAATATCGATACAACTACTTTACAGGCCGCGCAGATAAAAGTCAATATTTTAAAATTCGAGGTGTCAATATTGGAATGGCCAAGCGACTACAAGTGCCAGATGATTACTTCACACTTTCACAAGCAATTGGGTATCAATATTATGATTTGAACAACTATTACACTGGTTTGTTTACATTCGGAGATGGAGTATCAAACAACCTTTATTACTCAATTGCGCTATTGCGAAACAATACCTACACCAACCCTATCTTTCCACTTGGTGGCTCTCAATTTTCGATCAGTGCAAAACTTTCTTTCCCCTATTCTTTGGTCAACAAAGTCGATTACGCAAACCTTGGCGATCAACCCGCTTTTCAAAATGCAGACGGCACCCCGGATTTTGCAAAAATTGATCAGGAAAGATTTAAATGGTTAGAGTATTATAAACTAAAATTTTCTGGTTCTTGGTACACCAATATTATTGATAAGTTGGTACTTAAAACACATTCTGAATTTGGTTACCTAGGTGCATACAACACAGATCGTGGCATCATTCCTTTTGAGCGTTTTTATCTTGGTGGCGATGGTTTATCTCAATATGCCCTAGATGGTCGTGAGACTATCGCAATGCGAGGATATGAAAACCAATCCCTTTCCGATCGTGATGGGGCAGTGATTTATAATAAATTTTCATTGGAATTGAGATACCCGATAACACTCAAGCCATCGGCCTCTATTTTTGCATTGAGTTTTCTTGAAGCAGGTAATTCTTATAACAATTTTAAGGAATATAATCCGTTTGATATGAAAAGGTCCGCTGGTTTTGGTGTTCGAATTTTTATGCCTGCCTTTGGTTTACTTGGGATCGATTTTGGTTATGGATTTGACAATGATGCACAAGGTGAATTGACTCCACACGGTTGGGAAACACACTTTATCATTGGGCAGCAATTTTAATTTATTTTGAAAAAAATCATATTTCTTGGGTTTTTATTGGGCTTTACCTCATTGGTTGTAGCTCAAAATAGAGTTCGAATTGGATTTATGGACATGGATCGGGTGTTGGAAAACCTCAATGACTACAAGGATGCCAATGCTGCTTTGGAGGATAAAATTACCTTTTGGAAAGAAGAAATCAGCAACAAACAGAGTAAGATTGATAAGCTTCAGAAAAAATTAGATTTAGAACGCCCCTTGCTGACAGAAGAGTTGATTGAAGAAAGAGAAGAAGATATTGAGTTTGAACAAGAGGAACTCAACAACTACCAGCAAAAGCGTTTTGGACCACAAGGAGATTGGTTGGCGCAAAAGGTTATTTTTACCCAGCCCATACAAGACAAAATTCTAGAAGCTGTTAAAGAAGTAGCTGAAAATCGAAAACTGGATTATGTATTTGACAGAAGTGCTGAAATTTTGGTCTTCCATTCGGAAAAAAAGTACGATATTAGCAACTTTGTAGTAAAATACATCAATCAAAAAGACAAGAAAAAAGCAAGAGAGGAACTCGTTGAATCTCGTAAACAAGAGCAAAATGCTGCACGTCAAAAGGCCATAGAAAAACGAAAAAAAGAAATGGACTCTATACGAAAAGCGAAAGCAAGCCAGCAGCAGAAAAATTAAACCTCAACAGAAATGAAAATTAAATTTACACATTACATAACAGCCATCTGCATTGTATTTATGAGTTTTACTGCGCAAGCACAATCTAAAGTCACGCACATCGACTTTCAAAAACTAGTGAGTGAAATGCCAGAAGTGATTGCAGCACAAGAAGAAATTCAAAAACTCGAAAAAGATTATACAAACGAGATTGAATCGTCCTTAAAAGAGCTCCAAACAAAAATGCAAAATTATTCGGCAGATGCTGAAAATCAAACTGACCTGACCAACCAAAAGCGTCAGCAAGAGCTGCAAGGTATGGAGCAAAATATCCAACAGTTTCGTCAAACTGCATTGCAAGATGTACAGCAAAAACAAGCTGATTTGCTACGCCCACTAATCGAAAAAGCACGTGCTGCTGTCGAAAAAGTAGCTACTGCTCAAGGATTTGATTATGTCATGGATTCAAGTCAAGGGTCATCTGTACTGATGGCCAAAGGAAAAGATCTTATGGCAGAAGTCAAAACAGAACTTGGCTTCTAAATAGAACGCTGTATTAAATTTTTTAAAACTGCCCTTTTTAAGGGCAGTTTTTTATTTTTACACTATGGATAAACATCCAATAGGTGTTTTTGATTCGGGTGTGGGTGGCTTATCGCTGCTTGGTGAACTTCAGTCTTTACTTCCACACGAAGACTTTATCTATATCTCAGACAACGCATTTGCGCCATATGGTGCCCTAACTGCCGCTGACATTCTTGACAGGAGCGAGAAGTTGACAAATTGGTTGATCGAGCAGTCATCAAAACTCATTGTTGTAGCATGCAACACAGCAACAACCAATGCCATTGATGCACTACGACAAACCCACCCCATCCCCTTTGTCGGGATTGAACCAGCCATCAAGCCTGCTGCGCTTCAAACCAAAACAGGTGTTGTTGGCGTCCTGGCGACCAAAGGAACATTGAGCAGTAAGCTTTTTCATCAAACCTCGTCGGTCTATGGACAAGGCATTACCATCGTCGAAAAAGAAGGGAAACATCTTGTTAAAATGATTGAAGAGGGAAAAATCAATAGCGATGAAATCAAAAACCTATTGCAAACTTATCTCCAGCCAATGATCGAACAAGGAGCCGACCACTTGGTATTGGGATGTACGCACTACCCTTTTTTAACCCCTGTTTTGAAAAAAATTCTTCCAAAAAATATTCAAATCGTGGACTGTAATGGTTCTGTTGCCAAACAAGTGGGGCGCGTTTTAGAAAAAAGAAAGCTACATTCTATATCAGAAAATAAAGGCAACACAACCTACTTTTGCACAGGGGATTCACAAACGATTCGTCAATTTGTTTTGTCTGAAGAAATCAAAGCACTTTCTATTCCCTAAACCAATCTGCATACATGATGTAGTTTTTGGGAATTCGTTCAATTTCACCCTTAGTGAGTTCAACAGAAATATCTTTTTTCTTTTTTGCTGGTACCCCAGCAAAAATTGTACCCGAAGGCACATGCGTACCTTGTGTTACAACTGCGCCAGCAGCAATGATACTGTTGGACTCAACCACACAACCATCCATGACAATAGCACCCATTCCGATAAGTACATTGTCATGAATCGTACACCCATGAACAATTGCATTATGCCCAATTGAAACGCGATTTCCAATCTTCGTCGAAAATTTTTGATAGGTGGCATGAATCACAGCCCCATCCTGAATATTGACTTGATCGCCGATTTGAATACTATTGACATCCCCTCGTACAATGGCATGATACCATACAGAGCAGTTGCGACCCATAACCACATCGCCAAGGACTACCGAAGTATCTGTAAAAAAACAGTTTTCACCATAGGAAGGTGTTTTGCCACGTATTGTTTTTAGAATCATGTTTAAATGTACAAAATCAAAAGGTTGGATGATACTGTTTGTGTATTTTTGTAAAAAATTGCGCTATGTTTCAGTTTACAATTGCAGCTACAAACAACCCCACCAGAATTCGTTTTGTGAGTAATCAGCCATTGGGTGAAGACGAAATCGAATTTGCTAATGTTGATGACACAGGTGGTTTCCCATTGATTCAGCAACTATTTTATCTGCCTTTTGTAAAGCATGTTCGTTTGACTGAAAATTGGATAGAAGTTGAGCGTTTCGATATACTTGAGTGGTCGGATGTGCAAGATGAAGTCGCAACGCAGCTTGCAGATTATCTCAATCAGGGTGGAAAAGTCAAAATGCAAGTTAATCAAAAAGAGGCGATTACTGTTTATGCAGAAAGTACGCCAAATCCTGCTGCTATGAAGTTTGTTTGTAGCAAGCGTATTGTGGGTGAAATCTACGAGGCTAAAAATATTGAGGAGGCAAAAAACTCTCCTCTGGCAACTGAACTGTTTCACAAGGCCTATATCAAAGAAGTTTTTATGGATGAAAATTTTGTCTCCATCACCAAATATGACATTGCTGAATGGGATGATATTGTTCAAGAACTACGTGAATACCTTCGTGATTATATTTCCTCCAACAAAGTCATTGTAACTGAAGTTGCAACACCAAAAGACATGTCCCAACAGACTGTTCACGAAGGTACTGCAAAGGAAATCATACAAATTATTGATCAACACATAAAACCAGCAGTTGCATCGGATGGAGGGAACATCGTATTTGACTCCTACGATGAAGAGAGTAAGGCAGTGCAAGTCATCCTACAAGGAGCATGCAGTGGGTGTCCTTCCTCTACTTTTACACTTAAAAATGGCATTGAACAATTGCTGCGTGACATGCTGCCTGGAAAGGTTGAGGCTGTAACAGCAATCAACGGCTAGAGTTACTAACCCATAGCATTCTTTTTTTTGGGGGTGATTTGAAAGGCTTTTAAGTAGTCTACATCAAAATAGGCAACATCTTCAAAAATCTTATTTTCTAGAGCAAAAAACCCTTGCTCGACCATCTTTGCAGCACTGGGAAAAGAGGTTTGTTTAGGGAAAATGAAGTGCTTGTTTTGATCTAGAATTTCCTCACACTTTTCTAGCCCAGTCCCAACAAAATAGACCACTCCTTTTTCCGTCCATTCGAAAAAACTTTTGGGTGTTAGCACATGTGGAATCGCTGGTTGTATGACCTTGTAGTCGTGTGTGTAAATAGCACAATACACTTCATCTCTCCTCGCATCAATAGTGGCAACAATATGCCCTTCTTTTGGGTTGATTTCACGAGCAAGAATGTCTAAGGTTGGAATTGCTATGAGAGGTATATCATTGGCATAGCACAATCCTTTGGCAGCAGCAGCCCCTATGCGAAGGCCTGTATATGACCCTGGCCCTGAACTCAGTGCAATGGCAGTTAGGTCGGAGGGTTTGAGGTTGTTTTCAGATAAAACAGTATCGATATAGGTATGTAAAAGTTGGGAGTGCTGGTAATTCTCATGGTTGGATTGAGCCAAACCGATGACCTCACCCTGTGCGCAAAGCGCTATCGAACATTGGGTCGTGGTGGTTTCAATACAGAGCAAATGCGAAGGCATGCTCAAAAATAGGAAACAAACCGCTACCGATTACAAGTCTTCAATGGGAATTCCAAAATACAACTCCAATATCTTGATTTTGAAAATAAGATCGTATTTTGCACGCAACCAATCAGACTGTGCAGATTCGTATTGTAGCTTAGCTTGACTAAACTCAAAAGCTGTTGATGTCCCTGCTTCAAAACGACTTTGCGCATAAGTGTATGCTTTTTCACGAGCGACTAGTGTTTTTTGAGCAGCATCAAATGCCTGTTGTGCACCTATGCAATCATTATATGCCTGATTGATACTGTTTTCTAGATCCAAAACCTGTTGTTTGTACTGAAACTCAGAACGTTCTACATTGACTTTTGATCTCTCGATATTATTTTTCAAACTAAATCCATTTAGGATAGGAATATTGAGACTTAGTCCAAAATTATGACCATCGTTGAGCTTTAATTGCTCTTCGATTGGTAGTGCTCCCACGACTCTCTGATTATAGACAGGGCGAACAACTGACTCTCCTGTTGGTTCGACAACACCGATTTCAACCAAATCAAAAGAATTGGTTGGCTCTAGTCGATCGGTATATGAAATTCTAGAACTATAAGAATAAAAGCCAGATAGCCCTGGTTTGGAAACTGACTTCGCAAGGCGTAGATCGGTTTTAGCGATATCAATATTTGTAAGTGCCAATTTGATGTCGTTTCGATAGTCAAGTGCTCTAGCAACCAAATCTTTTGGCTGTTGCACCAGTATTTCTTGTCCGTCAATGGGGAAATCCTCTTCTGCAATCTCAAAATTTTCATAGTCTTGCACCAGAAGTAGCTGTGCCAATGACAATTTTGCCATGATATATTGGTTTTCAGCAATCACCAATTGTTGTTCTTGAGAAGCCAAAATCGCCTCCATCTCAAAAAGATCGCCCTCGGGCAAAACTCCTGCTTGCACTTTTTCTTTTGTGCGCTGATATTCGGCCCTGGTGAGTTCGAGTTGTGCTGTTTCTATATTGACCGCTTCACGATTAAATACTGCCTGTAAATATCCGTTTGCGACATACAATGCCACATCTTCTTTCATGTCTTCAATTTGGTATTGACTCGCTAGCAGGGCGAGGTTGGAACGAACAAGCTGAAGCATGTTTTGACCACCTCTGTAAAGATCAACACCAACACTAACAGATGCATTGGTAAATTGTGTGGTTACGTCTTCCAATAGCCCTGTCGTAATGTTTTGGTTCAAGCCAATGTTCCATGAGTGATTTGCATTGATATTCACACTAGGTAAAAACCCACCGATTGCCTCACTTTTTGCAGCTTTGGCATCCAAGGTAGACAGATAAGCCTGCCGGATTTGAATGTTGTTTTCAAGGGCGTGTTCTACTGCCCTTTTAAGGGTCCATGGTTCGGTTTGCGCTTGAATCGATGCTGACCCTAATAACAGGACAACTAGCAAGACGATCGTTCGGAATAATTTGGAAATGGTTTTACTCTTCATTTTCATCTACTTTGTCTGGTTCTTCTGTTTTATTCCAAACCTTAATAAGATCACTCTCTTCCAGTCCCTCAACGACTTCAATGTTGATGCCGTCAGAAACCCCAAGTATTAGATCTCGACGTTCAAAGGTTTGTTCTGCTGTTTGTACCTCCACATAGGGTTCTTGTGTCTTGTTGTCAAATTGAAGTAATGCTTCTCGAATCGCAGGTACACTATCTTTTTGCTGCAACACCAATGACGCATTGGCACTGTAGCCCGCTCTGACTGTTAAGTCATTGGGTAAAAACACATCTGCTTCAATTTTAAACTGAACTGTTCCTTGCTCTTCAGTTCCTTTGGGTGCGATAAATCGCAAATTTGCTTCAAACTCTTCGTCAGGAACAGCTCCCAAACTAACGTTCAATTTTGTGCCTACATTAATTTTAGCAACTTCAGATTCATCTACTTTTCCTTCAAAAATCATTTTCCCGAGGTCTGCGATTGAGGCAATGGTTGTTCCTGCATTAAAGCTGTTTGACTCGATCACTTGATCGCCCTCCTCGACAGGAACTTCAAGAACTGTTCCTGAAACCGTCGCTCGGATATTGGTGTTGGCTGAGCTATCACCCACAGTGGATCCTTCACGAATAATCTGCAAATCATTTTCCACATTCACCAGTTCTTGTTTGGCTTGGTTATAACTCAGCTCAGCAGCGTTAAAATCACGTTCCGAAAGAATTCCCTTTTCATACAATTGCTGATTTCTAGCAAAGTCTTTTTCTGCATTGGTCAAGACCAGTTTTGCATTTTCAACTCGTCCCTTTGCACTGTTTAATGTTTGCTCGTTGGGAACAACCTTGAGTCGTGCCAAGAGGTCACCTGTATTGACTAGATCGCCTTCCTCAACAGCAATCGTTTGAATAATTCCTGGGATTTGTGGCTTAATTTCAACTTCATCTTGTGGGATAATTTTACCCGTGACCAAAGTCGTTTCAAGAATACTTGTCGTGAACAAGGTCTCTGTTTCGTACACGATTGATGAGGTTGCGTTGGTTCTAATGAAATAGGCAGTGGCAAAGAGGACTCCACCGATACCGGCTGCGATAAGTAAATATTTTAAGTATTTATTCATTGTAAAATATATTATTGTTATTCTTCTCGTAATGCATCAATTGGTTTAATACTCACTGCTCGTTGTGCTGGGATAAGACCAATGAGTGTGCCAAGTGTTGTCATCAAAATCAAAGCAGCTGCGATGTATGATAATGGTACAGTTGGGTTGGTGTAAGGAAAGGTTGTATTGCTGGCAGTTAGAGCATTGATAATTGCTAGCACAAAGGATCCCAAAACAATGCCTATGATTCCAGAAGTCAAGCTTAAAAAAACAGATTCCAGAACGATTTGGCTTCGCACTTCCTTTGGCGTTGCACCAAGAGCCCTGCGAATGCCAAGTTCTTTTGTTCGCTCCCGAACAGAGATTAACAGGATATTTCCGATGCCTATAATACCTGCAAATATTGTCGCAATACCAACAACCAAAGACAGTAGGTTCATCCCTTTTGAAAATCCAATGACTCGATTGAAAATTTCCCCTAGGTTGAAAGACCCAAAAGCGCGTTCATCTTCTGGGTGTACATTGTATTTTGATCGCATGGCTACCTTCACTTTCTCCTCCACAGCGAGGATATCAGCGTCGTCATAGGCAGCAAGAGCAAACCAGCCAATTCGATCGCCAGTGTTATATAACTTTCGGAAGGTGGTGAATGGGATAAAAATATCTGAGTCACTCTCAAATCCACCCCCAGGGATATATTTATGTACCCCTACAACTTGAAAAAATACACCACTGATTCGAATATAACCCCCAATTGGGTTTTCATTATTCTCAAACAATTCAGACTGTGTGCGATCGCCAATCACACAAACCTTACGTTCTTGATCAATATCGGCTTGATTGATAAAGCGACCTCCGTCATAAATAAATTTAGTGGCAATCTTGGTGAAAATTGGATAATCTCCATAAATTGAATAGTCTCCCCCCTTATTCTTTCGAACGACACTAGGAGCAGCACTTCCAAAAATGCCTATTGCATTTCGAGGGGCGATATATTGTAATTCAGGTACTCGATTATATAAATACTGCGCATCTTCTATTTTCAGTTGCAGGCTTCGACCTGTTTTGAAGCCTCCATAAGGCTTACTTGTATTTTGTGCCCATAAAAACATGCTATTGATCGCAACGTTTTCAAACTGTCGATCGAAACCATTATCTAGACCTTTGGCAGCACCTGAAAGGGTGATGTAAATAAAAATCCCCCACAACACCCCAACAATAGTGACTATGGTGCGAAGGCGATTTTTTTGGATCGATCCAAAAATCTCCTGCCATGTATCTCGGTCAAATAGAATTTTAAACATTATTCGTCTCTTAGTGCTACGATGGGTTTTATTCGAGCGGCACGCTTGGCAGGTACATAGCCAGCAATTGCCCCAAAACCTATCAAAAGAAAAGTTGCAAAAATGGCTGTGCCAAGGTGGATTTGTGGGTTATAAATAAAAAAATCTTCCAACTTGTCTCCTATCATCGCTAGTGTGCCTACGCCAGCAAACAAGCCAAGGTAGCCAGCAACAGTGGTGATAAAAATTGATTCGTGCAATATCATACCAATAATCGATTTGGGGGTTGCACCAATGGCTTTGCGAATCCCTAGTTCTTTGGTACGCTCACGAACGACATAAACCATGATGTTACTAATGCCAATGATCCCTGCAATCAGTGTTCCTATACCAACAAAGGTTACAATATATTGCAGTACAGAGGCAAAGTCTTGATTTTGCTTGAGGTCACTTGCCACATTTCGAACGTAAATTCCAGCTGGATCTTCTGGATCAATAAAGTGTTTTCGTTTTAAATACCTTTTGACATTTGCCTCGAGTTGCAGTGCGCCATTGTATCCGATTTCGGGACGAAACGTCAACACAATTTGGTCAATTTGGTCTGTTCCTCCCAACAAGCGCTGTTGGGTTGTGTAAGGGATATAAACCATCCTCTCCTCATTATCTCCACCCTCGTCATAGAATAAACCAACGACTTTGAAAGCAACGTCGTTGATGATAACAAACTTGCCGAGGGGATCCTCAGGCTTAAATAAATCTTTCGCTACAAGACGACCAATCACTGCATGCTTGCTGTATTGTTCAACATCAATCTGGTTGATGTAGCGACCAGCATATACCAAAGATTTTTCTATCGATTGGTGTACAGGCCCTACTGCTCGAACAGTATAGGAGTTACTCTCTGTGTTATAACTGACCTGGGCACCTCTCGAAATTCGAGGTGTGATTCCTTCGACAAATAAACTGAAATCGGTTTGTATATCTTCAAGATCATCATTTTTAAATTCGATATTCCTACGCGATTTAAATCCCTTGTAGGGTTTGGTCGTTTGGGCAGGGTAGATCCACAGGGTGTTGGTTGCATCATCAAGAAAAAACTCTTGAAATGCGTTTTTCAGTCCATTGCCAAAGCCATAGAGTGTGACAAATATGAATATCCCCAAAGCAATCGTAAAACCAGAAAGAGAAGCTCTCAATTTGTTTTTACGAAGGGTTTCAAAAATCTCCCGCCAACGATCCCTATTCCACATAGTCTTTCGCTTTTTTCTGTTTGATTTTTTTGTCCTCAACAATCACACCATCACTCAAATACACAATTCGTTTACACATATTAGCAATGTCCGATTCGTGAGTAATCACGACAATCGTTTTGCCTTGATCATTGATTTCTTGCAACAATGCCATCAGCTCATAAGAGGTTTTGGTATCGAGTGCTCCTGTTGGTTCATCGGCAAGAACTACCATAGGATTGGTGACCAATGCACGAGCAATGGCAACCCTTTGTTTTTCACCACCCGAAAGCTCGCTTGGAATGTGATGTGTACGTTCACCCAAGCCAACTTTTGTCAATTGCTCTTTTGCTTTTATCTGACGTTCTTTTCTTGGCAATCCCTGATAATAAAGAGGTAGAGAAACGTTTTCAAGTGCGGTTTTGTATGAAATCAAATTAAACGATTGGAATACAAATCCCAAAAACTTGTTTCTGTATTGCGCTGCTTTTGTCTCGTTTAACTTCACGATTGGGGTGTTGTCGAGGCTGTAAGTACCAGCATCTGACTCATCAAGCATCCCCAAAATATTAAGCATTGTAGATTTCCCTGACCCAGATGCGCCCATAATTGCCACCATCTCTCCTTCTTCAACTGACAAGTTGATCCCTTTTAATACGTGTAATGGATAGGAGTCAAGGTTATACGACTTGTGGATGTCTTTCAACTCGATCATAAGCAGATTATAATTACAATTTGGTTGGGGTAAATATATGGATTTGTAAGGTAATATGCATTACAAAGTAATGATTATTTTACATCAGTAGCATTTGAGTACCCCAACGACTCTAATTAGTGACCATCATAAAGTCACTCAGCAAAAGTATTATTTTTTGTAGAACTTTTGATAAACAATAAATCCAATCGTACCCACAAGCAGGTATGGCATCATCATCAAATAAACGATTCCATCGTTTAATTGCTCTGCCATTTTTGCATCTGCTCCAGATTCGAGCACTGCTCTGCACATCGAGCACTGTGCAGTAAGAAATTGACTGCCAATCAAAAAGCTACAAACCAGTAAGATTTTTATTGATTTCATGTGTAATAGGGTGCAATCATCAGATATACAACAACACCTGTAACAGTCACATATAACCAGATAGGAAAGGCTATACGTGCTATTTTCTTGTGTGCAATAAAATCCACCAATACTGTTTTTGAATAGGCCAATAGTACCAAGGGAATTAATACAATGGACAAAATAATATGTGATATCAATATCACTAGATAGATGGTTTTGGACGTTTGACTTGCTACAAAAACCCCATCAACCATTCCATAAGGGGTTGGGTCGGACGTCATATGATAGGCGATATACATCACCAAAAAGGCAAGTGAAAATAAGATGTTTATCTTCATCAAGCTCTCGTGTAATTTGCGTTTTCCCTGTTTGATTGCAATCAGGGCGATTATTAAAAACACAGCTGTGAGTGCATTGATTGCAGAATAAATTGGAGGAAGCTGGTCGAGAGGCTCTACATTTGGTATTCGAACACGAAATAAAATCGCAACAACAACAGGAATTGCAATTGAGGTGACGATAATAAGTCGATTATACAGTTTTTTCTTATTCATTTTCTAGCAATTTTGGGATGTCTTCCAACAGCATTTCTGTGCCTTGTTGATCGACATCTTTTTCATCGATGCCAAGATAGTAAACTATTGGGTTACCAGCACTATCTATGCGAGATCGTATATAGCCTTGCTGGTCTACCAAAGCAAAATATCCTTGATGTTCAAAACCACCTGCGACATCGGGATTAATCCCTGCAAAAATATTAAACCCCCCATTGGCAAGCTCATAAATATAGTCTTGATCACCCGTGAGAAAATGCCAATTGGGACTAAATACTTCGTATGCTTCTGCATAAGTTTTTAGTTGTGAAGGGGTATCGGTTTCAGGGTCGATTGTTATCGATGCAATTCCAAAATCTTCTCGATTACCAAAAACAGTCTCGATTTTTTTCATATTAACATTCATCCGAGGACAAATGGTGGGGCAGCTTGTAAAAAAGAATTCGACAAGATAAACCTTGCCTAGATAATCTTCATTGGAGATGAATAAACTGTCTTGATTGGTCAGAACAAAGTCGGGGACTTTTTTGTTCTCTCCATTTAGGTTGATATACACCAATTCATTTTGAGAGGCACTTAAGCGATTGGATGACACCCAATCCTGCTGTTGAATACGATTGACGATTTTGGGTACAAATAGAATCCCAAACACCAAAACGATAAAAGATATACCAATGTATGCGTTCTTTTTCAACCCTATATTTTTCGATCTGCGTTGTATTTCTTGAGCGCCAAACGATATTCTGCCAAAATAACTTTGACATCATCTACCATGTTGTTATGAATATCAGCTACAGAGCGTGCATCATATCCAACATTATCATTATCGTCCCTACCTCTTAGCGCTACCCCTTTGTCAATGATAAACACATAGGGCGAGCCAAGGGTTTCGTCCAATGATAAGGGAGTATTAAGTCGATCGAAGACCAATTGAACTTGGACAGGGTCCAGAAATACGAATTTCCATCCTGTGGTATCTACTTGAGTGATTCGCGACAGCTCATCAACCAATTGCTGGCATTCCTCTTCTGTGCCATAAGGTTGAACCATCATAAATTGAAAGTCATCAAAACCATGGAAACGCTTGTAGATTTTTTGATTGAGATTCAGTGCATTTCCTTTTTTTTGAGAAACATCGGTTCCCAAAAACCCAAGTATGGTGATTTTATCTTTGAATTGCTCATCAGAATACTCGGCAACATCAACAACTGTGTTGGTCACGATTGGGAGTTTTGCAAAGTGATTTACACCAGATGCAAAAAAAAGATATACCACTAGTGGAAGGACAAACAACACGCTAAGTACGATGTACTTTTTCACGTGACGGTCTTAAAAATTCCAGGAAACAAATCCGTCTGTCATCACATCATAGATGTAATCCGCCTCGATCAATAGTATAAAAACAAGATATGGAATAAGAATCAGAAGTGGTAAAACTATCGAACTGGTAAAGTTTCGTCTTTCATCTCTCAGGTGCATAAAGTCCCAAGCGATATAGTATGCTTTGATGATTGTAAGGATGATAAAAATCCAATTGAGAAGCTTCATCCCTAGGAATGTGTTCATTAGCACTTGTGGCTTAAAAATTCCAAGAACGACCTCAATGAGAGTGACAATCGATAAGAAAATCAAAACCCCCCAAATTTTTTGGGTAATGGATTTAAAGGTTAAATAACCGCGAAAGATTGATAATTTATGTTCTACTGCCATGACTATACCAAATAAAAGAATGTAAATACAAATACCCAAACAAGGTCAACAAAGTGCCAATACAAACCGACCTTTTCAACCATTTCATAGTGCCCTCTTTTTTCATAGGTTCCGATGACTACGTTGAAGAAAATAATAAGGTTGATTAAAACTCCTGTGAAAACGTGAAACCCGTGAAAGCCAGTAATGAAGAAAAAGAAGTTCCCAAATAGTGGACTTCCGTATTCATTGCGAATGAGATTGGCTCCTTCAACCACATGTACGGCCTGTGAGATTTTGTTAATAGAAACCTCTCGATTGAGCACAATTTTATGCCCCTG
Organism: Flavobacteriaceae bacterium UBA5950; assembly: GCA_002430545.1. Taxonomy (GTDB): domain Bacteria; phylum Bacteroidota; class Bacteroidia; order Flavobacteriales; family Flavobacteriaceae; genus UBA724. The sequence continues at coordinate 34,654 of DJCM01000013.1, forward strand.
CTCATCATTCTGTTGGGTTTTGATCAACAGCTGATCGTTGGCTAAAAATCCTGCTTTAACCTCATCCAAAGAGTAGGTTGGTAAAGTGGATTCTGTTACATACCAAACCCCATTTTTTGATTGATGTTGTGCTCTATCTGTCGGGATTGATGCTGCAAACGAACTCAAATTGACTCTTTTCCCAGTGTCTGCACTCACAAACTGTAAAATCTGACCTCCTTTTGTTTCGACTGCACCATACTGACCATTGATAAAGTTTTTCCATTCCCAGGCTTGTGAACCCAAAAAAACTGCGCCACCAACAACTGTGAGAAGCATATAAAAAGCAACTTTATTTTTCTTCATGTGATGACCTGCATCAACTGCAAGAACCATAGTAACTGATGAGAAAATCAGTACAAAAGTCATCAGTGCGACATAGTACATCGGGGCATCCACGCCATGTAAAAAAGGGAAGTGATTAAAGACTTCATCGGCAATTGGCCAGGAATCGATGTATTTGAAACGAGAGAAGCCATAGGCTGCAAGAAAGCCTGAAAAAGTAAGCGCGTCGGAAACGATGAAAAACCACATCATCATTTTTCCATAACTCGCATTTAGGGGTTTGTTACCGCCTCCCCATATATTTTCATTTTCTGATTGGTTTGTCAAGGTAGCGTCCATAAGAATGCATTACTATTTTGGTTGTACAAAAATACGTGATTTATCGCAAAAAATATAGAAACAGAAACAAATAGACCCATAAAAATCCTAAAAAGTGCCAGAAGGTGTGTGCAAGGGAAAATCCAAGTGGATTTGTCGCATACTTTCCACGATTCAAATTGGTGATTACGACCAATAAAACAATGAGACCTGCAACCAAGTGCGCAAGGTGAACCAAGACCAATACATATAAAAATGAAGTGGTTACGTTGCTTTGGGCTCCTGTGAAATAATAACCCATTTCAACTAGGGATGAAAACCCCTGAAATTGAAACATCACAAATGCGATTGCCAAGGCAAGGGTTGCCCAAAGGTAGGCAGCAGTTGTTTTGGATTGTTTTATCAACTCTTTTTTGGCAAGCCAAAAAGTGAGGCTGCTTAAGAGAATCACAAGGGTGCTCCAATAAAGGGATGCTGGTAAACTAAAATCTTCAAGCCAGTCGGGTCTTGACTTGCTTACCACATAGGCACTTGTTAGTCCTGCAAAAGTCATGGATATACTGATCATTGAAAACCATAACATCATTTTTTTTGCACGAATCTTTTTTACTTGTTCCATTAGATCAATTTATCAATTACATAAATGATTTGAATGAGTGAGATATAAATCACACTGACGATCATCAATTGTCTTGCCGATTCCTGATCGAGTTTTTGAAAGAGACGCATGGCAGAGATGATTAGCCACAATCCTGATAAGGCAACCAAAACAGCAGCACCTACTGAAATCTGTAAATCACCTGTCAGCCCCAGTACTGGAAAAACAGATATCACTAGTGTCCAAATACTATAAAGTACTGCTTGCAAAGCAGTTTTTCGATCTCGCTTTCCACTTGGCAGCATATTGATTCCTGCACTTTGATAGTCATCATACATCAGCCATCCAATCGCCCAAAAATGAGGGAATTGCCAAAAAAATTGAATCATAAAGAGTGTTCCTGCTTCAAGGCCAAAGGATCCTGTTGCAGCCACCCACCCGAGCATAAAAGGAATCCCACCTGGAAATGCCCCAACAAAAACTGCCAGTGGTGTTTTTGTTTTTAATGGTGTATAAACACTCGTGTATAAAAACATTGAAATGGCAGCAAACATCGAGGTTTTAGGATTGATCGCATACAAGGCTGCCAATCCTAAAATCGAAAGGGCAACAGCAATCCAAAAGGCAGTTGTAGTCGTCATATAGCCTAATGGTATCGGGCGATTTTTGGTACGTTTCATAACTGCATCAATATCTCGCTCAATGATTTGATTAAACGCATTGGATGCACCAGCGATGGCCAAACCACCAAAAAGAAGCAAACTCAATTCATTGGGATCAATGGTTTCACAGCCCAAGATATAACCAGCAATACTTGAAAATACAACGCTAAAACTAAGACGTGCTTTGGTCAGTTGAGCAAAGTGTTGCGCAAAAGCCAATACGACAGTTGTAAATTTAGTCTGTGAAGTGGTTGTCTTTATCATGTTGCAATTCGCTGGCAAAGATACTGCACCTTAGTACTTTAGACAACGATTCGACATAAAAAAACCCAGTAAAAACTGGGTTTATATTTTATTGCAAACGGAAGGTAATTGGTATGCTAAAGGGTACGCGCACTGGGCGACCTCTTTGCTTACCTGGCGTCATATTGGGTAGTTTCCCAATAATTCTTTCCGCTTCTTTCTCTAGGTTTTTGTCTGGACCTCTTACTTGGATCCCTACAATTTCTCCTGTTTTAGAAATTACAAACTGGACATACACTCTTCCTTGGATCCCCATTTCTTGGGCAATATCGGGGTAGCGAAAGTTTCTACTGATGTGACGTTGAATTTTTTCTTGAAAGCAATCTCTACGCTTGTCTTTCGCAACACGTTCGCAACCAGGGAAAATTGGCACGTCTTCGATGATTGCAAAAGGAACATCGACATCAAAATCATCTAAAACCTCGACTTCCTCAATGATTTCCTCTTGTGTGGTTTCAGTTGATTCGATAATTGTTTCTTCCACTTCTTTCTCATCCTCAACAATCTCTATAATTTCAGGAGCTGGTGGTGGAGGTGGTGGAGGTGGGGTATTGATTTGTTCAGTCAATGGAACCTCTTGATCGTCATCGTCATCTATATTGAGTTTTTGCAATAAAAGATCAGATGCTTCATAGGTTTTCCATTCGATTGCGCGCCATGACACAAACAAAATAACACACAACCCTATCACAAAATAAAGACTGCTGTTTTTGTTTAAATCAGCTTTTGGGTTCTTTTTAGGTTTCATACTTAAGTCTTAAGGAGTGCACTAAAATAACAATTTTATGGAACTAGAGATAATCATTTAACATTAACTCTCAAAAAGTATTCCGAAACAAGAGCCAAAAGGATCCCAACACTGTTAGCCAACAGGTCAAAAAAATCCATGTTTCTTTGTATTGGCAGGGTTCCTTGCATAATTTCCAAAACCAACCCAAAAAGGAAAACCAACAGGGCCGTTTTTATCAACTTTCGATTGCTTGGCTCCTCAGTGCTTTTGATCCAAAAAAAGGTCAATCCAGTATAATACAAACAGTGAATCAATTTGTCTGAGAGGTTGAATGTGATTTGTTCCATTTGCTGAGGTGGTAACAAAGAACCAACAATGGCAATCAAAATTAAAATAAAGGTAATTCCTCTTGCAGTTCTAGCTCTGAACAATAGATGCATAGGCCTCTGCATTTAGTAGGTTCTCGATCTCATCTTGATTTTCGATCTCAATCTTCACCATCCAGCCTTGACCATATGGGTCGGAATTAACAAGTTCGGGGGTGTCGGTCAGTGCATCGTTAAACGATATGATTTTTCCAGTAAGAGGGGCAAATAAATCAGATACTGTTTTGACTGCTTCAACAGTTCCAAAAACTGCTTCATTCGCCACTGTTTCGTCGAGTGTATCTACCTCTACATATACAATATCTCCCAATTCTCCTTGGGCAAAATCGGTTATCCCAACAGTTGCGATATTATTTTCGATCAGCACCCATTCGTGGTCTTTTGTGTATTTAAGGTTTTCTGGAATATCCATTGTCAAACGATTGTGAATTGTAAAAGAAAGAATTTTGTGGTTAATTACCAAAGTTATAGCGCAGTGTTATCCCCGATCTGATATTGGTTTGGGGAAAAGCTGTTGAAATTGCAAACTTTGAAAAGGTATGATCGTAGAAGAATAAGGCTGTTAGGTTTCGCGAAAGTGCATAATCAGCAGATAATTTGAGTGACCATAGGCGTTGACCTGCTGTGACTTGGTTGTTCAATAGGTCGAGGTTTCGAACGATAGTGATATTGTCACGAATCGACAAGTCGCCTTTGATATTGATATCGCCTTTCAGCGTTGTTCGTTTGCCACCAAGATTGGTGCGAAAGGGAACAGATTTTATACGATATCCCGTACCAATAATCAGTTCTTTTCCACTTGTTTCTGTAAGAAGATTATTGTCTAGGCTCAGTGACAACGCACGATCTCTTTTGATTTCAGCATTGAATTGAAAACTGTTTTTAAGTTCAAAATCAACCTTAATCAATGGGTTGAATTGCTCCACCAAATTGATATTTGTATAAAGGGTTTCGTTGAGGAAGTTACCCCCTTGGTCAAGTTGATTGGGCATGGTCTGATCATAATTTAGGTTGGTTTGGAAATTGTTTAGTGTGTGACTGGCACGATACCCATGAGCAATGGAAAAGCGTTGAAAGTATTTTTTAAACAGCTTTGTTTTCATCAAACCTGTGTATTGCAGTGCCCAATTGGGGAGTGGTGTTTCACGCGTGGCAGCAAGGGGAACAGTTTCGGGATTTTGTCCAGAATAGGCAGCCAAGAAAGCAGGAATCAAAACAGCTTGATTGATTTTTCCATATCCGACGGGATACCCATCTACGTCAACATTAGAGGGGTCGAGACCTCTATCATTTGCCAAGCGCTTTGCAACAATCAGTCGATTGTTTTTTAAGTCCTCAAAAGTTTGGTCATCAACATCCCCAGACCCAAATGCAGTGCTGATCAAAATGGTTGAAATTTCAAAGTTGCCAAAAGTGTTGGGGTTGAGTGCATTATAAGTATCATCAGTAACGATAAAGTTTTCGCCAAGATTCTCTGACAGCCTGCGATTTCCATTAATGTCGAGTTGTAAGCCTTCAAGCAAACTCACTTCTGCAGAGTAGCTAAATTCTGTGTTATGCACTTGTGTAAACTGTCCATTGAAGCTAGGGAATTGGGTAAGCCAACCGCGTTTTGCAGCCTCATAACGGATGTCGCTTTGGCTACCCAGCGCAAATGATAACCCTGGGTTCGAAGTGCCCAAAAATCCAACATTTTGTGTATAGCCAGGCAAGACTGTTCCATTGTTTTCAGCATAGGTGAACTGCAGTCGTTTGAGAGCAGTCGCAAGTCCGATTAAAGAGTTGGTCAATTGTCTTTGAATGGCGTTATCATTTCTCGATTTTTTCTTCTTTTCTAATTTGAGAGCACGATAAATTTTTTGAAAATTAAAAGTGGAATTAAGGTTGTGTGTATTTGCGTTTTGTATGGTGTTGACTACACCAAGAACATTGCCAAACTCATCCTCAACTTCACTCAAAGATTCTGATCCACGCTGCCAATTAAAGTCCCCAGAATAGCTGTAGGTTCCATCGATAAAATTCACCAATGGAAGTAGCCTGAAGGGAAGATTATAGGTCAACCCAAGGCGCTGGCTAAACTGGTTTGGATCTCCCACATCCCAAATACCATCCCAAATATCAAGCTGTTGGTTGACTTTTGTCGTACCTGATTGTTCATCATAATAATTTCGAACAATGTTTTTGCTCGATGCAGTGAAATCAAATCGAAGAGATTTAGTCAAATTATGATTGAGAGTAAACACCCAATCAAACATATAGTTTCGTTGTTGCAACTTTGGTAATGCAAGTTGTTGCGAAGCATCCACCCCCTCCAAAAACACCTCTCGAAACTGCTGACTGTTAAACGTTCGATTGATGTTTGTAGACAAGGAAACACTGCTTGGAATCGGATTGATGTTGATCGCACTCAACCATTTTAAATAGCTTTTTGTGTTGATAAATGTAAGCTTGGAAAAGGGTTTGATTGACAATGGCTCAAATCCATATTGATAGCCAGCACCCATTCGCAAGTTTTGAAAAGTATAGTCCTCGATTTCGTAATCACTTCTTTTTTCTTCATTAAATGAATATGACAAATCGAAGTTTTCTATGTCAAAAAAGTCTTTTTGCTGTTCAGGGCCTCGCTGCTTTCGCACACCAATGAGGTTTATACTTTTTTGTTGAGACTGGCTCACAGCTTGATCTCGAATTGCCTCTTTACTGTCTTGAACTGGCGAACTGTCCAAACGATCTTGTAGTTTGAGATCCTGATAAAATGGGTCGTATTTAGGGGTAATGACCTCTTCAGAAAAGCTATAGCTCAAGGGCAGTTGAATCCCCCATTTTTTTGGTAGAAGCTGCCCTACATTCACATTTGTATTCATCCCATATCCTTTGGTATCATCTTGATTTCTGAGGTTTGGAATTTGGTCGATATCCCCAAAGCCAACTGTTGAGATGTTCCCATTTAGGTTAATGGTGGCAAAATCTGCGATATTGGTATCGAGCTCTGCAACAGATGCCCATCCACCTTCAGAATCAATTTCTGCCAAACGAAGTTCGTTAAACCAAACCTCTCCATGTAGATAATCGCCTGGTGATTCTGATGGGTTTTTAACCCCAACCATCAAAGTTCTCACTTGCCCTAAAGTCGGATTGCCTCGTACTGCAATCTTATATTTTTTATCCCCTGGCAAACTGCTGATAGGTGTAAACTCATCAATTTGATTCAGATCCTCATCAAAATAGGTTGCCCCTACCAAACTTCTATTTTGAATCGACTTTGCCTTGGCGCCAGTTAATAGCGAAAGTGGGACATCAATCGAATTGGATTCAGGCTGCCAGACTTCTTCGGCGCTTAGGTTGTTGGCAACCCCCTCTGTGTAAGGGGTTGGTTGAAGTGGCACTTCTATTTGATAGTAGTTTTCAGTCATGTCAGTACCGATTCGCATGAAAGCAACCATACGTTTGTCCAAATCATCTAACGAACCATCGCCAGGCAGTGGCGTTCGATTGGGTAGCGATTCTGCATGGATAAACATTTTGATACGTTTGTATTGACGCATGTCGACATCAATATTTTTGTACACCCCTTTTAAGTCTTTTGGTTCGAGGTCTTGGACGCGCAATGATAAAGACTGCTCGTTTTGACGAATAACACTGTTGAAATTATTGAGCTGTTCACGAACAATGCCAGGTGGCAGTTTATAGTTGATTGGAATACGATTTTCATTTTCCAAAACATTGACAGTACTCACATCAACAGAGGTATTCAAGCTTGTAATCTGTGCTGTATTGAGGGGTTGGTTGTACCTCCGCCAGTCGCCACGAACCAAGTCAAATGTTCCAAATCGAAAGACAACTGGCCTTGTGAAACCTTTGAGCCACATTCGCATAAAACGCACCGAACGAAGATCTGAAATATTGTTGATCGCTTCAAAATAGGAACGAAAAGCAGGGTTGTCGTAATACTCTGGTCGAACAGGAATTTTGAATTGCAACCATCGTGAAGTTGTTTTTTCTCCATTGGCAAGTTCAACATTGTTGTTGAGTCGTACATCTGCAATAAAAGGGTGTGAGCCAACGCTCATGTTTTTTTGAATGGGAACTCTATACTCAAAATAACTATCAATTGTATTCATCGTATTGTCTCTGTTGAGATCCTCTGCATCTGGCACTGTGTACGATCCTCGGTTGTTATCCGTCACTTGCAAAATAGAGTTTCCGTCAGTGCCATTGTATCGTTTATATCGATTGAGAATCGATCCGCTAGCTTGCAAAAAATACTGATAGTTATCCCCTGCTGGGTCGCTGCTTTCACCACCTACACTCGAGGAATAAAGCAGCCCTTCTTCTTCGTCGGAGAGCCCATCATAACCAACGTCTTGTCGTTCTCTGTTTGCAGCATTCGCATCAAATGCATATACCAATGATTGGGTTGCTGGCGTTCTCGCCCAAGCTGTCTCATATGTCATCGCTAGACCATCAGATCCAGGAAGGCCATTTTCATATTGCTTGCGCCCATCACGTAAAACATCCTCAGAAATACTCCCCAAGTTAAAGACCAAATCTCCCAAATTTTCATCTGCCAACTCGTCGTTTTCGGAAAAGGTATCAAGCATCCAAAACTCTATATACTCAACATTTGCCTGATCGAGGTTTGTACTGTTGAGGGCACGTGTAATCCCTGCCCAATTTTCTGATGGGTTAGTGATAAAACTGTTAAAAGAGTTGGTGTTATATGGCCCCTTTTCAGCTGGATAATATGCCAAGTCCATGGTGTATTGAACTGAGGTTTGGCCTTGCACCAAGTCTTGTTGTGGAAAAATTTCGTTGATAAAAACACGTCGCACTTCGTCTTCTGAGAGGTTATTGTTTGAAATTTCGGAAGGGCGCTGATTGGAATAAAAAACAGGGTCAATGGTGTACCAAGCCAACCTTGCTCGATGGTGACCCCCAGTCAAATCGTCAATTGGGGCATCGTATCCTTCAACATTGGCAGCAGGTACACTCGACAGTGCCCATGACTGCACGTCTCTCAAGTCGATATTGCTTTGCGCACCTTCAAAGTCATCGATATAGGTTGTTGCCTCTCCTCCGAGCTCTGTTCCTTTTGGGGTTCGCGAGAGTAAGTAGGCAATTTCACCTCTAAATGATATGTTTGACATCACATCCGTGTCGATGTTGGGCAGCTTATTGGCCATCCTTGTCAAAAATGGAACTTCGGTCGAAAAGGTAGAACTCATCCCGAACATGGTGTTGTTGACTGGCTCTAGCCCATAATTAGCTTTTTGGGTCAGTGGTCTTTCGCTGAGATTCATAACTGTTGCTCCCATCAAAAAATTATCACTGAACTTATGCTCAACATGAACGCCACTAAAGCGTTTGTTTTGTTGACCAAAGAAAGAATTGCTTTCCGTCGTAACTTCAATGGGTGTGTTTGAATTTTTTAAATTTTCGTTTAGAATGGTAACACGCCCGAGTTGGTAGTTTACAGAGTAATCAATGCCCTCTTGCAACAGTCGCCCTGCAGCTGTAACACGCACTGAGCCACGTGGTACATTGAATGCTCCCAACGAAATTCCAGCCCCTCCACCACTTGATTTATATCGCCCTTTGAGTTGAAATTTGTTTTGGGCTGCATAATCAATGGCTTCTGATTTTGTGAGTTTATACATCTCTGGAAAGACATATTTGTCTTGATTTGCGTTGTATGTTGCTGCTACATCATAGTCCTCACTTGTATCTGCGTTTAGGGTGTCGAATAAAAATTCGCCAAAAGGCTCAACTTTTGGGAAAATAATACGTCCGTTTTCTCGATCAACAGTTACCCCATCAACAAAATCAAAGAACCCATCTCCTCCATCCTGAAGGTCATTGTAGATGTTTAATCGATCAATCCCGAAAACATTGAGCAACACACGTTCATCAAGCCCTGCTGGCCATATATCATCTTCCACTGGGGTAATATAATTTAAGGGTGAAGGGTCTGAAAATAAGAGGTTAAACACAAAGCCATCTTGATCGAGTTGATAGGCGCCAATGTTGTAGATGTTTTTCATCATCAAGTCCCATACAGGCTGCTCCACATTGGTCAGATTACTTCGAAGTAGTTTGACGACTAAGCTATTGTTGAGTACTTGCTGACTTTGGCCAATGCCAGTGCTGCTACTTGATGGAACTCCATCGCCTGCAAACTCCCCAACTTGATAGGTTTGACCACCAACTGTATATTGAAAAGCAACACCTAAAATTTCGTCATTATTGAGTCGCTGTTTGAGTGAGATATACCCCAACTTTGGGTGAAAGCTATAGTCTGTTGGTTCAAGTTTTCTAGCACTTTCAAGTACAGCATAATCGATGCCTTCTTGCACGACATCAGAAAGAGACCCAAAGCCATTGCGAGTTGTGGCGATATCTCGAATATCGTTTGTTAAAATCCCACTTCCCAACTGTTCTGGGTTGAGCCCATTGACCTTGTTATCAGGATATCCAGTGGCACTTGATGTTGTAAAAAAATTAGATGCCAAATCATCTAGACGTGTTTTGTCAGGGGCTGTCTCTCCCAAGTCTTGCAACGCAACAAGGTTGCGAACATTGTTGGTTTGCGCATTTCGATTTGTGACCCACACCTCAATACGAGTGATTTGTACGGCTGTGTTGATATAGGGATAAGTCGCTATCGCAGTATCATATTGGTCACGGAAATACTGCGACAAAAAAAAGTGACGATCATCCTCATAGTCAAGGGCAAAAAGTGAAAACTCATCCAAACTGCCGTCTGCGTCTGTCATCATGCGTTGTGTTTGGGAACGTTGCTCCGATATCACAGCTGAGATGTTGGTGTTTCCAAATTTGAGATCTGCTTTTACACCAAATAAGCTTTGTGCACCAGAGATTAAAGAGCTGTTGAGTGGCATACTTACATTTCCTATTTCTAGTTTCTGTAAAATTCCATCTTCATTGCCACTGTAGCCATCTTTCAAACTTTTGATTTTATCGACTCCCCCCTCTAGGCGATCGACCTCGTTTTGGATACGCCCAATGGCACCACTGGCCGATGACACTGCATTCCCAGCACGACCCCCAACAGACTGACTCAAATCATCTGTTGAAGGAGGAAAAAAATCAAGTTTGATCAGGTTCTGAAAATCAAAGGTTGACTGAGTATCGTAATTGGCATTGACGCGAAAACGCTCTCCAATATTCCCAACCAAACCGACACTGATTCGCTGATCAAAATCAAATCCAAAACTACTCTGGTTACTAGGAGATAGCGCAGGGTTCCCCGATTTTTGATAACGCACACCCAAGTCGATTCCGACTGATCCTTTAGGGATAATTTGAATTACATCACTACCAAATAAGCGACGAAACAAATCAGATCGAACATATAAGTCAGGGAGTAAATTCTTTTGCTGGTCGGGGTCGTCTATGTCACCAGAAAGCAAAGCTTGTTTGTCATTCATGTATGTGAGTGCCGCCTTGCGCATCATTCGATCAAGATACTCTTCTGGGGTCAGTGTGAGTGGTGCATTGATATTGATTTCTCCAACTTTGACAGTGTAGATATAGAGGTCGAGGTTGGGGTCATAGGTATATTCTTCTTCAAAAGAAGCTGGGAGTTTTTTTAGCGCAAGATTTTGAATAGCAGGAGAAAGCTGAAGGCTATCGTTTTGAGCAAGACCTTTCCATGACAACATCAATACAACAAACCAAAGTATCCTTCGGATTGATACCACCAACTGCATACAAACTATAATTTATTCAACGCATTACGAATCAGGCGCTCAACACTCATTTCAGCATCCATTGATAGAAGCTCGTCGAGAATTTTCACACATGATTTGGTTTGGTAACCTAAGACTACCAAAGCAGATAACGCCTCTTCTCTGTTCGTATTGCTTGAAACTGCAGGAATTCCTGCATCTGCGATGACAGCTTGTACTTTGTCACGAAGTTCAATAACAACACGTTGAGCGGTTTTGGCGCCAATCCCTTTTACAGATTGTATAACGTTTACCTGATCACTCTGTATGGCCTGACCAATTTCACTCGGACTCAAAGAGGACAACATGGTACGAGCAGTATTGGCACCAATCCCCGAAATTCCAATGAGCAATCGAAACAGTTGGCGCTCCAAATCCGTACTAAATCCATAGAGTGTATGTGCATCTTCTCGCACCTGCAAATGGGTGTATAGCTGAATGTTTTCGTCGTCTGTCAACTGTCCATAGGTAAACAAGGATATGTTGACCAAATAGCCAATCCCCTGACAATCAATAACCACTGATGTAGGAGATTTTTCAACAAGACGACCCCGGAGTTGTGTAATCATAGTTTCCTCTCAAAAATAACGATTATTTTATCATTATAATGATGAAATAGCATAGACTTATTTCAAAAATTCGAGGTTGCGTTTTAAACCTGAAAATTGAGTTCTTTGAACAGCACTTTTTGCAAACAAACGATCAAAAACTGCCTCGGTGATTTCATGCCAATCATCACTGCTCATCTGCAATAGTTCAGATGAGGGGTCAAACTGTGGTTCGTTGTGAGGTGTCGAAAACCGATTCCATGGGCAAACATCCTGACATACATCACACCCAAAAGCCCAGTTGTCAAACTGCCCCTTGACCTCCTGTGGAATAGCTTCTTTGAGTTCAATCGTGAAATAAGAGATGCATTTGCTTCCATCCACTTGATAAGGTGCTATGATAGCATCTGTTGGGCAAGCATCAATACATGCAGTGCAGGAGCCACAATGATCGGTTACAGGTGTGTCTTGTTCTAGTGGAAGGTCGATGATCAACTCTGCAATAAAGAAAAATGAGCCTGTTTGTTTCGATATCAAATTGGAGTGCTTGCCAATCCATCCCAAACCAGCTTTGGCTGCCCACGCCTTATCCAGCACAGGCGCAGAGTCGACAAAAACACGTCCATGTATCTCTCCGATTTCATGCTGCAGTACTTGCATGAGTTCAAACAGTTTGTCTTTGATCACAACATGATAGTCCTTTCCATAAGCATATTTAGATATCTTGGGTGCAGTGGGGTCTGATTGTGTATTTTTTGGGTAGTAGTTGTACAGCAACGACACCACACTTTTTGCTCCTGGCACCAGTTTTGTCGGATCTAATCGCTTGTCGAAGTTTCGTTCCATATAGATCATACTTCCATGGTGACCTTGCAGTAGCCACTGCTCCAAACGAGGTGCTTCTTCTTCTAAAAATCTTGCATGAGAGATTCCGCATGACAAAAACCCAAGTCGTTTTGCATGCTTTTTAATGAGTTGACTATGTTGGGCTGTGAGATTCAAAACAAATCTCCTTGTCGATTCGATTTGGTACGACCCAAATGACGATAGGCAAGATCTGTAACTTCACGTCCACGAGGCGTACGCACAATAAACCCCTCTTGAATGAGGAAGGGTTCATAAACTTCTTCGAGGGTTTCTGCACTTTCAGACACTGCAGTAGCCAGGGTATTGATGCCTACTGGACCCCCTTTAAACTTGTCCATCATGGTGCTGAGAATCTTATTGTCCATCTCATCCAAACCATGAGCATCGACATGAAGAGCTTCAAGACCATATTTGGCTATTTTCATATCTATACTTCCATCACCCTTGATTTGTGCAAAATCACGAATTCGCCTCAATAAAGCATTTGCAATTCTGGGGGTACCACGACTTCGGCCAGCAATTTCGATAGCAGCTTCGTTACTGATTGTGATGTTCAATATGTCTGCACTCCTCTCCACAATAGTTGACAAAATTTCGGTGCTGTAATAGTTGAGTCGACTATTGATTCCGAAACGAGCACGCATAGGTGCTGTTAGCAGTCCCGATCGGGTGGTTGCACCAATAAGCGTAAAAGGATTGAGGTTGATTTCGACTGTTCGAGCATTGGGTCCTGACTCAATCATGATATCGATTTTATAATCTTCCATGGCTGAATAGAGGTATTCTTCTACGATTGGGCTCAACCGATGGATTTCATCAATGAACAATACATCTCTAGGTTCGAGGTTGGTTAGCAGTCCTGCCAAGTCACCTGGTTTGTCGAGTACTGGTCCTGAGGTTACCTTTACCCCCACTTGCAATTCGTTTGCCAAAATATGAGCAAGGGTTGTTTTTCCAAGACCTGGAGGACCATGTAAAAGGGTGTGGTCTAGGGCATCCTCACGTTGGTTAGCGGCCTGAACAAAGACTTGCAAATTGTCGAGAACTTGAGGTTGTCCCATAAAGTCATCAAAGCGCAGTGGTCGCAATGCACGATCGATGTCCTGTTCTTCAGGTGTGAAATGCTCTCCGTTTGGATCTAAATGCTCGTTCATTTTTTCAAAGATAACCAAAAATAAACGCCAATGACGTATAAAAAAACCCTCTGTTTAGAGGGTTTCTTTCATTTGATTCTGTCAGTGGCTTGTCGCTAGTGTTGCAACTCTTTTTCACCTTTTTTAAGAGGTATATGCTGAGGAACATAATCTTCTTTGTGTCCTGGCTTGGAGTAGTCATAAGCCCAACGATGTACTTCAGGGATATCTCCTTCCCAATTGCCATGGAAATGTTTAATGGGCGCTGTCCACTCAAGGGTATTGGACTTCCAAGGGTTTTGAACTGTTGGCTTTCCGTAGAACATGCTGTGTATAAAGTTGTATAAGAAAACAATTTGCGCTGCACCAGCAATGAGTGCAAAAATGGTGATCACAACATTGATGTCTGCCAAGTCATCAAAATATGGGAAAGCAGTGTTGGTGTAATATCTTCGTGGTAGTCCAGCCATACCAATAAAGTGCATGGGGAAGAAAACGCCATAGGCACAAACTGCTGTTATCCAGAAGTGAATATATCCAAGTCGTTTGTTGAGCATTCGTCCAAACATTTTTGGAAACCAGTGATACACCCCGGCAAAGAGTCCGTAGAGCGCTGAAATGCCCATTACAAGGTGGAAGTGCGCAACCACGAAATAGGTGTCATGTACGTTGATGTCTAGCGTACTGTCTCCCAAGATTATTCCTGTCAAACCACCTGTGATAAAAGTGGAAACAAGCCCAATAGAAAACAGCATTGCAGGGTTGAGTTGCAGGTTTCCTTTCCAAAGGGTTGTGATGTAATTAAATGCCTTTACTGCTGATGGGATTGCAATGAGTAAGGTTGTAAATGTAAATACAGATCCTAAAAACGGATTCATTCCTGAAATAAACATATGATGCCCCCAAACGATTGTGGAGAGAAAGGCAATGGCTAAAATCGATGCGACCATTGCACGATATCCGAAAATGGGTTTACGAGCATTGGTTGCTAGTACTTCAGAAGTAATTCCGAGTGCTGGTAATAAAACGATATACACTTCTGGGTGTCCTAAAAACCAGAAGAGGTGTTCAAACAGTACTGGAGACCCACCTTGATAATGCAGCACTTCGCCTTGTATAAAAATATCGGACAGGAAAAAAGAGGTTCCAAAGCTGCGATCCATAATTAGAAGTAAAGCAGCTGAAAGCAATACTGGGAATGAAACCACCCCTATAATTGCAGTTACAAAAAATGCCCAAATGGTGAGAGGCAAACGAGTCATGCTCATTCCTTTGGTTCTCAAATTGATCACTGTTACGATATAGTTTAAGGAGCCAAGTAATGAAGAGGCAATAAAAATCGCCATCGACACCAACCAAAGGGTCATCCCAAGTCCAGAGCCGGGTTGTGCTTGTGGAAGTGCGCTTAGTGGTGGGTAAATCGTCCATCCTGCTGCTGCTGGTCCTGCTTCAACAAATAGTGAGGCAAGCATGACAACACTTGATAGGAAAAACAACCAATAAGAAACCATATTCAAAAACCCAGAAGCCATATCGCGAGCACCGATTTGCAACGGAATAAGAAGGTTACTAAAGGTTCCACTCAGACCTGCTGTGAGAACGAAAAAGACCATAATCGTACCATGAATGGTGACCAATGCGAGATACACATTGGGATCCATCACCCCATCAGGTGCCCACTTTCCGAGGGTCGATTCAAAAATACCAAAAGGTTGTTCTGGCCATGCCAATTGCAAACGGAACAACAACGACATAGCAATCCCAACAATACCCATAATCAGACCAGTGATGAGGTACTGTTTGGAGATCATTTTATGATCTTGACTAAAGATATATTTTGTGATAAATGTTTCTTTATGATGATGTGCGTCTGCTCCCATAGTGATTCTTTTTATTGAATGACTTCAGCAAAGGTTGTTTGCTGTGACATCCATGAATTAAAATCTTTTTCTTCTTCTACAATAATTTTCATTTGCATGTTGTAGTGTGATGCACCACAAATTTTGTTGCAAAGTAATAAATAATCAAATTGATATGAATCAAGGGCTTCTTCGCCATTGGCGATTAACTCTTGACTGTTGTCATACCTAATTTTGTTAATTTTTTGAACCTTGGCTACCATGTCAGGGTTTTGTCTCATTTCTTCAGTGGTGATTGTTGGCGTAAAAGCAAATTCGGTAATCATTCCAGGCACACAGTTCATCTGTGCTCGGAAGTGCGGCATATATGCTGAATGAAGAACGTCTTGCGATCGCATTTTAAATATCACTTTTCGCCCAACTGGCAAGTGTAGCTCTTGCACAACCACATCGTCTAGCCCATTTGGATCTGAGGAGTCGATCCCAACAAGATTAAGCCCATCGTAATCTTGTAGAAAACGAACATTGGCATCCCCCAGTACATTGTCGGCACCTGCATAGCGGGCTTTCCAATTGAACTGCTGTGCATACAATTCCACGACTAAAGCATCTTCATCTTCCTCAAAGTTCATGATGTTTGACCAGGCATATAGACCATACAATATGAGTCCCGCCAAAACAATAACAGGGATAATTGTCCAAATAAACTCCAAACGATCGTTGTCTGCGTAAAACAGTGCTTTCAAGCCTTTTCTACCTCTGTATTTGTACGAAAAGTAGTGGAGAAGTGCTTGTGTGACAATCTGAACAAAAAAGATCAAAGCCATTGAAATCCACATCAAGCGGTCGTAATCGACTCCATGTTCAGATGCAGCTTCTGGCAGAAGTACATCTCCCCACTCCCAAAATGAATAAATGGTGATCAAATAGATGAACACCAAAAAGGCGAACATCAGTTTACCATTCCAATCGTTGTCTTTTTCGTTGGCTACTTGGCTGTCATCCACTTTTTTGTTGAGCTGTGCCACTTGGAAGATTTTAGTAATCTGCCAAACAGCAATACTTACCGAAACCAAAATTGTAATCATTAACAATGTCGTCATATCATTATTCCTTCACACAAATTAATAGACAAAATTTTCACTTTCTTTTACCAATGGATCCCCTTTAGGCTTGAGTGGTGCCTTGGCCAAAGCCGAGAAAACCACATAGAGAAACAGTCCTGCAAATAGTGAGGCACTGCCCAGCTCTGAAAGTCCAAATGACCATCGATCTCCAACGGTTGCTGGCATAATCATATTGTAAAAATCAAGGTAGTGACCAAGTACAATGATGATTCCAGCCATGATGATAAACCAATTGTTTCGTTTGTAATCGCTATTCATTAAAATCAGAAGTGGAAGAACAAAGTTCATCACCACCATTCCAAAAAACAAAAGGTTGTAATCCTCGATTCGAGTGATAAAATAAGTCACTTCTTCAGGGATATTCGAATACCAAATCAACATGAATTGTGAAAACCACAGGTAGGTCCAAAACACGCTAAATCCAAACATAAATTTTCCAAGATCGTGAATATGACTGTCATTGACTTCTTCTAATAAGCCTTTGGATTTGAGATAAATTGTAACCATAGCGATAACAGTTACTGCAGTTACGATCATGCTCGCAAATACATACCATCCAAACAAGGTACTAAACCAGTGCGGATCGACAGACATGATCCAATCCCACGACATCATTGACTCTGTGACGATGTAAAACACCAAGAAGCCTGCCGCAAGTCTAAAATTCTTTTTGTGATAGCCAATCCCATTATCATTGTCTTGCGCCAGTGAAAATTTTCTAGAATAGAAACGATAAAGGTTCCATCCAACAATATATAACAAGGCACGTGCGAGGAAAAAAGGCACGTTGAGATAGCTTTGTTTGTTTTGAATAATTTCGTCATGTGCAACTACCTCGGCATCCATCCAGACAAATAGGTGGTTGAGGTGAAGACCCGAAAGAACAAGAAGTACAAATACGATAATTGAACCTGGGAGAAGATATGCGGTAATCCCCTCCATGACGCGAAACAGAAGGATCGACCAACCTGCTTGCGCTGCTCGCTGAATCGCATAAAACGCTAGTGCTCCAAGAGCAATCATCATAAAAAATAGCGCAGCTACATAGGTGGCAGCCCATGGGCGGTTTTGCAGCTGATGCAAGAGATGTTTGTCGTGGCTATCGCTATGAGCATAAGCCTCATCGTTATTGTCGTGATGGTCATCGGCATGGTCGTCGTGATGATCCGAGTGATGAGCTTCGTCTTTGTACGCCACAGCATGATCATCGGCATGGGTGTCGTGATCAACATGCCCGCCATGTCCACCATGTCCACGGGCATCTGCTACCATTGCTTTGGCTTCCTCCACGGTGGTTGGGGCAGAGAGAAATCCGATTCCCAAAGCCACTGCACCCACAACCATCAGGCTAAGAGAGAAAATTTTTAGATTTTTAGAAAAGCTATACATCATTCTTACTTTGTTAATTGCGCTCTTAGATGCATAACGTGTTGGGTAATCTGCCAACGCTCTTCTGCATCGATTAAACTCGCGTGTGAACCCATCGCATTTTTGCCATGCATCAACACATGATACACACTGCCTTCTGTGATCTCACGATCGGCATAGCTTGGAATCCCTAAAAACTTTTCACGCTTCATCAAAATCCCTTGTCCATCGCCTTTAGAACCATGACATACTGCGCAATAAATCGCATAGAGTTCTTTTCCTTCGGCACGATGTTCATCTGTTTTTTCGAGGGGTGAGGTGAGTTCGGCTTTTGCCAGCTCATAACCCTCATTTGTATTTGGATAGTCATAGGGTTGCCAACCTCTTGGGATAGATCCTTCTACAGGCAACTGTGCTGCAGTGCCATTAAAAAAGGGCGCTTCGGCATAGGTGTCATATCCAACAGACTCGTACATATCAGGGAAATACTGATAGTTGGGTTGGGATGGATCAAAGCATGATACGACACTCAACAGTGCCAATCCACAGAACATAAGGCCTAGATTTCTTTTCATGATTCCCCCTTTTTTTCGTGTACTTTTACTTCGATCGCTCCTGTCTTTTTCAATAAGTAAACGAGTTTCTTTTCGTTGTCACCAACAGCAACCTCCATCAAAAACTTATCGTCGGTTGTAGATGGCATTGGATTTTCTGCTTTTTTGAAGGGCCATAATCGACTGCGCAAATAGAAAGTGATCACCATCAGGTGAGCTGCAAAGAAAATCGTCATCTCAAATAAAACAGGAACAAAGGCTGGCACATTTTCGAGATATGAGAAGCTGGGTTTACCACCAATGTTTTGTGGCCAGTCTTCTATCATAATATAGTTTGTGAGCCAAATGGCAATCGACAAGCCCAAGCAACCAAACATAAAGGAAGCAATCGCAATGCGCGTGGGTGCAAGACCCATCGCCTTATCAAGCCCGTGGACAGGAAATGGCGTAAAGACTTCCTCTATGTGATGATTTGCTGCTTTGACGTCTTTGACAGCGTGCAACAACACATCATCGTCATCATAAATGGCGTGAATTACTTTACTACTCATCGCTTGTTGTTTTTTTGTATTTATCACCCGAGGACTTCAAGATCGATTTGACTTCTGCTTGCGCAATCACTGGAAAAGTGCGAGCGTATAGCAAAAACAAGACAAAGAAAAAGCCTATTGTTCCAATAAAAATTCCAATATCAACAAAGGTTGGTGAGAACATTGTCCAAGAAGATGGGAGATAGTCTCTGTGCAGAGAGGTTACAATGATCACAAAGCGCTCGAACCACATCCCTATATTTACGACTATGGATATAATAAAGGAGAACATAATACTTGTTCTTAATTTTTTAAACCACATAAACTGTGGAGAGAATACATTACAGGTCATCATCGCCCAATAGGCCCACCAATAAGGTCCAGTTGCACGATTAAGGAATGCATATTGTTCATATTCAACCCCTGAGTACCAAGCAATAAACAGCTCTGTGATATACGCCACACCAACAATCGAACCTGTAATCATGATTACGATGTTCATCAATTCGATATGCTGGATGGTAATATAATTTTCAAGGTTAATGACTTTGCGCATAATAATCAACAGCGTTTGCACCATGGCAAAACCTGAGAAGATTGCACCAGCCACAAAATAGGGTGGAAAAATGGTTGTGTGCCAACCAGGGATCACAGAGGTAGCAAAGTCAAATGATACTATAGTGTGAACAGAAAGAACCAGTGGTGTTGCCAATCCTGCCAATACTAAAGAAACCTCTTCAAAGCGTTGCCAGTCTTTTGCACGTCCACTCCAACCAAAGCTCAATAGACCATAAATTTTCTTTTGAAATGGCTTGACAGCACGATCGCGAATCATCGCAAAGTCAGGCAGTAAACCTGTCCACCAGAATACAAGTGATACAGACAGGTAGGTCGAAATCGCAAATACATCCCAAAGTAGAGGAGAATTGAAGTTGACCCATAGTGACCCAAATTGGTTTGGAATGGGTAAAACCCAGTATGCCAACCATGGACGACCCATGTGAATGATGGGGAACAACCCTGCTTGAATCACAGAGAAAATGGTCATCGCTTCAGCAGATCGGTTGATGGCCATACGCCATTTTTGTCTAAACAATAGCAGTACAGCAGAAATTAAGGTTCCTGCGTGTCCAATTCCAACCCACCATACAAAGTTGGTGATGTCCCAAGCCCAACCAACGGTTTTGTTCAGCCCCCAAACGCCGATACCAGTTGATATTGTGTAAATAATACAGCCAATCCCCCATAAAAAAGCAACCAATGCAATGCTAAAAACGATCCACCATTGCTTGTTGGCTTTGCCCTCAACAGGAGCAACGATATCAACAGTCACATCGTGGTATGATTTATTCCCGGTGACGAGTGGTTTTCGTATTGGTGCTTCGTAATGCGAGGCCATAGTTATTGGTTTATG
This sequence comes from Flavobacteriaceae bacterium UBA5950, assembly GCA_002430545.1. Taxonomy (GTDB): domain Bacteria; phylum Bacteroidota; class Bacteroidia; order Flavobacteriales; family Flavobacteriaceae; genus UBA724. The sequence goes on from DJCM01000013.1 coordinate 55,123, forward strand.
ATGTCTCTGTATTTCTAACTTTTACTTGATACTGCACGTTTGGTTTTGTACCTACGCTTTCCAACAGGTGATACATTCGATCACTTTTCAATGACTTGGCTACACGGCTCGACTTGTCATTGATGTCGCCAAATGTTATTGCGCCATTCGAGCAGGCACTTGAACAAGCTGTTTGGAATTCCCCATCAGGAATGTCACGTCCAACGAGCTTGGCATCCAAAATTGTCTTTTGTGTTTTCTGAATACACAACGAACATTTTTCCATCACTCCACGAGAGCGAACAACTACATCTGGGTTCAGTACCATACGACCCAAATCATTGTTCATATAGAAATCAAATTCGTCATTATTATTGTATAAGAACCAGTTGAATCGTCTGACTTTATACGGACAGTTATTGGCGCAGTATCGTGTTCCAACACAGCGATTGTATGCCATGTGATTTTGACCTTGACGACCATGTGAGGTGGCAGCCACTGGGCAAACCGTTTCACAAGGTGCATGGTTACAGTGCTGGCACATAATCGGCTGAAAGGTTACTTGAGGATTGGTAGATGGCTCTTCCAAAGAGCTGAAAGTCGTGAGCGACTCACCTAGTCCACTGATTTCATTCACTGTTGTGTTATCTCCCTCAAAGGTTTCTTCGGAGGAGTAGTATCGATCGATTCGCAACCAGTGCATATCACGTGATTTGCGAATTTCTCGCTTGCCAACAACAGGCACATTGTTTTCAGCATGACATGCCACTACACATGCCCCACACCCTGTACAAGCGTTCAGGTCGATCGATAAGTTGAAGTGATGCCCAACAGAACGATCAAATTGATTCCAAATATCAACCTCTGGAGAAGTGACTTTGGTTTCAATATGATTTTTACTCACCACTGGGACTGCGTTGTAGTAGTCCCTGTTTTTGGTATTAAAAATTTCGAGTGTTGTTTCCTTTACAATGTCTTCACGACCCATCAAGGTATTTTGCAACTGTGTACAAGCAAACTCATGCGTGCCTTCAGCTGCTTCAATTGACACTGACTGAACGTTGGAGAAGTCATTATATAGTGTATAAGCATTGACACCCACTTGCATTTCAGACTTCATCCCAGCTTGTTTACCATATCCAAATGCCAAACCAACAGTGCCTTTGGCCTGACCTGGTTGGATCAGCACAGGTACTTTGAGTGTTGAAGACCCTACAGTTATGTTGGCATATCCGCCGTTTAATGACCCATCCGACTGGGTTTCATTCCACAGACCGAGTGCTGCTGCATCCGACTTTGAAATCGTTAGGTAGTTGTCCCACGTCACACGAGTGATTGGGTCTGGAAGCTCTTGCAGCCAAGGGTTATTTGCTTGTTGCCCATCCCCTAGTCCTGTCTTAGTGTACAAATGCAGGGAGTAACCCTTTTGTTTCGCAGCAGAAAGGCTGCCAATCGCATCGGCAACTGAATCGTTATAACGCTTTCCGTTGGTGGAAGAATCACTGACATAAAACCCATCATGTAAGGTCTTATTCCATGACGTTCCACTTAAAATATTTTTCTCCCAATAAGATCGCAATTGATCTCTGTAGCTCATGTCTTTCCCCAACCAAGTGAGTAACACATCTTGAAATTGTTTGGTATCGAACAAGGGCCGAATTGTTGGTTGCGTAAGGCCAAAGTGATTTGTTTTGAATTCCACATCACCCCACGATTCGAGATAGTGAGGAGTTGCTGCCACCCATTGAGCTTTGGATGCAGTTTCGTCGTTTTTCATACTAAAGGACAAAGAGAATTTGGCTTTCGCTAATCCAGCAGCAAACTGCTCTCCTTCTGCTAAGGTATATACAGGGTTTACATCTACCATAATAATCCCTTGAACTGCTCCACTGTTCAAATCCTCAACAAGTTGTGAGACCTCAAGCGCATTGCCCTGACGAGTGGTAGTTGTGTGTTTGGTATCGATGACAACAGATCCAATTTTTTCATTGATGGCTAGGGTAACTCGGTGTGCTTCAGTACTTGGTAAATCTGTAACAACGATTCCCTTTTTTCCAGCTTTTCGCAAGTGTTTTGCAACGACTTTGGCCATCTCCACTGTGGCTTGATCTGCAGTGGCTTGCCCATTTGTCAACTCGACATACACTGCTGCAAGAACTTGCTGTTGTTGAGCAGCAGTCATGGGCATTCGCTTGTCGGCAGCTGCTCCTGAAAGGGTCATATTGGCTTCAAACTGGAAGTGTGTTGACATCTTTGCCTTGCCATTTTTCTTGACAGGCACTCGTGTTTTTACATACCCAGGTGCATGCCCTCCTCCTTGCCAATCACCCAGAAAATCTGCATCAAAAGAAACGATTGTCTCTGCTTTCGAGAAATCATAGGTAGGAAGTGCTCGCTGTCCATATGCTTTTGCAAAGGCATCTAATGCATGAGATGATGACACTGCATCATAGGAAATATGTTTGATGTTTTCATACTTGGCTGTGAGTTGATCGATCAAATGCTGGGTCGAAGGACTGGCAAAAGAGCGTGTCAACAAGGCCAATTGCTCGCCTTGACTTTGCATATTGTCGAGCTGATGACAACTGAGATCAAATAGTGTTGCCCAACCAACAGGACTTCCAGACTGTGTTGGTCCTTGCAAACGAAGGTTGTCATACAACGACAAGACAGAAGCTTGCACACGTGCGTTTGCAGCATAGCTTGCAGGAATGTCAGTGTTGTTTTCAACCTTAATCGGTCTTCCCTCTCGTGTTTTTACAAGGAGACTCGCGAGGTCAAATCCATCAGCAACAGTAGTTGCATAATAGTTTGAAATCCCAGGGCGAATTTCTTCTGGTTGCACAACATACGGAATTGATTTATGAACAGGCCCCTCACATGCAGCCAATGATGCTGCTGCAGTGCTAAAACCAACATACTTTAGAAAATCTCGTCGATTGGTTTTAGAGTCATTCATCGCTTGCTCATTGCCCAGAAAGGCATCTTCAGGAAGCTTTTCAACAAACTCACGCCCCTTGAGGTCTTCGACAAATGCATTATTGCTGTCTAACTCAGCTGTGCTTTTCCAATATTTTTTATGGTTGGCCATCTTTGTTTTTGATTAATAGTGACACTTCCCACACTCCAAGCCACCCATTTGAGCAACTGTGAGTTTTTCTACACCATATTTTTTTGATAGTTCAGCATGAACTTTCTCATAATACTCATTGTTTTCCAAATCGACGTTTGACTCTCTATGACAGTCGATACACCAGCCCATTGTGAGGGGCGAGTGTTGGTACATGATTTCCATTTCTTCCACTGGGCCATGGCATTTTTGACAATCGATGCCAGCAACGTCAACGTGCTGCGCGTGGTTAAAGTATACAAAGTCAGGGAGGTTGTGAATCCGCACCCATTTGACTGGCTGTGTCTCGCCAGTATAACGTTGATTCTCCTCATCCCAGCCAACTGCTTTGTACAGTTTTTTGATTTCGTTTGTATAAAATTCTTTTGTATAACCTTTTTCCAAATCTTCCTCGCCATTATACTCTGCGATGTTCATGTGACAGTTCATACATACATTAAGAGAAGGAATCCCCGAATGCTTGGATACCCGAGCAGATGAGTGACAGTACTTACACTCAATTTCATTGTCACCAGAGTGAATTTTATGTGAATAATGAATTGGCTGTACAGGCATATACCCTTGATCGATTCCCACTTGCATCAAGTAACCATAGGCAAAATAGGCACTCGAAAACAACAAGAAAATCACTGTGCTAAACACCAAGAAAGAGTTGTTGATATATACCTCCCAAAGGGGTTTGCGCTTTGGCTTGCTTGTTTCAACTTCAATTCCATTTGCAATCGCAATTTTACGCAATGTTTGCGTCACCAAAAACAGCATCACGACAAGCACAATCAGTACAAGAACCAAGACACCCAACAGCAATGTTGAGGTCGTGTCATCTGTTCCTGAGGCAACTGTGGTGGCTACAACAGCTGGTGTTGTAGGAGCTGGGGGTGTATAGTCTGTATAAGCAAGAATATTATCAATATCTTCATTACTCAGTTGAGGAAAAGCAGTCATCACAGACTTGTTGTACTCCTCATAAATTGCAACAGCTTGGGGATCTCCCGATTTGACCATCGCCATAGAATTCTTGATCCATGCATACAGCCATTCCTTCTCATATTTTTGAGAAACACCTGCCAAAGCAGGTCCAACAGCACGCTTGTTGAGCTTGTGACAAGCTGCACAATTCATATTGAACAAAGACTTTCCTTTGTCAATATCAGGTTCTTGCGTAAAAGTTGGAAGGGTGAAGGCTACAGCCAACACGATGGTGAGTAGAGTGCGAATTTGAGGAACATTTAGGTAAAAAACCCTAGTCATGTTTTGGTTGTTGTTGGTCAAAGGAAAACACCTTTTTTTCTACAGACAAAATTACATCACAAACCCCATTTTAAAAACATTAAAACCACATGAATTATAAATTTATAATTATTCTAAATTACTTATTTAATTAACTTAAAATCAATTATTTATACTTTTTCTGTTTTGACATTATTAAACAAATTTGACCAAAAAATTGCGAGAATTTACCAGCAATCTTTTATTTGCAGAATATGGCGGATTTGAAGTCCTTTTGTTTTTTTGTTTTGATGTTGCTTGCTAGTAGTATTTATGCCCAAGACAACGCTTTGATTATAAAGACACCTCAAAACCTAGATGATGTGCTCGAACGCAAATTGTTGCTCGACAAAAAGCGCTTGAAAAACAATCAATTTACAATTCAAATTTTTTCAGGGAATTACGAAATGGCACAAGTGTTTTTGGACTCTTTTTCCAAGTCATTTCCTGAAAAAAATGCAAAACTCACTTTTGAAACCCCAAACTACAAAATCCGAACAGGCATGTTTGGTAGTCGTCTTGAAGGAGTTCAAACGCTAGATAAAGTTCGGATAAAATTTCCAGATGCTTTCTTACTCAAGCCCTAGGTCATTCACTTGAGTTTTTTCTTCACTGCAACCTCGATATAAGCCTCTATGGTATCGCCCGTTTTGATATCGTTGAAATCCTTAATTTGCAAGCCACAGTCATAACCTTTTGTAACTTCCTTAGCATCGTCTTTAAATCGCTTTAAGGATGCCAAGGCACCAGTGTATACAACCACACCTTCACGAACGACACGCACCAAAGAATTGCGTGTGATTTTTCCATTTATTACCATACAACCAGCAATGGTTCCAACGCGTGATATTTTATAGGTTTCACGAATTTCAACATTCCCTTGCACCTCTTCTTTCATGTCTGGCGACAACAAGCCTTCCATCGCTTCTTTCAAGTCGTTGATGGCGTTGTAAATAATAGAATAACTTCGCACATCGATTTCCTCTTTGTCTGCCAGTTGTCTGGCTGTGCCCACAGGACGAACATTAAATCCGACGATAATCGCATCAGAGGCAGATGCCAATAACACATCAGATTCTGTGATTGCACCAACGCCTTTGTGGATGATGTTGACTTGTATTTCTTCTGTCGATAATTTTTGGAACGAATCTGTCAATGCTTCTACTGATCCATCTACATCTCCTTTCAATATGATGTTGAGTTCTTTAAAATCTCCAAGGGCAATTCGCCTTCCAATTTCATCTAAAGTGATATGTCGTTGTGTTCGAACCGACTGCTCACGAACCAGTTGGGTGCGTTTTGCTGCTATTTGTTTTGCTTCTTTTTCTTCTTCAAACACATTGAATCGGTCACCAGCTGTAGGTGCGCCATCGAGTCCTAGTAAAGACACTGGTGTGGATGGCCCTGCTTCAGTCAATTCATTCCCACGTTCATCTTGCATTGCACGTACCTTACCACTGTGCTGACCTGCCAAAATATAATCTCCAATGCGCAGTGTACCTGCTTGCACGAGTATGGTCGACACATAGCCACGACCCTTATCCAAAAAGGCCTCCACCACAGTCCCTTGTGCCGCTTTTGATGGGTTGGCTTTGAGCTCCAATAATTCGGCTTCAAGCATTACTTTTTCTAGGAGTTCGTTGATTCCTGTGCCCTCTTTTGCAGACACATCATTAGATTGGATTTTACCACCCCAGTCCTCTACAAGCAAATTCATTCCTGCCAAACTCTCTTTGATTTTATCTGGATTTGCGTTGGGGCTATCAATTTTGTTGATTGCAAAGACGATGGGTACAGACGCCGCTTGTGCGTGACTAATCGCCTCTTTGGTCTGAGGCATGATGTCGTCATCAGCAGCAATAACAATAATGACCAAGTCGGTTACTTGCGCCCCACGTGCACGCATGGCAGTAAATGCCTCGTGACCTGGCGTATCTAAAAAAGTAATCTTTTTTCCACTTTCCAATGCCACACCATATGCGCCGATGTGCTGGGTGATTCCCCCCGATTCGTCGGCAGTGACGTTTGCTTTTCTGATATAATCAAGCAATGAAGTTTTTCCATGATCAACATGACCCATCACTGTTACAATAGGAGCACGTGGCAATAGATCTTCAGGATTATCTTCGGGATTTTCAATTGTTTCTTCAATGTCGGCAGTGACAAATTCAACTTGATAACCAAATTCCTCTGCAACAATCGAAAGGGTTTCTGCATCGAGTCGCTGATTCATTGTCACCATGATACCTAAGGTCATACAGGCAGAAATGATTTCGGTGGAGCTGATTTCCATCATCGTGGCAATCTCTCCTACAGTGACAAACTCTGTTACTTTAAGCACTTTGCTTTCCGCTTCCTGTTGTGCTGCGTCATCCTCTGTTTTCTGCCGATGCGAGTCTCTCTTTTCACGACGATATTTTGCTCCTTTGGATTTGGTCGTTTTACCCTGTAATTTTTCTAGTGTTTCACGAATTTGCTTTTGGATTTCTTCATCACTTGGCTCTTCGTGAGCAGGCTGTTTTTGCTGCTTTGGCTTGGGTTTATTTGGTTTTCCTTCTGTTGAAGGACCTGTGTTTTTTGTGATTCGTTTTCGTCGTCGTCTGCGGTCGCTTTGGTCTGTACTTGAAGATGATGGTTTTTTCTCAAATTTTTTGAGATCAATTTTATCCCCTGCAATTTTTAAACCTGTTAACTTTTTGTATTTGGTTGTAACCTTTTCAGTCCCTGTTTCCTCTAGGGTTTCGGGGGTTGCTTCTGTTTTGGCTGCTGGTTTAGGTTCCGCTTCTGGTGAGCTTTTGGTGGGCTCCTCTACTATTTCCTCTGGTACTTTCTCTTCAACTGGCTGTGGCTCAGTCTCCGTTTTTGGTGCTGGTTTGTCGTCAGAATTTTGTTCCAAATCAATTTTCCCAACTTTTCGAAGTTCTTTGAGTTCAGTACGTGCCTGAAACACTTGTGTCTTGGTCTCTTTATCCTCCTCGATTCGTTGTCGGATGGCCTCTTTTTCCTTGCGCTTTTCTTCACTGACTTCTTCTGAGGCTTCTCGCTTAGTTCGGTCGGTTTGAAAGGCATCAAGTAATAGTTGGTATTCCTGCTCTGAAATCTTAGAAGTCGGACGGGCATCTATTTCAAAACCATGCGCTGCCAGTTGCTCTACCGCTCGATCCAATGATATATTTAACTCGCGTAGGACCTTGTTGATTCGTATGGTTTTTACTTCAGACATATTTGTATTTGATGTTCAAAAATAGGGATTTCAATCCGTTAACTCGAAAATTCTGCACTTAATATGTTGCGCACTTCTACAATTGTTTCTTCTTCCAAGTCGGTCCGCTTGACCAAGTCACTCACCTCCTGCTCCAAAACACTCTTTGCTGTGTCCAGTCCAACCTTGCGAAATTCCTCGATAACCCAGCTTTCGATTTCATCAGAAAATTCAGTCAACTCGACGTCTTCCTCTGCTCCTTCTCGATACACATCAATTTCGTAGCCAGTGAGTTGACCAGCCAATCGGATGTTGAAACCGCCACGACCAATCGCCTTGGAAACCTCTGATGGGTCCATAAAGACTTCAACCGTCTTTTTTTCCTCATCGATTGTCATGTTTGTAATTTTTGCAGGACTTAAAGCACGTGTAATCATCAATTGGTTGTTGTTGGTAAAGTTGATGACGTCAATGTTTTCATTGCCAAGTTCACGTACAATACCATGAATTCGAGATCCTTTCATTCCAACACAAGCTCCCACTGGATCGATACGATCATCGTAAGAGTCTACTGCAACTTTTGCTTTTTCGCCAGGCACACGAACCACCTTTTTAACAGTGATGAGACCATCGAATACTTCTGGAATTTCTTGTTCAAAGAGCTTCTCCAAAAATTTTGGATCGGTACGGGATAGTACAATGCTTGGCTTTGCGCCTTTGAGTTCAACGCTTTCAATCACACCTCGAACACTATCGCCCTTGCGAAAAAAGTCAGAGGGGATCTGACGATCTTTCGGCAATATGATTTCGTTGCCATCATCATCGATCAAAATCACAACACGATTCCGAACGTGATGGACCTCGGCTGTGTAGATTTCTCCAACCAGTTCAATAAATTGTTTGTAGATTATGGTGTTGTCATGCTCATGGATTCGAGCGATGAGGTTTTGCCGAAGAGAAAGGATCAAACGACGACCCAAATCAGATAGTTTTACTTCCTCCGATACATCCTCACCAACTTCAAAGTCTGGCTCGATTTTTCGTGCTTCAGTCAATTCAATTTCCTCATTTTCGTCTTCCACCTCTCCATCTTTCACAACAATTCGATTGCGCCAGATTTCCAAGTCTCCCTTATCTGGATTGATAATGATGTCAAAGTTTTCATCTGTTCCAAACTTACGTTTAAGTGTATTGCGAAATACTTCTTCTAATATGGCCATAAGGGTCACACGATCGATTAGTTTGTCGTCTTTAAACTCAGAGAATGATTCAATTAATGCGAGATTTTCCATTTTGTATTACTTAAATTGGATTTGTACTGTTGCTTTTTCTATTTGATTGTAGGGTACTTGCAAATGCTTGACCACGGTGTGTTTTCCCTTACCTATGGGTTTGGGTTCGCGAGCTTTCCATTCGAGGGTGATTTGCTCATCATCTGCCTCTGTAAGTGTCGCTTTGATACTGTTGTTATCAATGGTATGCACTGCCAATTTTCGTCCAATGTTCTTTTTGTATTGACGTGCCATTTGTAATGGATGAGTAGCGCCTGCAGAAGTCACTTCTAACGAAAAGTCATGCACTTCACGATCGAGTTCGTTCTCGATGTGACGACTGACTATGATGCACTTTTGTAGGCTCACCCCATTGTCTCCATCCAAAACGACTTGAATTCTCGAGTGATCGTCAATGTGCAAATCAATCAAAAACAAATCGGGCTGGAGAGACAACGCTTCCTCGACCAGTTGATGTATGTGTTCTTTAAATTCCATTTAAAAAAAAAGGGGACCTTTTGAGTCTCCCAATTGTTGATCAGAATGTTGGCACAAATATATGTGTTTTGCCTTTGTTCCCCAAATCATTTCTAAAGTAATTACAGTTCACTAACCGAGCAAACTTTTTCTAACTCATTGAAATTCATACATTCGCAGCTATGGAAGCATATGCTAATGCTTTATTGATCGCCATTCCATGTTTTATGGTGTTGCTGCTTGTTGAAATGGCTTATGGCTATACAACTGGCAAACAAACCTATGTGTTTATGGACACCATTTCGAGCTTGAGTTCTGGACTGACAAATATTTTAAAAGATACCCTTGGGTTGGTGGTGATTTTAATCTCCTATCCGTGGTTGAGTCAGCAACTTGCCATAACCCAAATCGATGCTGGTGTTTGGCTTTATGTAGTGGCCTTTATCTGCATCGATTTTGCTTCCTATTGGTCGCATCGCCTCAATCACAAAATCAATTTTTTCTGGAATCAACACATCATTCATCACAGTAGTGAGGAGTTTAACATGGCATGTGCATTACGTCAAAGCGTTTCAAATATTCTTGGTTATGGCGCCTTGTTTTTAATCCCCGCAGCTATCTTAGGCATCCCACAGGAAGTCATTGCTGTCTTGGCACCTCTACACCTATTTGGTCAGTTTTGGTATCATACCCAACACATTGGTAAACTCGGTTGGTTGGAGTATATCATCGTAACCCCTTCCCAACACAGGGTACATCACGCCATCAACCCCATTTATATTGACAAAAATCTAAGTGCCATTTTTTGTGTTTGGGATCGGATGTTTGGCACTTTTCAGCAGGAACTTGATGACGAACCACCTGTATATGGGGTACTCAAGCCAGTGCAGTCATGGAATCCTTTATGGATCAATTTCCAACACCTTTGGGGGTTGGCTATTGATGCATGGCACACCAAAAAATGGCGTGATAAACTGCTTTTGTGGTTGATGCCCACAGGTTGGCGTCCAGCAGATGTCAAAAGGTCAATCCCCAGAGAAGTGATTACAGATGTGTCTCAACAAACGAAATATGCCCCCTCGCACAGTCGACTCTCACAGTTGTGGGCAATGTTTCATTTTGTTTCCACTTTGTCATTATTATTATTGTTTCTCTACTCCTTTGGCTCTTTACAAAGCAATCAAGCCCTGGTCTTGGGAATCATTTTGTTCGTCTCCATCTTTGGATATACAAGTGTAATGGATCATCATCGTTGGAGTATCGGTTTTGAGTGGTTTCGTATCATCACTGCAGGAATTGTTCTTCAGTTGATGATTCCCTCGTCATTGTCCATCATCTACTGGCCATGGATGACTTATCTCTTTCTTTCAAGCTTTGCTTTGATTGCCTTGATGCGTGACATAGTACACCACCCCTTCCTAAAAACAAAAAATCCCGCCTAAAGACGAGACTTTCGTTGGCCTACTAGGGATCGAACCTAGACTCTTCTGAACCAAAATCAGACGTGTTGCCAGTTACACCATAGGCCAATTGCGACGCAAAAATAAAACAAAGTTTGAGAACCCCAATACTTCTCTTTTGATTTCTCAACCCAATGAGAAAGTTGTACATTCGTACTTCCAAAAAACAAAAATGAATTTTCGCATCTGGAACCTGAGATTAGGTTGGTTTGCTTTCGCTGTTTCTCTCATCTCCTATTTGCTGACTGTTGAACCTACTGCAAGCTATTGGGATTGTGGCGAATATATTGCCACTGCTGCCAAGTTGCAAGTTGGTCATCCGCCAGGGGCGCCTTTTTTCCAAATGGTTGGTGCAGTATTTGCCATCCTAGCGCCCAATCCAGAATACATTGCCTTGTCAGTCAATATGATGTCTGTGATTGCCAGTAGCTTTACTGTACTATTTTTGTTTTGGACCATTACTGGCATTGCTCGTCGTTTGGTGGATTTTGAAAAAGATGATGCCTATACACAAATCCTTGTTTTGGTTACTGGCTTAGTCGGAGCACTTGGTTTTGCCTATACTGATAGTTTTTGGTACAACGCTGTTGAGGCAGAAGTATATGCCATGGCAACTTTTATCTTATCGATATTATTTTGGTTGGGTCTTCGTTGGGAAGCTGACATGGACAAGCCACGTGGTGATCGCTGGTTAGTAATGATTGCTTTTGTCGTTGGCTTATCCTTTGGTGTTCACTTTATGGGACTCTTGACCATTCCAGCCATCGGAATGCTGTACTACTTTAAAATTGCAGAAACTGTTACCCCCAAGGGCTTTATCATCGCCAATGTGTGTTCTGTGGCTGTACTGCTATTTATCTTTAAACTATTACTCCCAAGCACCCTCGCTTATTTTGGATATGCCGAGGTGTTTTTTGTCAATGAAATCGGTTTGCCATTCCACTCTGGCACCATTGCAGCAGGGCTGTCTTTGGTTTTATTTTTTGTTTATACACTTCGGTTAACGCATCGAAAGGGTTGGGTACAACTCAATACTGCGCTGTTGTGTGTTCTTTTTATTTTGATTGGATTTTCCTCTTGGCTCATGCTGCCTATTCGTGCCAATGCCAATACAGTCATCAACGAAAATGCCCCTGCTGATGCACGTGCTTTGTTGGCCTACTATAACCTTGAACAATATCCAGAAACGCATTTGTTCTATGGCCCAATGTTTACCGATATGTATGCTGAGCAAGACGAAAAAACCCCTTATGTTGATGATAAACCTAAATATGAAAAAAATCTAAAAACAGGACGCTACGTCATCGTCAATGAGTGGGAAAGAGCACGCATCAATAGCAATAGCAAGCACGAAGGAATCCTTCCGAGGATGTGGAGCAGTGGGAATGCTGTCAATTATATGACCTATTATGGGACTGTTGACTTTGAGGTCAAACCAGAACTCCGAGGCGAAGAAAAACTTGTCGAAACCATCAATTCTTTTATCGCAGAATGGAACGATGGACGAGTAGATGTCGAGGACTATCACCAATTTTTAACCACATATGCTGCTTATCTCGATGTGGAAAAACCAACTTTTTTCGACAACCTCCAATATCTATTTGATTTCCAGATGGGCTATATGTATTGGCGTTATTTTATGTGGAATTTTTCAGGTCGCCAAAATGATTTGCAAGGTAAATTAGACCCCATCAATGGGAATTGGATCAGTGGGTTCTCATTTATCGATAACTGGCGGTTGGGACCACAGGACAACTTGCCAAGCGAATTGGCAAACAACAAAGGAAAAAACAAATACTATATGTTACCACTCTTGTTTGGTGTTTTGGGATTTGCCTTTTTATATCGCAAAGACCCCAAACGATTTTGGGTGATGTTGTTACTGTTTTTATTTACAGGATTGGCACTGAAAGTTTACCTCAATGAAAGAGTTTTTGAGCCACGAGAACGTGATTATGCACTTGTCGGTTCGTTCTACGCTTTTAGCATCTTTATTGGCTTGGGCGTTATTTCGATATTCGAACGACTAAAAACGTATATACGTCCTCAATTGGCTGTTCCAATAGTTGGTCTATTGAGTCTACTGTGTGTTCCTGTGCTGCTGGCATCTCAAAATTGGGACGATCACGATCGCTCGGGTCGATATACTGCACAATCGACTGCTAAGGCCTATCTAGACTCGGTGGAAGAAGACGTGGATGCAATGATTTTTACCATTGGTGATAATGACACTTTTGCCATTTGGTATGCACAAGAAATTGAGGGATACCGCACCGATGTACGTAGCATCAATACCCAACTGCTCGCAACAGACTGGTATATCGATCAACTCAAACGACGTACCTACACCAGCTCTCCGATCCCCTCACAACTCATACACAGTCAGTATGCCTATGGGATAAGAGATTATATCAAACACGAGGCATTGCTCGACTCTGTACGCTGGTCTCTCGATGATTTTATGCGTTGGGTCAGTAGCGATCAAGCGAGTACACGCTATAAGTTTTTACTTGAACAATACGAGGTTTCAACTACCAACATTCCCAAGTCAACCCAACAGATGATTTATTATCCCACCAATAAAATTCGGGTGCCTGTCAACAAGGAAAATGTATTGAAAAGTGGTGTGGTTAAGCCCGAAGATGCAGATTTGATAGTGGACTATATCGACATTGATCTCCCAACCTCAGGGCTCTACAAAAACCGATTGATGATGCTCGATATCCTACACAACAACGATTGGGAACGACCAATTTATTTTACGGGTGGTAGCTATGACGACAGTGAGTATTTCTGGATGAAAGACTACCTGCAACTCGATGGATTGGTGTATAAACTCGTCCCCATCAAAAGCCCAATCGACCCTAACAACCCTTACCAAATGGGTCGGATTAACACTGATATCATGTATGACATTGTCATGAATTGGGATTGGGGCAACTCGGATAGTCCAGACATTTATCACGACCCAGAAACAAGAAAAAACAGCATTTCGTTCCGATCGAACATAACCCGATTGGCAGAAACCCTAATCGATGAAGGGCAAAATGAAAAAGCCATAACAGTCCTCGATTTGGCGATGGAAAAAATGCCAATTGAAACTTTTGGTTATTACAGCCTAGTCGTTCCAATTGCAGCAGCATACTATCGCGCTGGAGCACTTGATAAAGCACAAAAAATTGTAACAACAATCGCCTCTGGCTACGAAGAATACATGCGCTACTATGCGCAGTGGAATCGAGATGAGCAGCTGATGTTGATGGAAGACATTGTCGGAAATGTGGAGCGATATAAATCCCTCCTCACTGAAATCATCGAGGCCAAAGATCACAAAAGCATGATAGCTTTGTTCGATTCATTTTTTGAGTCGATAATACCCTTTAGATATATCTATGGGAAATATGATTTTTATACAGAACTCACCCCCTTTGTCGGTGCTCTTTATGATTCCGATCAAGTTGAATTTGCTCGTGAGTTGAGCACAGAAATTGCACAGCAATACATCGACTTACTTAACCGATTCTTGACACTAGAGGATGTGCAACTGTCTTACTTTGAAATGGAGATTGGTATTGAGATTGAGGCCTATAAGAGTTTGGTATCGACTGTGAAACGAAATGAAAATGACCTAGTGTTTTCTGAAGCGTTTGAGGAAACTTATAATGAAACTATTTCGCCGTTTTCTAATTTGGACTAAACAAAATCTTTCATCAGTGAAATAATGGTGTTTGCGTCTTGATCACCACTCTGCCGCCAAACCATTTCACCTCCTTTATAAATCATCAGAGTTGGTAAGCCTCGCACACGCAGTGCTTCTGAAAGTTTGGGGTTTTTTTCGATATCAATCTTAATTACTTTACCATTGTCCCCCATCGCAGCCGCAACATCCCGAAGAACGGCGTGCATTTCAACAGAGGTTTCATCCAAATCAGAATAAAAATTGAGAAGGATGGGAATTTTAGCATCAATAATGTCTCCAAATTTTGACATGATGAGAGCTGTTATTCAATTGACATTAAATGCTAAAATAATATTTTGTGTCAAAATATGCTCCAAAAGTGCAAAATTCTGAACTGAATCGTACCAAACAAGCTGTCAAATCCTAAGAATAATTCTTACTTTTGATTGCAAAGATGGCAAACGAAAAAAAACTCTACCTCCTAGACGCCTACGCCCTGATTTTTAGAGGTTACTACGCATTTATCAAAAACCCAAGAATAAACTCCAAAGGCATGGATACCAGTGCCATTATGGGGTTTACAAACTCCTTATTTGATTTGATTAACAGAGAGAGACCCAACTATTTGGCTGTAGCTTTTGACAAGGGTGGCTCTGTCGATCGATCGAAAATCTACACAGATTACAAGGCCAATCGTCCTGAAACACCTGAAGCGATTCGCATTGCTGTGCCTTATATCCAAGCGCTGCTCGAAGCCATGCATATTCCTGTCATCGAAAAAGAAGGGTTTGAAGCCGATGACATCATTGGAACCCTGGCCAAACAAGCTGAAAAAGAAGGCTTTGAAGTATATATGATGACTCCTGACAAAGACTTTGCACAACTTGTCTCCCCTAATATCTTTATGTATCGCCCCTCGCGCAAAGGAAATGGCATTGAAATTTGGGGTGTGAAGGAAGTGCAAGAAAAGTTTGATATCGAACACCCAGAGCAAGTCATTGACTACTTGGGGATGATGGGTGACTCGGTTGACAATATCCCAGGTCTGCCAGGTGTGGGTGATAAAACTGCTCGAAAGTTTTTGGCACAATATGGCTCGATGGAAAATCTACTCGCCAATACACACGAAATCAAAGGAAAACTCAGAGAAAAAATCGAAGAAAACAAGGAACTAGGGATCCTTTCCAAAAAACTCGCTCGTATTCTCTTGGATGTTCCTGTGAGTTTTGATGAAAAAAAATATATCCTAGACCAGCCGAATACAGAAAAAGTTTTTGAAATTTTTCAGGAGTTGGAGTTTCGTCAACTTAGCAATCGGCTTCAAAAAATTTTTTCTGGAGCAGAAGAAACGGAAAGCCCTGCCAACAAATCCACAACAACTGCTCCTGCCGCCTATGATTTGTTCAATCAGCCAGGAACAGGTGAAATGGTATCAGAGTCTAGTCTCAAAACACTTTCAACAACCGAACACCTCTATCAAACTATACAAACACCTCAAGAAGAAGAAATGTTGTTGGAGTGGTTGCTCCAACAAAAATCGGTCTGCTTTGATACAGAAACCACAGGTCTAGACGAACTCACTGCCGAGCTGGTGGGTATCGCCTTTAGTTGGAAAAAAGGAACTGGTTATTACCTCCCTTTACCTGAAGATCGCACTGCTTGTGAAACAAAACTTGCCTATTTTGCACCTTTCTTCCAAAGCTCCGAAATCGAGAAAGTAGGGCACAACCTCAAATATGACATCAAGGTGCTACAGCAATATGGTATGAATGTTCAAGCACCGCTGTTTGATACCATGATTGCACATTATCTGATCAATCCCGATATGCGTCATAATATGGATGTTTTGGCAGAAAACTATTTGGGTTACCAACCACAACATATAACAGAACTAATTGGTAAAAAAGGACCCAATCAAGGATCGATGCGAAATGTGCCCCTCGATAAACAAACTGAATATGCTGTAGAGGATGCAGATGTGACCTACCAACTCAAAAATCATTTTGTCACTGAGATGGCATCAAAGGAAGTAATCGATTTGTTCAACAAGATCGAATTACCTTTGGTCAATGTGTTGGCTGAAATGGAAAGCGCAGGGATATATATCGACGTCGATTATTTAAACGAATTGGCAGTACAATTTCAAAAAGAAACAGCTACACTTGAAGAGCGAATTTATGAGCAAGCTGGCGAACCCTTTAACTTGGCATCGCCAAAACAGCTAGGACCCATTTTATTTGACAAGCTCAACTTGGTTGACAAGCCCAAAAAAACCAAAACAGGTCAATATTCGACTGCAGAAGACGTTTTGTCTTATTTGGCAAAAGACCATGCGATTGTTGCTGATATTTTAGAGTGGAGATCTGTCAAAAAATTAAGCAACACCTATATTGAGGCACTCCCCCATCAGGTTAATCCCAAAACAGATCGTGTCCATACAATATTCAATCAAGCAGTGGCTGCCACAGGGCGATTGAGTAGCAATCATCCCAATCTTCAAAACATACCCATTCGGACAGAACGAGGTCAATTGGTTCGAAAAGCATTCATACCAAGAGATGAAGAACATGTTTTACTCGCAGCGGATTATTCACAAATAGAATTGCGTGTGATTGCTTCGTTGAGTCACGATAAAGAAATGCAAGAAGCCTTTCAAAAAGGAGAAGATATCCACACCAGTACTGCTGCCAAGGTGTTTAATGTTGCTTTGGATGAGGTGAGCAGAGAGCAAAGAAGCCAGGCCAAAACGGTTAATTTTGGCATTGTTTATGGGGTGTCGGCTTTTGGATTGAGTAATCAAACGAATCTGAATCGGAAGGAATCCAAAGCTTTGATTGATGCCTATTACGAAACCTACCCACAGCTGAAATCATACATCCGAAAGCAAGTGGATTTTGCAAGAGAAAATGGGTATGTTGAAACTATTTTGGGTCGCCGACGATACTTGAGAGACATCAATTCGCAAAACAGTATTGTTAGAAGTGCTGCCGAACGCAACGCCGTGAATGCACCCATTCAAGGAAGTGCAGCAGATATTATCAAAATTGCAATGTTACGGATTCATGAAAAATTAAAAGAATTTGACTCCCAAATGCTGTTGCAAGTGCATGATGAGTTGGTATTTGATGCAAAAAAATCAGAGCTCGATGCGTTGACAAACATGATTAAAACCGAAATGGAACAGGCCTACAAACTCCAAGTTCCTCTGGTTGTCGATGTGGGAACAGGCACCAACTGGCTAGAGGCACATTGATTTTGATAATTGTTTGCTTTTTACTCTATAAATTGTACATTTGCAGCCCGTTTTCAATAAACTTAAACGGAAAATTGACAATGTATTAAATAAAAAATAGTGGACCCATTAAGTTACAAAACCGTATCAATCAACAAGAAAAACGCTGATAAACAGTGGGTTGTGGTTGATGCTGCGGATCAAATCTTAGGTCGTTTTTCGTCTAAGGTTGCAAAATTGTTACGTGGTAAATACAAGCCTAGTTTTACACCACACGCTGACTGTGGAGACAATGTTATTGTGCTTAATGCCGATAAAATCAAGCTCACTGGAGATAAATGGAATAAAAAAACCTATATCCGCCACACAGGCTATCCTGGTGGTCAGCGTAGTTTGACTGCTGGTGAAATCCACGAAAAAGATTCAACTCGATTGGTTGAAAAGTCTATCAAAGGTATGCTTCCCAAAAACAAACTTGGAGCGGAATTGTTCCGAAATCTCTATGTTGTTTCTGGATCTGAACATCCTTACGATGGTCAAAAACCAACCGATGTAAACATCAACGAACTAAAGTAATTATGGAAGTGATTCATACCATTGGTCGTCGTAAAACTGCAGTTGCTCGCGTTTATATGTCTGAGGGAAAAGGTGAAATAACCATCAACAACAAAGCGTTAGACGCCTATTTTCCAACGGCAACACACCAGTATAAAGTTAATCAGCCATTCACACTGACTGACACTTTGGGGAAATACAATCTCAATGTTTCTGTCACAGGTGGTGGTCCAACTGGGCAAGTTGAGGCGATTCGTCTTGGCATCTCACGTGCTTTGTGTACTGTTAATGAGGAGCACCGCTCGGGATTAAAGCCAGAAGGGTTACTCACAAGAGACCCTCGCATGGTTGAGCGTAAAAAGTTTGGGCAGAAAAAAGCCCGTAAAAAATTCCAATTCTCCAAACGTTAACCATTTGTTAGCATTGGCATATCAATAAGTTCATTCATTAGTGTATAATTTGTTGCCATTAGTTTAGCATCTAAATGAGGAAGGCCGTTTTTCGCCACTTGTTCATTGCTAATCAGGGAACGTAAACGAAAACAACAATGTCAAAAATAGAAGTCAAAGACTTACTAGAAGCAGGTGTCCACTTTGGTCACCTTACAAGAAAGTGGAACCCCAATATGGCGCCCTTCATTCACATGGAGCGCAACGGTATCCACATTATCAATCTTTATAAAACCGTTACTAAAATCGAGGAAGCGCAGCAAGCACTGCACAAAATTGCTTCTTCTGGTCGCAAGATCTTATTTGTAGCGACAAAAAAACAAGCAAAGGATATCGTATCTGCAAAAGCAAGCGAAGTGAATATGCCTTATATCACTGAGCGCTGGCCTGGAGGGATGCTGACCAACTTTGTAACGATCCGAAAGGCTGTTAAGAAAATGGCTGCGATTGATCGTATGAAAACAGATGGTACATTCAACACTCTTTCCAAAAAAGAAAGACTACAAGTCGATCGTATGCGTGCCAAGCTCGAAAAGAACCTCGGTTCGATTTCGGAAATGACACGTTTGCCAGGTGCGCTTTTTGTTGTCGATATACGTCGTGAGCACATTGCTGTTCGCGAAGCACAAAAACTCAACATCCCCATTTTTGCGATGGTCGACACCAACGCTGACCCTCGTGATGTTGATTTTGCAATTCCTGCAAACGACGATGCGTCAAAATCAATTGATAAAATTTTAGGTCTTGTCACACAGTCCATAGCAGCGGGAACAAGTGAACGTCAAAAGGAACGTGACGAAGCCAATGCAGCTCAAACTGAAGGTGAAGTGGTTCCAGAAGCAGCTGAAACAAAAGAAAAAACAACTGCAGAAACACCTGCAGCAGAAGCGCCAGCAGCTGAAGTAAAAGAAGAAGCTGTGGCTGAAGAAGCTCCTGCCGCCGAAGAGAAAAAGGCAGAGGAAGCACCTGCAGAAGATTTGAGTGGTAAAAAAGTCGCCGAACTCAAGGCACTTGCCAAAGAAGCTGGTGTGACTGGTTATAGTAAAATGAAAAAAGCAGAATTAATTGCGGCTTTGTCCGCCTAAATCACTGATAATGTCAAAAATAAGTGCAGCTGATGTAAACAAGCTCCGAAAAGCAACAGGAGCAGGAATGATGGATTGTAAAAAAGCCTTGGTCGAAGCTGAGGGTGACTTTGATTCAGCAGTAGAAATTCTGCGTAAAAAGGGTCAGAAAGTAGCCGCCAATCGTGCGGATCGTGACTCTTCAGAAGGGGCTGTCATTGCAAGAGTCAATGATGAAGCAACTGTTGGTGTCATCGTATCGGTAAATTGTGAAACCGACTTTGTTGCCAAAAACGAAAGCTATGTATCGCTTGCCAACCAATTGGCAGATGTGGCCTTGGGTCATGATAGTTTGGATAGTTTTTTGGCTGCTGACTTCAACGGAATGTCTGTTGCTGATAAACTCACAGAACAGACAGGAGTAATTGGAGAAAAAATCGAAATCGGAGGATTTGAACGACTCGAAGGAGCTTTTGTTGGTTCATACATCCATGCTGGCAGCAAAATTGCAACCCTAACGAGTCTATCGGCTGGAGTTGATGGTGCGGCAGAAGCTGCCAAAAATGTGGCGATGCAAGCTGCTGCTATGAACCCCATTGCCTTAAATGAAGATGGTGTTGATGCAACAACAGTTGAGAAAGAGATCGAGATTGCAAAGGACCAACTGCGTCAGGAAGGAAAGCCAGAAGCGATGCTCGACAATATCGCCAAAGGGAAGCTCAAGCGTTTTTTTAAAGATAATACCTTGGTCAATCAGGCTTATATCAAGGATGCTAAGCAAAGCGTGAGCGACTATGTGAAGTCGGTTGATGCTGGTCTAAGCGTGACTGGTTTTAAGCGTTTGGCTTTGGTGTAAAACTTTGCCAACTAAAGAAAAGTAAAACCTCGAATTGTCGAGGTTTTTTTTGCTCGTAGTGCAAGGCTGTTTTTGGTTATATTTGCACAAATACAATCCATGCAATACAAACGGATACTTTTAAAACTCAGTGGAGAGGCACTTATGGGTGAGCGCTCCCATGGGATTGACCCACAGCGTTTGGCGGACTATGCCAGCGAAATCAAAAATGTTGTTGCGCAAGGAGTAGAAGTTGCCATTGTAATCGGAGGTGGTAATATCTTTCGGGGTGTTGCTGGTGCCAGTAATGGGATGGATCGTGTGCAAGGAGATTATATGGGCATGCTGGCAACCATTATCAATGGTCTTGCCCTGCAAAGCGCTTTGGAAGATGCTGAGGTACAAACGCGACTGCAAACAGCCCTGAAAATCGAAGCGATCGCCGAGCCATATATCAAAAGGCGTGCAGTTCGCCACTTGGAAAAAGGACGTGTGGTTATCTTTGGCGCAGGCACTGGAAATCCATTTTTTACAACCGACTCTGCAGCTGTACTTCGAGCAATTGAAGTGGAAGCAGACGTCATATTGAAAGGAACTCGCGTGGATGGTATTTATGATGATGACCCAGAAAAAAATAAAGATGCTGTTAAATATGAGTCCATTAGTTTTAATGATGTCCTTCAAAAAGGACTCAAAGTGATGGACAGCACTGCCTTTACTCTTAGCCAAGAAAATGAATTGTCTATTGTTGTGTTTGACATGAACACTCCTGGCAACCTTGAACAGGTGGTTGCAGGTAAAAATATCGGAACCAAGGTAAATTAGAAATTATGGAAGACATTAACTTTATCATGGATGTTGCCAAAGAGGCTATGGAAAAATCGCTAGAACACCTGGATAAGGCTTTTATCAATATCCGTGCAGGCAAAGCGAATCCTGCAATGTTATCTACTGTGAAAATGGAGTACTATGGGACGCAAACCCCACTGAGTCAGGTGGCAAACATCAATACCCCTGATGCGCAAACCTTGTCCGTTCAGCCATGGGACAAAACACAAATTCCTGAAATCGAAAAAGCCATTCTTGTTGCAAACCTTGGGTTTAACCCCTCCAACAATGGTGAGTCGGTGATTATCAATATCCCACCACTGACCGAAGAACGAAGGAGAGAGTTGGTCAAACTCGCTAAGGCAGAGGCGGAAAATGCAAAAGTAGGGGTTCGAAATGCGCGTAAAGAGGCAAATAACGAACTGAAAAAAACAGAGTTTTCTGAAGACCAATTGGGCAATGCTGAAGTTGATGTGCAAACCCTAACCGATGTTTACATCAAAAAAATAGATGATAAATACGCTTCGAAAGAGGGTGAAATCATGACGGTCTGAAAACAGAAATACTTCTTCAATTGCTATGATTAAATGGGTTAAGACTCGGTTTTGGAGCACCGTTGCATCGCTCATTCTTCGCAATAGGGTTTTTTGCATACTCTTGATTGTTGCAACCACCATTTTTTTTGGGTTACAGTGGAAGAACATACGCTTTAGTTTTAATGAAGCAAGTCTCCTCCCCGATAACCACCCTTTCAACCTTAAGTACCAGTCATTTGTCGATCGTTTTGGAGATGAAGGCAACCTCATTGTTTTAGCAGTTCAAGACTCTACTTTGTTCAGTCCCGATAAGATTCAACAATGGAGCTCGCTCACCAAATCGTTTGAAGGTCTAGACGCAGTTGCCGCTGTTACAGGAATTGGCAACCTAAAACAGCTTTGGAAAAACACCAAACAACAAAGCTTTGAGGTGGAAGATGTCCCATATCAATTGGCTCGTGACCAACAAGAAGTGGACAAACTCGAAAAGAAACTCCTTGAACAATCACCCTTTTTTCATGGGGTTCTTCTCAACCCTGATACAGAGGTGTACCTGACAATCATCACCCTCAAAAAAGAAGTTGTCAACGCCAAAGAGCGAGAGCTTTTTGTCAATAATGAACTCTTGCCCAAAATCAGTGCCTTTGAAGCAGCATCTGCTTTGGACGTTCACATTTCGGGGATGCCCTATGTTCGGACAATCAATGCCTTTACCATTTTGAGTGAGATTCGGATGTTTGTTATTGTTGCGGCACTGGTTACGACTTTAATTTTCTTTTTCTTCTTTCGATCCTATCGAGCAACCTTTATTTCCATGGTCGTGGTCGTCATCGGCGTCATGTGGGCCTTTGGGATATTGGGCTTTTTTGGATTTGAAATCACAGTGCTCACTGCTTTGATTCCTCCCATTGTGATTGTGATTGGCGTTCCCAATTGTATTTTCCTTATCAACAAATACCAACAAGAAGTCAAAAAACACGGCAATCAAGCCAGGTCTCTTCAACGTGTGATTATTAAAATTGGAAACGCAACCCTGATGACCAATATGACCACAGCCCTTGGGTTTGCAACCTTTACTTTGACCAGCAGCAAACTGCTCATAGAATTTGGCTTGGTGGCTTCTGTCAATATCATGCTTCTTTTTGTGTTGTCGCTTTTTGTGATTCCTATTCTTTACAGCTATATGAGTCTCCCCAATCGAAAGCATCTAGCGCACCTCAACCGAAACTGGATGAACGACTTTATTGGATGGATGGAAAATATGGTTCGTTATCGTCGTGTGACTGTTTATTTTGTGTTTGTCATCTCCTTGATGATGAGCATTATTGGGATTTACCAGATTAAACTTTCTGGCACCATCATCGACGACCTTCCAAAAGGAGCCGAGTTCTTCAAAGATGTTCGGTTTTTTGAAAATCAAATGAGTGGAATCATGCCCATAGAGATTATGGTTGACACCAAAAGAAGAAATGGTGCAACGCAACTCTCAACGCTCAACCGAGTGGAACGTTTGGCATCACACATTCGAACTGTGCCTGAGCTTTCCGAGCCCTTGTCTATTGCCCATGTTGCCAAGTATGCAAAGCAAACCTATTACAATGGCAACCCACGTTATTTTTCGATGCCAACAAGGCAAGAATATTCGTTTATTGGGTCGTATGTCAACAACAGTTTATCGGCCGAAGGCATGGCTGAAAGTTTGGTTGATAGCACTGGTCAGTATATTCGTGTAAGCACAATGCTCAAAGATGTCAACACAGAACGAATGAAAGAAATTGAGGGTGATCTGTTGGCAGTTGTTGGAGAACTATTTCCAGCTGACCG
Source organism: Flavobacteriaceae bacterium UBA5950 (assembly GCA_002430545.1). Taxonomy (GTDB): domain Bacteria; phylum Bacteroidota; class Bacteroidia; order Flavobacteriales; family Flavobacteriaceae; genus UBA724. The sequence continues at coordinate 78,913 of DJCM01000013.1, forward strand.
ATTTGAAACAGAAGTCACTGGAAAAGCGCTTGGGTACTTAAAAGGAACTCGGTTTTTGGTTCGCAACCTAGTCTTGTCACTCTCCTTAGCAGTATTGATGATTGCCTTATTTATGGCCTATATGTTTCGTTCGTTTCGAATGATTCTCATTTCCTTGATTCCCAACATTATCCCTTTAATCCTCACTGCAGGGATGATGGGTTTTTTGGGGATTCCCATCAAGCCATCCACCATATTGGTCTTTAGTGTAGCTTTTGGGATATCTGTAGATGACACCATACACTATTTGGTCAAATACCGACAAGAACTCCAAGCCACCAAATGGAAAATAAAAAAGTCGGTTTATCTGGCACTTCGCGAAACAGGAGTGAGTATGTTTTACACCTCTATTGTTTTATTTTTTGGATTTTCAGTATTTATGATTTCTAGTTATGGCGGTACTGTAGCTTTGGGAGGCTTGGTGTCAGCAACCTTACTATTTGCCATGTTGGCCAACCTTATTCTTTTGCCATCGCTGTTGTTGTCGCTGGAGGAAAGTATCGCTAACAAAAGAACGCTCAAAAAACCCAGTATTGATCTATTGAAAGAGGATGAAAATAGCTGATGAACTTGCTTGTAAAATGAAGTATATTTGTAGCCGAAATTCGATTTGATGAAAACGCAAACGATACAAGAACTTTTCTTTGCCACTCATCTGCACCAAAAAGTGAGTCTGCAGGGCTGGGTGCGCACCTTTCGTGCCAATCGTTTTATTGCGCTCAATGACGGATCAACGCTCAACAACCTTCAGTGTGTTGTGGACTTTGAACAAACCGACGAAAATCTACTCAAAAGAATCACAACTGGTGCTGCCTTACACATCGAAGGAACACTAGTCGAAAGCCAAGGAAAGGGGCAGAAATACGAAGTACAAGTCAGTCATCTGGAAGTCATTGGCGATTCTGATCCAGATCAATATCCCATCCAACCAAAAAAACACAGTTTTGAGTTTTTAAGAGACAATGCACATCTTCGTGTCCGAACCTCCACTTTTTCGACAGTGATGAGGGTTCGCTCTGCGCTATCATTTGCTGTTCATGACTATTTTAGGAAGGAAGGGTTTTATTATGTTCATACCCCTATTATTACAGGAAGTGATGCCGAAGGGGCAGGTGAAATGTTTCGTGTGAGTACCTTAGACCCCAAACAAGCTCCCCTGAACGAATCAGGGGATACAGATTTTAAAAAAGACTTTTTTGGTAAGGAAACAAACCTTACTGTTTCTGGTCAGTTGGAAGCCGAAACATACGCAATGGGACTGGGTAAGGTGTACACATTCGGACCCACATTTCGTGCAGAAAACTCCAATACTTCCCGTCATTTGGCTGAGTTTTGGATGATTGAACCCGAAGTTGCTTTTTATCAACTCGATCAGAACATGGATTTGGCTGAAGACTTCATCAAATATGTGCTTCAGTATGTTGTCGATAATTGTGAAGACGATTTGGCATTTCTGGATCAACGCTTGTCGAATGAAGAAAAAACAAAACCACAAATCGAGCGACGAGCAATGGGTTTGCTCGAACAAATTCGCTTTGTTGTCGACAATCAATTTGTTCGACTATCGTACACTGAAGCCTTTGATATTTTGAGAAACTCAAAACCAAACAAGAAGAAAAAGTTCAAGTTTCCTGTGGATGAATGGGGCGTTGATCTGCAAAGTGAGCATGAGCGCTACTTGGTCGAAAAACACTTTAAATGCCCTGTGATTTTGTTTGACTATCCTGCCAAAATCAAAGCATTTTATATGCGTCTTAATGATGACGGAAAAACTGTTCGTGCAATGGATGTATTGTTTCCTGGCATTGGTGAGATGGTGGGTGGTGCACAACGAGAAGAGCGACTTGATGTGTTGCAAAAACGAATGTCTGAAATGGGAATTGAAGAAAAAGAGCTCGACTGGTACTTGGATTTGCGCCGATTTGGAACAGCCCCTCATGCTGGATTTGGATTGGGATTTGAGCGCTTGGTTCAATTTGCAACAGGAATGTCCAACATCCGTGATGTAATTCCCTTTCCACGTACCCCCCAAAACGCATCCTTCTAAAACAGTTTTTATCTGACAAGGTTTTTTGTACCTTTAGGATAGTAAAATAGTCATGTTAAAACAACAACTCAATTTAAAGCTTTCCCAAAAGCTATCGCCTCAGCAAATTCAGTTGATGAAACTGATTCAATTGCCCACACTTTCTTTTGAACAAAAACTACAACAGGAACTTGAAGAAAATCCAGCACTAGAAGCTGGAAAAGAAGCAACTGAAAATCAAGATTTTGACACCACGCAAGATGACGATCGCGATATCATAGAAACAGATATCAACGTCGACGAATATCTGAGTGATGACGAAATCCCTTCCTATCGCCTCAATACAAACAACCATAGCCCTGATGATGATGACAAACAGGTGCCCTATGCCGCTGGTATTAGCTTTACCCAATTTCTGATGGATCAAATGCGAACATTTAGCATGGGTGAAACCGATAGTCAAATTGCGCAGTTTTTGATTGGCAGTATTGATGATACAGGATATATCCGAAGGAGTTTACTTGACATTGTCGATGATTTGGCGTTTACAGAAAACTTATATGTGGAAGAAAATCAGGTGCAAAAAGTCCTCGAAAAAGTACAACAACTCGACCCTGCGGGCGTTGGTGCATTGGACCTGCAAGAGTGTTTGGCACTTCAACTACAACGCAAATCTCAATCGCCTGAAGTTTCGCTTGCCTACAACATCATCAAGTTTCATTTTACACCATTTTCAAAAAAGCATTTTGATAAATTGATGAGTACACTAGGCATTGATGAAAATCAACTAAAAGATGCCATCGCTGAGATTGAAAAACTAAATCCAAAGCCGGGGGCTTCGTATGCATCATCAACCAAAATCAATAGTCATATCACCCCCGATTTTACAATTCGAATTGTGGAAAGCGAATTGCAACTCTCCCTAAATGGAAGGAATGCTCCTGAACTTCATGTTTCAGCCTCTTATAAAAATATGATGGAAGGCTATAAAGAGTCGGCTGTGAAAAGTAAAGAACAACAAGAAGCTGTTTTGTTTATCAAGCAAAAACTCGATGCTGCCAAATGGTTTATCGATGCAGTTAACCAACGAAACCACACCCTATTCATTACTATGAATGCAATCATGGATTATCAAAAAGACTATTTTTTATCTGGTGATGAGCAAAAAATCAAACCAATGGTGTTACGTGACATTGCAAGCATTATTCAGATGGATATCTCAACAGTGTCCAGGGTCGCCAATAGCAAATACGTAGACACCCCTTATGGCACCCGACTGCTCAAATCTTTCTTTTCTGAAGGGATGACCAACAGTGAAGGAGAGGATGTGTCGTCTATAGAAATCAGAAAAGCCTTGGAAGATATCATTGCTTCGGAAGACAAAACGAGCCCTCTTACTGACGAGGAACTGAAAAAACAACTCAATCAAAAAGGATATCCAGTTGCCCGTCGCACTGTTGCCAAATACCGAGATATTATAGGTGCTCCTGTGGCACGATTGCGAAAAAAGCTGTAAGAAATCATTTTCTTCACACTACTTTCTACATCAATCTTTAAGAGAAAACAGATTTAAGACAACTACTCGTAGGCAGTATAATAAATCTCCAATTGCAACCGAAGATCAGGGTTGCTGTGGTTTGGTCCAGCAAGAATCACTCTCGTTGGGGTGCTGATTGTAGATTGTGGAATACTAAACTCTGTAGGAGAAATAACACCTGAAATTTGGGTGTTGATGAATGGTGAGCTCGTACTCAATCCAAGACGTATATTTTCAAAGTCTGCAGACTCACGAATGAGGTTGCTGATATGTTTAGTAATCACAAATTTGTATAAGGTTAGCTCGCCTTGGTCATCATATTGCGCAAGACCCCCAAAAGTTGTTTTGTTGTCTTCAGGATATGAGCCAGCACTTGCGTCGATTGAAAAATCTTCAAGGGGTGAGCCATCGCTCTCAGTAAACAAGTACAAACGGTTGGGTAAATCTTTAATGCCCAATGCATTGATTTTCTGCTGGTCAACGTGTAAAATGAGATTGGCTTCATTGATCAGCCAAGGGTTTGCTTGAAGGTTTTCCAGTTGCAATTGGCCATCAGCGCCTGCAAATAAATCAATAGTGGAGAAAACACCTAACCCCCCTTTGAGGTATATATTTTGTCCATCATCATTTCCACTTAATGCTGTTTGAATTTCGGAATCGGGTGCCGATTGTGTGATGGTATTAAATCGAACCCCACGCAAGTTGATGCTAAACGTCGATGAACTGTCTTGAGAAACATAGTCATCTGCATTTGCTGCATCACCATCATCACTAAGCGTTAGTTCTTTATAATCGTAATTTATTTTGATCTGCCCAGCCCCAAAATTGAGTTGCATCAGTAATGGATTGGTTGGTTGCATATCGATCACAATTCCATTGAAATATTCTTGAAAACGATTGTTGTCAATGATCACATCATCCCCCTCTTTATCAAGGATATACTGCTGAAAAAAAGAGGTGTCTAAGGGGATTCTAATGCGTGGGGTCAGTCGTTGATTTAATTCTGTTGACTCATCAACATCATCAGTTTCAGGATCGTCTTCTTTGAAATAAACGATTTCGTTAAAATCAAGTGTTATTTTGTCATCAAACAAAGTAATTGATGTCAACCCATCTTGAACGAAGTCTATGTCAGAATAAAACATGTTATCTGATTCAAAATTATTATTGGGGTCAAGCGTCGATAAATAATAATCTAATTTTTTGACTTGAAAATGTAGCTCTTGGTCAGTGTCGCCGAACAAGTAGTCAATTTCATATACATTCGCTTCGTTATCAGGATTTACTGTTTCGTCATCTTCCGCATCATTCAGACCATCTCCATCAGTGTCGGGGTTGAGTGGATCGAGGTTTCCAGACCTTGACTCGTCAGCGTCAGTGAGAGTATCACCATCTGAGTCACTTTGGGGGTCATAGGGATCTGCGTCAAGGGAATCAATCACGCCATCACCATCTCGATCGCGTTGATTAGTGTAGAATGGTATTTCCAACCACACTTCTGTTACTGTTTCTTGCTCATCATGTGGGTTCTTGTTGGTCGTGTCTGAGCTGACTCCATTCGTTTCGGTATCTGAACTCATACTTCCAAAAGTTCCGGTTGAGCTTGTGGCTAGGCTCAATTGAGTCGTAAAGCTCGCCTTGGTATTTCCAAACACAGCATCTTCATACTCTCCCAAAGAAAAAAAAGACAGATTGTCTGTTCGAACGACTTCAATGGACTTGTGCTCAGCTCCAACTGGGGCAGTTTCTTTTTCAATGACAAAAGTATCTGATGGAAGTAGCGATGCCCCTAGATCATTGAATTCTTTTTCACAAGAGGAGACAAAGAGTAAAATGGCAAATAACCCAACGGATAATTTGAAATTCATTTCTCTAACTTGAGGATTTGGTTTGTGTAAAATTCATTATAATCCTCCTCAAAACTTTCTTTGGAAGAGGAATGAAGTATGGGTTTGTTGGAAGATAAAATTTCTTTCTTCACACTTTTATCGATGTCAGTATCTGCAATAATCAAACCATCGGAGTTGGCTATCGCATTTTTTGCGAGAGCAGAAAAATTGGGGGTTTTCAGACCTTTGGTCAACTCAACATCTAGGCCATCAAAGGCTAATTTTTTAATCAGGTTAGAGGAAAGAGGTTCTTCAAATGGTGTATTAAAAATTGAAGAAACGACTTTGGTGTTGGCCAAAATTGGTTCATCTGTGTAATAATGCTTGCAATAAAGCGGCATCAGCATCGCAATCCATCCTTGCACATGAATAATATCGGGAGCCCAATTGAGTTTTTTGACTGTTTCAATCACACCTTTAGCAAAAAAGATCGCTCGTTCATCATTGTCTTTATACAACTTCCCATTTTCATCTTTTTCCAACTGTCTTCCTTTAAAGTAGTCTTCGTTATCAATGAAATAAACCTGCATGCGTTCTTTTGGAATAGAAGCAACCTTTATGATCAAAGGCACATCGATATCATTGATCACAAGATTCATTCCTGAAAGACGAATTACTTCGTGTAACTGATGGCGGCGTTCGTTGATCAAACCATACTTTGGAATAAAAATTCGGGTTTGTCCACCAACCTCATTTACCATTTTAGGAAGAGAGAAGGTCATCGTTGATAAATTCGATTCTGGTAGATAAGGAACCACCTCAGATGAAACGAATAGGACTTTTTTATCTGTCATAAAACCCAAAGATTATTCTTTTTGGAGTATGCGAAATTACGAAAATTATACCGAAGTTTGCCCATAATTCCTAACGGAAGGTGTTAAACTTTTCTAAATGCCAAAAGTCTTCACGACAGAAGAGTTGCGTCTCTTTCAAAGAAAAAACGACAACAATCGCAGTTGGGGTCTGGTTCCTACTATGGGTTCTTTGCACCAAGGGCATCTGAAACTCATTCAAAAAGCATATGCAGAAAATGCTGTGACATTTGTTAGTATTTTTGTCAATCCCACGCAATTTGACTCCAAGAATGATTTAGAAAACTATCCATCAACAATCGATGCTGATGTTGAGAAAATACATGCGATAGACCCAAATATCTGTGTATTTATCCCAAGTGTTGAAACCATTTATCCAAATGGTGCTAAAGCAAAAAAGTATGCGTTACAAGGATTGGACAAACCCTTGGAGGGAATGTATCGCCCTGGGCATTTTGATGGGGTTGCAACAGTCGTTGAGCGTTTGTTTACACTCGTTCAACCTGATGTTGCTTATTTTGGTCAAAAAGATTTTCAACAATTGCAAATTGTTTCTCTTTTGGCAAAACCATTGGGGATTGAGATTCGAAGTCTGCCAACCGTTCGCGAAGCCAATGGACTCGCCATAAGCTCTCGCAACAGTCACTTGTCTGACGAAGGCAGAGAAAGCGCAAAACAGATTTATAAGGCTTTACAAATCGTTAAATCCAAATTTTCCTCCCTTACTATCGATACACTAAAAACGATGGCTATTCAAAAACTCTCCGAAACCCCTCAAATGGAGCTAGTGTACTTCGAAATTGTTGCAGAACACAACTTGAGTGTTGTGCAATCAAAGGCAAAAGGGGTATCTTATCGCGCCTTTGTTGCTGTTGTTGTTGAAGGCACCCGATTGATAGATAATATCTCTCTCAATTAAGTATATTTGCAGCATGACAATCGAAGTTCTTAAATCCAAAATTCATCGTGTCACCGTCACTGGTGCAGAGCTGGATTATGTGGGTAGCATTACAATCGATCCTGTTTTGATGGATGCTGTAGATTTGATTGCAGGCGAGAAGGTTAATGTTGTCAATGTAAACAATGGTGAACGCCTAGAAACCTATATCATTGAAGGGGTGAAAAACAGTGGGGAGATTACTCTTAATGGCCCTGCTGCGCGTAAAGCCCAAAAGGGAGATATCGTTATCATCATCAGTTATGCCCAAATGACTGTAGGAGAGGCAAAAAACTTTGATCCTAAAATCATCTTCCCTAATACAAAGACCAATACCCTACAATAGTTTTGTCTAAACCCCTCATTTCCGCATTACGCAACATCATCCCACTAAGTATTGGTGTTTTTCTCATCTACTACTCACTGAGCTCAATCACTGCAGATCAACGCTCACAGATTTGGTCAACGATTCGGCAAGCGCACCCCTTACCCATTTTGATTTCTGTCATCTTTGGTGTTATGAGTCATCTGTCTCGCGCATACCGATGGAAATATCAACTCAACCCATTGGGTTATCATCCAAAATTGATTAACCTCATAGGTTCGGTACTGGTCAATTATCTGTCAAACTTGGGCATCCCCCGCTCAGGAGATGTTCTTCGAGTGACAGTCATATCTGCCTACGAAAACATCCCTTTTTCCAAAGGAGTGGGAACATTGATTAGCGAACGAGTCATCGATCTTGTTATCATGTTGTTGCTCGTCTTCTCAGCGATCTACGTCGGAGGAGATTGGGTCAAAGCAGAACTCAGCGAATCATCTGGACTCCTCATGAGTTTTTATATCATCATAGTGTTGGTTGTTGCGATCATGGTGTTTCCTTTTCTGATAAATAGCGAGCGATTTCCTTTTTTGGCTCGTATAAAAAGCTTTTTTCTCAATATCTATCAAGGCATTTTATCGATTGGTTCCGTTTCCAATGCGTATGCTTTTTGGGCACATACCATTTTTATTTGGGTGTTGTATATCATGATGTTTTGGGTGATTCAGTTTTCATTGCCTCTTTCAGCCACTCTCGGACTCGAGGTTATCCTTGTAGGTTTTGTAGCAGGAGGGCTTTCGATTACTTTTACCAATGGTGGAATTGGATTGTATCCACTTGCAGTCGCAACAGTACTCAACCACTATGGTATGCCCTATGAAATGGCGCTTGCCTATGGGTGGATTGCATGGTCAACCCAAACCATTATGATTCTCATTTTTGGTGGTTTATCTTTTGCCTTTTTACCTGTTGTCAACAGAAAAAAATAAGTATCTTTCGGAGGAAGATGGCGAAAGTAAAAACAGCTTTTTTTTGTAAAAACTGTGGCACACAGTACAGCAAGTGGCAAGGGCAATGCCATGCTTGTAAAGAATGGAATACCATAGCAGAAGAGATTTTGCAAAAATCAAAAACCGAACCTTGGCAAGCACCCAAAGAATCACTAGCAAGCATTCCTATTCCCATTGAAGAGGTTTCTGAAAGTCAACAAGCGCGCTTGGCGACAAAAGATGCCGAACTCGATCGAGTTTTGGGCGGTGGAGTGGTACCTGGATCGTTGGTATTATTGGCTGGAGAACCTGGGGTTGGTAAGTCCACACTACTCCTCCAACTGGCATTGGAAGTCGACTACCCAGCACTATACGTCTCAGGGGAGGAAAGCCTCACACAAATCAAGTTGCGAAGCAATCGAATGAGCAGTGGAAATTCACAATGTTATTTGCTCAACGAAGCCAATGTGGAAAACATCCTTGCGCAAGCACAAAAACTCAAACCCAAACTTTTGATTGTCGATTCCATTCAGACCTTACAAACCAATTTGATTGACAGTGGTGCTGGAAGTGTATCACAAGTGCGAGAATCCACTTCCTTGCTACAGCGATTTGCAAAGCAGGTGAATCTCCCCATTTTTGTCGTTGGTCACATCACCAAGGATGGAATGATTGCAGGTCCCAAAATTCTTGAGCATATGGTCGATGTGGTCTTGCATTTTGAAGGGGATCGAAACTATATGTATCGCATTTTGCGTACGCCCAAAAATCGCTTCGGATCGACCTCTGAATTGGGGATTTATGAGATGGAATCCAAAGGGCTTCGCGTTGTAGACAATCCCAGTGAATTGTTGATTTCCTCAACAAGTCGCAACCAAAGTGGTCATGCAATTGCAGCCACTCTCGAGGGAATGCGACCCATGTTGATTGAATGTCAAGCCCTGGTGAGCTCTGCAGTCTATGGCACCCCTCAGCGAAGCACCACTGGCTTTAATGTCAAACGACTGAACATGTTATTGGCAGTTCTCGAAAAACGAGTAGGGTTCAAACTGGGTGAAAAAGATGTGTTTCTAAACCTTGCAGGAGGCATACGGATTGAAGATCCCGCACTCGACCTAGCAGTAGCTGCTGCCATACTGTCGAGTAGTTTGGACGTGGTAATTCCTGAGAAATATTGCTTTGCTGCTGAAGTAGGGCTTTCGGGTGAGTTGCGCAATGTTCCTCGAGTTGAACAGCGTATGCAAGAAGCCGAAAAACTTGGATTCAAAACACTAATCGTGGCTCAAAAAAGTAAACTCCCGGCCTCCAAACTCGAAGTTATCGCGCTTGATAATATTCGTGGATTGGTGGAGCTGTTGTTCTAAGGTGCTGGATTTGAAAACTGCTTCTGAACCAGGTCGATTTCTTCGAAAATATCGTCTGATAAAGTCAGTGCTGCCGATGCGATATTCTCTTTGAGTTGTGGCATCGTCGTCGCGCCGATGATATTGGAGGTCACAAAAGGTTGGTCGGTGACAAAAGCCAAGGACATTTGCGCCAGCGACAATCCATGTTTTTCAGCAATAGCAGCATAAAGCTCAGTCGCTTGTAGGGACTCTTCACTGTTGTATCGTGCCATTCTTGGAAACAACTGAAGACGGCTATTTTTGGGGCGTTTTCCACCGCGATATTTTCCCGACAAAACCCCAAAAGCCATAGGCGAATAGGCCAATAAACCCAACTGCTCACGATGAGCAACTTCGGCATTGCCCACTTCAAACTTGCGATTGAGAAGCGAATAGGGATTCTGAATGGTTTTCATTCGAGGGAGGTTTTTGAATTCCGATAGCGCAATGTATTTCATCGCACCCCAAGGAGACTCATTCGAGAGTCCAATATGTCTGATTTTACCTGCTTTGATGCACTGGTATAAGGTGTGTAAAATCTCTTCAAAATTTTCCTTCCACTCTTCATTCTCTTGCGGAACATACCCCAATGTTCCAAAAAAATTGGAATTGCGCTCTGGCCAGTGCAACTGGTATAAATCGATGTAGTCGGTCTTGAGTCGTTGCAAACTCCCATCCAATGCCTGATGGATGCTTTCTGGCGAAAATCCAGTACTGCGGATATGTGCTGTATAAGCACCTGGACCTGCTATTTTGGTGGCCAAAACCACCTGTTCACGATTGTTTCGTGAAGCAAACCAATTGCCAATGATACGCTCCGTTTCTGCATAGGTATCGGCATTTGCTGGTACAGGATACAATTCTGCCGTGTCGAAGAAATTTACCCCTTCCGAAAGGGAATAATCCATTTGTTCAAAACCCTCCGCTTGGGTATTTTGATTACCCCAAGTCATGGTGCCTAAGCAGATTTTACTCACACGAACATCCGAGTGAGGTAAAGTGGTGTATTTCATAAATCCATGTTCAAAGTGACGCCAACAGGACAGTGGTCAGAATGGACAGCTTGGGGTAAGATAAACGCTCTTTCTATGTGTTTGGTTAAGGGTTCGGAAACCATTGCGTAGTCGATACGCCAGCCCTTATTGTTAGCACGAGCATTGGCGCGGTAGCTCCACCAGCTATAGTGGTGAGGGTCTTCATTAAGATGACGGAATGAATCCGAAAATCCCTGTTTGATAAATCCATCTAGCCAAGCACGCTCTTCGGGTAAAAAGCCAGAGACCTTGGCGTTTCTCACGGGGTCATGGATGTCGATAGCTTCGTGGCAGATATTATAGTCTCCGCAAATCACCAAATTGGGATATTCAATTTTGAGTTCGTTGATATAGATTTGAAAATCATCCATATAGGTAAACTTAAACGCCAAACGCTTGGGATTGGTTCCCGAAGGTAGGTATAAGCTCATGACCGATACCCCGTCGAAATCGACACGGAGGTTACGCCCTTCGTTGTCCATATAGTCGATGCCGGTTCCATAGACCACCTTGATTGGCTCTTGCTTGCACAATACCGCCACTCCACTATATCCCTTTTTTTGGGCGGGATACCAAAAGTTGTGGTGATACCCCAATTCTTTAAACACACAAGGGTCAAATTGATCGAGTGTGGCTTTGATTTCTTGTAGACAGAGGACATCAGGAGAAGCTGCTTGTAGCCATGTTAAAAAATCTTTGCGTAATGCTGCGCGAATGCCATTAACGTTATAGGAGATAATCTTCATACTTGCTAAAATACAAAGTCACTATACAATTTTATATTTTTGTTTTAACTATAAACCAAAAAAATGAAAAGAATACTATTTTTTACACCCATATTTTTTATGCTTGCTTCTGTGAACGCCCAGGAACAAGAAGTGCCAGCTGTTCCTGAAGTACCCGCAATCTATGAGGATAAAGAGGAGGAAAAAGTAATCAAAGTTGAAGTTGTAAATAATTCGTCTCTTGACGCTGCATATCCAAAAGGTGAAAACGAACTTAGAGTAAATGCCCTGAGTTTTTTAACTGTTAGTGACATAAACATATTTTATGAAAGGATATTGAACAGGTCAAGCAGCTTTGGCCTTTCAATGTTTATAAATGGAGGTGATGACGTTGGTGATATTACTGATAGGAAATTTGCTATAAACCCTTACTACAGATTTTACTTTTACAATTCAAAAGAATATGGTGCAAGAGGTTTTTTTGTTGAGGGCTTCAGTTCTTTTGCATCACTTGAGAGTGAATCTCTTCAAGTTTCCCTTGGAATGTCAATTGGTCAGAAATGGGTTAATACCAATGGTTTTTCTTTTGAATTATTTTTGGGACTATCTCGTTATATAACAGGATCAGATAATGAACTATATGTACCAGTAGGGATTGCAATTGGAAAAAGGTTTTAAGCTCATTAGGCTTTTAATAACCAATGTTTTATGTTTAACTTAGTATCTAAATGTTGAGATAATTCTTTTGTTGGTACTCGAACTTGCTCCATGGAGTCTCTTTCACGTAGGGTAACTGTTTGGTCTTCCAAGGTTTGGTGATCGACCGTTACACAGTATGGTGTTCCAAGCGCGTCTTGTCGTCTATATCGGCGTCCAACCGCATCTTTCTCGTCATAAGCTGTCGAGTAATCCCATTTTAAATCCACAACCAAATCACGAGCAAGATCCGGCAAACCATCCTTTTTAACCAAGGGTAAAATGGCAATCTGAGTCGGTGCCAAAACGGCTGGTAACCGCAGTACCGTACGTGTGTTCCCGTCCTCGAGTTGCTCTTCTTGCAAGCTGTGAGAAAGCACCGCCAAAAACATACGATCCAGTCCGATTGAGGTTTCCAACACATATGGATTATAGCTTTCGTTGCGCTCTGGGTCAAAATACTGTAGTTTTTTACCCGCATACTTTTCATGACTGCCCAAGTCAAAATCCGTTCGGGAGTGGATACCCTCTAATTCTTTAAATCCAAATGGGAATTTAAACTCAATATCACATGCAGCGTCAGCATAGTGTGCTAGTTTTTCATGATCGTGAAATCGATAGTTTTCTACACCCATTCCCAAAGACAAGTGCCAATTGAGGCGTGTTTTTTTCCAATGGTCATACCATTTTTTCTGAGATCCGGGTGGGATGAAAAACTGCATCTCCATTTGCTCAAATTCCCTCATGCGAAAGATAAATTGACGTGCCACAATTTCGTTGCGAAATGCCTTTCCCGTTTGGGCAATTCCAAAGGGAATTTTCATACGCCCGGATTTTTGTACATTCAAAAAGTTGACAAAAATCCCTTGCGCTGTTTCTGGACGTAGGTAAAGGTCTGTTGCATGATCTGCAGATGCGCCAAGCTTCGTGCCAAACATCAAGTTGAACTGCTTGACATCTGTCCAGTTTTTTGAGCCAGAAAATGGACAAACAATTTCCAATTCTTCAATGAGGGCTTTCACGTCAGCGAGATCTTCTGCCTCCAATGACTTTGCCATTCGAGTACTAATGACAGCTGCTTTTTCTCGATAGCCAACCACACGAGGATTGGTCGACATAAACTGCTCTTTGTCAAAAGCATCCCCAAATCGCTTGGCAGCTTTCTTGACTTCTTTTTCGATTTTACCCTCTAGTTTGGCAATATAGTCCTCAATTAACACATCGGCGCGATAACGTTTTTTGGAATCTTTATTATCAATCAACGGATCGTTGAAGGCATCCACATGACCTGATGCTTTCCAGGTGGTGGGGTGCATAAAAATCGCAGCGTCCAAGCCAACGATATTGTCATTGAGTTGCACCATGGATTTCCACCAATAGTTGCGAATATTGTTTTTCAGGAGTACGCCTTGTTGCCCATAGTCATACACAGCACTGAGGCCATCGTAAATATCGCTCGACGGAAAGACAAAGCCATATTCTTTGGCATGGGCAATCACTTTTTTGAACTGGTCTGTTTCAGCCATGGCGCAAAAATAAGCTTTCTTTTGTAAATTGTAAGACGATTTGATGCCCCATGATTACTGTTTTTAATAACTTCCTGCAGACCCTTTTCCCAACATATTGTCTTGGCTGTCGGCGAGCAGTACCTCTAAAGACCACTCTTTGCCTCCATTGCATAAGTGAATTGCCAATTGAGAGCGTTCGCGTTTCTATAGCTACGATTGCATTTGCCATGTCACCCTTCCCTAGTCCTGAAAATAGTCGTTTCTTTGTAATTGATGAAGTATAGATTTTCAGTCCTTTTATGGGTGTTTATTGTACTGTTGTTTGTGCAATGTGCCAAGCGTGGAAATCCCACTGGTGGTCCCGAAGATGAAACTCCACCTGTATTGTTGCGCGCTGATCCAGAGTTAAACACAACTAATTTCAACCAAGAGAGAATTCGTTTGTATTTTGATGAATATGTAAAACTCAAAAAGCTAAAAGATCAACTTATTGTTTCGCCGCCCCTTGACCCAGCTGCCTATATCATTTCGCCACAAAGCACTGCTGCCAAGTATGTGCAAATCGAACTCATGGATACATTACGTCCAAACACCACCTATAATTTCAATTTTGGACAAAGCATCGTCGATAACAACGAGGGAAATCCATATCCATACTTTCGCTATGTCTTTTCCACAGGTGATTATGTAGATTCGCTTCAAGTGCGTGGTAGGATTGGCAATGTATTTGGGCGAGAGACAAAAAACTTTGTGTCTGTCATGCTCTATGCTGTGGATAGTACATATACCGACTCGATTATATATCAGCAACCCCCAGACTATTTGACCAATACATTGGATAGTTTGGAGGTCTTTGAAATTGGAAATGTCAAGGCTGGGCGATATTTACTTATTGCACAAAAAGACATCGCCAACAATTACACATTTGATCAAAATGCTGATGATATTGGTTTTATCAATGATTTTATCGATCTGCCAACAGATAGTCTCTTTCATTTGGACTTGTTTCGAGAAAAGACCAATTTTTCTGTAGGGCGAACATTTCAAGCGAGTCAAAATCGAATTGGGATAGGTTATTTTGGTGATCCCACTGGGCTGGAAGTTCTGCCGATAAACCTCCCGGATAGCGTACAAACTGTTCAGTCGTTTGACAAAGAATCAGACACTCTTTATGTTTGGTATAAGCATTTTTCGGCTGACTCTTTGCAATTTGATATCAGTCGTGATAGGCTCAAAGTCCAAAGTACTCATCAGATACGAAAAGCTGAATTGGACTCGCTTGCAATCTCTTCCACAATTAAAGGGGTTTTACATTTAGATGACACCCTTCGCATTATGACCACCACACCCATTTTAACGATTGATAAGTCACGTATCAACTTACGCGATCGTGACTCTATCCTTGTTCCATTTGATGTCTCTGCTGAAGACCCACATCGGATTCTCTTTGACTTTGATATCCTACCAAATGAGAACTATCAATTGGATGTGTTTCCAGGTGCAATTACTGATTTTTTCGATGAAGTCAATGACAGTTTACAATTGGCGCTGCGCACCAAAAAACCTGCTGACTATGGCAGTGTTTATCTTCAACTTGTAGGTGTTCCCAGCTATCCAATTATCGTACAGCTCACAGACGAAAATGAAAACCTAATTCGCAGTTTGCCAATAGCAGTACCACAAAGGCGTGTTGTTTTTTCCAATCTTCAACCAAAAAAATACTATGTCCGGTTGATTGTCGATGAAAACAAAAATGGGCAATGGGATACTGGTCGTTTTCTCGATCGAAGTGCGCCTGAAAGGGTGTACCATCACGAGCCCCTTCTCGACGTACGTGCCAATTGGGAGTTGCAGGAAAGGTTTATTCTAGAGTAAAGGCATCCCTGTCTTCTAAAAATGGGAGTTTTTCTCTAGTTGTTACTAGTTTCGATTGATCGAGTACAACATGGGTTAGGAACTGGTTTTTATTAGTGGTTCCTTCACAATCACCCAAGGCGTTGTAGGCAGCAGAATGTCCTGGATAATCTAATCGATACGCATCCCTACCAATACGATTAACGCCAATTGAATAGGCCATATTTTCAATTGCACGAGCGCGCAAAAGTGTGTCCCAAGCTTGTATGCGAGCAGCTGGCCAATTGGCCACACAAATCAGTAAATCATAATCGTCGTTGCTGCGACAAAAGACTGGAAAGCGCAAGTCATAGCAGATGATTGGGCGAATGTTCCAACCCAAGTATTCAAAAGTAATGGCCTTTGTTCCTGCCACATAGACACGTGCTTCGCCCGAGGGGGTATAAGGATGATATTTGTCATAGGTGTTTATATGACCGTCGGGGTGTACAAAGAAAAATCGGTTGTAAAACTTTTGATTCTCTTGAATCGCCAAACTACCACAAACTGCTGCGTTATGCTTTTTTGCTTGTTGTAGCATCCATCTGACCGATGGCCCATCAGAGGTTTCTGCAACTTGATCGGGTGTCATAGTAAAGCCAGTTGCCCAAGTTTCTGGAAGAACAATGAGTTGAACACTTTTTTGTAGTTGGTTTAGATGTTCAGCAATCAACTTTTGATTGGCTATAGGGTCATGCCAAATGGTATTGGGTTGTACTAAAACAGTGTGTAGGGTTTGCATGGGAAAGGCTCTAGTGATTATCCCTTCATATTGGCCGACAGATATTCTCTGTTCATACGGGCAATGTTTTCCAGTGAAATTCCTTTGGGACATTCCACCTCACAAGCCCCAGTATTGGTACAGTTTCCAAAGCCTTCTTCGTCCATTTGTTTAACCATATTTAATACACGATCAGTCGCTTCAACTTGCCCTTGTGGAAGTAAAGCATATTGCGACACCTTCGCAGAGACAAACAACATGGCAGAAGCATTTTTACAGCTAGCAACACAAGCCCCACAACCAATACAAGTGGCTGCATCAAAGGCCTTATCGGCATCTGCTTTTTCAATTGGTGTTGCATTGGCATCTTGGGTGTTTCCAGATGTATTGACAGAAACAAAACCACCAGCATGCTGAATCCGATCAAAGGCAGTGCGATCAACAACCAAGTCCTTGATCACAGGAAAAGGCTTTGCGCGAAAAGGCTCGATATGGATGGTATCACCATCCTTAAATTTTCGCATGTGCAATTGGCAAGTCGTAACCAATCGATCAGGTCCGTGGGCTTCACCATTGATAAACATCGAGCACGAGCCACAGATACCCTCTCGGCAATCGTGGTCAAAAGCAACAGGATCAATCCCTTGCTCCATCAGCTGTTCGTTGAGCACATCCATCATTTCCAAAAAGGACATATCAGTAGACACGCCTTTCAATGAATAGGTTTGCATACTACCTTTTGCAGTGGCATTTTCTTGTCGCCAGATTTTTAGTGTTAGTTTCATTGTTACTTGTATGAACGTGTTTTTAATTCGATGTTTTCATAAGCCAAATCCTCTTTATGCAGTTTGGCTTTACTCGGTTCCCCATTGTATTCCCATGCAGAGACAAACGTAAAGTTTTTATCATCTCGAAGTGCTTCGCCCTCAGGTGTTTGGGATTCTTCACGGAAGTGACCTCCACAAGATTCTGCGCGCTCCAAGGCATCTTTGGCAAAGAGTTCACCCAACTCCAAAAAGTCTGCAACTCGAAGGGCTTTAGCCAATGGCTCATTAAATGAATCGGCAGAGCCAGGCACAAAAACATCTTTATAAAACTCTTCGCGCAGTGCTTTGACTTCTGCTATGGCTTCTTCAAGTCCTTTTTTGTTGCGTGACATTCCACATTTGTTCCAAATGATTTTTCCGAGTATTCGATGGAAATAGTCGACCGTTTTTGTTCCCTTGTTATTGATAAAAGCATCGATTTGTGCTCGCACATTCGTCTCTGCTTTTTCAAATTCAGAGGTGTCGGTAGAGATTGATCCTGTACGGATATCATCTGCCAAATAATCTCCGATAGTGTATGGCAATACAAAATAACCATCTGCCAAGCCCTGCATTAATGCAGAGGCACCAAGTCGGTTGGCGCCATGATCGGAAAAGTTGGCTTCCCCTATCGCAAAGCAACCTGGTACTGTTGTCATCAGGTTGTAATCAACCCAAACACCACCCATGGTGTAGTGAACAGCTGGGTAGATCATCATAGGCGTTTCGTATGGGTTTTGATCGACAATTTTTTCATACATCTGAAATAAGTTGCCATATTTGGCTTTGATGACTTGTTTGCCAAGTTTTTGTACAAGTGCATTGTCGTTTTCGTCCAGACCTTTGACGTGTGCTTTTTCTTTGCCGTATCGCTCAATAGCTGTAGCAAAATCTAGAAAAACAGCCTCTCCTGTTTTGTTAACACCAAAACCTTCATCGCATCGTTCTTTGGCTGCTCGAGATGCAACATCTCTTGGAACAAGATTTCCAAAAGCAGGATAGCGACGTTCGAGATAATAGTCTCGATCATCCTCTGTCAAGTCTGTTGGTTTTAGACGTCCTTCACGAATCGCCTTTGCGTCTTCTTTTTTCTTGGGTACCCAAATCCGTCCATCGTTACGTAAAGACTCCGACATCAGTGTCAATTTGGACTGGTGATCACCAGAAACAGGGATACAAGTTGGGTGGATTTGCGTGAAGCAAGGATTGGCAAAATAGGCCCCTTGCTTGTGAATTTTCCATGCTGCAGTGACATTACTCCCCATCGCATTGGTTGATAAATAGAACAAATTTCCATAACCCCCTGATGCGATCACAACAGCATGTGCAGCATGCCTTTCGATTTCGCCAGTCACCAAGTTTCGAGTGATAATTCCTCTAGCCTTGCCATCAACTTTGACGAGGTCGAGCATCTCATGGCGACTATACATTTTTATTTTGCCACGTCCGATCTGGCGATTCATGGCCGAATAGGCTCCAAGAAGCAACTGCTGACCTGTTTGTCCTTTGGCGTAAAACGTTCTTGAAACGAGTACACCCCCAAACGAACGATTGTCGAGCAAACCACCATAATCCCTCGCAAAGGGAACCCCTTGTGCGACACATTGATCAATGATATTTGCAGAGACTTCTGCCAGTCGATATACGTTTGCTTCTCTCGATCGATAGTCTCCCCCTTTTACAGTATCGTAAAACAAGCGATGAACTGAGTCTCCATCTCCTTGATAGTTTTTGGCTGCATTGATTCCTCCTTGTGCAGCGATTGAGTGTGCCCTACGTGGCGAATCTTGAAAACAAAATGCCTTGACATTGTATCCCAATTCGGCTAGGGTAGCAGCAGCAGACCCTCCTGCCAAACCAGATCCCACGACAATCACATCGATCAATCGCTTGTTTGCAGGGCTGACCAAACGAATGTTGTTTTTATGATTTGTCCATTTATCAGCTATTGGACCTTTGGGGATTTGTGCGTTTAGTTTGGTCATGTTAGTGATTTAAAAAATGAAAAATCGCAATAAAAGCGAAGCCAGCAGGGATCCCAATCGAATAGACTTTCCCAAGAGATTTCACGACTGGGGTATATTTATTGTTAAAGCCCATGGACTGAAAGGCAGATGAAAAGCCATGGGAGAGGTGAAGCGCTAAAAAAACAAAGGAAATCACGTAGAGAATTACTCGTGTGAGGTCTTCAAACTTATGCACCAACTCCTCGTAGTATCGGTCTGGATTTTCAGGTAAAAACTCGATGTATTTATAATTCATTTCAGGTACCCAAAAGTCGTAAAAGTGCAAGGCGAGAAAGGCAAGTACTGTACCCCCTGAAATCAGCATGTTTCTAGATACCCAACTCGCATTTGCGCTTCCCTTGTACACGGCATAGCGAGTACCACGTGCGCTGCGATTTTGAATGTCGAGAATAAAGCCCATGACAAAATGAAAAATCACTCCGAAAATCAAAATGGGTTGTAGTACAAACTGCACTATGGCGTTGGTTCCCATAAAATGAGAGAACTGATTGAAGATGGTTTCACTAAAAACAGAAGTGATATTGATTGCGAAATGCTGAAGCAAAAACAACATTAAAAATAAACCCGACAATGCCATCGCAAACTTTCGCAGTATCGTAGAAGACAGGACAAACCCCATAGTCATTGGCTAAATGTTCATACAAAATTAGGTGCTGTACGTCTGAAAGCCAAAGGTTTTTGGTGATTTTGAATGATTCTAACAATTTTGACCTGAATTGAGTTTTTTTGATCATAAATAATTACCCCTTTTTTTGAAATTAGCTGCCAAGTGCCTGTGATGGATTTGCAGCTAAAACACCTAAAGGGTTGCAGTCGGTTGTGCAACAACTGTTCCCAATGCTAATAAAAAAATAGAAGCTTTAGGTAAAGCATTTTACTGTAAAAAAATTTTTTTACTTTACCATATGAAATATAACAGCCTACATCATCGTGTCTTTACGCAGCATCGTCAGCGTTTTATGACACAACTCAAGCCCAATAGCATTGCAGTATTTAACTCAAACGACATTTACCCTGTTAGTGCAGATAGCACCTTGCCCTTTGCGCAGCACCGAGATTTGTTTTACCTCACTGGGATCGACCAAGAAGAAACCATTTTGGTTCTATACCCAGACGCCAAAGACCCCGCTTTGCGAGAGGTCGTATTTGTAAGAGAAACCAATGACCATATCGCTGTTTGGGAAGGACACAAACTCACTCAAACCGAAGCAACCAAAGTGTCGGGTATTGCGAATGTGAAGTGGACGAGCGAATTTGAATCACATTTTTTGGCTTTGGCAAAAGAAGTTGAACATATTTATATCAATACCAACGAGCACTATCGTGCCAAGGTCGAAACCCAAACGCGTGAAGATCGATTTATTGAGTGGTGCAAAGGCAAATTTGCTACACACAACTATGAAAAAAGCAATTTGATTTTGCAGGGTCTACGAGCTGTGAAGGATCCAGAAGAAATTGAACATATACAAACTGCATGTGAAATCACTGAAAAAGGGTTTCGACGTGTGTTGGGCTTTGTCAAACCAGGGGTTTGGGAGTATGAAATTGAGGCTGAATATGCGCATGAATTTCTTCGCAATCGTTCAAAGGGTTTTGCCTATACCCCCATCATTGCCTCAGGTGCCAATGCCAATGTGTTGCATTATATCGAAAACAACCAAATGTGTAAAGCAGGCGATCTGCTGCTGATGGATGTGGCTGCTGAGTATGGCAACTACTCTTCTGATATGACACGTACGATTCCTGTATCTGGTCGATTTACCAAGCGACAACACGATGTGTATGATGCTGTTTTGCGAGTCAAAAACGAAGCCACCAAACGACTTGTTCCAGGTGCTTGTTGGAAAGCATACCATGTGGAAGTGGGCGAATTGATGACTGCCGAATTATTGGCATTAGGGCTGTTGGATAAGGCTGATGTACAAAATCAAACCGACAAAAACCCTGCTTATAAAAAATACTTTATGCATGGCACTTCCCATCATTTGGGCCTTGACACCCACGACTATGGCTTGCTCGACCAACCCATCACTACCAATATGGTCTTTACTGTTGAACCTGGGATTTATATCCCCAAAGAGGGGTTTGGCATTCGATTGGAAGACAATGTGGTGGTACAACAAACAGGCGAAACCCTAAACTTGATGAAAAACATTCCAATCGAGGCTGAGGAAATTGAAGCGTTGATGAATCCCTAAAACGCCTTCCAGCCTTGTGCTTTGAGTGGTATCACCTCTTCAGCACGAGTGACCAGTGAAGGGACATCCCCCTCAGCAGTCATATGACCAATGATAGTCAAATTGGGATTGCCTTTGATGCTATCAAAGTCAGATGGCTTGATCGTAAACAGCAATTCATAGTCCTCACCACCACTCAGTGCGATGGTCGTGCTGTCGAGAGTAAACTCCTCACAAACACTTATCAACTGCGGATCTAGGGGAATTTTGCTTTCATACACCCGACATCCAATGCCGCTTTGCTTACACAAGTGCATCACCTCTGACGATAAACCATCACTGATGTCAATCATGGAGGTGGGTTGTATTTTTAAATCATGCAGAAGTTGCACTACATCTTTACGTGCTTCGGGTTTGAGTTGTCGTTCCACCAAATAGCTGTAAGGCTCCAAATCGGGTTGGTGTTGGGGATTGGCTTTAAACACCTCGTTTTCACGAGCCAGCACCTGCAAACCCATATACGCTCCCCCAATGTCTCCACTGACCACCAACAAATCGTTTTCGGCAGCACCATTTCGCAATACTGCCCCTGTTTTGGGGGCTACGCCCAAGGCAGTAACAGACAACTGCAAGCCCTGTTGGGAAGAGGTGGTATCGCCCCCAACCAAGTCCACACCATAGGTTTTACACGCCAAGTGAATGCCTGCATACAGCTCCTCAACAGCTTCGAGAGGAAATCGATTGGACACTGCTATTGATACCAATACTTGTGTGGCGTCAGCACCCATTGCATAGATATCTGAAAGGTTGACCACCACTGCTTTGTAGCCCAAATGCTTGAGTGGCATATAGGCCAAATCGAAATGCACTCGTTCGATAAGCATATCGGTCGTAACGACCGTTTCACCCTCGTGATTGATCACAGCAGCATCATCGCCTATGCCCAATACAGTGGAGGGCAAGGCAGCAGTTGCCGATTTGGTCAGGTGTTCGATGAGGGCAAACTCCCCCAAGCTATCGAGAGGAGTTTTGGATGCTTTTTTGTCTTCTAACATGCAGTAAAATTAGGGTTTTTTAAGCGCATTTAAGTCATAAGTCGTGATGACCAAGCATATGATCATGAATTTAAAATGAGACCTCTCTTTTTTATTTATAAATTATTTTTTAAAAAAATTACTTAACAGAAAAATAAAACATAAAAATCGCCAAAAACCGAAGTGCAATTGTGTAAAGCCTGCTACTGGCGATTATTTCTTTGGAATGTACTATATTTGTATTCGAAAAACTCCTTAGAATTATCCTTGTGATAAAAGTATCTACACAAGCGCGAGAACAAATGAAGCAGATGATGCAGTCAGATGGCTACACCCTCAGCGATTCTTTTGTGCGTGTAGGTGTTAAAAGTGGTGGTTGTTCGGGTCTGTCATACGATTTGAAGTTTGACAATGCCTTGGGAGAAGATGACAAACTGTTTGAAGACAATGATGTGCGTATCGTTGTCGATAAAAAGAGTTTTCTTTATCTGGTTGGTACAACCCTTGAATATTCAGGTGGTCTCAATGGTAAAGGGTTTGTGTTTAACAATCCCAATGCCAATCGCACTTGTGGGTGTGGTGAGAGTTTTTCGCTATAAAAAACAGGTTTGCTATGGCCTATACAGAAGAAGAATTAAAAAAAGAACTCGAGTCCAAGGAGTATGCCTATGGATTCTACACCGACATCGAGTCGGATACCTTTCCCGTAGGATTGAATGAGGAGGTTGTTCGTGCGATATCCAAACGCAAAAACGAGCCTGCTTGGATGACCGAATGGCGACTAGAAGCCTATGAGGCATGGAGTGCCATGGAAGAGCCCGACTGGGCAAACGTGGACTACCCCAAGCCAGATTTTCAAGCCATTTCGTACTATTCAGCACCCAAAAAAGCACCCAAATACAACAGCTTGGACGAGGTGGATCCTGAGTTGCTCGACACCTTCAAAAAACTCGGCATCCCCGTCGAAGAACAAAAAAGACTTTCAGGCGTGGCAGTCGATATTGTGATGGACTCAGTTTCTGTTGCCACAACATTTAAAGAAACCCTTGCCGAAAAAGGAATCATTTTTTGTTCTATTTCGGAAGCGATTAAAGAATATCCAGACCTAGTGCGCAAATACATCGGAACAGTGGTGCCACGCAAAGACAATTATTACGCAGCCCTCAACTCGGCAGTATTTTCTGATGGATCGTTTTGCTATATTCCAAAAGGGGTTCGTTGCCCAATGGAACTCTCAACCTATTTTCGTATCAATCAGGCAGGCACAGGTCAGTTTGAACGCACACTCGTCATCGCTGATGAGGGGAGTTATGTGAGTTACCTCGAAGGTTGTACTGCCCCTGCTCGAGACGAAAATCAATTGCATGCCGCTGTGGTGGAGCTGGTTGCTCATGACCATGCAGAAATCAAATACTCGACTGTACAGAACTGGTTTCCTGGCGATGCCGAAGGCAAAGGTGGGGTGTTTAATTTTGTTACCAAACGAGGGATATGCCACAAAAGCGCTAAAATCTCATGGACACAAGTGGAAACAGGCTCGGCAGTGACGTGGAAGTACCCCTCTTGTATCCTCAAAGGCGATGATAGCATTGGGGAGTTTTACTCTATCGCTGTGACCAACAATCACCAACAAGCCGATACAGGTACCAAAATGGTACACTTAGGTAAACGCACAAAAAGTACCATCATATCCAAAGGAATTTCTGCGGGTACTTCTCAAAACAGTTATCGTGGACTGGTCAAAATCAGCCCTCGAGCAGATGATGCTCGTAACTTTTCGCAGTGCGATTCACTGCTGATGGGTAACAAATGTGGGGCACATACGTTTCCTTACATAGAAGCCGTAAACAAAAGTGCCCAAATTGAACACGAAGCCACGACAAGCAAAATCGGTGAAGACCAAATTTTTTATTGCAACCAACGTGGCATCGATACCGAAAAAGCAATTGCACTCATCGTCAATGGCTTTAGTAAAGATGTATTAAATAAACTCCCAATGGAATTTGCTGTGGAAGCACAAAAACTCCTCGAAATTTCACTAGAAGGTTCTGTTGGATAAATTCTAAAAGATGAAAAAAAACCTACAAATTATCATTGTACTGCTATTCGTAGCAGCATGTACCACCCAACCAAAATCAAAAGCCGAAAGTATCACAGGTGAGTTTTTGTTTTATGACAACAACGCTGTGCTTAACACAGGAAGTGAAATTTATGGGGTAGTGGTGGATGACAAACTACACGAACTTCACGCCCGAGTCGCACCCATTCAAAAAGATAGTTTTGACATGGTGCAAGTCTATATCAAAGGCCTGATTTCAAAAAACCCCAACGCTGAGGGATGGCCAGAAGTCATTACGATAAAAGATATTGACTCTGTTGCACCTTCAGCCCCATTTGAAAATCAAATGATAGAAATTCGAACAGAATAATATGCTGAGCATAGACAACCTCCATGCCGAAGTAGAAGGCAAAGGGATTTTAAATGGAATCAACCTCGATATCAAGCCGGGAGAAGTCCATGCAATTATGGGGCCCAATGGCTCAGGGAAAAGTACGCTTTCCACAGTCATTGCAGGGCATGAGGACTATGAAGTCACCAAAGGAAGTCTTCTCTATCAGGGTGCTGATATCAGTGATCTGAGCGCCGATGAGCGTGCTCACTTGGGTATCTTTTTGTCCTTCCAATACCCAGTCGAAATCCCTGGTGTAACAGTGACGAACTTTATTAAAACAGCTATCAACGAAACCCGAAAAGGTCAAGGGCTTGAAGAAATGCCCGCCAATGTGATGCTGAAAAAAATCAAGGAGAAAGCAAAATTATTTTCCATCGATACGCAGTTTTTGTCACGTTCACTCAATGAAGGTTTTTCGGGAGGCGAGAAAAAACGAAATGAGATCTTTCAAATGGCGATGCTCGAACCCAAACTCGCCATACTCGACGAAACAGATTCAGGGTTAGACATCGATGCCATGCGTGTCGTTGCCAATGGCGTCAATACGCTTCGAAACGATGACAATGCAATTATTGTCATTACGCATTACCAACGCTTGCTGGACTATATTGTTCCTGATTTTGTTCACGTACTTCACGAAGGTAAGATTGTGAAGTCTGGTGGTAAAGAATTGGCAATCGAACTCGAAGAAAAAGGATACGACTGGATCAAACAATCAATCTGATGGATTTACAAGAAAAACTTGTTGCTTCATACATGGCGCAGACTTCTACTTCGGAAGACAGCAAGCGTATGGCAAAACTACGCTCAACTGCCATTGAGACTTTTGAGCAACAAGGCTTTCCGACCAAAAAAATGGAGGAATGGAAATACACACCCCTCAATAAACTGGTGAAAACAGATTTTACTGTGTTTCCAAAGAAAAGTAAAAATGTTACCCTAACAGATGTGCAGCGATTTATCCTCCACGATGTTGACACCTATAAAATTGTCTTTGTCGATGGGGTATATAGTTCTTTTCTCTCCGAAACCACGCATGAGGGAATGGATGTGTGCTTGCTTTCTGCAGCGTTAAGTCAACCCAAATTCCGAAAAGTCATTGAGCAGTATTTTGACGCTGTTGCCGATTCGGAAGATTCCTTTACTGCACTTAATACTGCCTTTGGTCGAGAAGGAGCCTTTGTGCATATCCCCAAAAAGAAACGTGTTGAAAAACCCATTCAAATCATCCATTTTTCGACAGGGGTCAATCAAAATCTGATGCTGCAGCCTCGCAACCTTGTTGTGGTGGAAGCTCAAAGTGAAGTGCAAATCATCGAAAGACATCAAAGCTTGTCCGATACAGCAGTACTAACCAATGTGGTGACTGAAATTTTTACGCACAAAGGCGCTCAAGTGGATTACTATAAAATCCAAAACGATTGTGAGGAAGCGTCATTGGTCGATAGCACTTACATCCATCAAGAAAAACACTCGCATGCCAAAGTGCATACCTTTTCGTTTGGGGGTCAGTTTATTCGTAATAACCTGCACTTTTATCATAAAGACCAAGCCATTCAATCTACGATGAAAGGAATTACCCTAGTGGAAGGCAAGCAGTTGGTAGACCATCATACACTGGTACATCATGCACATCCCAATTCGGAAAGCCATCAAGAGTATAAGGGGATTTATGATGGCCAATCGACAGGGGTATTTAATGGCAAAATCGTTGTGGAGCAAGAAGCACAAAAAACCAATGCCTTTCAACAAAACAACAATATCTTGATGAGTGATAAGGCAACCATAAATACAAAACCACAACTCGAGATTTTTGCAGATGATGTGCGTTGTAGCCATGGCTGTACCATTGGTCAGCTCGACGAAACAGCACTGTTTTATCTCCAAACACGTGGGATTCCTAAAAAAGAAGCACGAGCACTATTAACCTATGCTTTTGCCAACAATGTTTTGGCAAGTGTAAATATCCCAGCAGTCAAAGCAAGAATCAATGCCCTTATCGCGAAAAAATTAGGTGTTCATCTAGGTTTTAATCTATAATCAATGGGGTTAGATCTAACAAACATTCGTGCCGATTTTCCCATACTTTCTCGCAAAGTCAATGGGCAGCCATTAGTCTATCTCGACAATGCCGCTACCTCTCAAACACCCACCCAAGTGATCGATGTAATTGCCGACTATTACCAACAGTACAATGCCAATATCCATCGCGGCGTGCATACCCTCAGTCAAGAGGCTACAGACAAGTTTGAACACGCACGAAAAACCATCCAAAAACATTTTAATATTCCAAAATCAAAAGAGGTAATTTTGACTTCTGGTACAACACATAGTATTAATCTCGTTGCTTTTGGATTTGGCACCCTTTTAGATCCTGGTGATGAGGTCATTGTTTCGGCCTTAGAACATCACGCCAACATCGTGCCATGGCAAATGATGTGTGAACGCAGTGGTGCTGTTCTACGTGTGATTCCCATGACCGATGAAGGCACACTGGATATGCATGCCTATGCCGAGTTGTTGAACAAAAAAACCAAACTGGTATTTGTCAATCATGTTTCCAACGCATTGGGTACGATCAATCCCATTGAAGAAATCATTAAAAAAGCCCATAAAACTGGTGCTGCAGTGCTTGTTGATGGCGCACAAGCCTGTGGGCATCTGAAGCCTAATCTCAAAAAAATCGATGTCGATTTTTATACAGTTTCGGCACATAAACTCTGTGGGCCAACAGGTATGGGGATGCTGTACGGAAAAGAAAAATGGCTCAATAAGCTCCCCCCCTATCAAGGAGGTGGCGAAATGATCGATGAGGTGACTTTTGAAAAAACCACCTATGCCGACCTTCCACACAAATTTGAGGCAGGTACTCCTAACATCTGTGGAGGGATTGCCTTTGGTGCAGCACTCGATTATATGAACAGCATTGGTTTTGATGCAATTGAAAGCTATGAAGAGGAACTCCTTGACTATGCGACTGCAAAACTCAATCAAATAGAGAGCTTACGCATTTATGGGAACACCAAACACAAAACAGCTGTGATTTCATTCAATATCGATTTGCTTCATCCCTATGACGTCGGCACCCTCCTCGATAAGATGGGGATTGCTGTTCGAACAGGTCATCACTGTGCAAAACCGATTATGGATTATTATAAGATTCCAGGCACCATTCGTGCCTCCTTTGCGTTTTATAACACCAAAGAAGAGGTGGATGCATTTGTCAATGGCGTTCAACGAGCAATTGCCATGTTGCGCTAATTTGTATTTTTGACGTATGACTGTAGAGCAAGTACAAGACGAAATCATAGAAGAGTTTTCACTTTTTGACGACTGGATGCAACGCTATGAGTATATGATTGAGCTGGGCAAGTCCCTGCCACTAATCGATACCAAGCACAAAAACGATGACAACATCATCAAAGGGTGTCAAAGCAAAGTATGGGTGCACGCAGATATGGTTAACGAAAAAGTGGTGTTTACTGCCGATAGCGATGCTGTCATCACCAAGGGGATTATTGCGATTCTTATTCGAACATTTTCCAACCAACCCCCACAAGATATTTTGGATGCCAATACAGATTTTATCGACCAAATTGGTCTGAAAGATCATTTGTCTCCCACACGAGCCAATGGATTGGTATCAATGATCAAACAACTCAAACTATACGCCCTGGCGTATCAAACGCAACTCAACTGATGGAAGGACAAGAACTTGGAGACAAAATTGTTGGCGTACTCAAATCGATATACGATCCTGAAATCCCAGTCGATATTTATGAACTTGGACTGATATATGATGTCTTTGTCAATGAAGACCAAGACGTGAAAGTGTTGATGACACTCACAACACCCAACTGCCCCGTAGCTGACTCTCTACCACAAGAAGTCAAAGACAAAGTCCAATCCCTCGACGAAGTTAAAGAAGCTGAGGTAGAACTTACTTTTGATCCGCCTTGGACACGAGACTTGATGAGTGAAGAAGCCAAACTTGAACTCGGATTTTTATAAGATGAGCATTGTAAACCGCGTTGCAGAAAGCGGTCTGATCCAATTTGATCCCGCTACCTTAGTGAAAGATGCCAAAGTGACTGTCGTGTCGCTATCATCTTTACTCAACGAGGATAAAATTTTACGAGAAAAAACCTTTCGACAAGCCATCGCTGCTCATGACTGGACAGTTTATAAAGGGCAATATGTGGGTTTGCATATCGCGGAAGACACTCTTGTTCCCCAATGGGCTGCCATGCTGATGACTAGCCATTTGCAATCACATGCAGCAGGGGTCTGTCTGGGAGATCATAATGCTGCCACGGCCTTGGCTTATGAATCGGCCTTGACAACACTCAAAGTCGAGGACTACAAACAAAAGAATATCATCATCAAGGGCTGTAGTGATGGTTCTGTTCCCGATTGGGTCTATGTGCGATTGATGGAAGTACTTCAACCCCATGCCAATCGCATTGCCTACGGAGAAGCATGCTCATCTGTACCACTTTATAAACGTTAGTTTTTAAAATTAATAACCCCTCCATTGAAAACCCTATCCGCTTTAATTCTAATTTTTTTTAGCACGTTTGCCTTTGCCCAAGAGAGTCAAAACAAGACAAGAGATCCTGTTGGAGGGATTTGGTCATATGGGGGCAAAACAGCACTATTGTTTAATCAGTCTGCTTTTAGCAACTGGGCTTCTGGAGGGATCAACAATGTGTCACTTACTTTGGGTATTGATTATGAAATCAATTATAAAGAAAATGGATGGTCTTGGGACACCAAAGGCAAAGCTTCTTATGGATTGAGCTATTTGGAAGGGGATAAGTTTCTAAAGAAAACCAATGATCGCTTGGATGTCAATTCGCTGTTGGGAAAAGAATTTTCGAATACATGGAGCTATTCCACCATTTTGAATTTTAAATCACAAATTGCTCGTGGGTACCGTTTTGGAACAGATGATAAGGGCGAAGAGACACGCAGTTTAAAAACACATTTTTTCTCCCCTGCCTACTTGCAGTTTGGTGTTGGTTTATACTGGAAGAAATCAAAAGATTCATGGGTAAACATCGCTCCCTTTACACAGCGAATTACTTTTGTTAGCAGACAATTCACCAATGATCTTGAAGACGGAAAGACTTATTTTGGTGTGTTAAAAGGGGCGAATCACCTCTTTGAATTGGGTGCCTCAATCACTGGTTTTTACAAATTTGAAGCCATGAAAAATGTATTTATAGAAAATCGATTGGCCGTTTACAGCGATTACTTGGGCAAGCCCGAAAACATCGATTTTGATTACACCTTGGCTGCTGAAATGAAAGTCAATGAGCTTATCAGCACGCAACTCGAGGTGCAGTTTGTCTACGACGACAATGCCGTACAAGCACTTCAAGCTCGTGAAATCTTTGGTATTGGGGTGCGTATGTTGCTTTAATTTTCAGGGTATAAAAAGTGGTTGTAGGGAAATCGGGTGATGTGAATCTCTCTTACTTTATGGTAAAGTAACTCTCTTAGTTTGTCGGTGTGAATTTTCTGTTGGGCAGAGATAAAAATAGCGTCTCCGTGGGTATTTGCCATCCATGATTGTTGCCATTCCTCCAAACTGTAATGCTTGGTTGTGCGAGGGGTTGTCAAGTCGTCATCATCCAATGGCTCTGGCCGATAGGCATCGATTTTATTAAAGATCATGAGTGTTGGTTTGTCAATTGCCCCAATATCACTGAGCAACTGATTAACCGATTCGATATGTTCCTCAAAGTTGGGATGTGCAATATCAACCACATGCAGTAACATATCGGCTTCATGAACCTCGTCGAGTGTGCTCTTAAATGACTCCACTAGCTGGGTTGGTAGTTTGCGTATAAACCCAACCGTATCACTCAACAAAAAGGGCAAGTTGCGAACCACAACTTTACGCACTGTTGTGTCAAGGGTGGCAAACAATTTGTTTTCGGCAAATACATCGCTTTTACTCAGCACATTCATCAAAGTGGATTTCCCCACATTGGTATATCCCACCAAAGCGACTCTCACCAATGCGCCTCGATTGCCACGCTGGGTAGCCATCTGCCGATCGATGGTCACTAATTTTTTCTTCAACAAAGAGATTTTGTCACGAACAATTCGGCGGTCTGTTTCGATTTCGGTTTCTCCAGGCCCTCTCATTCCGATTCCTCCACGTTGACGTTCAAGGTGTGTCCACAACCCCTTCAATCTGGGCAATAGATATTGATACTGTGCCAATTCCACTTGTGTGCGAGCATAACTGGTTTTGGCTCTTTGCGCAAAAATATCTAAAATCAAACCTGTGCGATCGACGATTTTACACTTTAACAGCTGTTCGATATTGGCTTGTTGGGCAGGTGTTAATTCGTCATCAAAAACAACTGTGCCAATGTCATGGGTTTTCACATATGCCTTTACCTCCTCCATTTTTCCTGAGCCGATAAAGGTTTTGGGGTGAGGTGTTTCCATGCTTTGGGTAAATCGCTTGCTGACTTTTCCGCCTGCTGTGTGTGTCAAAAAAGCGAGCTCGTTGAGGTATTCATCTAAGCGATCGGCTGTTTGGTTTTTATTGATTATCCCAATGAGAACTGCCTGCTCAAAACCAAGATCCTTTTGCTCAATCATCGTTAGGTTTCCAATGTTTTAATGATAGTTTTAATCCATCAAAAACCCCATAGGTGTAATGCGTTATCCAATCGCCAATATTGATATAAGTCGATTTGGGGTTGAGGGAGATTTCCAATGGCAAATGACGGTGTCCGAATACAAAATAATCGAAATGCTCGGTCTTGAGTTTTCGTTTGGCATACTGAAAAAGCCATTCCCTCTCAGGCCCATCATAGTTCAGATCCTCACTCCCTGATATCAATTTATTTTTTAAAGACAAATAACGTGCAAATGGTATCCCCAAGTCAGGATGAAGCCAGCGATAAAGCCATTGAAAAAATGGATTTCGAAACACTTTTTTCATGCGCTTGTAGCCCTTGTCTTTTGGCCCCAAACCGTCTCCATGCCCAACGAAAATCTTTTTTGATCCAATTGATATCGTTTTGGGGTGAAAATAAACCTTCGCGCCGATTTCCGTTTCGAGATAATCAATCATCCACATATCGTGATTGCCAACAAAAAAATGAATCGGTATGCCATCATCCATAAACTCGGCAAGCTTGCCCAAAACACGAACAAAGCCCTTTGGGACTACGTGTTTGTATTCGTACCAAACATCAAATAAATCTCCAAGAATATAGAGTTCACTTGCGTTTGATTTGATTTCATCTAGCAACTTCACAAATCGGCGCTCACGCACCAAACTCGATGCTCTGTCAGGCGCACCAAAGTGTTGGTCAGAAACAAAATAGATGTTTTTTTTCATGGACTGCAAAGATAATTATTCTTGATCTTTTGCATACCATTCGGCATAGGCAGTAGCAGTTTCGTGCAAACGCAGATTGTGCAGCTTGATGTGTGCTGGCAAACGAGAAGCAATGCGATGAGCAAAATCAATCACCATCTTTTCACTTGTGGGTTGATAATCCACCAACAATACTTTATGACCACTATCGGACAGGGTTTTTGCTAGCTCGACATGAGGGGTGTTTTTGTTGAACACAGTTGCATGATCAAACACATCCACGACTTCGGATTTAACGATGGTTTTTAAATCTTTAAAATCGATCACCATCCCATTTTTGACATGGTTTTGATCATCGATTGGACGACCAACCACTGTGACATAAAGCTTATAGCTATGACCATGTACGTTTTTGCACAGTCCATCATAGCCATAGAGGGCATGTCCTGTTTCGAAGCCAAAGCTCTTTGTAACGCGAATTGTACTCATTGATTGTTTTTGATGTTTTGAATGGTTTGTTGGGTTTGCTTGGACAATAGTAGTCGTCCTGTAATTTCGGCATTGCTAGAGAGTCGATGATCCCAATCATCGGTGTTGTGCCATAGTTCTTTTTTGAGCGCAGCTACAGCTTCTGGAGCATAGCTTGCCAATCGTTTTGCGTGCTGATCAACTGCCTTGTCGAGCTGATCGAAGGTGGGAAGTATTTCGGCATATAAGCCTTTCTGTTTTGCCCAATCGACCGATTTCCAACTGTGGGATGAGAGTGATAGTTCGCTAAGTGCAGCAGTGCCAATTTTGCGCTGCACTACTGGTGCGATGACAAAGGGCCCAATGCCTATGGCAATTTCAGAAAGCTTAACTTCTGCTGTTGGAAGGGCTAAGGCGTAATCACATGCTGAAATC
Source organism: Flavobacteriaceae bacterium UBA5950 (assembly GCA_002430545.1). Lineage (GTDB taxonomy): Bacteria > Bacteroidota > Bacteroidia > Flavobacteriales > Flavobacteriaceae > UBA724. The sequence goes on from DJCM01000013.1 coordinate 112,174, forward strand.
AACCCAACACCACCCCCAACTGCTTTTCCGTGAACTCTTGCGATGATGGGCTGGGGGCAGCGACGCATCGCATTGATCACATTGGCAAAGCCCATAAAAAATACTTTTCCCTCTTCAGGTGTATTGACTGCCAACAGCTCGTCAAAAGATGCGCCAGCACAAAAGGCCACCGATGGTTCACTCTGCAATACAATCACATGAACACTTTTATCCTTGGAAACCTTTTCAAATGCCTCTTTCAAGTCTTTGAGATGTGTGGCAGGAAAGGCATTTTGCTTGGCATGAGCAAAATGAATCCGAGCCACCCCAGCATTTGTGCTGATTTGTACGCCTTCCAACATAGACTGATTCGCCATATCTTTGTAATCGATGCAGCAAAAATAAGCAATATAGGATAGACAACATAGAGTCGTTATGAAAGGTGTATTATTTGATTTGGATGGTGTTTTTTATGTTGAACAGCAATTGATTGCTGGCGGCATAGACTGCCTGCGATGGTTGAACGAGCAACAAATTCCCTATCGTTTTGTGACCAACAATACCACCATGTGTCGAAAAGACTTGACTGCCAAACTTCGCCGATTGGGTCTTGAAGTAGATGAGCAAGAGATTATGAGTGCCAATTATGCAGGGGTTCTTTTGCTCGATCAACGAGGGTTTAAACGCTGTCGTTTGGTTCTTCGACCTGCAGCGCAACAAGATTATCCAACAAACTGTTTGCAAAACCCTGATGCTATCGTCATTGGAGATATTGGAAATCGTTGGGACTACGATTTACTCAACGAATTGATGAATCAAGTTTTGGAAGGTGCTGAAATCATCGCGCTGCACAAAGGTCGTTATCATCAAGGTTCAAGTGGTCTTTTGTTGGACAGTGGTGCTTTTGTAGCAGCACTGGAACACGCCACAGAAAAACAAGCAGTGGTTGTTGGAAAACCCAACCCGACATTTTTTGAACTTGCCAGCAATACTTTTGGATGTAATCCCGACGAGCTGCTGATGGTTGGGGATGATTTGATCAATGACATCGAAGGAGCTATGCAAATGGGTATGCAAACTGTATTGGTGCAAACAGGCAAGTACCGAAAAGGGCTTGTTGAAGCCTCAAGTATTCAACCCGATGGGTGTATTCCGTCGATCAAAGAACTGCCAGTCTATCTCCAAAACAACATCATATAACATTTCGTTTATATTCTTCAAATAGTTATTTACTATTTTTGTTAAAAATAAGCTATGAAAAATTTAATTGTGATTGGTCATCCTGACCAACAATCCTTTTGCTATAGTGGGATTTTTTCCACCATCAAGTCTGAGATTGAAGCATGCAATGAGGAGTTAAAAATCATCGATTTGTATCGAGACAGCTTCACTCGCCCTCGTGATGCTGTGATTGAAAAATACAAAGAGCTCGTCAGTTGGGCAGAGTGGATTTATATCGTTTCCCCAGTGTGGTGGTTTCGTTTGACACCCAGAACAGAAATCTTTTTTGATGAAGTGATGACGCCTGGTTTTGCCTATCAGTTTGTCAACATTACCAAAACATATGCATATCCCAAACCCTTTTTAAAGGATAAAAAAATCAGAACCTATGTCACGCATGGTGCGCCCTCACTTCCTGTACGTACCCTCTACTTGAATTCTGTCAAGCTTCGACTCGTCATGGGTGTCTACAGTTTTGTTTTTGGATGGCGTTGGTCATTGTGGTTTAAAACCAAACAGTTCTGGTCGGTACCTTTTGTTTCGCAAAAAAAACGAGAAAAATACTTACGCGTGGTCAAAAAAGATATTCAAAGAGACTTGAAATTAGGTTCAAGGTAATAACCATTTATTTTAAAATTTGTAACTTAGATTTATGATTCGATTTCTAGAAAAATACTACCCTATTATACTAGCTTTTTTTAGTTTTTTATACTCTGTATTCCTGTGGTTTTCGGGCAATAAATTAGAAGGTATTTTTGTTGGTATTTGGGTACCATCCATTTTATCACTTTCTATTGCAATTCGCCAAAGAAGACGTGATGATTAACCAAGTGATGTTTTTTGTTGGGCTCACGATTTTTACCGTTTATGTATATTTTTTACTACGCATAATCGGAAAACAACACCGTATTCAACGGAGAGAACATGCCGATGCCTATGACCAACTTGACATTGACGGAATGGGTAACCAAGGGCGTATCCCAGACAAAAAGCCCAAAAACCGCGCTTGAAGCCTTAGTTGAAAATAAACGATGAAAGAGTTTTTTTTGATTTCAATGATGATTTTCATAGGCTGCAACTCCAGTCAAAATGAAACCAGTGAACTCAATGACTCTTCAACCCCTAACACTGGCTTGTCAACACAAACACTCCAACACAACGGAGATGAACGTGAGTATCAATTGTATCTTCCCAGTTCCTACAATGAAGAAACAGCGCATCCTGTGTTACTGAATTTTCATGGGTTTGGACAAAATGCCAAAGGTTATTTTGCAAATGGATCTAACTTTCAAGAAGTCGCTAATCAGGAGGGCGTGATTTTGGTCTATCCACAAGCTTTACTGTTGTCTGGTTTTTCGGTTTGGAATGCTGCACCATTTGCAGAAGACAATAAAACAGATTTTGATGATATTGGCTTTATCGAAACCCTGATCGTCGATCTACAAGAACAGCTATCAATCGATCCAGAGCGTGTTTATGCTGCTGGATTTTCAACTGGAGGGATGTTTGGCTACGCCTTGGCCTGCTTTTCCAATGAACCCATTGCAGGTGTTGCTGCTATATCTGCTGCACAGCTCAACCTTGTAGATTGTGAGCCCTCACCTACCAATGCATTTATCGCTCATGGTACTGCCGATGATGTTTTGCCTTACTATGGCTCTTCCGATATAGCTAGTATAGACGAAGTGGTTTCGTTTTGGAACAACGTAAATCAAACCTCTACCGTTGCACAGGAAAGCAGTTATGCTTTTGGAAAAGAAACAGTTTATCACTATACCTATTCAGAGGGAATCAATAATACCCAAGTGATGCATTATAAGGTTGAGAATGGGAGTCATGGGTGGTTTGATCATGAAATCGAAGGGCAATCATTTACTTCTTTGCTATGGGCTTTCTTAACTTCACAACAGTAAGCTCACTCTTTACTACTTACGATTCAGCTTTGCGACCTCCGGAGCAGAGGTTCTTGTTCCATTGACATAAGCCACAATAAATGATTTTTTAAAGCCTTTCGAAATCACATGCCGCTGTGCCATTTTTGCTTGTTTATAGCTTGTGGTTGGTCGATATAGATAGCGATGGAATTCTTTGAACTTTTCAATCGATAATCCTCCCAAGCCCCGAAAGACTTTGTGATTGACATCACGTCTATTGATCAGTGCAGCAATTTGTACAACATATATGACTTCTGACTGGTTCAAAATGCTTTGCATATTGGTTAAAGCGATATAATCATTATTCGCTTTTATCTGAGCTACAATATCATTAAGGGTATCAGCTGGGGCTTTTTCGTTGGGTAAATTTTCAGGTAACAAATCGTTATTTGGTTTGACTATCGTCTTTGCTGGTGTTGCTGCATTGGGTGTACTACCCTGTTTATTTTTGCGATAATTCTCCAAAATTTTAAGTGCCTCCGCAGCCGAACGAATAGTAGGTTGTCCTGTTGTGTTCTCATTTTCGGCATTGGTGTTTGTTGTGTTTTGAACTGTAGGTTTAGGGTTTACCTGAATAACAATCGTTGTTGGTTCTTCATCGGGCGCAGCATTGGGTTGAGCTGCATTGGATGATGCTTGTTGTGTGGATTTTACTGGATTTGGTGACGGCGTTGGTGCCACGACTTGTGGTGCAGTGTTTTGTTGAGGTGTATTCACTTGTGCTGGGGGTACAACAACAGGAGGTGTTACAGGCGGCGTGCTTTGCACTATTGGTGGTGATATTGGGGTCGCTGTGGTTGGTGTGTTTACGACAGGTCTAGCCACTTGGGGCGAGGGTTGTGTTGGGCGATTAGATGTGGATGTCGCACTCATCTGCAGCATACTATAGTTCTCTATTAAAAACATCGATCTGCGATTGAGCTGATGCTCTGCTTCTGAGCAGGGAACCCCATCGGCACAACGATTGATGAGCTGACTTTCGCCATAGCCCACTGCAGACAATCGTGAAGGGGCAATGCCACGCTGAATCAGCCAGTTTCTGGTTGATGTGGCACGATTTTGAGAAAGGCGTAAGTTATAGGACTGCGGGCTACGTGAGTCGGTATGTGATTCGATTCGAATAATCATTTCTGGGAATCGAATCATCGCATTATACACCTTGGTCAACTCAATTTCAGCATCTGGGCGAATATAATATTTGTTCAAGTCAAAATAGATTGGATTGAGCCCTAACAAACAACCCAAGTCATAAGGTGGGCAGTCTTGCGAAAAGGTTTCAATTGCCATGTCAACACTGACAGTTTGTGAGGTCGCCGGAGCAACAAAAGTTGTTTCAGCGATGGAATATGCCAACCCATTTTCTGTGACCAAATAGTATGCTTGTCCACACTCCACTTCCTCTGGGAAAGAATAACGAGCATCTTGCTGTACGATTTGCTCTGCGATAACATTCATGCCCATATCGAGAAGTTTGACAGTTGCGCCCGGCATTAAGTTGCCTGTGTTTGTATCTGTAACAATCCCTGTGATTTCCACCACACACTTGCTCGGCTTGAAATAATAAATTTGATCTGAGGCACTTCCTCTGTTTCCATCTCGGTTGGAAGAAATATACCCTGTGTTGGTATCTGTTTGCAACAAGAATCCAAAGTCATCGCCTGCCGAATTGATCGGCAGTCCCATATTTTCAGGTGCTCGGGCAATCCCCGAGTTGGTCAATTCGGCTTTAAACAGATCGAAACCACCAAAACCAACCAGTGCGTCGGAGGTGAAATACAAGGCCCCATCCTCAGCGATATAAGGGAATGATTCTCGCCCTTCTGTGTTTACTTTTTGACCCAAATTGATGGGGTCACCATATGAACCATCTTTGTAAATGTCCACATACCAAAGATCTGATTCTCCCGTGGTGCCAGGCATGTCTGAAGCAAAGTATAGTTTTTTTCCATCCAAACTCATTGCTGGATGTGCAACAGAGTAATTGTCATTGTTGAAGGGCAATTCCTCCACATCACTCCAATTGCCATCGTCATCGACAGTGGCAGTCAGTAATTTTAAACGAACAGTGTTTTTGCGATCTGCTCTTTTTTTACCGTTTTTGTAGTTGTTTCTGGTAAAATAAACTCGATCTAAATCTTTGGTAAAAACAGCTGACGACTCATGAAAAGCAGTGTTGACGTCGCCCTCAATTTGTTCGGTATTTTCCAGTTGGCCTTCTTCGCCTATATCAGCAATGTAGAGGTCTAAAAATGGCTCGCCAGTCCACTCGTAATCACGTTGACCACTGGCTTGATAAGTGGATGAAAAAACGAGTTTGTCTGGGCCAAAAAATGCAGAACTAAAATCCGATTGTTCGGTGTTGATTTTGGTTGTTTCAACAATATACTTTGGGCGAAGATCAGCGATGCTATCAAGGTAGTTGAGATCGTCGATGTAAAGGTCTTCAATGACTGTTCCTTTTTCCATAACAAAGTACTGTTGCATATATCGATCTGCAATGCTGTAGTTTTCGCTACTCCTTGCACTTATGGATGCGCGTAGATAATAAATCGATTGGACATCGTCTGGGTAGAGAGAAATCAATTTTCGATACCAGGTGTAGGATTGGTTGTATTGACTGTTGAAGAAGTAGGTGTCAGCCAAGGATTGGATTACTTTTTTGTCGTTAAAATCAGCATCATCACGAACCAATTGTAAAAAGGCAGATTGTGCGCGGTTGTAGCTGTAATCATTAAAGTCACGATCTGCATCGAAAACAGTGTAAGGCTCGCCTGGGATCGAGTCGTTTTGAGCAAAAAGACCCATACAAAACAGGCTAAATATCAATCCCAACCAAGCACTTTTATGATGGCTAGAGAAAGAACGTAATGAAGTGAGCTGTTTCATTTAGAAAAATCTAGGCGTTAGTATACGTTCTCCTTTGCGAGGGATCGTAAATCTTAAAATCATCTCGTATGACCCTGAGCTAAACTTTTGAATGGCTGTGGTCTGATAGTCGTAGGCAAAGCCAACAAAGGCTCTGTCAGAAAGGGAGAAGCCTGCAATGGCACTAATGGCAGCATCGAGTCGATAGGCAGCTCCGAATGTAATTTTTTCGTTGAAGTACACATTGGCTGATACATCCAATTGAACTGGTGATCCACGCACAACCTTGAGCATACCAGCAGGTTTGAGTTTGACCGAATCACTGATGTCAAATACATAACCTGCAATAAAAAAGTAGTGCATCCTCTTTTTGGCCTCGGACGAAGCATAGGAAGTTCCACTTACTTCATAGGTGTTGGTTTTAAGGAAATTAGGTACCGAAAGCCCTGCATAAAACCTATCGTTATTGTAATAAATTCCTGCCCCAATTTGTGGGGACAACAATGATGTATTATCAGAGAATTGATCGTCACTTGCGTTGGCAAGATTGAGAAGTGAATAATCAACTTGTAGATTGCTTATCCCTACTTTTAATCCAAGTGTAATCTTGGAAACATAATCGTTAAAGAATGTGTATCCATAATCTGCTGTGAGCCCTTGCTCTTTCGATGGTCCAATCACATCACTCACGATGGAAAGACCCAATGCGGTTTTGTTTCGACGACCAACAGGCGAACTGATGGTAAAACTTCCCGTTTGAGGAGATCCTTCAAAATCGACCCATTGGGTACGTGTCAAGAAGCCAAAATTGACTGTTTCGATCGATCCGATATATGCTGGGTTCACAACTTGGGTATTGTACATGTGCATGGTGTACTGTGGATCTTGCTGTGCATTGGCATGTTTGGATACACCCAAAAGGAAAATCAAAAGCCACAGCACTAAACACTTGGCTATTGGAAAGCTCGATATGTTTGATCTCCTGTTCATCAATCTCGATTTATATATAAGTAGCCAGTATATCTTTCTCTTCCAGGGTTATCTCCTTCAAATTCAATTACATAGAAGTAAGTTCCAACTGGAAGTTTTTGATTCTTAGTGATCGTCACTCGTCCCTCAGATATTCCCATAAAGAGCTTGTCGCCAATACCATATCCACTTGCTTCATAAACAACTACACCCCATCGGTTGAATATCTTCACTGTATTATTTGGATACTTTTCAATACCTGCGATTTTGAAATAATCATTGAATCCATCACTTCCAGGCGACATTCCATTGAAGACTTCAAAATCGCCATCAACAGGATTTTGGAAGAATGTAACAACTGTTGGGTCGTTGGTCGTGTTTCCATCTGTGTCATCGCCATCGTCTGATACATCAGTGATCGAATTGCCTGAAGGCGTTATTGCTGTTGCTGACGCTGTATTTGAGACCCCTCCTGCATTATCTGCTTGTGCATTGACTACAAAAGTTGCGGTGTAGGTTGCTATTTCACCAGCCAATAGGGTTCCGTCACCAGAACCAAGGTTTGCGCTCACAAAGAATGGCCCTGAGGTCAATGTTAGGGCATTTCCGCTCAGGTCGCTAAAGTTATCATTGACGACCACCCCACTAAGCAATGTATTGCCAGTATTTTCCACAGTAATTAGGAAAGTAATAGTGTCCCCAAGACCTGTCGTTCCATTACCATTGTCTGCAATATTTGCAGTTTTAGTCACTTCAATAGATGGAACTTGC
>DJCM01000022.1 GCA_002430545.1 Flavobacteriaceae bacterium UBA5950
TACAGAACACAAACCAAACAGCTTTCAATAACAGATCAAGATGGAATTGGATTGCGGTTTATAGGGTCACCAGAATTTTCATTTGCCGTACATAACAACACCACGGATGATTATGATGATGGTGCTTGGAGAAATTCTAAACGAAAAGATGCGCTTGGAAATCCTAAAAACAGTCATCTTAACGGTATCAAACCAAGAGATTTGTTGAATCTAAATATTGATTATAGACAAATGGGCGTAGGTGGTGACAATTCATGGGGTGCCAAGCCTCATAATCAGTATCTTATCTGGCCCAAAGATTACACCTATTCTTTTATCATTCAACCTATAATTAAAGATAAATAGACGATATCATGTATAAACAAATTAATTATCAAGTAGTTGTATTTCTCTTAAGTTTTTCCCTATGTGCTCAAAATCAATACTACTTGAGTAGCTCAACTGGAAATGACAACAACAATGGTTCGCAAACGCAGCCATGGAAAACATTATCGAAAATTAGCAACACCACACTTGGTCCTGGTGATACAGTCTATTTCAAAAAGGGAGATACGTTTCGTGGGCATTATGTTGTTAATGGATCAGGGACAGAACAGAGCCCAATCACTTTTACAGCTTATGGAACTGGAAATCAGCCTGTCATAAGCGGTTCGGACCATGATGATGGGGGTGGGGATTACCGTGAGGCCATACTCGTTGAGAATGAAGACAATATGATTTTTGAGGATTTAGAGATTCAAAATCATAGAACAACTTCGCGCTCTAATGTTGGCGATTTGGTGAGTTTTGGAATTCAAGTCATAAGCAGCTCAGCTGGAACAAAAAACAACTTTACTTTTAGAGACATGACCTTTAAAAATGTGTATGGTCTCTATTGGGTAGACCCGTCAAATCAAAGTGAATTCAATGCTTTTGAAGTATCAGGTTTAACTTTCAAGTCATCTTGGGGTGGTATTATCAATAATGTGGTTGTTGAAGATTCTTACTTTACTGACTTACAACGAATTGGAATCCATATTAAAAACACTTCTGGTAAAACTTCTGACAAACGGAATACCAATATTGTGGTACGCCGTAATGAGTTTTTTCAAATAGGGGGCACTTGTGTTTTACCTATTAGAACTGAAAACTGTTTGATTGAGAACAATATTTTTAACCAACCCGGTGCCAAAACCAACGATAAAATGATTGGTCGTGGAAGTGCCGTTTGGAATTGGTATAGCATCAATACTATTGTTCAGTATAACCAAGCCATAAATGCTAAAGGAATTCTGGACTCTCACGGAATTCATGTTGACCATTCGAACGTGGATACATTTATACAATACAATTACATGCAAGATTGTGAGGGTGGATTTGTTGAGATTCTTGGTGGAAACCAACTTGCTGTTTATCGCTTCAACATTAGTGTCAATGATGGCTGGCGTGTAAACCCCAATTGGGCAAACAGCGATCATACCATCTGGTTGAATGATAAAATTGGAGGTCAAAGCGGACACCCTTCTTATAACAGCTTTATATACAACAATACTGTTGTCATAAATAAAAGCGGAAATGATGCATTCGACACAGCAATTGATATCAATGGGCACAACACCCGAATTTTTAACAATATTTTTTATGCTGCTAATGGCTCTGGTATTGGAAATCAACAAGGTAATTATAGTGACCCTAACCTAATGATGACCAACAACCTATTTTTTGGAGATATTAGAAATAATTTCAAAACCCTTGACTCAAATAGGTTGGAGGTTAATCCTGATTTTTACAATGAACAAAGTGATGACCAATATGGATTTCAAATCAATGCTTCTAGCCAAGCAATAGATGCAGGTGCAGCCTATACAGGGAATTATGCTCATCCACCCATTCCAGTGGACGCATCAACTATTTTTGCCAACGTTGAGGAATACCCGACAGTGGATTTCTTTGGCCATTCATTATCAGGAGATTCTACACCCAATATAGGTGCTAGTAATGCGAAAAATGGAGAAATTACACTCGCAAACAAATCCGATATTTCAACCGAAAAGATTTACATTCAAAACCCTATGATTTCTGATAAAGTGGTACTCTATGGAGTTGATAAGTCTCACCAATATGCACTGGTTGATATATTGGGGCGAACCAAACAGCAAGGCTTTTTAGAAGCCCAACAAGACGAAATCATTTTGGATGAGTCTCTAAATCCAGGCATCTATGTTTTAAGACTCAGAGACAAAACCAATACGATTACATCCAAAATTATTGTGAACTAATCGATTTTAAGCACAGATTATTAAATGTCACGATATGGGTATAAGAAATAATTTTTTTGCCATCAAAAACACTATAATTTCATTTCTTTTTGTTTTTGTTACTTCATGTAACTCTCAAAACAATGACCTCTCTGATGCTGCTGAAGACGATTTAAATGATAACAATTCATCTACAAACCCTGCTCTAGCAAATTATGAGCTGATTAGGCAAGACGATTTTGGTTTTTTTGATACAACAAATTGGTCAAAGGGACTTACGAATGACAACGATGAATCCATTCGAATGATTTGGAATAAAAATACAGGTGGTGAACATCTGTTGAATGACAATTATGATGGATACCTTGTAGATAATAATGTCTATGTTAATAATGGATTACTTTTTTTAGAAAACAGAAAGGAAACAATACAAGGAACAGATCCTGTGGGGCAGTTTGACTATACTACAGGTTGGATAAACTCACTCCAAAAAATTAACTTTAATGGAACAGAAAAAGGAGTTTACATTGAAATACGAGCCCAATTTCCAAAAGGTGATAAAGTTTGGCCTGCCATTTGGTTGATTGACGACTCCCCAAACAGGGGCTGGCCCCCTGAAATCGATATATGGGAATATTTTGGTCGCTTTTTTAATACCAATCGGACTGATGAAATGTTTATGCGCTACATATATGGGCTTTGGAACGATAAAAAAGACCACAGTGTGCCCATTGAAAATTTTCAGCAAACGTATAGTGCATTCAATCAGTTTTACACCTATGGATTTCTTTGGACAAAAGATCGTATGAGTTGGTATATCGATGACCAGCTCATACATACAAAGACCAAAGGAGTAGAAGTTCCATCAGCTGACTGGCCAAACAAACCCATGTGTTTGGTCATTAACAATGGACTGATGCGAGTTGTCAGCGATGAGAACACCACCTTTCCCAATGCACTTGTATTGGATTACCTAAAAATTTACGAGGACAAAAATTAAAATTACTGCGCATCTTACCAAAACAACGCATACAACAGCGCTGTGATAAGGAGCACCCCAAAGGCAGCTACATTAAAGGTTTTGTCTGTGGCAAAGAGCTTTTTGCTCAGCACAATGCCTTTCGGGTCGTCCTGATTGCCTTCTAGCTTGCTGATGCCTGCAATCACAAGTAGCGTACCTATACAAGTCAGCATCATCTGGTGCATAAACGGCAAGTTCACAAACAAGGTCGCATCACTCCAGCCGTTGGGTGCTACTTTGAAATACATTGCAATCGGTATGGACAATATCACCCCCCAAATCGCTGCGTTGTTGGTGGCTTTTTTGTAGAACAGTCCCATAAGGAACACTGCCAATATCCCAGGGCTTACGACCCCTGTATATTCTTGAATAAACTGGAACACCTGCCCCAGACTGCCCAGTTGTGGTGCAATCAGCATGGCGATGATTAGCGCTACAAGTCCTGTTAAACGACCAACTTTCACCATTTGCTTATCGTTGGCATTTTTATTGAACATCGATTTGTAGATGTCCATCGTAAATATGGTGGATGTGGAGTTAATCATCGATGCCAGTGAGGAGACGATCGCTGCGGCTAGGGCAGCTAGGATAAGACCTTTAAGTCCCACGGGGATAAAGTTTTTAATCAGCCAGGGTGCGGCGTTATCATTGGCGACATTGCCAGAGGTTCCCAAAAAGCCTTCGCTGCTAAGTAATCCCATGTTTAGCGTGCCTGTCTCAGGGTCTAGGTTCATCACATAAGCGATGATGCCCGGAAGTACCACAATCACAGGGATAATGAGCTTTAAAAAGGCTGCAAACACGATTCCTTTTTGACCTTCTTTTAAGCTTTTAGCTGCTAGTGTTCTTTGGATGATGTATTGGTTAAAGCCCCAGTAGTAGAGGTTCGCAACCCACATACCGCCAATGAGTACTGCTAAACCTGGAAGGTCCCACCAAGCATCTCTTCCGTTGGGGGTGATGATCTCTCCTTTAGAGAGAATCATTGAAAAGCGTTCAGGTGCTTTTTCATAAACGTATTTCAGTCCATCAATAAAACTTCCAGAGTCTGTAACGTTGGCAAGGGCAAAGTATGCCATGAGTAGACCACCGATTATTAGCAGTACCACTTGAACCACGTCTGTCCAAGCAACAGCTGCCAGCCCGCCCCAAAGGGAATAGGCCGCAGCGAATAGGCCGAGTCCTATGATGCTATTGAGTAAGATGCTCCCATCACCGCTTCCAACAATGGTATCCAGTGCCTTCCCACCCAAAAAGAGGACGGTTGTGAGGTTGACAAACACAAAGAGTGCAATCCAAAATACGGCCAATATGGTTTTCAGGTTGGTGCTGTATCGTTTTTCGATAAACTCAGGAATGGTATAAAGTCCTTTTTCAATAAATATGGGTAAGAAGTATTTTCCAACCACCAGTAGTGTAATGGCGGCCATCCACTCATAGGAGGCAATGGCAAGTCCAAGCGCAAAGCCAGATCCAGACATGCCGATAAACTGCTCAGCTGAGATGTTGGCAGCAATGAGCGAGGCGCCAATCGCCCACCAAGGCAATGATTTACCTGCTAAAAAATAGTCTTCCGCACTTTTGGTCTCACCCTTTTTTTGGCGGGATACAAAGAGTCCGATGGATAGAATAATCAGCGCATAAAGCGCGAATACAGCTATGTCTATGGTTGAAAAATCCATTTGGTTTCGTTTTTAATGGTTTTGTTTATGTTTTGTTGTTTGAATAATGTGTGGTTGCGCAATCACGCAAGCGTTGCGCGGCTTGCTCAGCAGTGATGTCACGCTGGGGGTTGGCAAACATCTCATAGCCCACCATAAATTTCTTGACCTCGGCTGAGCGTAATAGGGGCGGATAAAACGACATATGCATATGCCAGTGGCTGTTGTCTTTGCCGTCTGTAGGCGCTTGGTGTATGCCTGCAGAATACGGAAATGAGGTCTCAAAAAGGTTGTCGTATCTAGTGGTGAGGGCTTTTAGGATACTTGCATAATCCAATACTTCTTGGTGTGAGAGTTCTATAATAGAGGTAATATGTCTTTTGGGCACAATCATCGCCTCAAACGGCCATACTGCCCAATACGGAACCAGGGCTACAAAGCTTTCATTTTCCAATACAATGCGCTCTTTGGTGTTGCGTTCTTGTTGCAAATAATCGCCCAATAAACTGCTACTATTCTGCTCCCAATAGTTTTTTTGGCGTACTACCTTTTTCTGTACCTCTTGTGGAATGGAGCGTTGTGCCCATATCTGTCCATGCGGGTGTGGGTTGGAGCAGCCCATAATCGCTCCTTTGTTCTCAAAAATCTGTACGTGGTTGATGTTTGGGTCACTCCCAAGGTCAGCGTATTCCTTTTGCCAAAGGTTTATTATCTCAATAATATCACCAACCTCCATAAGTGGCAGCGTCAAACTGTGATTGGGGTGATAGCAAATCACTTTACATATTCCGGACTCACTCTCGGCTTCTAACAGTCCCTCTTTAAAAGTTTCTTCTGGGCCTTCAAGAAGGGCTGCAAAATCGTTTTGGAAGCTATAAGTACCTGTATAGTCTGGGTTTTTAGCACCTCCTGCGCGTTCATTGCCCGGGCACAGATAACAGTTGGGATCGTATTCCAAGCGTTCCACTTCTTGAGGCTTGTCTTTTTTGCCTTGCCATGGACGTTTGGTGCGGTGTGGAGACACCAGTACCCATTCGCCAGTGAGGATGTTTTTTCTTCTGTGTGGGGTGTTGTTAAAATCCATCTATGACTCAGAATTTACAGTTTCTACGCCATTAGAGGTAGCTACCAATATGGAGGTGAGGTTAATATCAAACTTTTGTTTGTAGGCTTTGCTTGCCAAATCCATAAACTCGTTGACAAAGCCCTCTTCCACTAGGTTAATGGTACAACCGCCAAAGCCACCACCCATCATACGACTTCCCACCACCTGCGGAAGGTTTTTTGATAGATCCACTAAAAAATCGAGTTCCGGACAACTGACCTCGTAGTTTTTCGACAGTCCTTCGTGGGTTTGGTACATCAGCTTGCCAAAACCCCTGATATCTCCTCTTTGGATAAGCTCTGCAGCCTTTAAGGTTCTGGCGTTTTCACGTGATACAAACAAAGCTCGCTGATAGACTTTTTCAGAGAGTTTTTCCTTGTAAGTCTCAATGACAGACTCTGGAACATCGGCTAAAAAATCATACGCTGGGTGATCTTTTTGAATGACAGCAAGGGCTTGTTCGCATTCTTCTCTTCGCGTGTTGTACTCACTCGATGCCAGGTTATGCGACACATTGGTGTTCAGTAGCAATATCTTATAAGGTGCAAACTCCGCATCAATGAGTTTGTAATCCAGGGTCTCGCAGTTGAGAAGTAATAGTTTTTTTCGTTTGCCCATCGTCACCGCAAACTGATCCATCACCCCACACTTGGTACCCACAAAGTTATGCTCTGCCATGCGAGAGATCTCAATGAGCTCCAGATTGGAAAGCCCCAAGTCAAACAAATCATTTAAACCTTTAGCAACCCCACACTCCAGCGCAGCCGATGAGCTGATACCAGCACCAATAGGCAGCTCACTGGATATCACGCAGTCAAAACCGCCAAGTTTTTGTGGGCGGGCTTTTACGACCCCGTCAACAACCCCTAGAACATAGTTCTCCCAGTGGGTATCGCTGATTTGTAAGGGCTCGTTGATATCAAAAGTAAAAGCACCTTCGTCTTCAGAATTGACCCGACATAGGCTGTTGTCTTTTTTTCGAAACCACATGGTGACTTTACGATCTATAGCTGCCGGTAGTACATGCCCTCCGTTGTAATCGATGTGTTCGCCAATAAGGTTAATGCGACCAGGGGATTTTACAATGATGTCAGGATCGTTTGTGTTTATGGTCATTAGTGACGTTTGTTGGAAAATTAGTCTTTTTTGATCGAACTGAATGCGATAATCATGATAAACGTATAAAGTATGAACTATTTTACAATTTTAATTGTTGGCTCAAAACATTGAATAGTTTTTGTTTTTCAGCACTGTGTTTAGGAATATTGGCTAGATTATGCCATTCGTAAGGGTCTTTTTTGTG
>DJCM01000030.1:0-1860 GCA_002430545.1 Flavobacteriaceae bacterium UBA5950
AGCGTTTCCTTGGTAAGGAAGAGGTCACGAGTTCAAATCTCGTCATTGGCTCACTGATTATCAGAGAGTTACGAAATCCAAACCAACTTTTTAAATTTACAATGTGAACTAAAAGCGAACTTTTGTTCTTGATTCTTTAGTTTTTCGCCCTTTTTCCCACTTATCTCTTTCCCTTAGTCCACAAACTTATTTTTTCTTAAATTAATACCACTAAAAACAATACGATTAAGAAACTTTTACTCTTATTATTAATTGCGCCAATGATTGGAAATTCTCAAATGTTAAATTTACCTGTGTCTGATGCAATTATTCTTTGGGGCGGGGATGAGTTTACTGTTCCTGCAGGAAAAATTTTGCAAGTTGTTAGTTCAACTCATCAAAATAATGGAATCAAAAATGCTGTTAGCATCAAAATAAAATTAAACAACAATATTTCATCTGTTTACAATTATATGAATAATCCTGTATATCCCTCAGGTACAATAATTGAAAATTTATATGCCGCAAATCCCGATTATTATTTGACCTGCGTTCTTTATGATTTAGATTCACAAAATTTAGCCTCTAACGTACCTCAACAAACAACACCTACATTATATCCTTACCCCACATCATCTTTATTAGCACTAAACAGCGATAAAGAGTACGACATAGAAGTATACGATATGGCAGGAAATAAGGTAATGGCACTTACAGGAAATACGATTGATATGTCGCACTTATCTTCTGCTACTTACATAGTTAAAGCACTTGATAAAGTAGAGAACGAAGAAGTGAGTTATAAAGTTGTGAAGAACTAAATTAGTACCACTAAAAACAATACGATGAATAAAGTCCAGATTTTATTTTATGTCAACATCATAGTATCTCTTGCATTTTTTGTGTTTGGACTCTACATTGTCATATATGATAGTAGTTATTTTCAAGGTCTGCTCACGATGGGGTTAGGCTTTAGCATTGGTATAAATGATTGGATTAAACTTTTGAAAAAGAAAGCATAAAGAAATCATCATTCCCTCAACTTACACAGTAACTTTCTTTTAGGTTTTTTAAATCACTGTGATATTTATTATCTTGTGGCTCTAAGTCTCAATATCATGAATGAACAAAAAATCCTTGAAAAAGCTGAAAACATTGACAGCTTTAAATCACATCTTCTCGTTTATATTTTGGTCAACATCTTTTTATTTGACGTTGATTTGTATGGCAATGGGCACATCAACTGGGCCTTTTTCTCGCTAATGGGATGGGGCATTGGTTTACTTTCTCATTATATGTATGTTTTCAATCCCTTCTTTTCTGTCGAAAAGGAAGTGGAAAAACTGACCAAAAAAATAAAAGATCGATTAACCAATAATGTCGTAAGGGCATACACTCCATTTGCTTTGTAAATGGAAATTGAGTAACATTGGTCTCTTGTCAAACTGCATCGGACAAGTGCTGTGATTTGCCGATTTTGATCGTGAGTAAAGTCGCATGAATGACCTTATTTTTTAAAATGAAAATTTTTAACATCTCAACAAGGATTGTTAAGAATAAATAATTATATTTGCGCTCATTTTAAAAGCATAAACGTATAACATTATGGCAAAGGAAACCTTTGATCGGTCGAAACCCCACCTAAACATAGGTACAATTGGGCACGTTGACCATGGTAAAACAACCCTTACAGCTGCGATCACCAAAGTACTAGCTGACGCTGGATTTTCAGAAGCTAGAAGCTTTGATCAAATTGATAATGCCCCTGAAGAAAAGGAACGTGGAATTACAATTAATACATCACACGTTGAATATCAAACATCAAATAGACATTATGCCCATGTGGATTGTCCAGGACATGCTGATTATGTAAAAAACATG
>DJCM01000030.1:2045-7728 GCA_002430545.1 Flavobacteriaceae bacterium UBA5950
AAAAGAAAGAGGAATTACAATCAATACCTCACACGTCGAATATCAAACATCTAATCGTCACTATGCACACGTTGACTGTCCTGGTCACGCCGACTATGTGAAAAACATGGTTACTGGTGCTGCGCAAATGGACGGAGCAATTCTTGTGGTTGCTGCGACTGATGGTCCGATGCCACAAACTCGTGAGCACATTCTACTTGGACGTCAGGTTGGAGTGCCACGTATTGTCGTATTCCTAAACAAAGCTGACATGGTGGACGACGAGGAACTTTTAGAACTCGTTGAAATGGAAGTTCGTGAATTGCTAAGCTTTTATGATTATGATGGAGACAATGGACCTGTAATCCTTGGATCTGCTCTTGGTGCCTTAAATGGTGAGCAAAAGTGGGTTGAATCTGTCATGAAGCTCATGGAAGAAGTTGACAACTGGATCGAATTGCCAAAGCGTGATGTCGAGAAAGACTTCTTAATGCCAATCGAGGATGTATTTTCGATCACTGGTCGTGGAACAGTAGCAACAGGTCGCATAGAAACTGGTGTTGCCAACTCTGGAGAAGCTGTTGACATTATCGGTATGGGAGCTGAAAAATTAGACTCTACCATTACTGGTGTAGAGATGTTCCGAAAAATATTAGATCGTGGTGAAGCAGGTGACAACGTAGGTATTCTTCTACGTGGTATCGAAAAAACAGATATCAAAAGAGGTATGGTAATTTGTAAGCCAGGCTCAGTTACTCCACACGCCAAGTTCAAAGCTGAGGTTTATATCCTTAAAAAGGAAGAGGGTGGACGTCACACGCCATTCCATAACAATTATCGCCCTCAGTTTTATGTCCGTACAACAGACGTTACTGGAAACATCAACCTTCCAAGTGGAGTTGAAATGGTAATGCCTGGTGACAACCTTACAATCGAGGTAGATTTGATCCAACCAATTGCATTGAGCGTTGGTTTGCGATTTGCTATTCGTGAGGGAGGTCGTACAGTAGGAGCTGGTCAGGTTACAGAAATCCTAGACTAAATTATTTTATACGTTCATTATATAAGGTGTCATGCTGATGCATGACACCTTTTGTAACAAATTTTGATTAGGTGTATCGAACTTCGAAAGTTAGGTACAGGAGCGCGAACACCAACAGAGACGGGTTTAGCTCAGTTGGTAGAGCACTGGTCTCCAAAACCAGGTGTCGGGAGTTCGAGCCTCTCAACCCGTGCAAAACGTTAGTATTGCTATGATACAATATGTGAAAGACTCTTTTGAGGAACTAAAGAAACATGTGACTTGGACATCTTGGTCCGATTTGCAACGTCTGACGACTGTCGTCATTGTGTTTTCCATTCTCTTTTCCCTTGCCATATGGGGTGCTGATTCTGTTCTTTCACGAGTGGTTAAATTTTATTTTGAACTCATTTCATAATCCGAAACAATGACTGATACAGATGTAAAAAAGTGGTATGTTGTTCGGGCAGTGAGTGGCCAAGAAAACAAAATTAAGGCCTATATAGAATCTGAAATCGATAGACATGGTCTCTCGAGTTTTGTTGATGATGTTTTGGTACCCACAGAAAAAGTAATACAAATCCGTAAAGGAAAAAAAATCAATAAAGAGCGTGTGTTCTTTCCTGGATATATAATGGTGAAAGCCAATCTAGCAGGAGAAGTTCCACACGTGATTCGTTCGATTACAAATGTGATTGGATTTTTGGGAGAAACCAAAGGCGGTGAACCTGTTCCCCTTCGCGAATCTGAGGTCAACAGGATGCTCGGAAAAGTAGATGAATTGGCTATTCAGTCAGACAATGTTGCGATTCCGTTCACGCTTTCAGAGACTGTCAAAGTGATCGATGGTCCATTTAATGGATTTAATGGAACGATAGAAAAAATTAATGAAGAAAAACGCAAGTTGGAAGTGATGGTGAAAATTTTTGGACGAAAAACGCCACTTGAACTATCCTACATGCAAGTAGAGAAAATATAAAAGTGTTACAATTATCCGATTTCAAAGCAGCTTCCATGCGGCGAGGTCAATACATTTAAATAATGGCAAAAGAAGTAAGTAAAGTAGTAAAGCTACAAGTTAGGGGAGGTGCAGCGAATCCATCGCCACCGGTTGGACCCGCTTTAGGTGCCGCAGGAGTGAACATCATGGAGTTCTGCAAACAGTTTAATGCAAGAACCCAAGACAAAGCTGGAAAAGTATTGCCAGTCGTGATCTCCGTCTATGCAGACAAATCATTTGAATTTGTAGTAAAGACACCACCTGCAGCCGTTCAACTATTAGAAGCCGCGAAGGTTAAAAAAGGATCAGGCGAACCCAACCGAAGCAAAGTAGCAAGCGTGACTTGGGATCAAGTGCGCAACATTGCTGAAGACAAAATGCAGGATTTAAATGCATTTACGGTTGAATCAGCCATGAAAATGGTTGCAGGAACCGCTAGATCAATGGGGCTAACAGTAAAAGGTCAAGCTCCTTTTTAACCATCAATTGAAATACAATGGCAAAAATTTCCAAAAAAAGAAAAGAGGCACTATCTAAAATAGATCGTGCGAGCTTGTATTCCTTGGCAGATGCTGCATCGTTGGTTAAAGAGATAACAACGACAAAGTTTGACGCGTCTGTTGACTTGGCTGTTCGCTTGGGTGTAGACCCTCGAAAAGCTGACCAAATGGTACGTGGTGTAGTTACTCTTCCACACGGAACTGGTAAAACTGTTTCGGTATTAGCCCTTGTCACTCCAGATAAGGAAGCCGAAGCAAAAGAAGCTGGAGCCGATTATGTGGGACTAGATGAATATTTGCAGAAAATCAAAGATGGATGGACAGACGTTGATGTCATCGTTACCATGCCAAGCGTCATGGGTAAGCTAGGACCTTTGGGTCGTGTGCTTGGTCCTCGCGGTTTGATGCCTAATCCAAAAACGGGAACCGTTACGATGGATGTGGGCAAGGCTGTTAGCGACGTGAAAGGAGGTAAGATTGATTTTAAAGTCGACAAAACAGGCATCGTTCATGCCTCGATAGGAAAAGTTTCTTTTGAAGCTGATAAAATCTTGGGCAACGCCAATGAATTCATGCAGACATTGGTCAAACTCAAGCCTTCAAGCGCAAAAGGAGTGTACATCAAAAGTGTATCCTTGTCGAGTACAATGAGTCCAGGCATCCCTGTGGAATTTAAAGATGTATAACTGATAGCGAATTTGATATTATGACAAAACAAGAGAAAGTAAAAGCTATCGAAGACCTAACAGCACAGTTGGCAGAAAACCAAAACATCTATTTAACAGATGTTTCTGATTTGGATGCCCTCACGACTTCAAACTTGCGTCGTGCATGTTTTAAGGCGGGTGTAAAACTGACGGTTGTTAAGAACACATTGTTGGCAAAAGCCATGGAAGCTTCAGATAAAGACTTTGGTGACCTAACAGGTGTCCTCAAAGGAAACACAGCAATGATGTTTTCTGAATCAGGAAACGGACCTGCCAAGGTAATCAAAGACTTTCGCAAGAAATCGGAACGTCCGATTTTGAAAGGTGCTTATATCGAAGAAGTTGTTTATTTGGGCGATGACCAAATAGACGCACTTGTCAACATTAAGTCTAAGGATGAATTGATTGGGGAAATTATTACCCTGCTTCAATCGCCTGCAAAAAATGTGGTTTCTGCACTTCAATCAAGTGGTGGAGCCCTCGCTGGAATTATAAAAACGCTTGCTGAAAAGGAAGCATAAAATTGTTAACATAACTTTATAATAAATACGTTCAAAATGGCAGATTTAAAAGATTTTGCAGAACAGTTGGTCAACCTCTCAGTAAAAGAAGTGAATGAGTTGGCAGAAATTTTAAAAGAAGAGTATGGCATTGAGCCTGCCGCTGCTGCAGTTGCAGTTGCTGGTGGCCCTGCTGCAGGTGGTGACGCTGGTGGTGAGGAAAAGTCAGAATTTGACGTGATCCTCAAAGCCGCAGGTGGTTCTAAACTTGCTGTGGTGAAATTGGTTAAAGAATTGACTGGTCTTGGCTTGAAAGAAGCTAAAGAATTGGTTGATAACGCACCAAGCCCAATCAAAGAGGGTGTAGCCAAAGACGAGGCAGAAGGCCTAAAAACTTCTTTAGAAGAAGCTGGAGCAGAGGTAGAGCTTAAATAACCCCTGTTCAACAAACATAACTAAGGCCACGGTTTTTGCCGTTGGCCTTAGCTGCGTTTTTAAATAAACGTTAGCAGCAATGCTGTATTAATTTTGTAAAAAACACATTTTTGTTCATGTCTACAACATCTGAAAGACTCAATTTTTCCTCGGCGATCAACACGCCCAAATACCCTGACTTCCTGGACATACAAATCAAATCTTTTCAAGACTTTTTTCAACTTGAAACAAAATCAAACGAACGTGACAACGAAGGACTCTTTAATACGTTTAAAGAAAACTTTCCCATTTCCGATACTCGGAATCAGTTTGTTTTAGAGTTTCTCGACTATTTCGTCGATCCTCCAAGATACTCCATTATTGAGTGTATCGAACGTGGACTGACCTATAGTGTGCCTCTAAAAGCTCGTCTGAAATTGTACTGTACTGATCCTGAACATGAGGACTTTGAAACTATTGTTCAAGATGTGTTTTTGGGTACAATCCCTTACATGACTCCAAGTGGAACCTTTGTGATCAATGGTGCTGAGCGTATTGTTGTCTCTCAATTGCACAGATCTCCAGGTGTCTTCTTTGGACAGTCATTTCATGCAAATGGAACAAAACTCTACTCTGCAAGAGTGATTCCTTTTAAAGGGTCATGGATTGAATTTGCAACTGACATCAACAGTGTGATGTATGCATACATCGATCGTAAAAAGAAGTTACCTGTCACGACTCTTTTTCGTGCGATTGGTTTTGAAAGAGATAAAGATATTTTAGAAATTTTTGACCTCGCTGAGGAAGTAAAAGTCACTAAAACTGGCTTGAAAAAAGTCTTGGGTAGAAAACTGGCAGCACGTGTTTTGAACACATGGTTTGAGGACTTTGTGGATGAGGATACTGGTGAGGTTGTTTCTATTGAAAGAAATGAGATTGTTCTTGACAGAGATACCATCCTTGAAAAAGATCATATCTATCAGATTGTTGAAGCAAATGCAAAAACTGTTCTTCTTCATAAAGAAGATTTAGCATCTGCTGACTATGCAATTATTCACAATACATTACAAAAAGACCCTACAAACTCAGAAAAAGAAGCTGTTGAGCATATCTATCGACAGCTGCGTAACGCTGAACCACCAGATGAAGAAACTGCTCGTGGGATTATCGATAAGCTGTTCTTCTCTGATCAGAGATACAATCTCGGTGAAGTTGGTCGTTATCGAATGAACAAAAAACTTGGTCTTGATATTGAGATGGACAAGCAGGTCTTGACCAAAGACGATATCATTACCATTATCAAATATCTTATTGAGTTGATCAATTCCAAATCGGAGATCGATGACATTGATCACTTGTCAAATCGTCGTGTTCGCACAGTAGGGGAGCAACTCTCATCCCAGTTTGGTGTGGGGCTATCACGAATGGCACGTACCATCCGTGAGCGAATGAATGTACGTGATAATGAAGTGTTTACTCCAATTGATCTGATTAATGCCAAGACATTATCTTCAGTCATTAACTCATTCTTTGGAACCAATCAGCTTTCTCAGTTTATGGAT
>DJCM01000030.1:8015-11855 GCA_002430545.1 Flavobacteriaceae bacterium UBA5950
CAAACAAATCCACTTGCTGAGATTACTCACAAGCGACGACTATCTGCCTTAGGTCCTGGAGGTCTCTCAAGAGAACGCGCTGGATTTGAGGTGCGTGATGTTCACTACACCCACTATGGTCGTATGTGTCCAATTGAAACGCCTGAAGGACCAAACATTGGTTTGATATCATCCTTAAGTGTTTTCGCCAAGGTGAATAACTTAGGATTTATTGAGACGCCTTATCGTGAAGTAAAAGATGGTGTTGTTGACTTTAGTGATATGAAATATCTAACAGCTGAGGAAGAGGAAGAAAAGCTGTTTGCACAAGCACACGTGCCAAAAGATAAAGATGGAAAAATTAACGTCGATAAGTTGATTGCTCGATCTGAGGCAGATTATCCAGTCGTCGAACCATCACAAGTCGATTATATGGATGTTGCACCAAACCAGATTGCATCGATATCGGCTTCGCTTATTCCATTTTTGGAACATGATGATGCGAACAGGGCTTTGATGGGATCAAATATGATGCGCCAAGCAGTGCCTCTACTACGTCCAGAAGCACCTATAGTTGGAACAGGACTCGAGCGTCAAGTTGCAAAAGACTCCAGGGTATTGATCAATGCAGAGGACGATGGAGTGGTCACATATGTTGATGCAAACGTGATCAAAATCAAATACAACTCTACCAAAGAAGATCGTCTGATTAGCTTTGAATCTGATGAAAAAGAATATCCTTTGGTGAAGTTTAGAAAAACCAATCAAGGTTCTACCATCAACCTTAAACCAATTGTTAAAGTTGGTGATCGTGTTGAAAAAGGTCAGGTCTTGTGTGAAGGTTATGCTACACAAAAAGGTGAGCTAGCATTAGGACGCAACATGAAAGTTGCATTTATGCCTTGGAAAGGATACAACTTTGAGGATGCGATTGTGATCTCTGAAAAAGTAGTTAGAGATGACATTTTCACATCGATTCACATTGACGAATATGCGATGGAAGTTCGCGACACCAAACTAGGTAAAGAGGAGTTGACCAATGATATTCCCAATGTCAGTGAAGAAGCAACGAAGGATTTGGACGAAAGTGGAATGATCCGTATCGGTGCTGAGGTTGAAGCTGGTGATATACTGATTGGTAAGATTACTCCGAAAGGAGAGTCAGATCCAACACCAGAGGAAAAACTCTTGCGCGCCATTTTTGGTGACAAAGCAGGAGATGTGAAAGATGCTTCTCTGAAAGCACCACCATCTCTAAACGGAGTCGTCATAGACAAAAAGCTCTTTACTAGAATTGTCAAAGACAAAAGACGTCGAACGCAAGACAAGCAAGAGTTACTTGAGCTTGAAGAGCAATTTGAGGTGAAATTCAAAGAACTCAAATCGCTACTTGTTGAAAAGTTATTCTCTCTTCTCAGTGGCAAAACTTGTCAAGGTGTATTCAATGATTTGGGTGAAGAAGTTTTACCAAAAGGTAAAAAGTTTACGCTAAAAATGTTGAATGCAGTAGATGATTATGCACACTTGTTAAGTGGCACTTGGACAGTTGATAATCACATTGATGGGCTTGTCAACAACTTGATGCACAACTATAAAATCAAAGAAAACGATTTGCAAGGAGCACTGCGACGTGAAAAGTTTACAATTTCTGTTGGTGATGAACTACCTGCGGGAATTTTAAAACTTGCTAAGGTCTATATCGCTAAAAAGCGTAAGCTTAAGGTTGGAGATAAGATGGCTGGTCGTCACGGAAACAAAGGAATTGTTGCAAGAATTGTACGTCAAGAAGACATGCCATTCTTGGAAGATGGTACACCAGTTGATATTGTACTCAACCCTCTTGGAGTGCCTTCCCGAATGAACATTGGTCAGATTTATGAAACAGTGTTGGGCTGGGCAGGACAAAAGATAGGTAAGACCTTTGCTACGCCAATTTTTGATGGCGCATCTAGCGAAGAGGTTGAAAAAATATCTGAAGAAGCGGGTATTCCACAATATGGACACACCTATCTCTATGATGGTGGAACAGGTGAGCGATTTGATCAACCAGCGACTGTTGGGGTGATTTATATGCTTAAACTTGGACACATGGTCGATGATAAAATGCACTCACGATCAATTGGTCCATACTCACTGATTACTCAGCAGCCACTTGGTGGTAAAGCCCAGTTTGGTGGACAGCGATTTGGTGAAATGGAAGTTTGGGCACTTGAGGCCTATGGAGCTTCCAGTACACTACAAGAAATACTAACGGTCAAATCGGATGATGTGGTCGGACGTGCAAAAACATACGAAACGATAGTCAAGGGTGAAGCAATGCCTAAACCTGGACTACCGGAGTCTTTCAATGTTTTGATGCACGAGCTCAAGGGTCTTGGACTCGATATACGTTTAGAAGAATAATTTAATTCGCTTAGGAATAATGGCAAGATTTAACGACAATAAGCAACCCATCAGTTTTAACAAAATTTCTATTGGTCTTTCATCACCAGAAACGATTCTTGCAGAGTCGAGAGGTGAAGTGTTAAAGCCCGAAACGATTAATTATCGTACCCACAAACCAGAGCGTGATGGTCTGTTTTGTGAGCGTATTTTCGGTCCTGTAAAGGATTTTGAATGTGCTTGTGGAAAATATAAGCGAATTCGATACAAGGGTATCGTTTGTGATCGCTGTGGAGTTGAAGTAACTGAGAAAAAAGTGCGAAGAGATCGTGTAGGGCATATCAGCCTTACTGTACCTGTAGCACACATTTGGTATTTCCGTTCGCTTCCAAATAAGCTTGGATATCTTCTTGGACTTCCGTCCAAAAAGCTCGATATGATTATCTATTATGAGCGTTATGTGGTGATTCAACCTGGAGGAGCGACCAATGAAGAAGGAGAGCCAGTACAAAAAATGGACTTCCTTACTGAAGAGGAGTATCTCAATATTCTTGAAAAACTACCAACCGACAATCAATATCTTGAAGACACAGACCCTGAAAAATTCATTGCCAAAATGGGTGCAGAGTGTCTCATCGAACTATTGAGACGAATTGATTTGGATGAACTTTCATACGAGTTACGCGACAAAGCCAACAACGAAACATCTAAACAACGAAAAACAGAGGCCTTAAAGCGTCTTCAGGTTGTTGAAGCTCTTCGAGAAGGCAATAAAAATCGTGAGAATCGACCAGAGTGGATGATTTTGAAAACCATTCCTGTCATTCCACCTGAGCTTCGCCCATTGGTACCTCTCGATGGAGGTCGTTTTGCGACTTCTGACTTAAATGATTTATATCGAAGAGTTATCATTCGAAACAATCGTTTGAAGCGTTTGGTAGAGATCAAAGCGCCTGAAGTGATTCTACGTAATGAAAAGCGTATGCTGCAAGAGTCTGTAGATTCACTTTTCGACAATACAAGAAAGTCATCAGCTGTAAAATCTGACGCCAATCGTCCTTTAAAATCTCTTTCAGATTCATTAAAAGGTAAGCAAGGACGTTTTCGTCAAAATCTACTCGGTAAACGAGTAGATTACTCAGCTCGATCAGTTATAGTCGTTGGACCTGAGCTTAGACTTTTCGAGTGTGGGTTGCCTAAAAATATGGCTGCCGAGCTATACAAGCCTTTTGTCATTCGTAAATTAATTGAAAGGGGAATTGTTAAGACAGTAAAATCTGCCAAAAAGATTATTGACAAGCGCGAGCCAGTTGTTTGGGATATTTTGGAGAATGTGATTAAAGGGCATCCTGTTCTTTTAAACCGAGCTCCCACACTTCACCGTTTGGGGATTCAGGCATTCCAGCCAAAACTCATCGAAGGAAAAGCGATTCAGCTTCATCCATTGGCGTGTACTGCATTTAACGCTGACTTTGATGG
>DJCM01000030.1:12103-40481 GCA_002430545.1 Flavobacteriaceae bacterium UBA5950
TTTGATGGTGACCAAATGGCAGTACACCTTCCATTAGGTCCTGAGGCAATTTTAGAATCTCAGCTACTGATGCTTGCATCGCATAACATCTTGAACCCAGCAAATGGATCACCAATTACTGTACC
Source organism: Flavobacteriaceae bacterium UBA5950 (assembly GCA_002430545.1). Classification (GTDB taxonomy): domain Bacteria; phylum Bacteroidota; class Bacteroidia; order Flavobacteriales; family Flavobacteriaceae; genus UBA724. The sequence continues at coordinate 12,229 of DJCM01000030.1, forward strand.
TTCTCAAGATATGGTATTGGGGCTATATTATATGACCAAAGCCAGAAAGTCAACCAAAGAGCATCCTGTGAAGGGAGAGGGTTTAACTTTTTATAGCGCTGAGGAGGTTAATATCGCTTTTAATGAAAAGATTGTTGACTTGAATGCGATCGTAAAAGTCAGAGCAAAAGACTTTAACGAGGATGGCGAGTTGACAAATCAATTGATAGAAACAACAGTTGGTCGAGTATTATTTAACCAAGTTGTTCCTGAAAAGGCAGGTTTCATCAATGAAGTTCTCACCAAAAAATCACTTCGTGATATAATTGGAGATATTTTAAAAGTGACTTCTGTTCCTGAAACTGCTGCTTTCTTAGATGAAATAAAAGAAATGGGTTACTCCTTTGCTTTCAAAGGTGGTCTATCGTTTAGTCTTGGGGATATTATCATTCCTGCAGATAAACAAAAATTAATTGATGAAGCCAATGGCCTTGTTGATGGTATTATCACCAACTACAACATGGGTCTAATTACCAACAATGAGCGTTACAACCAGGTTATTGATGTTTGGACATCAACCAATGCAACTCTCACAGAGTTGGCAATGAAGAGGATCAGTGAAGACCAGCAAGGCTTCAATTCAGTATATATGATGCTTGACTCTGGTGCGAGAGGCTCAAAAGAGCAAATTCGTCAGCTGACAGGAATGCGTGGTTTAATGGCCAAGCCAAAGAAATCAACTGCAGGAGGGGGTGAGATTATTGAAAACCCAATCCTATCAAACTTTAAAGAAGGACTTTCGATTCTTGAGTATTTTATTTCCACTCACGGTGCTCGTAAAGGTCTTGCAGATACAGCACTTAAAACTGCTGATGCTGGATACCTCACACGTCGCCTTCACGATGTTGCGCAAGACGTAATTGTCAACACAGATGATTGTGGCACCCTTCGTGGAATCACAGTAGAATCGCTGAAGAAAAACGAAGAAGTCGTTGAAAAACTTGGGGATCGTGTGATTGGTCGAGTTGCTTTATTTGATGTTATTAATCCAAAAGATGGAAAAGTGATCCTCGAAGCTGGTCAAGAAATTTTGGATCATCATGTCAAACAAATCGAAAACTCACCAATCGATAAGGTTGAGGTTCGTTCTCCATTGACCTGTGAGGCCAAAAAAGGAATCTGTGCAAAATGCTATGGAAGAAACTTAGCCAATGGCAAAATGGTTCAGATAGGTGAATCAGTTGGTGTGATTGCTGCACAATCGATTGGTGAACCAGGAACGCAACTTACACTACGTACCTTCCACGTGGGAGGTATTGCTGGGAATGTCTCAGAGGAAAACAAACTCATTGCGAAGTTTGATGGTAAGGTTGAATTAGAAGACCTGAAGACAGTCCCTGGTAAAGATGCTGATGGCAACGATGCTGATGTGGTTATTTCTCGTACAACCGAAATAAAGTTGGTTGACAGCAACACTGGTATTACCTTGAGTAATAATATCATTCCTTATGGGTCTTTTATTTCTGTAAAGAATGGTAAAAAGATCAAAAAAGGTGATGAGATTTGCCGATGGGATCCATATAATGGCGTCATTGTTTCAGAGTTTTCTGGTAAGATTGGATATGAAAACATCCAACAGGGTGTGACTTTCCAGGTTGAAATTGATGAACAAACTGGTTTCCAAGAAAAGGTAATCACTGAGACAAGGGATAAGAAAATGATTCCAACCCTATTGATTCAAGACAACAAAGGAAACACACTTCAGTCATACAATCTACCTGTGGGAGCACACATCATGGTTGATGATGGAGAAGCGATAAAGGGTGGTAAAATCCTTGTTAAAATTCCACGTAAGTCTGCTAAATCTGGTGATATTACAGGAGGTCTTCCAAGAGTTACCGAGTTGTTTGAGGCTCGAAACCCTTCAAATCCTGCTGTTGTTTCAGAGATTGATGGAGTTGTTTCATTTGGTAAAATCAAGCGCGGTAATCGCGAGATTATCGTAGAGTCTAAAACTGGCGAAATCAAAAAATATTTGGTAAAACTTTCCAATCAGATTTTGGTTCAAGAGAATGACTTTGTGAAAGCAGGGATGTCTATTTCAGATGGTGCAATTACACCAAATGACATACTGAACATCAAAGGACCATCGGCGGTTCAGCAGTACCTCGTGAATGAAGTACAAGAAGTATATCGCTTACAAGGGGTTAAGATCAACGACAAACACTTTGAAGTTGTTGTGCGTCAGATGATGCGTAAGGTTCGAATTGAAGATTCGGGAGATACAACTTTCCTCGAAAATCAACTTGTTCATAAGTATGACTTTATTACTGAAAATGATCAACTGTTTGGTTGTAAAGTCGTTACTGAAGTGGGTGATTCTGAAAACCTCAAAGCAGGTCAAATCGTTACTGCTCGTGAACTGCGTGACGAAAACTCATTGTTGAGACGTGATGACAAGGAACTTGTCCAAGCTCGCGATGCTGTAAATGCAACAGCGACGCCTATTTTGCAAGGTATTACACGTGCTTCTCTTCAAACAAAGTCGTTTATTTCTGCGGCATCTTTCCAAGAAACAACTAAAGTATTGAACGAAGCTGCTGTTAGTGGTAAGGTCGATACTCTTGAAGGTTTGAAAGAGAATGTGATCGTTGGGCATAAAATCCCAGCTGGTACAGGAAATCGCGCCTACAATGATATCATTGTTGGTTACACAGATGAGTATGAAGAGCTGTTAGCCAAAAAGGAGTTTAATTTGAGTAGCAATGAGTGATTCAAAGAAGAAAAAGGAGATCAACATCGAGTTAGATCAGGAAACCGCACAGGGGACCTACTCGAACTTGGCAATCATCAATCACTCTGTTTCTGAGTTTGTTGTTGATTTTATCAATATAATGCCTGGCTCACCAAAATCCAAGGTTCGCTCACGCATTATTCTTACGCCACAGCATGCCAAGCGTTTTTTAAAGGCACTGAACGATAATGTTCATCGCTTTGAAAATGCGCATGGAGAGATCAAGGATTACGAGCAGCCTCCAATACCATTAAACTTTGGTCCTCCTGGAGAAGCATAAATCAAATCATCCCGCCGAATTGCGGGATTTTTTTATATCTTTAGATATGTTTGAATTAAAATCTAGAAGAGAATCTTAATTCAATCCCTTTAAAGTCAAGAACTTCGTAGCAAACTCCTGCCTGACAAGCGGGGCCACCACGCCGATTTCCTACAAAAATCTGTAGGTTATTTTTTCGATTCAGCTTGTATCTCATCCCAGCTCCCAACCATGTTGCGAATTCCCCATTGGTGAGAAAGAGATCATTGCTGTATTCATAAAGAATATTCGTGGACAATTCAGGGCTGTAATGAAAATCAAGAAAAAGTACGTGGTTTTCTACCCTTTGACCCAAGCGTTCAAACCTTTGATTTTGATAACCGATTTCTGCTGATGAACGGGTCAACATTTTACAGTTTGCATTTAACCCGATTGACAAACGTTGCTGCTTGAGCTTGAAGGGATCGTCTGCAAAGTCAACAAAAAATTTCGTATCGATGATATCGAACAAAACAAAGCCATATTAAGCAAAGTATTCTTTAAATGTAAATTCCCTATTTGGTTGTTTGTTATTCGCAAGACTCGTATTGAGAGTAAGAATACTATTTTCCAAGAAAGTATAAAATAGCTCAAACTGAAATCCTCTTTCATTTTCTGGTTGTAATACATGAGTACTCCGATTCAGAACACTATAGGTATGTTCTTTGATTCCAGCAGGGGGTTCATTAATTCCTGCGCCAATAACAAAGCGATTATAGTTTTTTTATAGGTTATAAGTTAGTACCATTGACATAATAAATCATGCCATTTTGAACCTTTTCCAGGGCTTTAACTTTATATAAGAATTGTTGGTAGTTTAAAACTCCGAAGTTGCGTGAAACAGCAAAGCAGGGTATTTTTCTTTTGTCATTTGAAGTGAAAAAGCTGAGTCGGCCAAAAACACCTGTTGTCCTTGCTTGTCTTTGGCCAAGAATTTTGATTTAACACGCGCAAAGTCTATATATTCAGGGTGGTTAGTTTCGGGAGTCTCTACCCAACAGGCTTTATGAACGTTGAGGTTTTCGTAACTACATTTTGCACCATATTCATGCTCCAATCGATATTGAATAACCTCAAACTGAAGGGCTCCGACAGTCCCAATCACTTTACGTCCATTGAGATCGAGGGTGAAAAGTTGAGCAACCCCTTCGTCCATCAATTGATCAATCCCTTTGGCAAGCTGCTTGGCCTTCATCGGATCGGCATTATTGATATACCTAAAGTGCTCAGGCGAAAAGCTTGGAATGCCTTTAAACTGCAACAGCTCTCCTGAAGTTAGGGTATCTCCAATCTTGAAGTTTCCAGTGTCATGAAGCCCCACAATATCTCCTGGAAATGAGGTGGAGACAACTTCTTTTCTGTCTGCAAAAAAAGCATTTGGACTACTGAATTTCAATTTTTTATCAAGCCGAACGTGCAAGTAGGGCGTGTTGCGTAAAAATGTGCCAGAAACAATCTTGACAAATGCTAGCCTATCTCTGTGTTTTGGATCCATATTGGCATGAATTTTAAACACAAAACCACTAAATTTTTTTTCATATGGATTAACCAATCGCCCCTCACTTTTTTTGGCCAATGGAGGAGGCGCAATCTCAATAAAGGCATCCAACAGTTCTTGTACTCCAAAGTTATTTAAAGCAGAACCGAAGAAAACAGGTTGTTGCACACCATTGAGATAGGAAATAGGATCAAAAAAAGGATACACCTCTGTAACCAATTCAATATCCTCTCTCAACTGACCAGCTACTTGTTCACCTATGTGCTCGGACAAGCTCGCGTCATTGATGTTGTCAAAGTCGATACTGTCTGAAATTTGGGTTTTATTCCCTTCATTAAACAAACGCAATCGCTTTTCCCACAAATTGTAAATTCCTTGAAAATCGTAGCCCATACCAATGGGAAAACTCAAGGGAACAACCTTAAATCCGAGTTTCTGTTCTACTTCATCCAACAAATCAAAAGCATCTTTTCCCTCTCGATCGAGTTTGTTGATGAAGACTATGATCGGAATATTTCGCATCCGACAGACCTCAACGAGCTTTTCTGTTTGTTCCTCAACTCCTTTGGCAACATCAATCACCACAATCACACTATCGACTGCAGTTAAGGTTCGAAAGGTATCTTCAGCGAAATCTTTATGACCAGGGGTGTCGAGGATATTGATTTTTTTGCCTTTGTAATGAAATGCCAAAACTGATGTTGCGACAGAAATACCACGCTGACGTTCAATCTCCATAAAGTCGCTTGTTGCTGTTTTTTTAATCTTATTGGACTTTACAGCACCTGCCTCTTGAATCGCTCCACCAAAGAGAAGAAGCTTTTCAGTCAAGGTTGTTTTTCCAGCATCCGGGTGAGATATGATGCCAAAGGTTCGTCGTCTTGAGATTTCAGTTTCAAAATTCATGATGGCAAAAATACCACGAATCTTGAGAATCATAGTGATTTTTTATTTTAGTTGACCTGCACTCCGTTTTTTACAATCTGTTGTGTATGGATTTTATTGTCAACTTGTAGGGCAAGAAAGTAAGTCCCTGGCGATAAAGAAGATAAGTTTAGTCTCCTATCGAATGAACTCATTTCTTTGATTTCGATGTTGGCTGTTACTTTTTCCCCATTTACTTCATACATATCGATGTTTTGGAGGGTTTGTTGGACTGATATAAACAGATAATCATATGTTGGGTTGGGATAGATTTTGACAATGGAATGCGATGGGTTATAATTATCATCACCCAATATGTAGCATTCAGAATAATTAGGGGCGATGATTTCATGATTTTCAGCTAAAATTTTTTCCCTGTCGCGTTTAATTTTATCCCTGACGGGATTGAAAATGGGATCGGACAATAAATCTTGATGAGGTCCTTGAGTAAGACTAAAGTGCATTATTTCTTTGTTATTGATGACTTGCCCTTCTACAATCACTTCCGAGCCTTGCACCTGATTCTCAAAAGCGAGTTCCTTTAAAAGTTCATGCTGTGAAAAAGATAGAGAACATATGAGTAGCAGAAGAACAGAAAAATTAATTTCATAATGTAAGATTTGAGTTTTAAAAATAATAAAAAAAGATCATCGACATACATCTATCCTAATTTTAGTTTTATGTACCTTTATGACACCTATGGAGGAACAAGTAATATTGGTTGATGAGCAAGACAATCCCATCGGATTGATGCCTAAATTAGAGGCACATCAAAAGGCAGTGCTCCATCGTGCATTTTCTGTTTTTATCCTCAATGCAAAAGAAGAATTGATGCTACAACAGCGTGCCAAGCACAAGTATCACTCCCCTAGGTTATGGACAAACACTTGCTGTAGCCATCAGCGACAGGGAGAGACAAATGTTCAGGCAGGGATGAGACGTTTGCAAGAAGAAATGGGCTTTACTACAGACTTGAAAGAAATCATCTCCTTTATCTACAAAGCACCTTTTGACAATGGATTGACCGAACACGAGTTTGATCATGTACTGATCGGGCATTATGAAGATAGCCCAATCATCAATCATGATGAAGTTGCAGATTGGAAGTGGATGCCTTTAGAAGACGTCAAAAATGATATTGACACTCACCCTGAACATTACACTGTTTGGTTTGTGATTATCTTTACAAAGTTTTATGATTATTTAAAAAAGAATTTATGATTGTAACCATCAGCCGTAAGGCACATTTCAACGCTGCTCATCGCCTCTACAGGCCTGATTGGGATGATTCTAAAAATGAAAAGATTTTTGGCAAGTGCAACAACCCCTTATACCATGGCCACAACTACGAGCTGATCGTGCATATCAAAGGCAAAATCGACAAATCGACAGGCTATGTTATGGATATGAAAGTACTGAAAGACCTTATCAAAGCAGAGATTGAGGACGCTTTCGATCATAAAAATCTAAATGAACAAGTGCCAGAGTTTAAGAATCTGAATCCGACTGCTGAAAACATTGCTGTTGTGATTTGGGATAAGCTTCGCCCTCACATTTCTTCTGACAAGCAATTGGAAGTGACTCTTTATGAGACACCAAGAAATTATGTAAACTATAAAGGGTAGTAATGTTATATCCACTTTTTTTTAAACCAATTTCCAAAGAAAGACTTTGGGGTGGGGAGAAATTGATCAGCTATCTAGAAAAGCCATTTAAAGGCGAAGGAATAGGAGAAAGCTGGGAATTGTCAGCTGTTTCGGGTGATGAGTCAGTCGTCTCAAATGGTGTTCTTGAAGGTAAACAACTAAAAGAGCTCATAGAAACCTATAAAGCCGATCTTTTAGGAAAGTCTGTTTACGATCGTTTTGGAGACGATTTCCCTATCCTCATCAAATATATCGACGCACAAAAAGACTTATCTGTTCAATTACATCCCAATGACCAGCTCGCCAAAGAGCGTCACAATTCGTTTGGTAAAAATGAGATGTGGTACATTATGAATGCTGATGCAGGAGCAAAACTCATCACAGGATTTTCTAAAAACATTGACCAGAATGAATATCAGCAATATCTCGAAAATGATCAGATCGAAAGCTTAATTCACTACGAAACTGTAAACAGTGGAGATACATTTTTTATTCGAACAGGAACTGTTCATGCCATTGGCGCTGGAATTTTACTTGCCGAAATTCAACAAACTTCAGATGTAACTTATCGCATTTTTGATTGGAATCGAAAGGATAAAGATGGGAATACGAGAGAGCTGCACACAGCCCTCGCCCTTGATGCAATCGATTTCTCGAAGCGTGATGATCATAAAGTGAAATATGATCAAAAACCCAATCACAGAAATGCTATGGTGAATTCTTCTTACTTCAAAACAGACATTATCCCCTTGGAGGGGGAAGTGAGTATCAATATGGATCAGTTGGACTCGTTTGTTGTTTTGATGGCTGTGGATGGAGATAACGAAATCATTGTGGACAACAATACCTATCAACTTCCATTTGGATCAACCGTTTTGCTACCTGCCTGTTTGAGTTCATTTACGATTCAGGCAAACCATTCAAAAGTATTGATGATTACCATTTAGCAAGCACCATTTTATTTTTCAGCATCTGCCAAATAATCCCTCAACTGTTTTCCATAACTGGAGTTTCGAACATCGTTGGACATCGAGGAGGCGATGGTGTCGAGAAGAGTTTTGGAACCAGATGTTAGATTATATAATGCCAAATAAGGAGCAATAACACTGTTGTTGTTGTTGACTGCAAAATTTGCAGTAAATAAAATTTTTCTCTTGGCTAGACTAGCAGATTGCTTTTCAAGTAATGCCAAACTATCACTATTCTGACTTATTTTCGTTTGCAAATAGGCTGCTAACAGATCTATTTCCTCATTGTTAAACTGTCTGATAACTTTATTGTATGAATTGAAAATATCTTGTGTTGGCGAACCAACAACCTCAGCTTTTGTGACATAGCCATCCAAAGTTGTTTGGATTGATATGTTACCAGCCTCTCCAAAAAATGGAATTCGATTGTCAAAGTTATCAGCTTTGTTTCGATCCAAAAGAACATAAAACAGTTCAGGATGATTCAAGTCGGCTTCCAAAACAATGGGTTTTTCTTTGGTGATTTGCACCGAATCGACTGCTACCAAAATGCTGTCTTGCACTCGTTCGAGGTAGAGTGTTCCCTTTTTTAAGTCCTTTACAAAAACTTCGACTTGCATGTCTTTTTTGGGTACTGAACAACTCACCAAAAAAAGAACGAATAATAACTTGATTATGTTCTGTTTCATCACTGCAAATATGAGTAATTAGTTTGAATGATTGATTTTTCTAAAGGTCAAATTTATACGTGGATTTATTTTTTTTGCTGTCTTCGCAACTTGGTGTTTCCAAAAGTGTTGTGTCTCGCCACCCATGAGCAACAAGCTGCCATGCTCAAGTAATATTTTATAACGTTTTTCACGATCGTGATTGTGCCGAAGGTGAAAAAACCGGGGAGCTCCCAAACTCAATGATGCAATGACTGGATTGACCCCTAGCTCTGGCTCATCGTCAGCATGCCATCCATTGCTGTCTTTTCCATCGCGATACAAGTTTAGTAGGACTGAGGTAAATGAAGCATCGGAGTATTTTTGTATTCTTTTCTCGATCTGTTTTAATGTTTCTGTCATCGGCTTTGGCGTCATTGTTACCCCCGAGTAGGTGTATGAATCCGAGGTGTTCGCATGAAGTGATGTCAGTCGTGGTTGGGGATAGGTCTTTCCAAAAACAGTAATGGGATCCTGCTGCCATGGGATGTTGTGATATAGGTCTTCAAAAAAGGCATCGGCTACAGGCTTACTCAAAAAATCAGGCACATAGCTAATCTCTGCACTGGGGAGTTGTTTTAAATCAGTATGTTGGAGGATATTCACTGTTGAATGTAGTTTATTTCTTATTGAAATGTAGCATCAAGGAATTAAAAAATCCTAATATCAAAGCGACTGCAATGGCAATATAGAGCAGGGTAAAAATTTTCCCCAAATCTGTTTGTGGCGAAAAATCACCATAGCCAATCGTGGTCAGTGTAATCACTGAAAAATAAAGCGAATCGAGCCATGACCAGCCCGCAATATAGTGATAAACGACTGTGCCAAGTGCAATAAAAAAATTCGTTGTAAATAATAAATTTCTGTAGGATTTGTCTTTTAAAAAAAAATGATGCATGTGAAAATGAACATAATTAAAGATCTAGATTGAAGCAGCATAAGTTAAAAAAATCCCTTAACTGAATAAAAAAGTTAAGGGATTGGTTGGAGTTTAAATAAATTATTATTTGATCATGTCAAAACTTCGATTGATAAATGAAGTGAGTTCTTCTCCTTTCAACAGGTTTTGGCTTAGTCGTGCAAGATCGACAGACTGTTTGATCAATCGTTCTTGCTTCTTTTTCGTTTTTGTTTCTAAAATCTGACTGATTAATGGGTGATTGATATTTACAATCAGGTTGTACATTACAGGCATATTTCCACCAAACATGCCGCCACCAACTGTCTGCTGCATATCTTTCATTCTTCGCAAAAACTCTGGTTGCGTAATCAAAAACGGCAAGGCTTTACTGTCCATTGGTTCGAGTTGTACAGTGTAGGTTGCTTTAGGCACGATTCCCTCAACAAGTGTTTTGAGTTGCTCTTGACTTTCTTCACTCAATTTTGATGGCGTTGAATCTTCTTTTACGATAAGCTTATCGATTTGATCTGCATCCACCCTTGTAAAGGTGAGATTTTCTTCATTTGTTTCTAATTTTTGAAGAAGATGACTCACAATTGGTGAGTCAAGCAATAAGACAGTATATCCTTTTGCTTTTGCAGCTTCGATATATGCATGTTGCTCATCTACATTGGATGCGTAAAGTTGAACAAGCTTTCCGTCTTTATCGGTTTGCGCATCTTTTGTTTGCTCTTTTAGCTCTTCAAAAGTGAAATAGTCGCCTGTTGTGGTAGGGAACAGTGCAAAATCCTTTGCCTTTTCAAAGAACTTGTCCTCTAAAAGCATGCCGTACTCTATCACAACTTTTATATCATTCCATTTTTCTTGGAAAGGCTCTCTGTCTTTTTTGAAGAGTGATTTGAGCTTGTCTGCTACTTTTCGAGTGATATAATTGCTAATTTTTTTGACATTTCCATCTGCTTGCAAATAGCTTCTAGACACGTTTAAAGGAATGTCTGGAGAATCGATAACACCACGAAGCATGGTCAGAAATTCTGGCACAATCCCTTCTACATTATCAGTGACAAACACTTGATTTTGGTAAAGTTGAATACGATCCTTTTGCAGGTTTAAATCGTTAGAGATTTTTGGGAAATAGAGAATTCCAGTGAGGTGAAAAGGATAGTCAACATTGAGATGTATTTGAAATAAAGGCTCTTCAAATTGCGTCGGATACAGCTCTCGATAAAAATGATTGTAATCTTCATCCTTCAGATCTGTTGGTTTTTGAATCCAAGCAGGTGAGGGGTTATTGATGATATCATCAACAACTTCTTTCACTTCTTTGGCATTATCACTATCCCCCTCAGTCTTCGTAATTTCTTTTGTGCCCATCTTGATAGGAATGGGCATAAACTTGTTGTATTTTGTGAGTAGAGAACGAATCTGTGTCTCCTCCAAAAACTCTTTCGAATCTTTGTCGATGTGCAAAATGATTTCTGTACCTCTTTCTTTTTTATCATGCTTTTTCAAGGTGAATTCGGGAGACCCATCACAAGTCCAATGGGCTGCTGCCTCATCTTTGTATGACTTGGTGATTATCTCAACTTTTTTGGCAACCATAAAAGCCGAGTAAAACCCGAGACCAAAGTGTCCGATAATGCCACTGTCTTTCGCACTGTCCTTGTACTGCTCCAAAAACTCTTCAGCACCAGAAAAGGCAACTTCATTGATATATTTATTGACTTCATCAGATGTCATCCCAACGCCCTGATCAATAATGTGGAGTTTTTTTCCTTTTTTGTCTACCTTGACTTCAATCAGTGGGTTACCATACTCAACCTTCGCTTCTCCTATTTGGGTGAGGTGCTTTAGTTTTAGTGTCGCGTCTGTTGCATTTGAAATCAACTCTCTCAAAAAGATTTCATGATCGCTGTATAGAAATTTTTTGATTAGTGGAAAGATATTTTCAACTGCAACATTAATTTTTCCTGTACTCATTTTTAAAATTTATAGGTCTATTTGCAAAAAAAATACCATTGTTTGCTCTCTGACAAGATGACACTTTTATATTTTTTGTTTAATTAATTTGCAAAAAAGTTAAACACAATATATATTTGTGCAAGAAAAGAGTGCTATCCTACTCTTAATTGGGAATTATTGCTATGAAAAATCGGATAGCTTCTTTTCAACAAATTCTTGGTTTGTTTGTTTTTTTGGTTAAGTTGTTTAAGGTGTGCACTTGCACACCTTTTACTTTTTTGTACAATAATTGACTAAATTTATCACATGATAAAAAACTATAGCTCAAAAATTATAGGTCTTGGTAAATACTTGCCTGAAAATAAAGTTACAAATGATGATTTATCGACACTGATGGACACTAGCCATTACTGGATTGTAGAACGAACTGGGATTGAAGAACGCCGATTTATAGCAAAAGATTCTGTTGAAGGAACAGCATCCATGGGTGTTAAGGCCGCCCAACAGGCAATCGATCGTGCTGGGATTAGCAAAGATGACATCGACTTGATTGTCTTTGCTACCTTAAGTCCTGATTATTATTTCCCTGGCTCTGGAGTTTTAGTGCAAGACATAATGGGAATTGGTACTTGTCCTGCACTAGATGTCCGAAATCAATGTTCTGGATTTATTTATGCCCTCTCTGTTGCAGATCAATATATACGTACGGGAACCTATAAAAATGTCCTAGTCATTGGATCTGAGCATCATTCGGGAGGTCTGGACCTCACCACTCGTGGACGTACAGTTTCTGTCATTTTTGGCGATGGTGCTGGTGCAGCTGTTGTCAGTCGTCATGAAAACCCAGAGGAGGGGGTACTCTCCACGCATCTTCACTCTGAAGGTAAGCATGCCAAGGAACTTTCTTTAATTGGTCCAAGCACCAAAAAATGGGTGCATGAAGTGTTTGAAAATTATGATCCAAATGATCCTGATTATCACCCATATATGAATGGGCAATTGGTTTTTAAAAATGCTGTTGTAAGGTTTTCGGAAGTGATTGGTGAAGCACTTGCAAAAAACAATCTGGAGCCAAGTGATATCGATTTACTTATCCCTCATCAAGCCAATTTGAGAATTGCCCAGTTTGTGCAAAAGAAGTTTGGCTTACAAGACGATCAAATGTACAATAACATCATGCGCTATGGCAATACGACTGCTGCCTCGATACCCATTGCACTTTGTGAGGCGTGGGAAGAAGGGAAAATCAACTCAGGTGATCATGTAATGCTTGCTGCTTTTGGAAGTGGGTTTACATGGGGTAGCTCACTCATCAAGTGGGTGTAGCCTGACTGCTGCGAATCAATAGCAAACCCAAAAAACACAATGCCCCATTGAGGGCTAGGATGAAGAATCCAAAGTCAAAATTATAGTTTGTTAAAGTCCATTGACTGATTAGATATCCTACGATAGGTGTGCAAACAGCGACCCATGGCACACATCGATCGCGCACTTGAACCTTTGTCAGCACTCCTAAAGCATATAACCCAAGGAGGGGCCCATAGGTGTAGCCTGCGAACTCAAATAATTTTGCAATCACACTTTTATCAGTTATCAAATAATTAAATGCGAGAATCACAAGGATCAACAATAGTGATACGAGCAGGTGAACTCGTTTGCGTGTGTGTTCTTGTCGATCCGGTTGAAGTCTTTTCTCGATATTGAGCAAATCGATACTAATGCTTGTTGTGAGAGATGTCAAGGCACTGTCAGCACTGCTATATGCAGCTGCAATGAGCCCAAGAAGAAAAACAATCGATAACCCAAGACCGAGATCAGATTGGGTGGCGATCATAGGAAAGAGCCTGTCTCCTTGTGCATCAATACCATTTGCCAACGCATATGCAGTGAGTAAAGCCCCCAATATCAGAAATACAAAATTGACGATTGTCAATATGATGGTAAACCAAAACATATTTTTTTGCGCATCAGACAGACTTCTACATGCAAGATTCTTCTGCATCATGTCCTGATCAAGACCTGTCATAACAATGGCAATCAGCGCACCAGACAAAAATTGTTTCCAAAAGAAATAAGGATTCTTATAATCATCGAAGAAAAAGATTTGTGTGTTGTCTTGTTGGAAAAGCCATCCAAAGAGATGTTCAATTTCTAGAGAGGCTGTAATGTAGTATAATGCCAGACATAGGGCAATCAACATAAAAAGTGTTTGCAATACATCTGTCCAAATAATTGTTTTGATGCCGGACTTGTGTGTGTAAAGCCAAATCAGATATATGGTTACAATGACAGTACACCAAAAAGGAATCCCCATTTGTTCGAAAATCACCCACTGGAGTACACTTGCGACTAGATACAGGCGAAAGCTAGCTCCGACGATTCGTGACAAAACAAAAAAGGATGCCCCAGTTTTGTAGGTCTTTGCGCCAAATCGTGTAGATAGATAGGTGTAGATGGAAGTGAGTTTGTGTTTATAATAAATAGGCAAAAGGACAGTACCAATGACAAAGTAGCCAACGATATAGCCCAAGACCATTTGGAAATAGCTAAACCCTGTGTCTTCAACCCAACCAGGAACAGAGATAAAGGTGACACCAGATAGGGAAGCGCCAATCATTCCAAAAGCCACGAGATACCATGGAGCAGATCGGTTTGCGATAAAAAACGTTTGGTTGTCTTCTTTGCCTTTTGTCAAAAGAGCAATGACCATCAACACGATGAAATACCCTAGAAGAATGGATAAAAGAAGATAACTGCTCATTTTTCAAAGATACTTGGATTGCCTCATACTTTCAAATGTTTACCTTTGCCGCAATGGAATACGCATCAAAGTTATTGCAGCAAGCTGTTGATGAAATTTCACAGCTACCTGGGATTGGACGGCGTACAGCAATGCGACTCGTTTTGCATTTGCTTCGCCAGCCTGAATCAATTAGCTTGGATTTGTCAGAAGCAATTCGACTTCTGAGAACAGAAGTCCAATACTGTCAATCATGTTTTAATGTTTCGGATCAGCCAACTTGTAGTCTATGTGCGAATCCCAAAAGAGATTGCCAATTGGTTTGTGTGGTCGAAGATGTTCGTGATGTGATCGCGATCGAAAGCACTGCTCAATTTACTGGCCTCTACCATGTATTGGGAGGTAAAATTTCACCTCTTGATGGAATTGGTCCTCAGGAATTGAGAATCGATAGTTTGGTCAAAAAGGTGAAAGAAGGTACAATAAACGAAGTCATTTTAGCGTTGAGCAGTACAGTTGAAGGTGACACCACCAACTATTTTATTTACAAGCAGATCAGCTCATATGATGTTCAAATAACTGTACTTGCAAGAGGTGTTTCTGTTGGTGATGAGCTAGAATATACAGATGAAGTGTCATTAGGAAGAAGTATCGTAAAAAGAATCCCATTCGATGGAACAATCTAAATCAATCGACCTTTCAGTCATCATTGTTAGTTACAATGTAGAGCACTTTTTACATCTGTGTTTGGAAAGTGTTTATGCTGCGATCAATAACATCAATGCTGAGATCATCGTTATCGACAATGCATCTGCTGATAACAGCGTTGAAATGATGCGAAAAAAATTTCCTTCAACACGTGTGATTTCCAATGCTGATAACCTTGGATTTGGAAAGGCCAACAACAAAGCTGCAAAACTTGCTAAAGGTCGCTATATATGTATCCTAAATCCAGATACTATTGTTTCTCAAAAAACCTTTGAGGAATTTATACAATTCCATGAGGCAAACCCTACAATTGGGATTTCAGGTCCTCAAATGATTGATGGAACAGGACAATTTTTGTTGGAGTCCAAACGAGGGTTGCCAACAATAAAGGCTGCGGTGTTCAAGTCTTTAGGGCTTTTCAGGTTGTCTTCTCGCTTTTTTGGGCAGTATTACAATTTAAGCCTTCCTCAAAACCAAAATGGCAAGACCGATGTGCTTGCAGGGGCATTTATGTTTATTCGCAAGCGTTTGTATGATCAGCTTGAGGGGTTTGATGAAAACTTCTTCATGTATGGTGAAGATATTGAAATCTCACATCGAAGTTTGAAGTTAGGATACACCAACTTTTATTTTTCTCAATCCAAAGTGATTCATTTTAAGGGAGAGAGTACCCCAAAAAACAAAGCCTATGAAAAGCGATTTTTCAATGCGATGTCATATTATTACAACAAAAACTTCTCTCACAATTGGCTTTTAAATTCGATATTCATCACAGGGTCTTATTTATTTAGTAAGTTTAAGAGGGTTGCGTCATCTAGACGAGATAAAACCTCACCTATACTTGTAACTGATTGGACGTTGGTATCCAAAAATCCCAAGCTCTTCAAAAATGTAAAAATGAATATGTTTCCTGGCATCAAACACTGTCAAAATCTTCTAGAGGTCCTTCAAGTAAAGCCCAAAAAATTGATGGGAATTGTATTTGATATGCGCACCACGCAATGGAGCGAGGTAATCAACTTTATGCAGGTTCATCAAACACGCTATGTTTACAAGTTTATTTCAGTTGATAACAAGCGAATTATTGGAAGCAGTGATGTGTTGTCAAGAGGGAGTGGAGCAGTCATTCCAAATACCAAAAAGAAATCGAAAACAAGCATTGTTTAAATTCGTAATTTTGCAGCATGGCTGAGTACAAATTGTTACTACCTGCCATGGGAGAAAGTGTCGATGAGGCAACAGTTACCCAATGGCTTAAAAACGAAGGTGACATCATCGCAGCAGATGATGCCGTTGTAGAAATTGCCACAGATAAAGTTGACTCTGAAGTCCCTTCTGAAATCTCTGGTAAACTTCTCCAAAAACTTGTTGAAGAAAACCAAGTTGTTCGTGTTGGAGAGCCATTGGCAATTATCGAAACAGATAAAAATATTCCCGAAGAATTAGGACGAGATGAAGCCTCAACTGAGGTTGCAGAAGATGTCGAAGTCAAAGAAGATTTTTTAGAAAGCAAAGCAAAAGAAATCCTAGCCCCAGCCCCTTCAGTCGAACAGTCACAAACTGGGGATATCTACTTTTCTCCACTGGTCAAAAGCATCGCTAAAGAAGAATGGATTTCAGATGCCGAGTTATATCAAATAAAGGGCACTGGAAAAAATGGTCGAGTAACCAAAAAGGATATACTCAACCATCTCAAGTCTCGTCAATCGCAAGCCAAGCAATCGCCAACCTCACCTCCTGCTACGACGACAATCGCTAGCAACATTGAAAAAGGTGAGGTGAGAGACATGTCTCGAATGGAGCAACTGATTGCCGAGCATATGCACAAAAGCATACAAACGTCTGCGCATGTACAATCTTTTATCGAAATTGATGTTACAGATTTATGGGATTGGCGTGAGGGTATCAAGCAATCATTTCTCCAAAGAGAAGGAGAAAAAATCACATTTACGCCGATTTTCATGATGCTTACTGCTCAAGTACTTCGTGATTTTCCTTTGCTAAATTCGTCTTTGAGTGGAAACAAAATTATTCAAAAGAGGGAAATCAACTTGGGTATGGCAACTGCGCTCGCCGATGGAAATCTTATTGTTCCAGTCATAAAAAATGCAGATCAATTGAGTTTGGTTGGATTTACCAAAGGGGTAAATGACTTAGCCAAACGTGCTAGAACAGGAACCCTCTCTCCAGACGATGTTACTGATGGAACATACACAGTGACCAACGTAGGCATGTTTGATAGCTTGATGGGAACGCCTATTATCAATCAGCCACAAGTTGGAATACTCGCATTGGGAGCCATTAGAAAAGTACCAGCTGTTGTCGAAACAGACAAAGGAGATTTCATTGGCATTCGTCGAAAAATGATTCTCTCACACAGTTATGATCATCGAATAGTCAATGGAGCCATGGGCGGCCTGTTTATCAAAGAGTTAAAAAACAAAATAGAGAACTGGGACATCTCACAACAAGTATAATATGCAACTGCAATTAAAACGGCCAATTTGTTTCTTCGATCTTGAAACCACTGGTGTCAACATCGCCAAAGATCGAATTGTTGAAATTTCTATCCTAAAAGCCTTTCCAGATGGTTCTGAGAAAGAAAAGACTTGGTTGGTCAATCCAGAAATGCCTATTCCAGCGGAGGCGACAGCAGTGCATGGCATTACAAACGAAAAGGTAGCTGATGCGCCAACATTTAAAGAAGTTTCAGCTGAAATATACAGTTGGTTTAAAGGCTCAGACCTAGCAGGTTATAACTCTGATAGGTTTGATATCCCCTTGCTTGCAGAGGAAATGCTTCGTGCCGAAATAGATGTTGATTTAAAAAAGCATAAATCAATTGATGTGCAAACGATTTTTCATAAAATGGAGCAGCGAACCCTTACTGCTGCATATAAATTTTATTGTGCAAAAGATCTTGAAAATGCACACAGTGCTAGCGCAGATACCAAAGCGACTTTTGAGGTGCTCAAAGCCCAAATTGATCATTACGAAGACTTGGAGAACGATGTGGATATGCTTAGTCAGTTTACCACTCGACACAGCAGTGTAGATTTTGTAGGGTATATCCGAAAGAATAAAGAAAACGAGCCTATTTTTGGTTTTGGTAAGCACAAAGGAAAAACAGTTGTTGAAGTTCTTCAGCGTGAACCAGGATATTTTGGCTGGCTAATGGAAGCAGATTTTCCCTTATATACCAAAAAGGTTCTCACTGCGATTCGTCTCAACACCTTAAACAGTGGGTCATGAAGCTTATATGTGTTGGACGTAACTACGCTAAACATATAGAAGAGCTAAACAACAATCGGCCTGATGCACCAGTAATTTTTATGAAACCTGATTCATGTTTGGGCAAAAAAGGGCAGCCATTTTTTATGCCTGACTTTTCCAATGAAATTCATCACGAAGTGGAGGTTCTTGTGAAAATCAACAGAATAGGTAAGCATATACAAACCAAATTTGCACACAAGTACTATAGCGAAATAGGGTTGGGGTTGGACTTCACTGCGCGAGATGTGCAGCTCGACCTCAAGAGCAAAGGACTTCCCTGGGAGAAGGCAAAGTCTTTTGATGGTGCCGCATACATTGGCAATTGGTATGATAAGTCTCAATTTTCAGATTTGAACAACCTCAGTTTTCAGTTGACTAAAAACGATGAGGTTGTGCAAAAAGACACAACTGCCAATATGATGTGGAAAATCGATGAAATCATCAGCTATGTTTCGCGTTATTTTACCCTAAAAATTGGCGATATATTGTTCACAGGAACACCTGCTGGTGTAGGTCGTTTAGAGAGGGGAGATATACTTACAGGATATTTGGAAGGAGAACAAGCATTTATGCTCAATATCAAATAATGCAAGCAGAAATTATCACAATTGGCGATGAAATTCTGATAGGTCAGATTGTTGACTCAAACTCTGCATTTCTTGCCAAATCACTCAACAAAATTGGCATTGAGGTTTCTCAGATCACTTCCATTTCTGATCAGGAGCAGGCGATTATCAGTGCGATGGAAACTGCCCAAAAACGTGTTTCACTTGTGTTGCTTACAGGTGGTTTAGGTCCTACCAAAGACGATATTACAAAAACCTCTTTTTGTAAATTTTTTGATGACCATTTGGTACACAACCAAGATGTTCTGGATCATATTGAAAAACTTTTTACGCAATATGTGAATGTCCCAATCAACGATCTCAATCGAGCGCAAGCAATGCTGCCTTCCAAGGCTGTTATTTTGGAGAATCAATTTGGCACAGCAGTTGGCATGTGGATGGAGCAAAATATAACTGTTTTTGTTGCTCTGCCAGGAGTTCCCTACGAAATGAAGAGCATTACTGACACGCAACTCATTCCCAAGCTTAAAACTCATTTTAAACGACCAGTGCTGATTCATAAAACTATGATGACTTATGGATGGGGTGAGAGTCGCATTGCAGAAGTGATTCATGATTGGGAGGCAGCCTTACCTTCTCATATCAAACTCGCATATCTTCCCAATTTGGGTCGCGTGAGATTGCGCTTAACAGCGAGAGGAGAAAATGAAGACCAACTCCAAAAAGAGATCGATCAGCAGTTTGAGGCCCTTTATCCATTGATTGGTGATATCATTACTGGCTTTGAAGGAGATCGCCCAATTGAGGCACAAATTGGGAGTATATTGACTGAAAAACAGTCATCAATTGCAGTAGCTGAAAGCTGTACTGGTGGTCGTATCGCAGCCGTGCTATCGTCTATACCTGGTGCATCTGCCTATTTTTATGGGGGTGTTGTTGCTTACAAAACATCAGTTAAGAGCAAAGTATTGGGGGTGTCAGAGGAACTGATTGCGAGTCACTCTGTCGTGAGTGAGGAGGTTGCATTGGCAATGGCCAAAAGGGTTCGAAAACAGATGAAAAGCGATTATGCTATCGCAACTACTGGCAATGCTGGTCCTACCAAAGGCGATTCGGATGCTGAGGTTGGAACTGTTTGGATAGCCCTAGTCGGCCCCGATTTTGAAAGGATAGAATCTTATAATTTTGGAAAAAACAGAGAAAAAACAATCCAAAAGGCAGTCAATAAGTCACTTGAGCTGGCAAGAAAAATGCTAACGTAGACAGTAAAAAACATTTGCTTGTACGTTAAAAATATCGTTTATTTGCACTCCGATTATAAAAATCAATTTTTGCAATGTCAAAAGTTTGTCAAATTACTGGTAAAAAAGCGTTGGTTGGAAACAATGTTTCACATGCGATGAATAAAACAAAGAGACGCTTTGAAGTGAATCTCATAAAGAAGCGATTTTACTTGACTGATCAAGAGAAATGGATCAAGCTCAAGCTTTCGACTTCAGCTTTAAAAACCATCAACAGAAAAGGGCTTTCAGCTGTACTGAAAGAGGCAAAAGCGCAAGGCGTATTATAATTTATTGTCATGGCGAAGAAAGGAAACAGAGTTCAAGTTATATTAGAATGTACAGAGCACAAAGACTCAGGTCTCGCAGGTACTTCTCGATATATTACGACTAAGAATAAGAAAAATTCACCTGATCGTATTGAGTTGAAAAAATTCAACCCCATTTTGAAAAAAATGACTGTTCACAAAGAAATTAAATAGACATGGCAAAGAAAACAGTAGCAACTTTACAGACTTCATCGAAGCGATTGACAAAAGCAATTAAAATGGTGAAAAGTGAAAAATCTGGGTCATACACCTTCGTCGAGTCAACTATGCTTCCCGAACAAGTGAATGAATGGCTGTCTAAAAAATAGTCTAAATCACAAATGAATTGAATAGCCACTTTATGTGGCTTTTTTTATTTCTTACATTTACAAAAAACAGGAATGGGAATTTTTAAACGTTTTTTTTCCAAAGAGAAATTAGATAAAGGGCTCGAGCCATCAAAGCAGTCAATTTTAAATAAAATTGGTAAAGCTGTTGCTGGCAAAAGTAATGTCGATGCAAGTGTGTTGGATCAACTCGAAGAAGCCCTTATCAGTGCAGATATTGGCGTAGACACGACTCTAAAGATTATTGATTTACTCGAGAAAAGAGTAGCCAAGGACAAATACATGAACGCCAAAGAGCTTCAAAGTATAATGCGAGAAGAAATCACCAGTTTGTTGGAGCTAAATGACGAAACCCAAACAGAAATAAAACCTAAAGTCACTTTGGTTGTAGGGGTCAATGGTGTTGGTAAAACCACTACGATTGGAAAGCTTGCCCATCTCTATAAATCCACTGGTCTGCAAGTACTTTTGGGTGCAGCAGACACCTTTCGTGCAGCAGCAGTTGACCAGTTGAGTATGTGGTCTGATCGGGTTGGTGTTCAAATCGTAAAGCAAATGATGGGTAGCGACCCTGCTTCGGTGGCCTATGATGCAGTCCAGTCTGGAATTTCAAATGGAGTTGATCACGTGATTATCGATACTGCTGGACGACTGCACAACAAGGTGAATTTGATGAATGAATTGGCAAAAATAAAGAGGGTCATTCAAAAATCGGTTCCCGAAGCACCACATGAAGTTTTATTGGTTCTCGATGGCTCTACAGGACAAAACGCCTTCGAACAAGCACGTCAATTTGCACAGGCGACAGAGATCACAGCACTAGCAATTACAAAACTTGATGGCACTGCCAAAGGAGGTGTGGTGTTGGGTATTTCTGACCAAATGCAAGTCCCTGTCAAATATATTGGGGTTGGCGAGGGAATGGAGGACTTACAAGAGTTTAACCCAAAAGAATTTATTGATTCTCTATTTTAATTTAATAAATATGCGTATTTATTCTTTTATTGCAATGATCGTTTGCCTTGTAGCATGCACAAATCCACCTTCAGAATATTGGAAGCCTTATGATGAAACGGCAGAGCTTCAAGCCAATCAGACACATGAAAATCCGAGTATGCAGTTTCAACTCATTCAATCTAAATTATTGGACAAAAATGATCTGTGGGCAATTTATGAAAAAGCTTTAAATCGTTTTGGAGAAGATCAATATCAGGCTCTAAAACCCTTGATTATTGAACAAGACATACCCACTTTACAGTCACATATAAATTCTGGGTTGCTCAGTTATGAGAAATTGACACTCTTTTATTTGTATCGCATTCGAAAATTGGAAAGTGATCCAAACACAACCCTTCATGCCGTCTTAGCGCTGAACCCTATGGTAATCGAACAAGCCAAAGCCAAAGATCGACAAAAAAACACCCAACAGCACCCCATTTTTGGAATGCCCATATTACTGAAAGACAATATCAATACCCAAGATATGCCAACGACAGCTGGCGCAGCCTTCTTACAGTCTCATGTGCCAGAAAACGATGCCTATATTGTTTCTCAAATACAAGCCAAGGGTGCTTTAATTTTGGGGAAGGTCAATCTAAGTGAATGGGCATATTATTTTTGTGATGACTGCCCATTGGGTTATAGTGCTGTTGGAGGACAGACCTTAAACCCTTATGGTAGAAAAGTCTTTGAATCAGGAGGTTCGAGTTCTGGAAGTGGTGTTGCTGTTGCTGCCAATTATGCTGTTGCTGCTGTTGGTTCTGAAACCTCTGGATCAATTTTATCACCCTCGGGTCATAATGCAGTGGTTGGTTGTAAACCCACCATAGGATTGGTCAGTCGAACAGGGATCGTTCCCATTTCAAGTACCCTTGACACTGCAGGACCAATGACAAAAAATGTAATCGACAATGCGATTTTGCTCGATGCAATGCAAGGCAAAGATGCTTCAGATCCTTCGACGACCAAAGCACCAGATCATATTGGGGATTATATTGTGGCGAGTCAAAATCGAAGTATTTCAGCGTATCGACTGGGGGCAATCAAATCCCTTGTAAAAACAGATTCTTTATATCGAAAAGCTATAAACACTTTGCGTAGCAATGGGGCAAGTGTTGTTGAGTTTGACCCCCCTAATATTGAATTTAAAGGTTTTTTGTCCTTGCTAAATAAGGAGATGAAAAACGATCTGCCAAACTACTTCTCCACCCAATCAAATCAAAATTTTGCTGATGATAATGTGCAGTCGGTTGTTGCGTTCAACCAGCAAGATTCATTGCTGAGAATGCCATATGGCCAGAGCAGACTTATGGGTGTTATTGAAGAAGATATCACAGATGACGAACTGCAAACAGTTATCGATAAACTTCATAAATCAGGTGTTTCCTTTTTCAGAGACCCCATGATGACATACAATTTGGATGCTGTATTGACCATCAATAATTATCATGCGGCCTATGCAGCAGTGGCATTTTATCCCTGTCTCACTGTGCCAATGGGATATACTGATCAAGGAGAGCCAAAAAATTTAACTTTTGTAGCTGAAAGTTTTACAGAAACAAAACTCTATGCCCTGGGTGCGGCATACGAAAATCTAACCCTTCACAGACAGTTGCCAAAAGGATACGAATAAGACCAATGCGAACAAAATCTCTAAAAAAAAACACCATCAACGTAGTGACTTTGGGCTGCTCAAAGAACATCTATGACTCTGAAGTCTTGATGGGTCAGCTCCAAGCCAACGACAAACAAGTCGTTCATGAAAAAGAGGGGAATATCGTAGTGGTCAATACTTGTGGGTTTATCGACAATGCCAAAGAAGAATCGGTGCAAACCATTCTTAATTTTGCCAAAAAAAAGGAAGAAGGATCAATCGATAAATTATTTGTAACAGGCTGCCTGAGCGAACGTTATAAAGACGATTTGGAACAAGAAATTCCAGAAGTCGATCAATTTTTTGGCACGACAGATCTTCCTATTCTACTCAAAGCATTAGGTGCAAATTATAAACATGAATTGATCGGCGAACGTCTCACAACGACTCCTAAGCACTATGCCTATCTCAAAATTTCGGAGGGTTGTGATCGTCCTTGCTCATTTTGTGCCATTCCACTGATGAGGGGTAAACATCGCTCAACCCCAATTGAAGACTTGCTGAAAGAAGCCAAAAAACTTGCAGCAGATGGAGTGAAAGAGTTGATTTTGATTGCACAAGACCTGACCTATTATGGACTAGATTTGTATAAAAAGCGACGACTGGCTGATTTGCTGCGACATCTTGTCACAGTAGATTCTATAGAATGGATTCGCTTGCACTATACCTTTCCAACTGGTTTCCCAGAAGATGTGCTCGACGTGATTCGAGACGAACCCAAAGTCTGTCAGTATATCGATATGCCTTTGCAGCATATTTCTGATAAAATTTTAAAATCAATGCGTCGTGGAACAACCTTTGAAAAAACCAATGCCTTACTGAGTGCATGCAAACAACGTGTACCCAATATGGCCTTACGAACGACCTTGATTGTAGGCTACCCTGGCGAAACGCAAGAAGACTTCGAACTCCTCAAACAATGGGTCTCAGATACACGCTTTGATCGATTGGGTTGTTTCACCTACAGTCATGAGGAAAATACCCATGCTTTTCAGTTGGTCGATGATGTACCTGCTGGAATCAAGCAACAACGTGCCAATGAAATTATGGCGATACAGTCTCAAATATCTTGGGAAAAAAATCAAAATCTGATTGGGAGAACACTTCGTTGTTTGATTGATCGAAAAGAAGGGAATTATTATATCGGTCGTTCGGAGTATGATTCGCCAGATGTGGATAACGAAATACGTATTGATGCAAAGGAGCATTATTTGCGTATTGGGGATTTTGCTGATGTAATCATTGAACAAGCAGAGGATTTTGACCTTTATGCAAAACCAATCGAACGCTAGTTTGGTGATGGTTTGCATGGAACAAAAGCATTTGACTCCTTTTTTTACTTCTCAATTTTACTGTACCTTTATGCACATGTCAAATAAGCCCAACACACCCAAGGGTATGCGGGATTTCTTACCGCATGAAGTGATACGTCGCAACTATATCATGGATGTGATAAAAACACAATTTGAACGCTATGGATTTTTACCAATCGAGACACCCTCTATGGAGCGACGAGACCTCTTGCTTGGCAAATATGGCGATGAGGGAGACCGTCTGGTATTTAAGGTTCTTAACTCTGGCGAAAAAGTAAAAAAAGCAGATGTAGATGCTTTGGAAATGGGTGAGTTATCACGTTTTGGCAATTCGATCGCTGAGAAGGCAATGCGCTATGACCTTACTGTTCCACTTGCTCGGTTTGTTGTTCAACACCAAAACGAATTAAGTTTTCCATTTAAGCGATATCAAATGCAGCCAGTTTGGCGTGCTGATCGTCCACAACATGGTCGTTTTCAAGAATTTATGCAGTGTGATGCCGATTCCATTGGCTCTGACAGCATACTTCTCGAACTAGAGTTTATACAAATGATTGATGCAGTTTTTTCAGGCTTAAATCTTAAGGGCTGCACTTTGCGGGTCAATCATCGAAAACTGTTAGAGGCCATTTCAAGAAAATCTGGAGCTGAAGATCAAACAGCAACTTTTCTTACAAGACTCGATAAGCTTGATAAAGTGGGTTGGGATGAGGTTCAGCAACTACTAGCACAAGCTGGGTTTGACAACCTAACGATCAATACAATTCAGGAAGCACTACAAGGCAAATCGAATGCAGACCAATTAGAAATCCTGCAGCAGTTGATAGCAGATGATTCTATTGATAGCACCCCATTTGTTGACCTAAACTTTTTGTTTTCAAACATGGGAAAAATGAGTTCTTTAGATGTTGTTTTTGATTGGACACTTGCCAGAGGATTGGATTATTATACAGGTACAATATTTGAAATTTCAGCACCAAAAAGTGTATCCCTTGGATCGATTGGGGCTGGGGGTCGATATGATAACTTAACAGGAGTGTTTGGCATGAAAGGCATGAGTGGCATTGGTATTTCATTTGGCTTAGATCGCATCGAATTGGTTCTTTCCGAACTCGATTTATTTCCACCTGAAATTCATACTTCGATTGACTTATTCGTTGTGCATTTCAAAATGGAAATGATGACAGCTCTGCTGCCCTACATCAATGAGTTGAGGAGAAGTGGCAAGCGGGTGTATGTGTATCCAACAGCTGCTCGTCTAAAAAAGCAATTGGGTATGGCAAACCAGCTCAACACTCCATTTGCGCTCATTATGGGTGAAGATGAGTGGGAAGAAAAGAAATGTATTATCAAAAATCTAAACACAGGAAATCAAAAAGCAGTTCAATTAAAAAATTTGAATTGGGATATTATTCAGATTTGTTAAGAATTCTTGTCATTTTTGTTTTTCCATCGTTTGAAAATTCCCATAAGTTCTACAGATAATTTTTTTATTTCAACTTCTGATTCATTTTTATTTCCAAAAATAATCCAGTCCACAGAGTAGTTAGGGAAGTGAATGTGAATTTTCTTAATAACTTCATGAGAAATAGATGATTTTTTGCGCAAAGAAGTAGAAATGGAATTTCTGCCCACACCAATTTGACGCTTAAATGCTGAAATAGAGAGTCGCTCGGAGTCAATTATGTACTCAATCCTATTATGTATATCTGATGTCATATGAATGTTTTGTTTAAAACCTTACGCATACATAATTTCAACATTTTTATTTTTAAATACATCATAAAATATTTTGTTATTACCTATTCTTTCTTCAAACCTTTTCAAATCAATTTTTTGGTTCTTTTCACTTATATTTAAAATAACCATTATTGAACTATTCTTGTCATATCTAAAATAAGTATAAACATCGTTTTTAGGTCTAAAATGCATCATTTTACCATTGTGAATTGTAGGCTGATTTTTTCTCCAATTAAAAATAAACGAGGAAAAATTATAATATTTATTTTCGATTTTGGTTCTACCCTTTTTTGTGAATGCATTTCTTTTATCGTCAGGCCGACCACCAGGAAAATCTCTTCTCACATCCGGATCGCCACTTATCCTGTTATTACCCTTCATATTGATTTCAGTTCCATAATATGTCTGTGGAACTCCCCTTAAGGTAGACAATAGTGTCATTAAAATTTTAAAATCTCCAAAATTAGGAGCAATTGAATTAATTCTTGGTGTATCATGATTTTCTAAAAAAATCATAATGTCCTCTTTATTTGAATAGACAAAATCGTTTTGGAGGACTTTAAAAATTTTTATCATTTTTTGATCCCACCAAGGAGTATCTTTAACATACATGTCATTAACAGCACCATACAAAGCAAAATCTTTAACATGCGTCACATTCGAATCAAAACCATTTAATTTTGCTATTGGACTATTTCGTTGCCAGTATGAAATATTTAAAGGATTCATAACCCAACTTTCAGCAACAATACTAAAATTTGGGTATTCATTCATTATTGATTTGGTCCACTCAGTTACTCCATTTAAATCATTGTATGGGTATGTATCAACTCTAAATCCAGACAAATCTGCATATTCTATCCACCAAATTGCATTTTGTTTTAAATACTTTAAAAATTGAGGTTGTTTTTGATTTAAGTCCGGCATGCTTTCAGTAAACCAACCTTGGGATGATTCTTCTAAATCAATTTTGGATGCATAAGGGTCTGAAAAAATTTCTTTATTATGAGTTGTATTGGTATATTTTACCCATCTGTTAATCCAGTCTTTTGATGGAGAATTTTTAACCATGTAATGATTTAATCCCCAGTGGTTTAAAACATAATCCATGATAAGCTTCATACCTCTTTTTTTTAGCTCTAGTGATAATTCTTTGTATTTTTCATTGGTACCAAATCTTTTATCAATATTATAAGCATCAGTTCCTGCGTACATGTGGTAGGAGCTTTTGGAATCGTTCGATTCAAAAACAGGAGTATTCCAAATCGCAGTCATTCCTAAATCTTTAATGTAATCCAAATTATTGATGATTCCTTGTAAATCACCACCATGTCTTCCATAAGGTTCACTCCTATCATGTTTATCATAAAGTTCTGGATGTGAGTCGTTTGATGGTTCACCATTCGCAAATCTATCTGGCATTATCAAATAAATAAAATCCGAACTATCATATCCTTTTCTATTTGAAGACCCTTTAACTCTTTTTTTAAGTTCATAATTGATTACAATATCGTGTTCGTTTTCACTAGAAAAAATAAGTGAATAATTGCCTGCATTAATTCCATCAAGATTCAAATAGATAAATAAATAATCAGGATTTTCGAGAACAACTGTTTTTTCAATATTTAGATTGTCCGAACTAATACTA
>DJCM01000035.1 GCA_002430545.1 Flavobacteriaceae bacterium UBA5950
TTAATTGTTGTTTTATGATTGCGGATACTTCCGCTGCTTTTACATCTGCCATAGTCTTATGCTAATGCTTTTCGATTACTTAACTTATGTTCTAAGGATTGCAATTGGTTGGCAACACTTGCATCAAATTGCTGGTCGCCCAAACGCAATATAAATCCTCCGATTATGTCCTTATCAACTGTACTGACCAACTCAACCTTTTTGTCAGTAAGTGTTTTGATTTTTTCCATCACTGCCTTTTCAAGCTCGGGCGTTAGTGGTGTGGCTGTTGTCACATTGGCCTCTTGTTTGCCGAGGAGGTCTTGATAGAGTTGTTTGTATTTAAGCGCTATTCCATCCAAATGGTTGGCACGATTGTTTTCGGCAACCAAAGCCAAAAACGTTTTGACAACAGGTGATACTTTCCCAAATACAGATTGCAATGTGTTGCCTTTTAGCTCAGCACTGACCACTGGGCTAGATAATACTGCCTTTAATTCATGGCTGTTTTCTACAGTGGTGAAAATCGCCTCCATATCCTGCGCAACTTGGTCAACTGCTTTTTGTTCTTGTGCAGTTGCAAGAAGTGCTTTGGCATAACGAATGGCGACTCTCGTTCCTTTCATGAATTAAAGATTTACTTCTTTGAGCAACTTTTGAACCAGTTGGCTTTGTTTTTTGTCGTCTGCTAAAGTCTCTTTGGTTACTTTTTCAGCGATTTCAATTGAAAGTGATGCAACTTGTTGCTTGAGTTCTGTCACAGCCGCTTGCTTTTCGCTTTCAATTGCTGCTTGTGCTTGCGTCATGATTTGAGCTGCTTGTGTTTTGGCTTCATCTTTTGCGTCGTCGATCATCTTTTGTTTGATCTCTCTTGCTTCCTTTAGAAGACCTTCACGCTCTGCGCGGGCTTCTTTGAGAATGCGCTCATTGTCCGCTTGCAAATTTTGCATTTCTGCACGAGCGTTCTCTGCCGATTGAAGTGCGCTTCGAATCCCTTCCTCACGATCATTGATCGCATTTAGAATCGGGTTCCACGCAAACTTGCGCAGCAACAAAAGAAGGCCAACGACAATGAATGTCTGCCAAATAAATAGTCCAAACGAGAATTCTCCCAATAGCTTTTCCATATCCTTACATTTATTCAGCAGTGGGTGGTGTACCTACACAACCCACTGCTGTTGAGGTGTTGACTTAAACTGCAAACAATGCTGCAAAACCGATTCCCTCGATAAGGGCAGCTGCAATCAACATTGCAGTTTGAATCTTTCCATAAGCTTCTGGCTGACGAGCGATCGCTTCCATAGCAGAACCGCCAATGCGGCCGATTCCCATTCCTACTCCGATTACTACTAGTCCTGCGCCTACAATTGCTGGAATTTCCATAATGATTATTGTTTTAAATATTAAAAATGTTAATGTGCTTCTTCATGTTCTTCCACTGCAAATCCAAAATACAATGCGGATAGCATGGTGAAAATATACGCTTGTAATAAGGCAACTAAAACCTCAATAATCGAAATTGCAAATGCCAATACAAATGATAAACTACTCCCGAGCCAATTGTTGAAGATAAACATCAGACCAATGAGACTCATCAATACGATATGACCCGCTTGGATGTTTGCATACAAACGGATAAGCAATGAAAACGGTTTAATAATAACACCCAATAATTCGATGGGTGCTAATACAATTTTCATCAAAACTGGCACACCTGGCATCCAGAAAATATGTGCCCAATAATTTTTGTTTGCTGTTAGGTTGGTGATCAAAAAAGTGAGCAGAGCAAGGCCAAAGGTAACAGCAATATTCCCTGTGACATTAATCCCCAAAGGAGACAATCCCAAAATGTTTAAAAACCAAATAAAGAAGAAAATTGTGAGCAAATAGCTCATATACTTTCGATGATGTTTCTCGCCGATGTTTGGAATGGCAATATCATCTCGAATATACAAGACAATCGGTTCAAAAAATCGTCCAACACCAGCAGCAATACTGCCATTGGTTTTGTATGACTTTGCTAGACTGCGAAACAAGAAAAACATCAAAGCAGCTGTAAACAACATGGTAACTACGCTTTTGGTCATCGAAAAGTCAAGGGGTTTGTCGTTGGTTACCTTTTTGTTTGCATCATAAGAGATTGTTCCGTCGGCATCTGTACGATATATTTTGCCATGGTAGAGCTTGTAGTACTTTGATCCAATTTTGTGAACTGTTTTCCCATGCTTAAGTTTGCCAGAAGAGAATGTTACCAATTCATCATCCCACAGAATCACTGGGAGCGAAAATCCAATGTATTTTTTCTTGCCTTCGTCTGTGGTGTAAGAGCCAATTGAAAAGTCGTGTGTGTCTTCTAAGTGGTGACGGATATATGCCTTGATTTCGGACTTTAAGTCGCCTGATTTTTTTTCGTCTTTTATTGTTCCATCAGTTGCCAGAGCAAAGAAGCTGGAAAAGACTAAAAGTATCGCCGAAATATATTGTTTTTTCTTCATGCGAATTCCGGTTGCAAATGTAATTTATTTACAATTAAAAATAAAATGGATTTGGACAAAAAATCTGAACTATTTTCGTTGCAAAACCCTCGACGCAGCATAAGTCATGGCAAACAAAGAAATCAGGTAGGGAACAAAAAACAAGCTGAGTTCATCACGACCCACGATACCATCGTCTTTAAAATTGGGGTAGATCAATAGAAAGAAAACAGCAAACTTCAATACACT
>DJCM01000020.1:0-227 GCA_002430545.1 Flavobacteriaceae bacterium UBA5950
TTTTGTTGCAAACGATATAACAGGCTCAAATGACTTTATAAATTTGGTAGGTGATATATCCCCTAACGAGGTTAAAAAGCTGTTTAGGTATAATTATAAATCGATTAGAAGAATTCATAAACATATACCCATTTTTTTAATAGAAACTACCCCTACTCCAAAAAGATGGAAAGTTTGGAATAAAATTCTTCAGGCAAACAAAAAGCTTGAACGTTTTTGTAAACAAG
>DJCM01000020.1:468-13368 GCA_002430545.1 Flavobacteriaceae bacterium UBA5950
AGCTTGAACGTTTTTGTAAACAAGAAACCAACCTATATTTCATAAGCACGAGAGATAAATTTATTGGGGACGACGGATTGCTGATTCAATCCCTTTTTCTAAATGATGAATTACACCTAAATGTTGATGGATACAAATTGTGGTCAAGCGTTATTAAATCTAAACTTATTGAATTAGGGATATAATCAAGCCATAGGCATATCCTCTTCTTTTAGTTCTGCTACTTCTAAACGTCTTAAATAGGTAAGAGATATATTTACACTAGAACCCTTTACAGTTTTTCCTGTTCATCAATATAATTTTTTGTTCTAAAACTCCGTTATAAATTATATGATTAAAACTTTGCTGTTATTATTACTTCCAAGCCTAACCATTGGTCAATTTGATAAAGATAAATTAAGCGCATTACAAGTCCATAATGATGCCAGGAAAGAAGTTGGCGTAGCACCATTGGTATGGTCAGAAAAGCTTGAAGAACAAGCACTAAATTATGCTAAACAAATTGCTAGAACCAATAATTACAAACATAGCAATACTCGAGATGGAGAAAACCTAGCTATGTTTTATGAGTATGAAGAATCTAACAAGATTAAAACATATATTTATTCAGACACCCCCCTTTACGATGCTTCAAATGCTTGGTATGATGAGATCAAAGATTATAAGTATTCAAAAATTAAACGTTACCGTGTTGGACCGAAAATAGGACATTACACCCAAATGGTTTGGAAAGACACAAAAGAGGTTGGCGTTGCATCGGCGATTTCAAAAAATGGTAAAGTCTACGTAGTTGCAAGATATTACCCAGCTGGAAATTATTTGGGGGAGTACCCTTATTAAACCATAGGCAGTTCTTCTTCTTTTAGTTCTGCAACTTCCAATCCTCTGAACAGCTAAGCATAAGAGGATTATATATTATCCTTACATTTGATAATGGTTCAACCTAAGGTTTCGAGAAAATTGTTTTTGAAGCAAAGTGTAGCAGATGTTTGGCAAGTCATTTCCTCAAAAGAGGCGTTGGAACTTTTCCATCCTTTTTGCTCAAAAAATAAAGTGATTTCTTGGGGGGATGTCAAAGTAGATGAATTGGTCTATCTAAATGGCTTAACTTTTATTAGAGAATTTACCACATGGAATCCCAATCAAGGGTTTGAACTAACCATAGGAAAGAGAAATGGGAAAAAATCAAAAGTCAGATGGGAAATCACATCGGCAAAGTCGGGCTGTATCCTATCCATTTCAATCTGGCCATATAAGTCGAGTAAGATCCCTACCATATTATATCCCCTTGTCAATGTTTTTATCGTTCGGCCAGAGTTGAAAAAGTATTTGGGATCTGTATTGAAGGGATTAAATTTTTACCTCACCCATAAGACAGTTGTAAAAAAGAACCAGTTTGGATCGCATGCGTGGTTTTCTTAAACAAGTCAAACAACTTGTTTCAATCATATCAAAACAGTTATTGAAAGAAACCCCTGGATGGGACAAGCAAACAAATGATTAATTAAAATTCAGTGCATTATCAATCAATGCCAAATGAGAATAGGCTTGCGGAAAATTCCCCAACAACTCTTTGGATTTAAAATCTAAATCCTCACTAAACAGACCCAAATGATTGCTATACGATAGCAATTTTTCAAACAACTCCTTTGACTTTTCCTCCTCCCCAATGCGATATAAGCTATTGATAAACCAAAACGTACAGACAGTAAAGGACGAGCTTGGCAATCCAAAATCATCTGCGTTTTTATAGCGATACAACAAGCCTTCATGCATCAATTCTTCTTCAATTGCTTTGACTGTTCGAACGTATTTATCGTCTTTCCCATCGATAAACCCATAATACTCCATCAACAAAACAGAAGCGTCGAGGTGTTCCGAACGATAGGACTGCGTAAACGCCTGCTTGTCTTTATCCCAAGCATTGGTCATGATGTCGTGATGAATCTCATCTCGCAAAACCGCCCATTTTTCAGCAAACTTCCCCCCTTTTATCAAATTTGAAATTTTAATCGCACGATCAATCGCCACCCAACACAACAGCTTTGAAAACGTGAAATGACGATCTTCATGTCTAAACTCCCAAATCCCTTTATCTGGCGATTGCCAATTGTTTTTCACCACCCATACGATCGACTTCACAATCGACCACAACTCTTCATGTCTCTCATCATCCTCAGGGTAGGATTCGATTTGGTAGTGAATCACATCCATCAAAATGCCATAAATGTCATTTTGCTTTTGGGTATAGGCAGCATTACCGACACGAACAGGTCGTGAGCCTTTGTATCCCTCGAAGTGATCCAACACTTCTTCGGTCAGTATTTTTTGGCCATTAATCCCATACATGATTTGTAACTTCTCATTTTTGTCTGGAATCAAATCGATAACGTATCGAATAAAGTTTTTGACAATTTGGGTATGCCCCAGTTTGGCAATTACCTTGATGACCATCGACGCATCGCGAATCCAACAAAAACGATAATCCCAGTTGCGAACCTCCCCGATGGTTTCGGGCAGCGAAGTGGTGGCAGCAGCTAGGACTGCACCTGTTTTTTCATAGGTCATCAATTTCAAGGTCATCGCACTTCGCAAAATCTCTTGATTATAATTTGAAAAGGTTGGGGTTTTGTGACACCAATTCAACCAGTACACCTTGGTTCGCTCAAACGCAAACTGGGTTTGTTTCAGACTCGGTATCTTGATTTTTTCGTTGTAGGATACAGTCGCAAAATGATCTTCGGTCAATTGAATTTCAGCGCCAGAAAGTATCTTATTTTTATCAAAGTCGGTGTATAAATATAGGGTATCGTAGTGTTTGTCATCAACGATACTCACGATAAAATTGTCTTTGACATAATTATTGGTATCGCCAATGGCATACTCCAACTTTGGGTCATAGATCACACAAAATGTAGGGGTTCCGCTGAGGTGTTTAAACACCCTCACAATTTCGGGGGGCGCATAAAAAATCCCATCCTCTTTTTTGAATCGAGGCATAAAATCGAGTAGCTCAAAGGCGTCCGAACCATTTGAAAAACGCGTACAAAGGATGCAAGTGTCTGCAATATACGATTGTGAGATGCGATAGGAATCGTCGCATTCGATTTTAAAACTACCGCCAATATTTTTATCTAGAATTTTTCCAAAAACAGAGGGGGAATCAAATTGTGGTAAACAGCACCAATCTATTGAAGAATCCTCATTTATAAGCGCCGCAGATTTACAATTCCCTATTATCCCTAAATTAAGACTGTCTTTTTTCTTCAAATTTCTTTTTTTTACTATACATTGTAAGTCAATTGTTCATGTCATGGCTAAGAATATTATCGTTTCAAATCGCTTACCCATCCGAATAACTAAGGTAGAAAATTCTTATAAATTTATTGCTACGTCTGGAGGATTAGCAACAGGCATGAAATCTGTGCATGAGCACGAGGACTCGTTGTGGGTTGGCTGGCCTGGCATTGGCATTGATGAAATCGAAAATGAAGCCTGGATTCCACTCCAAAAAAGCCTTGTCAAAAACAACTATGCACCTGTCTCACTCAGCAAACAAGAAGTTGATAATTTCTACTATGGCCTCGCCAACAAATGCCTTTGGCCACTCTTTCATTACTTTATTGAATTTTCGATTTTCAACGAATCGCATTGGCAATCCTATGTGGATGTCAATCAAAAATTTGCCAATCGCGTTCTTGAAAACATCGAAACTAGAGATACTGTTTGGATACATGACTATCAGTTGCTTCTTTGTCCTCAAATGATTAGAGACGTTCGCCCAGATGTACACATTGGCTTTTTTCTACACATTCCCTTTCCATCTTTTGAGATTTTTCGAATTTTCCCCTGGCGTGAAAAACTTTTGAAGGGGATGCTTGGAGCTGATCTTATTGGCTTTCATACTTTTGATTATGAAAGACATTTTTTGAGTTCGGTCAAACGAATCTTGCGTTTGGATGTTGACTTTAATCGTGTTGCAAACGGTCTTCGTGAAGTGGTTGTCAACACCTTTCCCATGGGGATCGACTATGACAAATTCCACAATGCTGCCACTACTCATTTTCAACAGAAAAACAGAGAAAAATCTGAACTCAAAAAACAACTTGAGCTGCACAAAAAAGGAGATGAATCTGGCAAACTGATTCTCTCAATCGATAGGTTGGACTATACCAAAGGCGTGGTGAATCGCATCAAGGCTTTTGATTTATTTCTCACTAAATATCCCGAGTATCAAGAGAAGATTCGACTGGTGATGTTGACTGTTCCGTCTCGCGCAGACGTTCCCGAATATATGCGTTTGAAAAAAGAAACCGATGAACTGGTGGGGCGAATCAATGGAAAATACGCCACGGTCAATTGGACACCCATTTGGTACTATTACAGAGCAATGGATTTTGATGATTTGATCGACCTCTATATGACTTCAGATATCGCCATGATAACACCTGTCCGTGATGGGATGAACTTGGTCGCAAAAGAGTTTGTCGCCACTCGTGTTTCTGGGGATGGGGTTCTTATTTTGAGTGAAATGGCGGGTGCATCCAAAGAACTTTTTGAAGCAGTGCTTGTCAACCCCTTCGACAGAAACGCAATGGCCGATGCGCTCAAGCATGCCATTACAATGCCTTTGGATGAGCAAAAACGACGTAATGTAGAAATGCAAAAACGCCTGCGCCGTTACTCTGTAGAGTATTGGTCAAAGGAATTTATGCAGGCCTTACAGCTACAGAGCGAATCGAAAGCCAATGTAAAAACCCCAAAAATTGATGCCAACAACCAACAACATATTGTGGATACCTTTCACAATGCACAACGAAAAGCAATTGTTCTCGATTATGATGGCACCTTGGTTTCCTTTCACGAAAACCCAGAGGCCGCAACTCCTGACCAAAATCTAGTTGAACTGCTTCAGTCACTCTGCCTTGAACCCAATACAGACCTTGCCATCATCAGTGGTCGTGACCAAGCGTTTATCGATCAATGGTTTGGGGATCTGCCACTTCGGTTGGTTGCTGAGCATGGGTACTATGTCAGACCCAAGGGAAAAAAATGGAACGCTTCCAATCGTGGTGACAAACAATGGATGGAGGATATCATGCCGATTTTTGAATCTTTTATGGACCGAACGCCTGGTACGTTTATCGAAGATAAACACAATAGCCTTGTATGGCACTATCGCAAAACTGACCCTGAACTTGCGGCTGGACGAGTGGTTGAACTCAAAACCGTATTGTCGAGTCTGATTTCTGACCAGCTCAGTGTGATGGATATGGACAAAGCCCTTGAAGTCGTTGATCGACAAATTGACAAGGGTACAGCAGTTGCTGAAATGATTGGGCAGCATTCCTATGATTTTATTTTGTGTATTGGGGATGATGTGACAGATGAAAATATGTTTGGCGCATTACCTGATTATGCCTTCACCATCAAAGTAGGGAAAAAGCCAACGATTGCCTCCTATTCGATTGCAGGGGTTGCCAAGGTCAAAGAACTGCTCAGCGCAATCATCACTCCCTGGCCATGAGGACCGCTGCCTTTCTCTCCAAACTCAAAGGCATCTTCCAAAACGTGATGGATGCACCAAAAAGTTCCTCAGTTGAAGAAATCCGAATCAACAATGCCGTTCAAGTGCATGAGCTATTCAAAGAAATTGGATTTCAAATCAAAGGGTCCGAAAATTTACCCTACGAAAGTGGGAGTATTTTTATTTACAACCACTTGAGCAACCACCCAGACTTGATCGTTGGAGATCAATTTCAAATTACTTTAGACAGTCATTTTATCAGCAGTATGCTCCACACCTACTATGGCAACCCTGGCACACGCGTAACGCGACATGCGTTGCCCAATGAAAAAAGCCACCAGATGTACTATGATCGATTGGGCTATATTCGTGTGTTTGCAAAACCCTTTATTCCCAAAGTAATTACTAAAAAGACCATTAAAAAAGAGAATAAAATTTTTTTTAAAATAGCTACTAGGGAACTTCAAAATGGCAATAGTTTGGTGTGTAGTCCGGAGGGGATTTCTCACCAAACACCAGACTCTCCGGGACCATTTAAAAAAGGGGTTTTTGCGCTTGCAAGCAGGATGAATCCACAGCCAAAAATTGTACCCATTGTTTTGGCAAACTTCGACCAGCTACCAAAAGATGTAGAATATAAATGTAAAATCATGGAACCCTTTCGCATGTCGGATTATGGGATTTTTGATTCTAAAGATCCATCCATTGATAAGGTTGTTGAAACCATTAGCAGGCGATATCAAAGGTGGGTCAAAAAGCTCTGTGCTGCAAATCAAAATTTTGAACAAGAAATTGCAGTCTTACAGCGTAGAGCAGCACAAAAAACTCAACAAAATGATCTGATCGTTTTTTATGGTAGCTCATCTATTCGTTTGTGGGATCTAAAGCTGGATTTTCCATTTCTTAATACTTTAAACCTTGGTTTTGGGGGAGCTTTTATTCATTCTCTTTCTTCCAATTTTGAAAATTTATTTCAAGGTCTACTGCCCAAAGCGATTATTTTATATTTAGGTGGCAATGATCTAACTCTTGGTTTATCAGCAAGTGAAATCGTAGATCAAATTCGAATTTTTATACAAATGATTCATCACAAATTTCCTTCCACAACAATTTTCAATGTGTCCTTAAAACCATCCTTTGAACGACAGGAGCTTTTGGAAGTCATACAACAAATCAATCAAGGGATGCTAGAGCTATCGATGCAATTGTATTATCTTCATCAGGTCAAATTATATGAAGCCCTTATTGATCAAAACCAACAAATTCGTAGTGATGTGTTGCTGCAAGATGGCCTTCATCTTAATGAACAGGGCTATCAAATTTTAAAAGCACAAATTGATAAAGCCCTAAAAAACCACAGTAGCGATGACAGCAAATATCACAATAAACCCTTCTTATGAATGTAATAATAATTCTGCGAAAATTTTACTAAATGGCCCTGTACATGTTACTTCAGTTGATGGTCTAATACTTACAGCAGATGATGGAAAATGTTACAGGCTAAAGATAATTCAAGGCTCATCAATTGAATTAGTGGAAGTAAATTGCGAATAATTATTTTGCAAATTATACCTTTAAAAAACACTTAATAAACTTAAAAAAAGAAAGCCCAATACTATGGGCTTTTCTTATAATTATAAATTGTTTTAAAATTTATTGTGCTTCATCAGGCATTACCGCCATCACCAAACCAGTTGCATCACCAAAATCGCCACCTTCGGTAATTTTTCCGTTTTCGTCAAATGATAAATAGTGATACCAAAAGCCTTTAAAGCTTTTGCCAGAGGCAGTGTTTGTTCCGGACCAATAGCCATAGGTTCTTACACTTCCGTTAAGAAGATTGGTTTCAGGATCAACACCCGGCAGGTAGTTTTCTGCTTCCCAACTAATGTCTTCCATGGCGTCGTGCCAACCTTTATAGTATTCTCTCAACTCTTCTCTATTCATCAAAGGACCCCCATAAAAAGCACTTTGGTATTCCACTTCATCTGCAAAAAACGACATGGTTGCGTCAAGATCTTCTGTTACAAAAACCTCAAACCATTGTTTTGCAGTTTCAACATTCTTTTCAAAATCTGGGTGTTGCACGCCAGAACAAGAAACCAACAGAATGACTGTAAATAATAATAATAGTTTTTTCATCGTATTGTTTTTAGTGTCAGCAAGATAAGAAATCAATGAACATGATCGATCAAGGACTTCTTTTTTTTTTAAAATGACTCTAGCCAACTCCAGAAATGTTTGATCTACAACATAAGAATGAAGACTAATGACAATGAAGAAATAGAGTTTATGCTTTATTTTTGCAAATATTATTTTTCCATGCAACAACAACACGCCATTGTTTTGGGTGCCACTGGAGCCACTGGGCGGGCACTCGTCCAGCAATTACTCGATCACCCAGCCTTTGGAGCTGTTTCCATATTTGTTCGGAAAACAACATACCTTAAACACAAAAAACTAAAAGTTTACGAAATAGATTTTTCAAAACTGAAGGCCTGCAAAAACCTCATTGTTGGTGATGTTTTGTTTTCTGCTTTGGGTACGACCCGCAAAGATGCTGGCAGCAAAGCCAGGCAATATGAAGTGGACTATACCTACCAATATGAATTTGCCAAAATGGCATCAGACAATGGGGTTGACCAATATTCACTAGTATCATCTTATGGTGCTAATAAAAAATCATTATTTTTTTATTTTAAAATAAAAGGAGCTTTAGAAGAAGAAATAAAAAAATTATCATTTCAATCAATTCATATTTTCCAGCCGTCTAGCCTCATCCGGCAACCCGACCTACTTAGACCAGCAGAAAAAAAATTAATTTGGGTGATGAGTAAATTAAGCCGAATAGGGTTTTTAGAATCGCAACGACCATTGGCAGTTGACATTTTGGCGAAGAAAATGATTGCAGAAGCTGTGCAAAACTCAAGAGGAATAGAGGTGTTTCAACGCAAAAATATAGAAGATAAGTTGACGAATAGTAGGGCTTAGTTTATGTTAAGTAGCGATTCAAATCAGTGCTTTTAACTTTAAGTAACTTTTTTGAATATTTTTTTTGATATAGCTCTTAATCAACTCTGTACGTGTGACTTCCCTGACCATAATTTTTTGCGTATTATTGTCAAAGTAAGCAATTTTTTTCATTTAAATATATGAGTTTAAAATTGTGGAACCTAAGTTAAACAAAAATAAAATAACTTCAAAATAGTTTACTTATTTTTATAAAAATAAAAAAAATTCGAGTTAAAATATGATGCATCAATAATGTAAACGACTCCATGCTTGATGGTTCTTAATAATACCTCTTTTTTATAACTGGCTGGCCATACGTCAAACGTATTAAAGGACATATATTACAAGCAGATTTTATTAACTACAATATCTTTTATTATTATGAAAAACGTGTTTTTATTATTGGCAATTGCAGGCGTTGCAGGGCCCTATTATTTTATTTATAAATTTATTGAGACCAACAATTGGCATTGGTCAACTACTCTTTTTTTTGAACAAATCAACGCAAACGCTGGAATGAAAATCCTAAATGCTGATTTGACTGTTGCAGCAACGACCTTTTTGGTGTTTATCATTTACAAACGAAGTGTAAAATCGATATCGACAAAACGATTTCTCACCTATTTTGCTTCTCTGTTTTTGGTAGGGTTTTCATTGGCATTTCCACTTTATTTGTATCACAATTACAAAAACGCATAGTGTTTGTAATAGCCAATAGATGAGACTATACACACTTCTTTTTCTTTTTTTAATCACCATGTGTAAAAAAGATGATGATATGCCACCCTGCACAACAGAACCGAGCACCACTGATGTGGCATGTATCGAAATATATGATCCAGTCTGTGGGTGTGATGACATCATATACAGCAATACTTGCACTGCCGAGGCCAGTGGGGTGTTGCGCTGGACGCAAGGTGCTTGTGCCGACTGATTGAATGGGAAGAACATCAATTGTCCAATTAAAACACATCTTTACAATTTGTTAATGTTTTTTAGAATTTAGTTACTAAATTTAGGCTTCAGTTTAAAAATAAAACAATAAATCAATTTTTTAATAGAATACAATGAAGAACTTTTTTTTAATTCTTACCGTTTCAATGTTTATGATTTCTTGCACACAGGTGTCGGAAAATCACATTGAAAAAACAGAAAACCACTTTGGTACAATTGAAGTAAATGATGCAAAATCATTGGCGATGGATGCTTTTAATGATGCTTATGTTGCCAATGACATGAGTGGTCAAGAAGAACTATTTGCCGAAAATGCAGTAGCCAATGTAAATGGCCAAGAAACAACACCAGCAGCAATGATGGAAGGATTCTTGCAAGGGCATAATTTTTACAGTGATGTCCAAAACTCCGAACGAGCGACAGGGACTTTTGTTCTCGACAGTGGAGAAATCTATACAAACACTTGGTTTGACTGGACAGGTACAAGCAATGCCACTGGCAAAACAGTTAGTTCGCCTGTACAAGCCTCATTCAAATGGGAAAACGACAAGGTTGTTGAGGTGAGTTTCCTCTACAATTCACATGATTATATCATGAATATGGGGGCAGAATAACTGTAAACCACTTGAAAATAATAACCCGCCATTTGGTGGGTTTTTTTTGTGCCACAAGTCTAAGCTATGCCATAAATAATTTATTGTTGCTCTCTAAATTATCATCTATAATTTCCTATTTTTACAGCTGAAAATAAAGCAACCAAAATGGCATTCGATATTTCAATGATAAAAGCAACTTACGAACGATTGGCCTCTCGTGTGGAAGCTGCTCGTAAAGTAACAGGAAAAGCATTAACTGCATCGGAAAAAATTCTGTATGCCCATTTGTGGGATGGTGAAGCAAAACAAGCTTTCGAGCGAGGCATAGATTATGTTGACTTTGCTCCAGACCGAATCGCGTGTCAAGACGCAACTGCTCAAATGGCATTGTTGCAATTTATGCAAGCAGGAAAACCAAAA
Organism: Flavobacteriaceae bacterium UBA5950; assembly: GCA_002430545.1. Classification (GTDB taxonomy): domain Bacteria; phylum Bacteroidota; class Bacteroidia; order Flavobacteriales; family Flavobacteriaceae; genus UBA724. The sequence goes on from DJCM01000020.1 coordinate 10,978, forward strand.
GTAGCTGTGCCAACAACTGTGCATTGCGATCATTTGATCCAAGCCAAAGAGGGTGCTGCTGCCGATTTGAAATCTGCCAACAGCACCTCTGCTGAGGTGTTTGATTTCCTACAGTCTGTATCAAACAAATATGGGATTGGATTCTGGAAACCAGGTGCTGGAATTATCCATCAAGTGGTGTTGGAAAACTATGCCTTTCCTGGCGGAATGATGATTGGAACCGACTCGCATACAGTCAATGCAGGTGGATTGGGAATGGTTGCCATTGGCGTTGGTGGTGCTGATGCTGTTGATGTTATGGCAGATATGCCATGGGAGTTAAAATTTCCCAAACTCATTGGGGTGAAGCTCACAGGAAAACTCAATGGTTGGACAGCTCCCAAAGACGTGATTCTCAAAGTAGCTGGGATCTTAACAGTTAAAGGTGGAACAGGAGCAATCATCGAATATTTTGGAGATGGCGCAAAAGCCATGTCATGTACTGGTAAAGGCACCATTTGCAATATGGGCGCAGAGGTTGGCGCAACGACCTCAACCTTTGGCTATGATAAGTCTATGGAGCGCTATCTTCGTGCAACAGACAGAGACGATGTTGCTGATGCTGCCAATGCTGTCAAAGAACACCTCACTGCCGACCCAGAAGTGTATGAACACCCAGAACAATATTTTGATCAGGTGATCGAAATTGATCTTGATACCTTGTCGCCTCACATCAATGGGCCTTTTACCCCAGACCTAGCAACCCCTGTAGCAGAAATGGGCGAAAAAGCACAAACCAACGATTGGCCGATCAAAGTTGAATGGGGCCTCATCGGGTCGTGTACCAACTCTTCTTATGAAGACCTGTCGAGAGCAGCATCGATTGCCAAACAAGCAGTCGATAAAAAGCTAACAACCAAAGCTACTTTTGGTATCAATCCAGGTTCAGAACAAGTGCGTTACACAGCCGAACGCGATGGGCTGCTGGATATTTTTGAAGACTTGGATGCAACCATATTCACCAATGCATGTGGACCATGTATTGGCCAATGGGCAAGAGACGGAGCAGACAAACAAGAGAAAAACTCAATCATACACTCGTTTAATCGCAATTTTTCTAAACGAGCAGATGGCAATCCAAATACACATGCCTTTGTTGCCTCCCCCGAAATGGTGGCAGCAGTGGCCATTTCTGGGCGTTTGGATTTTAACCCTATCACAGATACACTCATCAACCAAGATGGAGAAGAGGTTCGCCTCGAATCACCAACTGGATTAGAGCTTCCACCATCTGGTTTTGACGTGGAGGACAATGGCTATCTCGCACCAGAGGAAGATGGTTCTGGTGTTTCAGTTGTTGTGAAAGACGACTCAGAGCGTTTGCAACTACTGACCCCTTTTGCGCCTTGGGATGGTAAGAACCTTATGGGTGCCAAACTGTTGATCAAAGCACATGGAAAGTGTACAACCGACCATATTTCTATGGCAGGGCCATGGTTGCGTTATCGAGGTCACTTAGACAACATTTCAAACAACTGCCTGATCGGAGCTGTAAATGCCTTTAACCAACAGACCAATTTTGTGAAAAATCAGTTGACAGGTGAGTATGGTGGAGTGCCAGATTTACAGCGCGCCTACAAAGCAGCAGGTATCGAAACGGTTGTGGTTGGAGATCACAACTATGGAGAAGGATCGTCGAGGGAGCACGCCGCAATGGAGCCACGTCATTTGGGAGTGAAGGTTGTTTTGGTGAAGTCGTTTGCTCGGATTCATGAAACCAATCTCAAAAAACAAGGAATGCTTGGCATTACGTTTGCCAATGAGTCAGACTATGATTTGGTTCAAGAAGACGACACCTTTAATTTCACTGATTTGTCTAGCTTCGCAGCTGGAAAAGCATTGACGATTGAAGTGGTTCATGCTGATGGTTCGACTGATGTGATTCAGGCCAATCACACCTATAATACAACACAAATTGAATGGTTTAAAGCTGGATCAGCATTGAACTTGATCAAAGTGCAAAACAGTGCAGCGAAGTAAGGGTTGAGATAGACAAAGAACTAAATATGTCTCCTCAACACTCAAGAAATCACATTAGGGATTTGATAAAACATGACATTTTACACGAAGGAGTTGTGAAAGGAAAAGAAGAATTAAAAAAAGTATAAAATCTGCCTTAGTAGGAAAAAAATATGATAACTTATAAAAATAGGAAATTTCAATATGCCAAAAATAATATTTATAGAACCAAATGGTAAAGAAAAAGAAATTAATGCTGAAAATGGTATTTCTATTTTAGAAGTTGCTCATAAAAATGGTATTGATTTAGAGGGAGCTTGTGAGGGTTCATTAGCTTGTTCGACATGTCATCTAATTGTTGAAAAAGATTTTTTTGAAAAACTACCTGAACCA
>DJCM01000027.1 GCA_002430545.1 Flavobacteriaceae bacterium UBA5950
TTATTTAAATTTAACATGTAATAAAAATTACAAACCCATAAAAAAATATTTGATATTCTTCATTTCAAAATTTATCTATTCCAAAACTTCAGTTTGTGATATATCCTCAACTGATATGGTCATGTTTGAAAAATAAAAACGAGTTGGCTAAAGCACATTCTGCTGAAATTTTGAAGATGAAATAGTTTCTTCAGAAACGAATTCAATACACAACAGAGATATAGGGCATTGAATAAATAAGCTACATTTCTTTAACGACAATAAATGTTGCTGTCGCTCCGGTTGATAAGTTCCATTGGTTGGAGGACAATAGCTTTTGGTCTTCATCAAAAACTCTGAGTTCTGCTGTGTTGGGACCAGATGAGCCTTGATTTAATGCTCTGAAGTCAAATTTGTTAAACCCTGGTTTTAAGTCAATTGTCATGATGAAGTATTGATTTTTGAGGTATAAGTCCTGCAATAAAATTTCATCGTTGAGCAAAATTTGAACGCGATCACCATCTTCGTATTCAAAATCACGACAAACGATTATTGCTTTGTTTGAAGTCGTGTTAACATCCCCCAAATAAGTATCTCCAAGATACCCCATGTTGGCATTATCTTCCTCACGTTTGCGCAGTCGTTTGAGATAAGATGCAGAAGCATCCAAATATTGTTCTTTGGCAAAAAGAGATTTATTGGGTTCATCTTTTTTATTGAGAAAGGAAAAATCATCAACTGAATTTTGGTTGGACATGATCCCCAAAACAGGTTTATTGGGTGAAGGAAAAATAGAGCTTTCTCCCTGATTCTCTTGTCCAAATACACCTAATGAACTAGCAAAAAGAGTACCAATTACTAACGATTTCCATAGCGTAGTCCGACTGCTGTGCCAAAAAAACATAAGCCCAAATTTACAAGAATAAGCCCAAACGTACCAAACAAAAACCATGCCTGATCATTTGACTTTGCAATAATCGCCTCTCCAACCACACTGATGCCAGCACCCACAAGTGCTAGCCCAATGACTGCGTACCAAAACCATTTTTTACGAAAATTTTTTTTCAAAGTATTTGTTATATCGCATATAGGAAATGAACCCAACCAGAGAAACAATGGCAATCGAATAATACACAAAGCTCGGGGTTATTACCTTATCACCACTCGCATAAGAATGCAAGCCAACCAAATAGAAATTGACCCCAAAATAGGTCATAATGATACTCGCAAAAGCAATGACAGACATGAGGTTAAATAACCATTTACTTCGCATACCGGGGATCAATCGCATGTGTAAAACAAATGCATAAACGAGGATGCTAATCAGTGCCCAAGTTTCTTTTGGGTCCCAACCCCAATACCTTCCCCAACTTTCGTTGGCCCATTGTCCTCCGAGAAAGTTCCCAATGGTCAGCATCACTACACCAACAGTGAGTGCGAGCTCATTGACCACTGTCAACTCATCGATTGTCAATCGGATTCGTTTTTGGGTTTTTTTAGTTGTCAATATCATCAGAATCATTGCAATGAATCCTACAATCATGCCCAAGGCAAATGGACCATAACTTCCAACAATAACAGCAACGTGTATCATCAGCCAATAGCTATCCAATACAGGTACAAGATTCGCAATTTCGGGATCCATCCAGTTCCAGTGTGCAATCATCAATATAATAGAGGCAACAAAAGCAGTAGCAGCTATGGTTAGCTTGGATTTACGTCCAAAAGCAAATCCAATTCCAACAGTGGCCCAAGCTACATATAGCATTGATTCATAAGCATCACTCCACGGCGCATGACCCGAAATGTACCAACGAGCCCCCATCCCTACTGTCTGAAAAACAAAAAGTAAAGCAATAATCCCAATACAAATTTTGGTCAAAAAACTGAGGAAACGAACATCAAAAAGAATTTGAAAAATAAGAACGAAAAACATTAATGTACCAACGTACATGTACCAAGCAAAAAGCTTCTTGAAAATATCATATTTGTTGTACATGACTTCAGCCTCAACTTTATCAGCTGAAGGCATGATATCATTTCCATATTTCCTTTGAAATCCTGAAATGCTTTCCAACAATTCGTCTGCCTGCTCGTAGGCACCCTGTCGCAGCGCTCCAAGATACAAAGGCATCACATTGGCGACATATAAAGAGTCCACCCCTTCAAAGGGATAATCAGTTGCCTCCTGGAATGACACCCATTTATCATTTTCAATCTCTGGAACAGGAAAAATTCGAAGTATTTTACCTTCAATTGCACTGTACAACAGATTGATTCTTCGATCTGTTTCAATAAAATCTTTCTGAAATTGATTGGGGTTTGCAGCTTTGTATGCACCCTCAAGAGGCTGTGCCAATTTGTAATTACCACTTTTATCAAAAAAATCAACAAAAGAAGCATATTTTGCTTTCTCGTCAACACCAGCAATTCTTCGAAGGCTATCGTTACCCCTTTTCAAATAAATAAAAGGAACTTGATACCAAAGCAAAGGGTTTTGCTGTATGGAAAGTAAAACTTGATCGGCGTTTAATGATTGATAGGTATCTGATTTGCTCACCTTTCTAATGAGCTCAGAAGCAAATGTATTTGCTGGTTTCATGCGCCCACCCAAATCTTGAATCACTAGTTTTCCAAATTTATCAGCGTGTGTTGTAGGCACTGCTTGACTAATCAACAGCGAGTCGATGTTTTGAGATATGCTCTGCTCGTGCTGATGAGTTTGAGCGTTCAAGGATAACCCAAACAACAGCATGATTGCAGTGAGAGATGCCTTTTTAACTCTTATTTTTTCGAGTTGGGTTGAGAGTGATTTAAATCTAGTTTTTCCGAAAAAAAGAATCCCAAGCAAGCCAATATAAAGAAGGAAATAACCAACATAAGTAATCCATGTTCCCCAAAAATCATGATTCACTGACAAGATTGTCCCTTTTTCATCGGGATCAAAGGAGGCTTGAAAAAAACGATACCCCCTGTGGTTAAGGATATGATTCATGTAGATATCGTGATCGAATGGAGGATAATCAGCGACGCTAACTTTACTCATAAAACTGCTGTAACTCTTTTCAGTTCCTGGATATTTTTCAGCGATAAAGTCATTCAACTTTAAAGCAAATGGAAGTTCGTGCTGCAAAGAGCCATATTGCACCCAAAAGTCTAATCCCCCTAAAGAAACTTGTTTGGGGTCATTTGTAAAGCCTTTTGCACCTAAAACCTGTACAGTTTCAGACACACCATCCGTACTGATTTTTAGTGTTAATGCATCCTGAATTGCTTCTTCGTCTTTTACGATTTGATATGTGCCACGTATTGCTTGATCGGGAAAAACAAACTGCATTCCAGCCATTGAATACAAAGATCGAAAGCGAAGTGGAGTTTGCGCATCGGCTGATACATCTTCAATGGATTGCGTAGCCATTTGCATCGCAGTTCCAGAAAATGGCGTGTTAATCGTGTAATCATTATTGGTTTGATCCCATTCGATGTTTATTGCGCCATATGTTGGGTTATTGAAGGTGAACAACACATTATGAATATTCACAATCTCACCAAAACCGATGTAGTGATCGTGGCGATTTCCATCACCAGATTCTACAATCTTGATGAAATAATCACCCTTTGGATCTTCAACCAAACTTTCAGAAGCGTTGGAAATAAAATCAAAATATTCAATTGAAAACTTCTGTTCATTAAAGGAACTTCTCCAACGAAAATTATTGTTCGTAGGCTCTGCAAACAGAAAGTCATCTTGTAATTTTTTTCTTTGTAATGCACCATCCATTTCACCATCGACAAGAACAGTAACATAAGTCTTTTCACTCAAAAAAGAGTTAGTTGTTTCTCCCTCACGAATAGGCATGACACCCTCAAATCCAAAGTAGCGTGTAACAAAAGCACCAAGTATGATTAAAATCCAAGCACCATGCAACATTAGAATGGGCCATTTTTCCCATCGTAACAAACGATATTTTTTGATGTTACCAACAAAGTTGACTACAAATACTCCCATGATCGCCTCAAACCACCAAGCATTATATACCCAAATCCTAGCAGTGGCAGTGTTATAGAAACTTTCGACAAAAGTACCCACAGCCATCGATACACAAAAAACGATGAAAAGTATAGATGTAAGGCGAGTTGAAAATAAAAAACCAACCAATATCATGGCTTGTTTCATAGCTTTTTTTTTCAAAATTAAGGCATAACTAACAATTATCCTACTGTTAATTAGTGCATTATAAAATAAATTGGTTGCGAAAAAAAGCAATCCTAAAAAAGGAAGTCAGCGATTCTTTTAAGACTACAGATCAAATACTTGACAGGCTTATTGAACCCATTTATTAGAAAAATCACAGTCTCTGTATGAGCGATTTACATTGATAAAAGTATCATCAATTTTTTCACCCATCCATTCTTGAATCGTGTTCAGTTGTTTCTCTTTCAAGGCTAAATCTTTGATTTTAACATAGTCATTTGCAAAATCGGCAGTGTGTTCATTGTAGCGATTGGTAACCATTAAAATCTTATATTTCTTATTTCCAGATCTATCTTCCTCAATCACAGGAGGTGAGATTTGGTTGTCTTCAAGATTTAAAATTTGGTTGTAAATCTCAGGATCTAGTTTTGTCAATTCAAATCTTGTATCTCCAGAAGTAGGGTTGATCAAAACACCCCCATTAGAAGCTGTATCCTTATCATCTGAAAATTCAAGTGCGGCGTCTGAGAAAGATATTTCTCCATCTTGAATTCTCTTGCGAATCAATTCAAGTTTTTCTTTTGCTTCACCAAGTTCTTTGGCAGAAACCTCTGGTACTAAAAGAACATGGCGCACATCCATAAGCTGACCTCTAATCTTGTCTACTGTTACGATATGCCATCCAAAGTCTGTTTGAAATGGTTGTGATATTTCTCCTTCTCTCAAACGATAGGCCTGATCTCTAAATTCTTTGACCATCACTGGTCGCTTGCGATCAAGGGTGTAACGACCGCCACGCGATCGTGACCCTGGATCTTGTGAGTACAAAATCGCTTTGGAGGCAAAACTCGAACCATTTTCGAGCACATCATTGCGCATGGTTTCAAGCAAACGAATTGTTTTTTCAACCTCTTGATTAGTTGGCGTTGGATCAATAACAATTTGTGCAATTTCAAGTTCAGCACCAAAAACAGGTCGTTGGTTTACTGGGATTTTATCAAAAAAAGTACGCACCTCTTCTGGGGTAACTTCAATTTCTTCAACGATACTAGCCTGCATCCGTTGGGAAAGCTGTTGTACGCGATTGATGTCAAAAAGTTCATTTCTGAAACTTTGCTCATCTTTTTTCTTATAAAATTCAAGAACCTTTTCCATACTTCCGAGTTCTTGAACAAAATAATCGATTGTTCTACCAACATAATCGTTGATTTCTGCGTCGCTGACTTCCAAGCTGTCTTGCTCTGCGTGGTGGGCATACAACTTATCTTCCATTAGTTTTCCAAGCAAACTACACTTCTCAATATTTCCAGTGGGAATTCCCTGAGATTGCAAATCGATGTAAGCTTTTTCGATATCAGAATCAAGAATCACAAAATCGCCAATCACTGCAGCAACGCCATCAATCTTTATTCTTTGAGGGGTTGGAATACTATCGGTTTGTGCATAAGCAAATTGAATAGCTCCAAAAAAAGTAAAAACACAAATTGAACGAATCCAACTATTCATAAACCTCATATATATTTTGACGCAACCCTTCTTCAATTATTTCTCGATCGAGCTGTCGCATCAATTCCAGTTTTCTTTTGTTGATTAAGATTTGCTTCAACGTTGGCGCTACATAATCTAAAGGTGCCAAGTCGTTACGTAAAACAACTTCTTCAACTACCACCAAATATACTTCTAAAGAATCTTGTAATTCAAAGAATGTGTCATTTTTTAAGAAATTTTTGTAACGTCTCTCATTTATTGAAGGCAATCGATTAAAAAACTGAGATGCCTGAACCCATATAGAATCATTCAAAGAGTAGGTCGTAAACTGAAGAGCAATCGAATCCAGAGAGACTTTATCATCTTCGTTAAATCGCCGAATGCTTTTTCGAATCGATCGAAGATTATAATTTTCATTTCGCACGCGAACGTATCGCCCTCGCATGAGGTCTTTATTTGTTTTAAAATTCAATTTGTTATGTTCAAAATAGGAAACAATTTCTTCCTTTCCCACGATTGAGTCCAACTGCGACTGAATTGCCTTGTCCTTGTAGGTTTTTACATATAAATCGTTGCGATAGGTGCTGACCAATTCTTCAAGTCCCTTCTTCTCTCGTGAGCTCAAATTGATTTCTGCTTTTTTTAGATATAACAACTCCTCTGCCCATTCATTTATTGTTCTGGTTGTGATTTGTATGCTATCGCTTCCATTGGGTTTAATTTTATTTTCTAGATCAGATATAAATAAAAAATCCTCGCCAACTCTCGCAACTGCATTTGATTCCTCATTTGTAGGTAAATCACATGAGCAAATCAGTAATAATATTATAAGATAAATGGATTTCATTTGGCTATCGAGAATAATTGGGTGCTTC
>DJCM01000026.1:0-52191 GCA_002430545.1 Flavobacteriaceae bacterium UBA5950
AATAAAGGAATAATAAAATAAAACACCACAGTTAAATTGCATATTAGTACTTCCTGATGGTCGTTTAGAGGGAGATGCAGACCCACGAGGAGATAATACTGCCCTTGGGTATTGATTGTTGATAAGGTTGTTAATGAACAGCCTTGTGAGCAAGTATTGTAATTGGTTTTGCGTTGTAATTTTATACAAATCCAAGACGATGAACGACCGACAAAATGATATCCTTCGTATTCGTCCTCAAATCAAAAAGCATCAAACCTTTGAGAATATGTCTGCTGAAGAGCGCTTTCAAAACGCTACGCTACGACCAGTTTTAAAGTTGCAAAACCCTCTACTCCTCGCCTCTTTTGTCAATTATGCGATCAAACATAAGGGGGTGTTTTTTGATATTCCGATTGACAAGCAAATGGCGTATATCGAGAATGCCATACATAAAGATCAAAAGTTTCGCAATGCGCTGAAAGGTATGATCATTGGCCAGTTTACGATGGAAGAATACACAGCTTACACTCAAAATTCATCGAAACTCAACAAAAGGATGATGAACCTGGTAATTGCTCGTTTGCAAGACCAATTGCAGTTGTTGGTGCCGCAGGTTTTGTCTAAAACGGCATAGCCAAGACTTTATTACTTCTTTAATCCATAGACCAACAATGAATCGTTGCTTTGTGAGATTAACAAAATTAGAATGTCAAAAGGGTTGACTATTGAATCAAAAGAAGACGAGCTCAACCTTTAAACCAAACTCTCCCCATCTGCATTAGTTGTCAGCACATCGCTCATATAATCCACAAAGGGTCGTACGGCTTGTAGGGCTTTGTCTGCACGATCAAAAAAGTCAGGTTGGCAGATTTCCTTGTCTGTGTAGTCAATCGTGAATATATGCTGCTTAAAACGCAACAAATCATTCTGTGGGTGGTCCTTGGCATAACCCTTTGGAGCTGTTTTGACTGCCTCACCCTCCAATTCACCCCACACACTGCGAAAAGACTTGTCGTTGAGGATGGCGCGATACTCATCACCATCGATGTCGATCTCTTGTCGAATGCGCTTGAGATCAGCTGGGTTGGGTGCCCAAAAACCACACGCCAAAAAGTTTTTCCCTGGTGATAAATGCAAATAATATCCCCCTCTATTTTGAGGCTTTGTGCGATGCCAAGTCAGACCGAAATGGGTTTTTAAAGGGGTTTTGTCTTTCGAAAAACGAATGTCTCTATAAATGCGAAACAACTTAAATCGATCAATACTGTCATGCTGATTGAGTTGGTCTTTTAGTGCTTCGCCAAAGGCCTTCACCTGACTCTCAATCTCCTTAAACCTCGGCTTGTGCGCAGCAAACCACTCACGGTTATTGTTGTGTTTTAGTTCTTTAAAAAAAGTATAGAGTTCGGATGGAAATTGCATGGGAATTTATTTTTGTGTTTTATAAAAATATGTATTTTTACACAAACCAAATCCTTAATCTATGCCCTCGCAACCTCATACATTTTCTTTTTAGTACTCATTATACTCAACAAACTATTCTACAAGTCCTCACTGGCTAAGCCCGTTTTGAGTTTTGTAGTGATTTCATTTTTATTCTTTACGTATTTCTATATACAATACCTAGACTATTCAGGAAGTGGTATTCCCATCAATGGTGTCCTGTCATTTAGAATAGATTAAATACAAGTCATGATGAATTGTTTACTCGTGGCAGTATTGATCGTTACTGCCTACATCCTCCACAGCTATTTTAAAAAGCGTTTTTCAAAAACACCCTTGTTTCGCGTATTTGTGAGTATGGTGGCTTATGTAATAATCGCCTTATTGATCATGATGCTATTGACCTGGCCGTCGTTTTACTAAGCGAGTTTTAAGGATGTCTAACTGAAGAGCTACCCCTTTTGTCGTTCTTCTAGAATCTGAACAACATCATCCAATCGATGTCCTTTGGCTTGTAGCAATATCATTAGGTGAAAGAGTAGATCAGCACTTTCATTGAGAAACAAATCACTGTTTTCGTCTTTGGCCTCAATCACTGTTTCCACTGCTTCCTCCCCTACTTTTTGGGCAATTTTATTCATCCCTTTTGCAAACAAACTAGCAACATAACTCTTGACAGAAGGGTTGTTTTTACGATCAGCAATGACCTCTTCCAAAGCAGTCAAAAATCCATAACTAGGTGTGTTGTCTTCACCCCAACAAGTATCATCACCTTTGTGGCAGCTCGGCCCAACTGGATTGGCTTGAATCAATAAGGTATCCTGATCACAGTCCAGTGCGATATCCACGAGTTGTAAAAAGTGACCACTCTCCTCCCCTTTTGTCCACAGTCGTTTTTTGGATCGACTGTAAAAGGTGACTTGCTGTTTTTCCTGGGTTGCATTCACTGCCTCCTGATTCATATAGCCCAACATCAAAACGCGTTTGGTGCTGGCATCTTGCACGATGGCTGGAACAAGTCCGTCAGGGTGTTTACTAAACTCAATTGTCATCTCGTTGGTATTTTTTGTAATCGTAATTTGTTTTTAAGCTCTTGTATGCCAATTTCTTTAAAATGAAAAACGCTAGCTGCCAAAGCTGCATCTGCATTTCCATCGATAAAGGTATCAATAAAGTGTTGTATTGTCCCTGCACCCCCAGAAGCAATCACAGGTACAGTCACGATATTGCTGAGTTGTCGCAATGCCTGATTGGCGAATCCTGCTTTGGTGCCATCGTGATCCATGGAGGTGAAAAGCAACTCCCCTGCTCCTCGTGCGACTGCCTCTTGTGCCCATTCAAAGAGTTTTTTCTCTGTGGGGACCTTGCCCCCAACCAGATGCACAATCCACTCATTAGCAATCTGTTTGGCGTCGACCGCAACAACAACACATTGTGTTCCAAATCGATTTGCGATTTCGCTGATCAATTCAGGACGTCGTACAGCTGCAGAGTTGATCGATACCTTGTCAGCTCCGTTGTCTAGCAGAACACCAACATCTTCCAAGGCGTTGATGCCCCCACCAACGGTAAAAGGTATGTCTATGGCTAGGGCAACATCACGAACGAGTTTGGCAAGGGTTTTTCGCTTTTCCTCTGATGCTGATATATCTAAAAATACAAGTTCATCTGCGCCTTCATCAGCATAGCGCTGCGCAAGCTCAACAGGATCACCAGCATCACGAAGATTGACAAAGTTGACCCCCTTTACTGTGCGTCCATCCTTGATATCCAAACAGGGTATGATTCTTTTTGTGAGCATACTAGTTTTGATTGAGTTGATAGGTTTCTAAGTCTTTTAGCGCAATGTTTCCTTCGTATATCGCCTTACCCACGACTACAGCAGCACAACCAAGTTCACGACAAGCATATACGTCATCCATAGTGCTCACGCCTCCAGATGCAATCAAGGAGATACCATCGACTGTTGCCAATAGTTCTTTATAGAGTTCATACGAGGGCCCTTCCATCATACCATCTTTGGCAACATCTGTGCACAATACGTTTGTAAAACCCTTTTGCATATAGTCTTTTACAAAATCCAATACATCAATACCAGAGTCTTGCTCCCAACCATGCGTTGCAATGTGACGATTTTTGGCATCTGCTCCCAAAATCAATTGATCGCCCCCATAGTACTCTAGCCATTCCAACACGAGCGCTGGTTGAGTCACAGCAATACTGCCAAAAGTCACTTGTGCAGCACCACAGTCAAAAGCAGTTTGCAAGTCTTTTGCTGATTTGATTCCCCCACCAAAGTCGACTTTCAATGTTGTTTGTTTGGCAATCGACTCTAGGATATTGGCATTGACTATATGTTTGGCACGAGCACCATCGAGATCAACCAAGTGCAAATGAGTGATGCCAGCACCTTCAAATCGTTTGGCAACCTCAAGAGGAGAATCACTATAAACAATTTTGGTGTCATACACACCCTTTGTTAGGCGTACACATTGTCCGTCGATGATGTCGATTGCAGGAATCAGAATCATAACTTAAGAAAATTTTGAAGGAGTTGAGCACCCATTTGCCCACTCTTTTCAGGGTGAAACTGAGTACCAAAAAAATTATCTTTTGCCATGGCAGCAGCAAAGTCTATGTCATAAGTGCAAGTGCCTACAGTGTTGCTGTTGGGCTTGGCATAATAGCTGTGAACCATATAAAAATGACTGTTGTTAGGGATTTTGGCAAACAATACCCCACGCCCATCAACTTCATTCCAACCCATATGAGGCACATTGCGTTTGGTTGTAAAGCGAACAACATCTGTATCAAAAATCCCCAACCCCTTGGTGTTCCCTTCTTCAGAGCTATTACACATCAACTGCATCCCCAAGCAAATCCCCAACACTGGTTGGGTGAGTGCTGGAATGAGGGTGTCTAAACCAGTGCTTTTGAGTTTCGCCATTGCTGAACTCGCTTCCCCTACACCTGGAAAGATGACGTGTGAGGAAGACTGTATGATGTTGGCATCACTGGTCAGTGTAGCTGAAAACCCCAGACGTTCCAACGCAAAGCGTATGCTTTGGATATTCCCTGCCCCATAATCGATGATCGATATGCTCATAACTTCCCTTTGGTCGAAGGTAAAATCAATTTTTCAGGGTCCCGCTGAATGGCTGCTTTGATGGCTTTGGCGAAGCTTTTAAATATCGCCTCAATTTTGTGATGCTCGTTGTGACCCTCTGCCTTGATGTTGAGATTGGCTTTGGCACCATCTGCAAACGATTTAAAGAAGTGGAAAAACATCTCAGTTGGCATTTTCCCAATCATTTCACGCTTAAACTTTGCATCCCACATCAGCCATGCGCGTCCTCCAAAATCAATGGCAACTTGCGCAAGGCAATCGTCCATAGGCAAGCAGAAACCATAACGCTCAATTCCAAGCTTGTTTCCCAATGCCATATAAAAAGCTTCGCCCAAAGCGATGGCAGTATCTTCAATGGTGTGGTGCTCATCGACTTCCAAATCTCCTTTGGTGGTCAGTTCAATATCAATCCCCCCATGACGTGCTAATTGATCCAACATATGATCAAAAAAGGCAATGCCAGTATCGATTGTACTTTGCCCAGTACCATCGAGATTGAGCGCAATGGAGATGTCTGTTTCTTTGGTTGTACGTTTGTGTGTGTACTGACGTTCACCTGCTTTTAACAGCGCATATACATCACTCCAATTGGAAGTAGTCAATGCAATGGATGCTTTGGTGGTTTCATCTGGTGTTTCGCTTAGACGATCAACGTTTTTGAACCAAATACCCTTCGAACCAAGATTGACAGCCAGTTGCATATCACTTAATCGATCGCCAATAACATAGGAGTTTTTTAAATCATAATCACCTGATAAATATGTATTTAATAAACCTGTTTCAGGTTTTCGAGTGGGTGCTTTATCCTCTGGAAAACTCTTGTCTATACAGACTTCGTCAAAGACAATCCCTTCGTTTTTCATTGCATCGATAAGGAGTTGATGGATCGGCCAAAACTGTTCTTCGGGAAAGCTTTTAGTCCCTAGCCCATCCTGATTTGTGACCATCACCAGTGTATAGTCCAATTCATTGGCAATACGACCAAGATAGGTGAACATACCAGGGTAGAAAGTCAGTTTTTCAAAGCTGTCGAGTTGGTAGTCGTCTGGCTCTAAAGCAAGTGTACCATCTCTATCGATAAATAAAACCTTTTTCATTTATGACAATCGATTTAATGTTTGGATCAAAATTTTGTTTTCATCAGCTGTGCCAACAGAGAAACGCAGGCAGTTCTCGCAGCCATATTGCTGACTGCGATTGCGCACAACGATATCATTCTCAATGAGTTGCGCATATCTCTTACCAGCATCATCAACACGCACCAATAGAAAGTTTGCATCACTAGGGTTTACCTTTTCAACAAAGGAAACTCCTTGCAATTGCTCGTATAAGCGATCTCTCTCATCCATGAGTTGTTTGATTTGGGTTTGTGTTGATTCTTGATTTTTGAGGGAATCAATTGCACGTTCTTGCGTTAGAGTGTTGATGTTATAAGGGGGTTTGATTTTGTTGAGAATCGCAATGATTTCTTCGCTAGCAATGCAAATTCCCAGCCGAATCCCTGCCATACCATAGGCTTTTGAGAGGGTTTGTGTAATGATTAAATTGGGATAGTTGGACAGCTCGCCTATCAAACTGTCTTGTGTTGAAAAGTCTATATACGCTTCATCAACAACCACCAAACCATCAAATGATTGAACCAATGTGAGCAGATCTTCCCTATCAAATGAATTGCCACTTGGATTGTTGGGTGAACATAAAAAAATCGCCTTTGTTTGATCTGATATTTGATTAAATATATTTTTTATAACTAACTGAAAATCAATATCTAAATATACTTCACGTAAAGTAATGCAATTGATATTTGCAATAACTTTATACATCCCATAGGTTGGTGGCATAATCATAATTTCATCCTTATTGGGAACACAAAAAGCACGAAAAATCAAATCCAAAACCTCATCACTTCCATTGCCGAGCAACAGTTGCTTTTCAGACACCCCTTTTTGGGAGGCGATGATTTGTTTTAGTTTGCGCTGTTGTGGATCAGGGTATCGATTAACACCATTTTCAAATGGATTTTCGTTTGCATCAAGATACACCACTTGTCGATTGATAGGGTCAAATTCATCTCTAGCAGATGAATAAGGCTGCAAATCAGCAATATGCTTGCGTACCAGTTTGTTGATATCAAAACTCATTTCAGATCATTTAAACGAACACTGACTGCATTTTTGTGTGCAAACAACCCCTCTGCATCTGCGAGGGTTTCTATCGATGGTCCAAGGTCTTGCAGCCCTTTCGCACTTATTTTTTGAAAAGTAATCGCCTTGAAAAAGCTATCGAGGTTCACACCACTGTATTGCTTTGCATAGCCATTTGTGGGTAGTGTGTGATTCGTTCCAGAAGCATAATCCCCAGCACTTTCAGGGGTATAATTACCAATAAACACTGAACCGGCATTGACAACACCCGCAACAAAGCCCTCTTCGTTTGACATACAGATGATGTAGTGCTCAGGGCCATATTCGTTGATAAAATCAATAGCCTTTGACTCAGCGTCAAAGTAAATGGCAGTGGAGTTTTCTAGGGCTTTTGCAGCAATATCTTTTCGAGGGAGTGCTATCAGTTGTTTTTGGAGTTCTTCTTGCGCCTCATCAATGATCTTTTGACTGGTACTTACCAAAACCACTTGGCTATCTACGCCATGCTCTGCTTGCGACAGCAAATCTGCTGCCACATAAGAAGGAACAGCAGTGTCATCGGCAACGACCAACAACTCACTGGGACCAGCAGGCATATCGATCGATACACCATATTGGGTCGCTTTTTGCTTGGCAGCAGTCACATACTGGTTGCCAGGGCCTAATATCTTATATACTTTGGGGATGCTTTCAGTGCCAAAAGTCAATCCACCAATGGCTTGTATCCCTCCCACCTGAAACAATCGTGTAACACCACACTTAAACGCAGCATACCTGATCGCTGGGTCGAGGGTACCAGAGGAGTTGGGAGGTGTACACAAAACAATCTCTCGACAACCAGCAATCGTCGCTGGAATTGCAAGCATCAATATGGAAGAAAACAAAGGGGCTGTTCCACCAGGGATGTAAAGCCCAACCTTTTCGATGGGGCGCTTCTCCTGCCAGCAGCTTACACCATCTTGCACTTCAACCTGTACACGACTTGTTTTTTGTGCTTTGTGAAAGGCATAGATGTTTTCATAGGCCTTATCGATAGCGTTTTTCAAATTAGCAGACAACTCATTTTGAGCGTTTTGCAAGTCATTTTGTACCACTTCAATAGACTTTGGCTGATAGCCATCAAACTTCTCACTAAAACGCTGTATGGCTTGATCTCCTTGCGTTTGGATGGCATCAAATACTTCGTCAACAACAGGGATAACGTCGTCCAAAGAGGCTGTTGGACGAGTGCAAAGCGCACCCCATTGATCGATAGATGGATTGTTTACATGTCTCATAACACCATTTTTTCTACTGGACAGACCAAAATATCTTGTGCTCCTGCTGCTTTCAATTGGTCGATCACCTCCCAAAATGTTCCTTCATTAATCACAGAGTGGAGTGAGCTCCAACCTGGTTCTGCTAAGGGCAACACAGTTGGTGATTTCAATACAGGAAGGATGGATGATATCTTTTCAATACTATCGTTGGGAACGTTCATCAAGATATATTTTGACTGGCGCCCCTTCAGTACAGATTGAATTCGAAATTGAAGTTTTGATAAGATCTCGCTTTTGTCATCATCGAGAGTGTTGCTCGCAGCAAGTACTGCCTCGGAGGTAAACAACACTTCCACTTCCTTCAAGTTGTTTTTAAACAAGGTAGAACCACTTGAAACAATATCACAAACAGCATCTGACAAACCAATATTCGGGGCGATTTCAACTGAACCATTGATGATGTGCAAATCAGCATCAACACCCTTTTCTGCAAGAAATTGATTGACTGTATTTGGATATGATGTTGCGATTTTCTTGCCTTTCAGACTCTGAACACCACTGTAGTCATCCTCTTTAGGAATGGCAATCGACACCCTACACTTCGAAAATCCTAGCTTTTCTTTTACGATGATATCAGCCCCTTTTTCGACAAGCAAATTCTCTCCAATGATCGCAACATCAACAACTCCATCACGAAGATATTGGGGGATATCCCCATTGCGCAGGTAGTAAATTTCCAATGGAAAATGACGCGCAACAGCCTTTAACTGGTCTTTGCCATTGTCAATTGAAATCCCACAATCATTGAGGAGTTTTAGCGACTCGTCATGTAGTCTTCCTGATTTTTGAACAGCGATGTGTAACTTTTTTTTCACGATTTTTAATTTTTATAACAAAAAAACCCGCTTGAATCTCAAACGGGTTTTGAATAGGTTATATAATATCCAACTCAACTCGTCTGAGACAAAGCGATATTGTGATGGATATGTGTATTTTTTTTCATTTCGATTGCAAATATCAAACAAAATTTTAAAAAATCACTATTGATTGCCCAAAATTATTGGTAAACCATCTTTACCACTGCCAATTACAATCACTTTTGCATTTGTCGATTCTGATAATTGCAAGGTGGCTTCAATCCCTTTTTCAAGAAGAATATTTGTTGTGAGAGAGGCGTTTAGGATGCGATTGGCAAGTGCTTTACCTTCTGCTTCGATACGTACTTTCTCTGCTTCCTGTTTCGCTTTTTCCAATCGGAACTCATACTCAAGTGCTTCTTGCTCTTGGGTGAGCTTACGCTGAATTGCCTCCTTGATCGAAGGTGGTAGGGTCACATCACGCACCAAAACAGAGTTGATTTGTACATGTTGTGGTTCCACTTTCTTTTTGGTTTCCTCATAGATTTCATTTTGAATGGCATCTCGTTTGGTAGAGTACAACTGCTCAGGGGTATATCTTCCAATAACAGAACGCGCAACTGCACGAATTTCAGGGACAATCACAATGTTTAGATAATCCTCTCCTTTGGTTTTGTGTAGCAAGCCCAACTCCTCGATATCTGGCTGATAGAGGACAGAAACATCCAAAGAGATTTCAAGACCATTTGAAGATAAAACTCGCATACCGCTTTCAAATTCTTCTTGTTGTTTGATGTTATAGATATACACCTTATTCCAAGGTGCAATAATATGAAAACCCTCTGTCAGTGCGGGTTTGTCAACGACTGTACCCCCACCAAATCGTTTCCATACAACTCCAGCCTCTCCATAGCCGATGTTCACAGCTGATCGGAAAAGAATAATGAGTGCTACGAAAAACAATACAGTGATTGGTAGTCCAAGTTTTGGTAAATTATTCATTGATATAAATTATAAAATTAAGTTAGCATTCCACCATCTACATTTAAAACCTGTCCAGTGATGTAGCTCGACAAGTCGGAAGCCAAAAACACACATGCATTGGCAACATCTGTTGGCGATCCACCCCGCTTGAGCGGAATGCCTGCACGCCATCCTGCCACAACGTCTTCCGAGAGTTGAGCAGTCATTTCCGTTTCGATAAATCCAGGAGCAATTACATTGCAACGGATGTTTCGCGATCCAAGTTCAAGTGCTATTGACTTTGAAAAGCCAATTATACCTGCTTTAGACGCTGCATAATTCGATTGTCCTGCATTACCTTTCACCCCAACAACAGAACTCATATTAATGATACTTCCATTTCGTTGTTTCAACATTGTGCGTTGCACAGCTTTTGTCAGGTTGAAGACAGATTTTAGATTGACTTCGATCACTTTATCAAAGTCTTCTTCAGAAATTCGCATCAGCAAATTGTCTTTGGTAATTCCAGCATTGTTGATCAGGACATTAATGGTACTGAAATCTGCCAACACTTTCTCTACCAATTCTTGTGCTTGATCAAAGTTAGCTGCGTTGGATTGGTATCCTTTGGCTTGTACGCCAAGTGATTGCAATTCTTTTTCAAGAGCATTGGCAGCATCTACTGATGAACTATAGGTAAAGACAACATTGGCACCATGTTCAGCAAAAACAGTGGCGATTCCACGTCCAATACCACGACTTGCGCCAGTGATTAATAAAGTTTTATTTTCGAGTAATTTCATTCTTTCAATTTAAGATTTGAGCGACTATCTTTCCAATTTCTGCTGGGGAGTCAACGACGTGGATTCCACATTCAGACATGATTTTCTTTTTGGCTTCAGCAGTGTCCTCTGCCCCACCAACAATTGCTCCTGCATGACCCATGGTTCGACCTTTTGGAGCTGTTTCACCAGCGATAAACCCAACGACTGGTTTGGGGTTTCCTTGTTCATGCACCCAACGGGCAGCATCTGCCTCAAGTTGACCACCAATTTCTCCTATCATGACAATACACTCTGTATCCTGATCATTCATCAGTAGCTCTACTGCTTCTTTCGTGGTTGTGCCAATGATTGGGTCACCACCTATCCCAATGGCAGTGGTGATGCCAAGTCCTTCTTTCACGACCTGATCAGCTGCCTCATAGGTTAGTGTCCCCGATTTGGACACAATTCCAACATTTCCTTTTTTAAAAACAAATCCTGGCATGATGCCAACCTTTGCCTCTTCTGGGGTGATTACGCCAGGGCAGTTGGGTCCCACAAGGCGTGCATTTCGTTCTTTCACATACGAAGCTGCTATGACCATATCAGCAACTGGGATACCTTCAGTGATTGTGACGATGACTTGGATACCAGCGTCGGCTGCTTCCATGATCGCATCTGCAGCAAAGGCAGGGGGTACAAATATGATTGAGGTGTCTGCTTTAACAGCATCGACTGCCTCTTTTACTGTGTTAAAAACAGGCTTATCGAGATGTTTTTGCCCTCCTTTTCCAGGTGTAACACCCCCAACGACTTGGGTACCATAAGCAATCATCTGTTCGGCGTGAAAGCTACCTTCACTACCAGTGATGCCCTGTACAATTATTTTAGAGTCTTTGTTGACCAATACGCTCATAACTATTCTTTAATTCGTTCGATATAGGTTGATTTTTCGGTATCTACTTTAATTTTATCACCTTCATTGATAAACAAGGGGACATTGATTTTTGCACCTGTTTCGAGGGTAGCAGGCTTGGTTGCATTAGTTGCTGTATTTCCCTTTAATCCTGGCTCGCTATGGGTAACTTCCAACACTACACTTACAGGCATATCAACAGATAATGGTATGCCATCATCAGTATTGGTCATCACTGTTACATGCGCTCCTTCTTTCAAAAGCTGAGGTGCATCTAAAATACTTTTTTGAAGTTCGATTTGATTGTAATCATCAGTGTTCATAAAGTGATAGATATCACCATCATTGTACAAAAACTGGTATTTACGCGTTTCGACACGAACATCATCGATCTTATGCCCCGCAGAAAAGGTGTTATCGATGACCTTTCCATTGGTCACACTTTTGAGTTTTGTTCGCACAAAGGCTGGGCCTTTTCCAGGTTTAACATGTAAAAACTCAACGATTTTATAGATATCGTGGTTATAACGAATACAAAGCCCTTTTCGAATATCAGAGGTTGATGCCATAGTCTATGATGTTTTGGAGTATCCTTTCATGATCCCTCGCTGAGAATCACGAATAAACTGTAGAATCTCATCCCTTTCTTTGGAGACTTCTACTTCAGCTTCAATAATTTCAACAGCTTGTGTGTTGTTGTATGTTTTTTGATAAAGAATTCTGTAAATATTTTGAATCTCTCTAATTTTTTCGCTTGTGAACCCACGCCGACGCAGGCCAACAGAGTTGATCCCAACATAAGAGATTGGCTCTCTTGCCGCTTTCACAAAAGGTGGGATGTCTTTTCGAACCAACGATCCCCCAGCGACGAATGAATGACTTCCAACAGAGCAAAATTGATGAACAGCAGTCATTCCAGCCAATATCACATGATCTCCGATAGTGATGTGGCCAGCCAATGTACTGTTGTTGGAAAAGATACAGTTGTTTCCAACAATACAATCGTGTGCAATGTGAGAATACGCCATCACCAGGCAATTTTCCCCAATAATCGTTTTTCCTCTCGATGAAGTGCCTCTATTGATTGTCACACACTCTCGAATGGTGGTGTTATCCCCTATTTCGGCAGTTGAGTCTTCGCCATTAAATTTTAAGTCTTGAGGAACAGCCGAGATGACTGATCCAGGAAAAATAGAACAGTTTTTCCCAATTCGAGCACCTTCCATGATGGTGACATTAGATCCAATCCAAGTCCCTTCTCCGATCTCAACATTTTTATCGATGGTCGTGAAAGGTTCAATCACCACATTTTTTGCAATAACTGTTCTGGGATGAACGTAAGCTAAGGGTTGATTCATAAGGTGGTTTCATTTTTTTTGACAATTTGCGCCATCATTTCAGCTTCGGTTGTCAATCGACCTCTGCTGTAGGCATAGGCTTGCATATGACAGATTCCCCTTCTGATAGGCGACAATAGCTCAAGTTTAAATACAAGTGTATCGCCAGGAACAACTGGGTGTTTAAACTTGGCGTTTTCAATCTTCATAAAGTAAGTAAGGTAATTTTCTGGGTCTGGGACAGTGTTGAGGACCAATACACCCCCTGCTTGTGCCATAGCCTCAATTTGCAGAACTCCTGGCATTACAGGTTGTCCAGGGAAATGCCCCTGAAAAAATGGTTCATTCATTGTTACACTTTTAACAGCTACAACGTGTTGTTTGCTGATTTCAAGTATTTTATCGACAAGCAGAAAAGGTGGACGATGGGGTAAGATCTTCATAATCTGATTGACATCAAGTGCTGGCTCGACATTTAAGTCATAATTTGGCACACGATTTCTCTTCTCTTCTTTGATGATTTTTGCCATTTTTTTAGCAAAATTCGTATTGATCGCATGACCTGGTTTTGATGCAATCACTTTACCCCTGATTCGTGTTCCAATCAATGCCAAATCGCCTATAACATCGAGCAATTTGTGTCGTGCTGCTTCATTGGGATAATGCAACGTAAGGTTGTCTAAAATCCCATTTGGCTTAACTGAAATGGATGTTTTATTAAATGCTTTTCGCAGCCGATCCATCGTAGACTTAGATAGTTCTTTGTCAACATACACAATCGCATTGTTGAGGTCACCCCCTTTGATTAACCCATTTTCTAGTAGGGTTTCAATCTCGTGTAAAAAGCTAAACGTACGAGCGTTTGCAAACTCTTTTTTAAACTGACTCAGTTTCTTTAAAGTTGCGTTTTGGGTTCCGAGAACTTTCGTTCCAAAATCGACCATGGTTGTGACTTCATAGTCATCTGCTGGCAACAAAGTGATTTCACTTCCAGATTCCTCATCAGTATAAGTGATGTTTTCCTTTACGATGTATTCAGCTCTTTCGGTATTGAGTGTTTTGATGCCAACTTTTTCTATTGCTTCAACAAAAAATTTGGATGAACCATCCATAATTGGTGTTTCCGAAGCATTTAGTTCGATCAAAACATTGTCTACTTCACTACCTACAAAAGCTGCTAAGACATGTTCACAAGTTTGAATGGTAACACCATTTTTTTGAAGGCTGGTTCCACGCTTGGTATCTGCGACGTTGTGCGCAAGTGCTTCGATTATGGGACTGCCTTCTAGGTCTGTTCGTTGAAATGCATAGCCATGATTGGCAGCTGCAGGTTTAAATGTCATTGTTACTTCGACACCTGTGTGAATTCCTACACCTTTGAGTGTAATTGAATCAGCAATTGTAGTTTGTTTAGCCATTGTCAGTAAGTTTTTTTTGGAGTTTATGAAGTGTTTTGATATGCTTGTTTAAATTTTTGAAATGAACATATGATTTGTTGTAGGAAAGAATATCAATTGCAGGATAACCCATCACTTTTTCATCGTCTTTAAGATTACGTAGAATGCCAGATTGACCTTGAATTTGAACACGATTACCGATTTTGAGATGACCTGCGATACCGACTTGTCCACCAATAACACAATGTCTTCCAATTTTGGAAGACCCAGCGATGCCAGTTTGGGCAGCGATGACAGTGTGAGCACCTACCTCAACATTATGAGCAATTTGGATTAAGTTATCTAACTTAACTCCTTGGCGTATGATGGTTTCCCCAAGTGTTGCACGATCAATCGTAGTGTTCGAACCAATTTCAACATCATCCTCTATCAATACAGAACCAGTCTGTGGGATTTTTTCATAAGCACCCGAATCTGTTGGACTAAACCCAAAACCATCTGAACCAATTACCACGTTGTTGTGTAGAATACAATTTGCCCCGATTTTAGATTTGGATAAAATTTTTGCGCCAGAAAAAATCGTTGTGTGATCTCCTATCACAACATCGGATTCGATAACGACATGATCATGTATTTTGACATTATTGCCAATCTTTACCCCACTCCCAATCGTCGCAAAGGGTCCAACGTAGCAATCTGTTCCAAGCGAAGCTGATGAGTCGATTAGGCTATGGCTGTGAATACCATTGTATTTTTTTTCAGATCCGTTGAAGTGAGAAAGCATCGTCGTGAACGAAAGATAAGGATCAGCAACCTTGACCAAGGTAGTTGAAATCTCCTTCTCAGGCTGAAAACTATCACGCACCAGCGTAACGGATGCTTTGGTCGAGTACAAAAATTCTGTGTATTTGGGGTTTGCTAAAAAGGCAAGTGAACCTTTTTGTGCTTCTTCAATCTTCGCAATTGAAGTGACACAAGCATCATCATCCCCCACAACAAAACCATCTAGGATTTCAGCAATTTCGGAAGCTGTGTATTTCATCGGTGCAAAAATAATAAAATTGGAACACTATTTCGGATAACAACAGTAATACTTCATTACTGCTTTGGTTAGCATTTTCAAATTTGACTGATCAGAACCTGCCAACAATTCTTTAGTATTCCCTTTTTTATCGATTAATAATATTGGTGATTGCACCAAATTGTATGCCATATTTTTCATCACTCCTTCAAATATAAAATAGGATATATTTTCAGGTGATATGTCAAACTTAGTCTTTGCACGATTCTTTTTCTTCTCAATAAAATCATTTGAAAAGGGTTCGTTACTCAATTTGATTTTTGGCAAACGTCGTGTCAGAACCATATTGCAAAGTGATGCGTAAACAGGGTCGCTATGCTTCACCCCTGCTTTGACCATTGAGAGAATATCAACATCGTCAATGGCAGTATAATGATCTATATCAATTTGATCGACTGAAGAATGGGAAGTTGAAATAAAATACAACAAATCATCAGATGCCTCTATGGCTGTGCCTTGATTCAATAGCTCTCTTGCGCGAAGGATTATGCGTTTGAGGACTTCCTCTGCTACAAAGCTCGTTTTGTGTAAATAAACAGACCAATACATCAGTCTACGCGCGAGTAAAAACTTCTCAATTGAGTAGATTCCTTTCTCTTCGACAACCAATTGATCCTCATGTACCATCAGCATGGCAATGATTCTGTCTGTACTGATATTGCCCTCTGTGACACCAGAGTAAAAACTATCTCTCTTCAAATAATCCAATCGATCCATATCCAATTGAGAGGATATCAATTGATTGAAAAATGGGCGCTTGTATTTGTTCGTAAACATTTCGATTGACATACTGAGCTTCCCGTTATGCTTCTGATTCAAGGCCTTCATCAATGCTAGTGACAAAGTTTCGTGCGAAACATTTTTTATGAGAATTCCCTCTAGAGCATGCGAAAAAGGGCCATGTCCAATATCGTGTAGAAGAATAGCGATCATTGCAGCTTCCTTTTCCTCAGAAGAAATCGAAATTCCTTTTTCTTCAAGAACATTCAAAGCTTTGTGCATCAGGTGCATAGCGCCCAAGGCGTGTGCAAAGCGATGATGAGTGGCACCACTGAATACATAATGCGACAAGCCCATTTGCTGAATCCTGCGCAGTCGTTGAAAAACAGGCTCTTGAATGAGGTTGTATATAAAGAGCGTAGGAATTGAAATAAAACCGTAAATTGGATCGTTATAATTCTTGAGTCTCAAAGATTTAGAATTTATACAAATATACGAATATGGAACTGATACAAGTGTTGTGGGTAGATGATGAAATTACTCGTTTGCAGCCACACATTCATTTTTTGGAGGAAAAAGGATATGCAGTTCATCCTTGTACAAATGGTCCTGACGCCTTGGATTTGGTCAAAGAACAGCCTTTTGACATCGTCCTTTTAGATGAAAACATGCCAGGCATGGATGGGTTAGCTGTCTTGAGTGAAATCAAGCAGATCTATCCAAATTTGGCAGTGATTATGATTACAAAAAGTGAGGCAGAAACTTTGATGGAGGAAGCAATTGGCTCAAAAATAGCAGACTATTTGATCAAACCAGTAAACCCAAATCAAATCCTACTTTCATTAAAAAAGAACTTGGACAACTCTAGACTAGTCGCTGAAAAAACAACAATGGACTATCAACGTTCGTTTCAGGAGCTCAATTTCGAGATCAGCCAAGCGAATGATTATGAAGACTGGTCAGCGATCTATCAAAAATTGTGTTTTTGGGAGCTTGAAATTGATGCGATGGAGTCAAGCGATTTGCATGAGATTTTGAATCATCAGAAATCAGAAGCCAATCATATGTTTTCCAAATATATATCTTCAAACTACGAAGATTTGGTCAATGGGAATAGTCCTCTGGTGATGTCTCATCAGATGATTGAGAAGTTGGTGCTAGATAAATTGAGCAAAGACACTACAACCTTGCTCGTTGTGATTGACAACCTTCGTCTCGATCAATGGCGAGTGTTGCAGACACATCTTTCGCCTTTTTATAAGTTGCAAGAAGAACAGATTTGCAGTAGCATCTTACCCACTGCCACTCAATATGCCAGAAATGCACTATTTGCTGGCGAATTGCCTGTGAACATCAAACGATTATACCCCGATCTTTGGAAAGATGATACAGATGCTGGTGGCAAAAACCTCTTTGAAAAAGAGCTTTTAGCATCTCAATTTTCTGCTTTAGAAAAAGATATTTCATTCAGTTATCACAAGATCAATCGTCAAGATCAGGGAAATAAACTGGCAGCCCAGCTCCAAAATGAATCTAGTAATGACCTCTGTGTGGTTGTCTATAATTTTGTTGATGTGATTTCGCATGCCAAAACCGAGATGGAAATCATTAAAGAACTCGCATCTTCTGACAAGGCATTTCGATCGCTCACTGCCACTTGGTTTCAGAACTCCCCTTTGTTAGAAATTATAAAACGGGCGAAATCTCTTGGATTTACACTGATGATTACCACTGATCATGGTACCATCAATGTGCGACAGCCATCCAGAATTTTAGGTGATCGTGAGTCGAGTACAAACATTAGGTATAAAACAGGAAAACGACTCAATTCTGACGATAATAGTCTTTATATAGTTTCAAACCCAGAAGAAATTGGATTGCCGAAAATCAACCTCACGAGCAGTTTTACTTTTGCAACAGAGGATAAATATTTGATATACCCCTCTAATTATAATCATTTTGTAAACTTTTATAGGAATACCTATCAACATGGTGGTGTTTCTCTTGAAGAAATGCTGATTCCATTTGCTGTGCTTTCCCCCAAGTAAAGTATTTTTGCAACATGGTAATTGAATACTCACTACAAGAAATCGACGATGTTGCTCGACAACTGATGCATTCATTTACCTACCCTATTGTCGCGTTTGAGGGGCAAATGGGAAGTGGTAAAACCACTTTGATTCAATCTATAGTATCACAGTTGGGAAGTAAAGACACTATAAGCAGTCCAACATTTGGATTGGTGCATCAATACACAACCACCAAAGGAGAAGTCATTCATATGGATCTCTATCGTTTGGAAAAAGAAGATGAGTTGGAGCAACTTGGTTTTGAAGACTATATACAAACAGGTGACTTATGCTTCATCGAATGGCCAGAGATGGTTGCCAAAGCTATCGAAGGGGAATGTCATCATATACATATCGAACTGGTTGATGAACACAAACGAAAATTAACCTTCCAATGAGTTTTTTAAAACGATTGTCTTATTATTTGGGTGGTTTTTCTGTTGGGATAGTGTTGTTACTATTTTTTTTAGGAGGTAAAAACACGCGCTGCACATATGGTCCTGATGCAAGAGTCATCAATGATTTTTCCAAAAAGAAATGGGTATTTACAACCCCTGTACAAGACAGTATCAATCGATTGGACTTTTTGAAAGGTGGTGATATTGTATTTTCTGAAAGTATTGTGGGGATTGATAGCTGTAATATCTATCGATTACGCTTATCATCGCTGGAATATGATGTTAAAAATTGTGACAGCATTGCCTACTTCACAAAGCTTTCGCCACAGTAGATCTTCGTTTGATTTCCCTTTGAAGCAACACTAACTCTCTACTTGATTGCCCAGCTATGGCAGTGTTTTCTTCAGCCCTCCTGGTCAGGTAGGGAACCAACTTCTCCAAAGGTCCAAAGGGTACAAATTTGATGACATTATAGCCTTTTTTGGCAAGGATAAAGGAGATATGATCACTCATACCGAGCAATTGGCTAAACCACACACGCTCGTCCCAACTTTTGATTTTGTTTTTTTTCATTATTTCAGTTGCCAAAATCATACTGTATTCGTTGTGTGATCCCAACAAAATGGAAATATTCGAAAGATGATCGAGGCAATAAGCAACTGCTTGGTTGAAATTTGTATCTGTGTCAGATTTGGTTTTGCAGATGGGACTTGTAAGACTGAGTTTTTGAGCTCTTTTGCGTTCCTTTTGCATATAAGCACCTCGAACCAATTTCAGACCGAGATGAAACGACTCTGTTGTTGCTCGAGAGTGCATCTGTTGTAAGCGATCATTTCCATCAACCAAGTACAGTTGGACTGTGTTATAGACAACTGCTTTGGAGGTGTTAAACTCTTTC
This sequence comes from Flavobacteriaceae bacterium UBA5950, assembly GCA_002430545.1. Taxonomy (GTDB): domain Bacteria; phylum Bacteroidota; class Bacteroidia; order Flavobacteriales; family Flavobacteriaceae; genus UBA724. Next base: position 19,356 of record DJCM01000026.1, read on the forward strand.
ATCAAGTCCATCACAATTTGATCAACAGCAAATTGCATATTGTACTCCTCAGCGTCTATCAGCAAACCAACATCATGAGCTTTTGCCACCTTGCAACATTCACGAAAACGATTGATGACTCTTTCATGTGTAAGTTTTTCATCATCTGTTAAAGGCTGTTGTGCATTTATTTTTTGAAATAAATGCTTGTGACCACAAGAAGTTGCCTTACACACACTAAAAGGAACATTTTTTGTAGTCGCTGCATGCAACAACAGCTTTTGAACGATTTGACTGTTCTTATCAAATTCCTTTTCATGCCAGCTATCCTCTATTGCATAATTGAGATAAGAAAAAACATCATAATTCGACAACTGCGCTACTGTTGGCTCAGACTCCTGCAGTGTCGTTCCTGCGTAAAAGGGCTTAAATAACCATCGTTGAAAACGTTGCAACACAGACAATCGAAGATTACCAAAGGCTTTCATTGTAATGATTCCAACGCTTGAAACCCATCTGTTCGAAAGCAATCTGAACAGCAAAACCAATTGTTTTAACTCTTTGTCTGATCGATGTGCAAACGCTTCAGATGTATTGTTAAATATATCACGTATCGTGTAATAAATGTGTGTTTTACAACATTTAAAAATAAAACATTTGGGTTACTTTTGCATCATATTGAAAAAAACAATTTCAAATACTTTATGAGTACTATTTTTTATCATGCAGATGGCTGGAAACAACTCAGCGACACAATTGTAGAAAAGGGCTACTCTTCTGTATTTGTTCTTGTAGACCAAAATACCAAGTCACATTGTTTATCACATTTCGATCAGCACTTTTCGCATCCATACAACTTACTCACGATGGATGCTGGTGAAGCCAACAAGCACATTGGAACTTGTGAGCACCTTTGGTCATCCTTGTCTAAACAAGGTGCCGATCGAAACAGCTTGCTACTCAATCTAGGGGGTGGTGTTGTAACAGATTTGGGTGGTTTTGTGGCCTGTACATACAAAAGAGGAATTGATTTTATCAACATCCCTACTTCTCTATTGGCCATGGTTGATGCTTCAGTTGGTGGTAAAACAGGGGTTGATTTTCAGGGATTAAAAAATCAAATTGGCATCATTCGAGAGCCAGCATTTGTTGTGATCGACGATAGCTTTCTCTCAAGATTGCCAAGCAATGAATTTAGAAGTGGTTATGCAGAAATGCTTAAACATGGATTGATTGCAGATGCTGATTATTTTTCAAACTTATCAACAGAGCAATTGAATGTGAAAAGCACGATTTCAAATCATATTCGTCACTCTGTTGAGATCAAAAACAAAGTGGTTTCTGAAGATCCTTACGAAAAAGGATTACGCAAAATTCTCAACTATGGTCATACATTAGGTCATGCGATTGAGACTCATTTCCTCAATCATCCCTCTGCTCAACACTTGTTGCATGGCGAAGCGATTGCTATTGGAATGGTGATGGAAGCTGAATTGTCCTATCGTACAACAAACTTATCCGTCGAAGAGAGGAATCAAATCAAAGCTGTTTTTTCTTCTATTTTCGACTCTATTTCATTTGATGATAGTGATCGATCTGCTATCAAAGCCTTGCTCAAACACGATAAGAAAAATGAATCAAATGAGATCAGATTCGTTTTGCTCAAAGCAATAGGTGCACCTGTCATCGATTGCCTCGTCAGTGAAGTAGACATCGATGCAGCTTTTCGATTTTATGCTGATTAAGCAGAGTTTCGACTCGCATTAATATTGCCAAACAACGAACGAGTGACCATCTTTTCGAGTACCTCATCGCTGCCTTTTTGATGAAGCTTACCCAATGCATACTGTTGAATTGTTAACAGGGGTAATACAATTTTTTCACGCATCATAATTGAGGTCTTTCCTGCTGGCTCGTTTTCCATCAATTCTGACTGCCCAGTGAGTTTCAACAAGTACTTCTTGGCACGTTGATATTCATCGTGAATTTGATCCCAAAATGGACCATATTCAGGATCGTTTTGCATATAGGCAGTGAGTTTGAAAAATGATTTGGTGAGGCTCATCATTGAATTGTAAACCAAGGTTCTGAAAAAAGCGTTGTTTTCGTATAACGCCATCACTTGATCAAAACGACCTGATTCCTCAAATTTTTCTAGCGAAAGACCTACCCCATAAAAGCCAGGCACGTTTTGCTTCAACTGACTCCAACTGCCCACAAATGGGATGGCACGAAGAGCAGAAAAATCCAATGACTTTGATTTCCCTCTTTTACTTGGACGACTTCCGATGTTGGTTTTTGCATAAAACTTTAGAGTACTCATGTGTTCTAAATATGGCAAAAACTTGGGATGTGATTTAAAGTCTTGATAGGCTTGATAACTCGTCTCTGCAAGTTCTACCATCGTTTGGCGATCCTTATCAGATAATTCAGAGGAGTTGTTATTAAACACTCGATTGGCAATCCCTGAACTCAACAGCTGCTCAAGGTTGTACTGACAAGAGTTGATCGTTCCAAAATTGGAGCTAATCGTTTGTCCTTGAACTGTAATTTGAATTTCATCCGACTCAATACTGTCGCCCAAAGACGCATAGAACTGATGCGTGTTTCCACCCCCACGAGCTGGAGGACCTCCCCGACCATCGAAGAATAATGCTTTCACACCATGCTTTCGAGATACTTCTGTAAGTTCTTCCTTGGCACGAAAAATACTCCAATTTGCCATGAGGTATCCCCCATCTTTGGTGCCATCAGAAAACCCTAGCATGATGGTTTGTTTATCGCCTCTAGTACGCAAATGATTGCGATAGGTAGGGTCACTATACACCACGTCCATCACTTTCGGAGCAATACTCAAGTCTGAAATGGTTTCAAAAAGTGGTGCAACATCGACAGTTGGTGATTCCCAATTGCTCAAGCGTATCATCGCAAAAACCTCAAAAATATTTTGTGCAGTTTGGTTGTTACTAATAATGTATCGATGACATCCGAGTTCTCCATTTTGTGATTGAATCTTTTGCATTGCTCGAATAGAACCAAGAGTTTTATTCACAAGATCATCCGAAAATTTTTCAGGAAGTAAATCTCCTTTTAAAGTCGTGAGGAAGTCAATTTTTTCTGACTCATCAAGTTGTAGATAATCCACCTTTTTACTGACAACTCCTTGCTTTTGTGCGCCTTTTAGCAATGTCATAAACGCCTCGTGATGAACCCTCGAGTCTTGACGAATATCAAGGCTTGCAAAGTGATAACCAAAGGTGTTGACCTTGTTGATCAACGCATCGACTTCTTTTGCAAACATGCTGTGATAATCCGAAACCAAGAGCTGGTGAATTTCATGAAGCTTTGCTTTTAGGTCAGAAAGCGAGATTTCTGGCTGTTCTTTTTTACTAAAAATACTGTTGTACAGTTTTGTTTCGATTTCAATCGCAATTTCCTCAACCCCTTTAAAAGTGAGTCGTCGACGCAGTTTCCGAACATCTCGAAAGTAATTTCGAATCACATTGGCACGTAACCCCTGCGCTGTTTTAATCGTAATAACTGTCGTCACAAAAGGATTTCCATCACGATCACCACCTGGCCAAAATCCAAGGTTGATAAGAGGGTTTTCAAAATCCTTACCATCAAAAATATTATTTTTGATATACTGATGAATATTGCTGACAGAGTGATAAAAGACGTTATCTAGGTACCACATCAGACTTCTCGCTTCGTCGAGAGGTGAAGGCTTCTCTTTTTTGAAAAAGGGTGTACGCCCCAACTGCGCAAGCAAGAGTTTAATACTCGGCAGATCATTGGCCTTAATCGCAGCTGATAGGTCTGTAATGATCCCTAACACCGAACCAGGGTAAAACTGTGTTGGGTGTGCAGTTAACACTGGTCGAACCTTAAAATTGTTGAGATAGTCTTTTAAGGCAGCTGTTTTTGTTTTTTCTGCGGCTTCTTCTTTGGAGCTTCGCAAAGTTCCACGGCCACTGAAATTATTGACCTCAGTAAAGGCAGCATCCTCAATGGCGTCGAAGAGCACTACTTGACGTTCGATAAACTGAATCAATCGAAACAAAATATCGATTTTGTCTTTTTCAGAGTTGTTTGGATAGTACTGTTCAAAAAAATCCTCAACTATTTCTATTGGATTCTTATTTTGATCAAACCCATGTGAGCAAAATTCAGAGAAGAAAGGGAGTAGCGTTGAGGTCTTAGTAATATGGGAGTATGGAAGTGTCGAAAACACACTGTTATACAGTTGAAATCTGGAAATGACTTCGTTTTCGAAGCGTTCTAATTTTGTTTTTTGTGCCATAAATTATATATCATTAAAAAACCCTCGAACTTGTCGTAAGAGGGTTCAAAATGTGTTGTTATCCTCTTAGAGTTCTTGAAAAATGGTGTGCATCAAACGCTTTTTATCATTGATGCTCTCCTCTAGCGATATCATCGTTTCGGTACGTAAAATACCATCTATATCATCGATAGAAAAGATGATTTCTTTCGCGTGTTCTGTGCTTTTTGCACGCACTTTACAATAAATGTTAAATTTTCCAGTCGTAATATGTGCAACAGTGACATTGGGGATATCCGAAAGTCGCTCCAAAACATATTTCGTCTGGTGTGTTTTTTCCAGGTAGATACCAATATAGGCAATAAATGAATAACCTAATTTTTTATAATCAAGGGTCAAGGATGAACCTTTGATGATGCCAGCATCTTCCATTTTTTTGACGCGAACATGTACTGTACCTGCAGAAATCAAAAGCTTTTTTGCAATATCGGTAAAAGGAGTTCGCATATTATCGATAAGGATATCTAATATCTGATGATCGATTTCGTCCAATTTGATTTTACTCATATTATATTTTTTGTAAATAAAGTAAAAATTCTTTGAATTTAATGTATCGTATATACTAATTTATTGTAAATCGCTTTATAAATTCAACGATTTCAACAAGTTTTGTGCGGATTCTTCGATTTTGAAGGAAAAAGGCTCAAGGTTTTCACAATTGGGCTCGATATGGCCATGTGCGTCAGATAAATCTCCTGAAGCAGCAAAAACAGCATAAAACTCGATTAGATTCCTGTTTAAAACCTCTTTGTATTGCAATCCAATGTCTGCTGTTTTTTCATTGCCATGATCGACATAACGAACATTTCTAAGAAGATAATCAAAAAATATCTTTCTGTTTTCAGGTATGGAGTGATAAATCGAAACATCAGCAAAAGTAGAAGTAGCGATGGCTTGTAGTGCCAATATGTAAGCGTTGAAAACAAACATTCTGGTCTGTTCACGATGGTAATCATCTTGAAAGTGACCTGCTTCAATTAGTAAGGTAGGCACACCCAAGGACTGAAAAGCGTCTCCTACACAGTTTGGATTGAATTGGTCGTCAAAACGTCCGATTTGCGAGGCAATGGACGATGATTGAAGACCTTGAAAAACACTAGCTGCCAACTGTGCTGCTTTGGTTCTACAGTCGTTAAAACTTCGTTCTTTATCGAAAGCAGGGGCCAACAGCGAAAGTGTTGCTGGCTTAGCCTCAACGCCAAAAATGGTACGCTGATCATGTAGATTGAATGCATAATCAGGGGAAAATTCATCAAACTCCTTGCGCAATATCCGACTTTCGGCTTGACATAAGTCTATCGCATCTCTGTTGAGATCAACTTGATTGGCATTGAATCGAGTGTATGCCTTTGCCCCATCAGGATTGAGGATAGGGATAATCGAAAGCTGAAGGGTTTCGCGTAAGCTTTTGTCTGATTGTAAATATCGTAACAGATCAAATACACTTTTGGTGGTTGTTGACTCATTTCCATGCATTTGAGACCACATCAACACCTTTGTTTTACCAGTACCTATACGAATACGATGGATGGGTAAACCAGCCTCACTATTTCCAATGATAGAAGTATTGTATGCAGACAGCAAAGGCTCTATATGCGAGTTGCAAATGTATCTACCTGACAACTGATGTTCATTATAAGATGATTGCAATGGGTTCATGTCATGCGTTATCGTTTGCAAATGTAAACAGAATCAAAATTACAAAAGTAAACACATAAAAATTACAATTGTTTACCAATTGAAATAAAAACAATTGTAAATCGTTACAATTGTATACTATTTATCATTTATTTTAATTAAATACCTAATTATCAACAACTTACAGCTATTACATGAAGTAATATTTCATATGAAACACTATTTGTTTGCTTATAAATAAGTTGTATATTTACTTATCTATTGTCGATATTCACATTTGTAAAATGGAAGAAATTGTAAAAAGAATCAGTAAGATTTTGGAGGAGCAACAGTTGAGTTCGTCAGCATTTGCTGATACTATAGGTGTTCAGCGCTCATCAATTTCACATGTTTTGTCTGGGCGTAATAAGCCTAGCCTGGAGTTTATCCTTAAAATCATTCGTTCGTTTCCCTCCTACTCCACCGATTGGCTTCTTTTTGGTAAACAAACAGATGCTGCAAAGGCATATCAGCAACCAGCAGAAAACACTGCTAAAAATCAAGTTGAAGATCTTGATTTTACTTCTGAATCTTATGAAATTCCTGAAAAACCAACTGAATTCCAAACTGTTTCGAAATCTGAGAGTGAGATTGACAAAGTTATTTTGCTTCTAAAAGATGGAAGTTTTACAGATTACATTTCCAAAAATGATTAATTTCGTATCCAAAATCTGCTATGCGAGTCATAACCTCCTTTGTTGTAGTCCTTATTCTATTTACAGCTTGTTACACCAACGAGCGAAACTGTAAAGCTTTCCAAACTGGTTCATTCAGTTTCTACACTATTGTGGATGGTGACACCCTTTTTAGTCGGTTTGTACGAAACGATTCTATCGAGGTTGATTACTTCTTTGAAACCCCTGACACTGCCAATATACGTTGGGTGAGCGATTGTGAGTGTATCGTAACCAAGCGCAACCCTCTCACCTTTCAAGAAGCTAAGGCTGTACAGATGAAAATTTTATCCACCTTTGAAGATAGTTATATCTTCGAATACAATTTGGTTGGCGACCGATCCAATGTTCAGCGTGGTCGTGTGACGAGGCGTGAGGAGTAAACCCTAGAGATCCAAAGTGATTTGAGCGTCATCATCATTCTCTTTTGAAACAGTTTGAGGGTCTTCTACTTCGATGTCAGCTGGCGTTTCTTCTCTTGTTTTTTCATAGGGCAAAGGATCTAGAACATTAAACTGCTTGACCTTTAGTGATGTGACTTGATTGCCAATTGCTTTGATCCCTTTCACAGCGATAAAGTCTTCAAAACTAATCTGTTGGGATGGTTTTGGATCTTTTCCTCTAGGTTTTGCAAATTCAATTTCAAAAACAGGGCGATAATCTGTATTGATCAATTCAAGTTGGCTTTGTTTGCCTTCCTTTATAAACTGCTCTTCTTTGTCTGCAGCTTCAATGACAAAGCGTTTTCCAAAATAGCGCTCTTTGGCTGTATCAAAATAAATCACAGATATTGGTTTGCTAGGTTCCCATTGCTCCAACACAAGTATATCTTCTGGAAAGTGCATGTTTAGATCTGGAATTGCTGTTTTGATCACACCAGACTGTGTAGCGATCAACAAGCGATCATCGCCACGAAAAGCACCAATCAGATCTCCTCGCCCATCGACGTTGAGGCGACCAACAGTTTCATCAAACCATATATCACGTGGTTTGAGTGTTGAAACCCCTTCTTCCTTGAGCTCAATGCGATTGACCGTGTATTTGGTAACTGTATTCCCACGAACACCCCTCGATTTGATATCCAAATTTGCAAAGTCAACATCCCATTTAAGCTTTTTTATCCCCTTGGATTGGCGCAGTAAAACTGTTACGATCTCTGCTTCTCCATTTGGGTTTGCAGAGAAGTAAAACACTTTGGATTGAGCATTGCCATTGGTTAAATCATACTCCTTATCTCTCGTCACACTTGTCACAGGGAATCGCTTCATATAGGTCGTGCCTCCTCGTCCATCTCTGTAAATCATATTGTATATCGTGCGATCATCTTTCTTCTTAAAGACAGCAACGTGTATGATATTCTTTCGAATAAATGTTTTGGCCTCAACCTTTGTCACTGTCATTTTTCCATCGGCTGTAAACACGATAATATCATCGATATCAGCACAGTCGGTGACATATTCATCTCTGCGAAGCGATGTACCCACAAAACCCTCTTCACGATTTACATAGAGCTTGGTGTTTCGAATGACAACTTTCTTGGCATCTACATCGTCGAAGACACGAATCTCTGTTTTTCGCGCGCGACCCTTCCCATAGGTTTGTTTAAGTTGCTTGAAGTAACTGATTGCAAATTCTGTCAAATTTGCAAGGTCATGCTTTACTTGTGCCAAATCAGCCTCGAGGGCATCAATGCGTTTTTGGGCTTTGTCAAGATCAAATTTTGAAATACGTTTGATTCGGATTTCTGTCAATCGAACAACGTCGTCGTCGTTTACCTCTCGTTTTAAGTGACCGATATGAGGTGCTAACCCTTTGTGAATGGCCTGTATCACGCCCTCCCAAGTTTCTTGTTCTTCGATGTCACGATAGATTCGATTCTCAATAAAAATTCGCTCGAGAGATGCAAAATGCCATTGCTCTTCCAATTCTGCCTTTTTTACCAACAACTCCTGCTCGAGTGTCGAAACAGTGTTGTCTGTTGACCTACGCAACATTTCACTTACACCTATAAAAAGAGGTTTGTTGTCATTGATAATACAGCCAAGTGGTGAAATAGAAGTCTCACAGGCTGTGAAGGCAAAGAGGGCATCAATGGTTTTATCAAGCGATATATTGGCTGGTAGATGGATTAGAACTTCAACCTCAGCAGCTGTATTGTCCTCAATTCTTTTGATTTTTATTTTACCCTTGTCATTGGCTTTCAAAATAGAGTCAATTAGAGAAGAGGTGGTTGTACTAAATGGAATTTCGCGTATAACCAAAGTGTTTTTATCGAGTTGAGAAACCTTTGCACGAACTCGAATTTTGCCCCCTCTCAGTCCATCGTTGTATTGACCAATGTCCATCACACCACCTGTTGGAAAATCAGGAAATAACTCAAATCGCCTTCCCTTGAGTTGTTTGATCGACGCATCAATCAATTCAATAAAATTATGAGGTAAGATCTTTGTTGACAACCCGACAGCAATCCCCTCACCACCCTGTGCAAGTAGTAGTGGAAATTTTACTGGCAGGTGAATCGGTTCTTTTTTCCTCCCATCATACGACAGTTGCCACTGGGTTACTTTGGGGCTATAGACAACTTCAAGCGCAAACTTTGATAGACGAGCCTCGATATATCGCGAAGCAGCAGCGCTATCGCCAGTGAGGATATTACCCCAATTCCCTTGGGTGTCGATCAGCAAGTCCTTTTGACCGATTTGTACCATTGCATCAGAAATACTTGCATCACCATGTGGGTGATATTGCATGGAATGCCCAACGATGTTTGCTACTTTGTTATAACGTCCATCATCTAACTCACGCATCGAGTGAAGGATACGCCTTTGCACTGGTTTTAGTCCATCGGCAATGGCAGGGACAGCACGCTCCAAAATCACGTATGAGGCATAGTCCAAAAACCAATCCTTATACATCCCTGTTACCTTGACAAGGGTATCTTGCGATTCGTCGAAATGTTCGTCCAAGTGCTCGTCCATACTACTCCTCTACTTGATCAAGTTCGACTTTTAGATTATCAATAATAAACTCTTGACGTTTGGGGGTGTTTTTGCCCATATAAAATGACAACAATTCATCTATACCAACAGCTCGGTCTAGCATGATGGGATCCAAACGAATATTTTCCCCAATAAAGTGTTTGAACTCGTCAGGTGAAATCTCTCCCAACCCCTTAAACCTTGTAATTTCAGGCTTCTGTCCTAGCTTATTGATGGCATCGATTCGCTCTTGCTCTGAGTAGCAATAAAACGTTTCTTTTTTGTTCCTTACCCTAAAAAGTGGGGTTTGCAAGATATAAAGATGTCCTTCTTTAATCAGTTCTGGAAAGAACTGTAAAAAGAATGTGATCAACAACAAACGAATATGCATGCCATCTACGTCAGCATCTGTAGCGATGACGATATTATTGTAGCGCAAATCCTCCAAACTCTCTTCGATATTCAGTGCTGCTTGCAGCAAGTTGAATTCTTCATTTTCATAAACAATTTTTTTGCTCATGCCATAAGAATTCAAGGGTTTACCTCGCAAACTAAACACTGCTTGGGTGTTGACATCTCTCGATTTTGTGATCGATCCACTTGCAGAGTCTCCCTCTGTAATAAAAAGAGTTGACTCCAATCGTCTTTCTTTTTTCATATCCCCCAAATGGATGCGACAATCACGTAATTTTTTGTTGTGTAAACTCGCTTTTTTGGCTCGTTCACGTGCCAATTTTCTTATGCCAGAGAGTTCTTTTCTCTCTTTTTCAGCCTGTAAGATTTTTCGTTGGAGTTGCTCTGCAGTTGTAGGGTTTTTATGCAGATAATTATCGAGTTTCGTTCCAATAAAATCATTGATATATGTGCGAACAGTTGGCAGATCACCACCCATATCTGTTGATCCCAGCTTGGTTTTGGTTTGGGACTCAAACACTGGTTCCATGACCTTTATACTAATGGCTGATATGATAGATTTTCGAATATCTGATGCGTCAAAATTTTTGCCATAATGTTCTCGAACAGTCTTTACGATGGCTTCTCTAAAGACAGATTGATGGGTACCACCTTGGGTTGTGTGTTGCCCATTGACAAAAGAGTGATATTCTTCGCTGTATTGTGTTTTACTGTGTGTGATAGCCACCTCAATATCATTGCCACGTAAATGGATGATGGGATAAAGCATATCCTCAGCATTGTTGTTGTCTTCAAGCAAATCTTTTAAACCATTCTCTGACTTATATTTCTCACCATTAAAGACAATTGTCAATCCTGGATTGAGATACACATAGTTTTTGAGCATTCGAACGATGTACTCATGACGATATCTAAAATGTTTAAAAATGCTTTCGTCTGGAACAAAGGACACAGATGTTCCTTTGCGTTTGCTGCTCGATTCTTCTGCAAGGTCTTCTATGAGCTCTCCACGCTCAAAAACAGCAACCTTTGATTGGTCGTCGCGAATAGATTCGACCTTAAAATACGTCGAAAGGGCATTGACTGCTTTTGTACCAACCCCATTTAGACCAACTGATTTTTTAAAAGCGCGTGTATCATACTTACCACCAGTGTTCATGCGCGACACGACATCAACCACCTTTCCCAAAGGGATCCCACGTCCATAGTCACGCACAGTAACTTGTCCCTCTTTTACAGCGATTTCTATGGTTTTTCCAGCACCCATGACAAACTCATCTATACTGTTGTCGAGCACCTCTTTGAGTAAAATATAAATCCCATCATCGGCAGATGACCCATCGCCGAGCTTGCCAATATACATACCAGGGCGCATGCGAATATGCTCTTTCCAATCGAGTGATCGAATGTTGTCTTCTGTATATTGGGTGGTCTGTGGCATGGCTGCTAATTTAAAACTTCATCTTAAAATATAGGTTCAGCATCAGTGAAAGAAATTAACAAATACGAAGTTAGATTGTTAAAATGTTGATGATGAATTCGAAAGCATTCACTTTTAATCTTTGATTGTTTTTTATTAATTTTGTGTAAAACAAACCCAAGCCTTATACAAATGAAACACCTATTATATTCTTGTTTATTTTTTGGGATTTATATTGCTACAGCCTTTTTTACACCTGTAAAACAATATAAATATGTTTTTAATCATTTCTAATATAAATCTCAATCATGAATATAATAAATACATTATTAGCTTTTACTTTACTCATCGGACTGTTGATCAAGGCAGCAGCAATGCGATAATTGCTTTCTTTTACTGGGTTGTCAGGCAATCTTACCAAGTGGTAGCCTATACCAGCGTCTATATGTACTTCGATTGTGATGGGAACAGCATCAATGCCAAAAACGGCACTTGCAAAAACTTGGGTTAACATAAATAGGTTTTTGTAAAATTAAAAATTATTTGAACAACTTAGTACATTCTCCATTTCTATTATTTTCTTTGTAGTATGAATCCAACTGACTTTAGAAAAATCTGTGGGCAATTTGCCACTGGCTTGACAGTCCTAACAACTACCTCCAACGGGGAAGCACATGGGATTACAGTCAATTCGTTCACTTCTGTTTCTCTAGATCCACCACTCATACTATTTTGTATTGATAAAAAGGCAAGGTTTAACAAGCCCTTAACAGCTGAAAAGTCTCTCGCAATCAATATCTTATCGGAAGAGCAACAAGAGATTTCAAATCGATTTGCAAACCCCTCGATGACCAGCGAGGAGCGTTTTTCAGGGCTACAATTGTTATCTGATTATGCCTATCCAGTATTTGATGATAATGTGGGGGTTTTGATAGCACAACTACACCAAACGCATGGTGGTGGTGATCATTGGATTTATATTGCAAAAGTGATTAAAGGGCAATCGTTTGCTGGCAATCCCCTTCTCTATCACGCAGGTTCTTATTCGAGGGTAAACTCAAAATCTTGACGTGGAACATTCGCCAAGCCATTCTCCAACCAACGTAAATAGGTAGGAATATCAGTGTATTGCTGTGGTGGTGCTAAAATGGTTCCATCTGGCATCATCAATATATAATGTGGTTGGGCAACAGAATTGAAGTTAATTGCCTGAAACGCAGCCCACTTCTGCCCAACTGTCTCTATATTTCGAATGCGGCCTGAGGTGTATTCAAGTGTAAATTGATCTTCATCTGCCAACATTTCTCGATCATCCACATAGAGAGAAATCAATACCAATTCCTCATTGATAAGTCTGTAAATCTCTGGATCACTCCATACATTTTCTTCCACCTTTCGACAGTTGACACATGCCCAGCCTGTAAAATCCAGTAATATCGGCTTATTTGTTGTTTGGGCAACGCTAACCCCTTCATCAAAGTCTTTATAACAGTCCAAATTGAGTGGGCAATCAGTATCTGTTGGGTAAATACTGTAAAATGTAGGTGGTGGAAAACCAGCCAGCAGTTGTAGTGAATTGGAAGAAGTTGCTGGGAGTATCCCTGGAAATAGATAGGAAACAAATGTAAGGGTTATGATAGAGATTAAAATTTTACCACTGTCAACCTTAGCCTTTTTCGGATGATGGGGAAAGCGAATAAGCCCAAACAGATAGGCAATCATCAATACAAATATCAAAATCCAAAGGCCAATAAATATCTCACGTTTGATGATACCCCAATGCCCCACGAGGTCTGCGTTGGATAGGAATTTGATGGCTAGTGCTAATTCGATAAAACCAAGAATGACTTTGAGGGTGTTCATCCAACCACCTGATTTGGGTAATGATTGTAAGAGGTTTGGAAAGAGTGCAAACAAGCCAAACGGCAAGGCAAGTGCCAACCCAAAACCACTCATCCCTGCAGTGAGCTGAGTTGCCCCTGCTGTGCTCGATAAAGTACTTGCCAACAGAGAACCAAGGATAGGGCCTGTGCATGAAAAAGAGACAATGGCGAGGGTGAGTGCCATGAGGAAAATCCCTATGAATCCTCCAGATTTTGCAGATGCAAAATCCAATCGATTTGCCCATGATGAAGGAAGGGTGAGTTCATAATACCCAAAAAAGGAAAAGGCAAAATACACAAAAATCAAAAAGAAAAAGATGTTGAGCCAGATGTTGGTTGAAATAGTGTTGAGTATTTCAGGATTAATCGAGTCGAGAAAGTGAAATGGAATACTCATTAAGGCATAAATGAACACAATAAAAAAGGCATACAGTAAAGCATTGGTCAGCCCTTGTCTTTTGGTATTGCTCTGCTTAGTAAAGAAGGAAACAGTGAGAGGGATCATGGGAAACACACAGGGTGTAAGCAGTGCAATCAATCCCCCCACAAAGCCGAGTAGAAATGTGTTCCAAATAGAAGAAGAACTATTGTCTTGCGCAGTGCTTGCAGCGAGCAAGTCAGTGTTTTTTAATTCAATTTTCAGCTTCTTTTCCGACGCTAGTGTCAATGCTGTCAGGTCTTCCGTTTGTTGCTGTTGCGAGTCCCTAGAAAGCGATACAGTGAGTTGTTCATCTCTAAAAATACAGAGCTTATCGTCGCAAGCCTGATAGATGAGATCAACCAACACTTCTGTTACTCCACGATCTGGCACGTTTATCGACTGATAAAACACAGCCTCATCATCAAAATACGATAGCTCCATTTCAAAAATGGGGTCAAATCCAGTGATCAATTCTGAATGTGTCAAAGGGCTTGTCAGCGCAACATCATTAAAAATAAATTCTGTTGGCAGTGGACCATCTTCTGGCATTTCAGTGGCGTACAAATGCCATTTCTCTTCAATGTTAGCAGTGATAATAACATCGAATTTGAGGGTGTCTGTTTGTATGGCTTGGGTTGTCCAACGTACTGGGTTTTGTGCAAACACAGTAGCAGTGAACAACAGTTGGAGGAGTAAGATGTATTTTTTCATTGTAGGTTAATATGTATAATGTTTTCTGTCGTTTTGGATGAAACAAATCTACGATCTAGTCGCTTGCCAACAATCCACACGATATCATTGCCAGAGCACAGCAACCATTGTGCCGCTTTTTCATTGGCAGTGTACTTTTCATCTTTAAAAAATTTGGCTACTTTTTTTATTCCTGTCATTCCTATTGGAAAGAAGCGATCCCCTTTTTTCCATTTTCGTAACTTCAATGGAAATGAAATGGTTGATGCATCGAGGGATAGGTGATTTTCACCATTTATCTGTTCTGTAGAAAATCTGATTTTAACAGGTTTATTTAATCCATCTTCAAACACCTCAAATTCATCATTCATATTGCGATTGACAGTTTTGTACAGAAGTAAATCCCCTCGCCCAACTTCGAGGGTGTAGTACTGTGAAAAGATGAATTTTCCTTTTGGTGCGTCGACTAATTTTATCACCTCTCCTTGGTCAAACCCATAAATCGAAAACAACTGATGAATCCAAAACGACAATGGCTGAAGAGTTTTTAATGATTTGATGGGGATATGAGTGACATCCTCTCTGATTTGAAATAACTCGTTGCGAAACGCCTCTGTTTGCTGATGAACAACTGAAACAGCCTCTTTGGTTAATTCTATGGTTTTTGAGGTGTTTTCCAAAGCCTTTGGGTGTATTTTGATCAACTGTGGAATCAGGTGATGGCGAATGATATTGCGCGTGTAGTCATCGCTTTGATTTGAGCGATCTTCTCTCCATTTAATGCTATGTGTTTTGGCATAGTCCACAATTTCAGACTTATAATATTTAAGAAGAGGGCGAAGGATTTTTCCATTTTGTTCAGGAATGGCTGCCAATCCTTTGATACCAGTACCACGAATGATGTTCATCAGCAGCGTTTCGATGTTATCATCTGCATGATGAGCAGTTAATACCCAATCATAATGTTCTGTTTGTATAAGCGTTTCAAACCATTCGTATCGCAGTGTTCTAGCTGCCATTTGGGTGGATTGTTTGAGTAAATCAGTGTCAAAATTCTTTTGATAAAAGGGAATATCATGAGTGTTGCAATACTCTTTTACCATTTGCTGATCGAGGTCACTTTCCTCTCCTCGAAGCTGAAAATTACAATGTGCAACAAATATAATATAGGATAACTCACGTAATAAATCCAGCAACACCATGCTATCGACTCCCCCACTCACAGCGACCAACAATCGCTTTGAATGCAACATCGGAAAATTGGATGCAAGATGAGCTTTGAATCTTGATTTCATGGGTGCAAACTACAAATTAATAGGGATTTGTTGTGCAATAGTTTCCATCACTCCTTTTGCTTTTAGCAGGCATTCGTCATACTCCTTTTCAGGGTCTGATGATGCTGTGAGCGCACTTCCAACTTGAATCGATAAATAGCGAGTATCTGATCGATACAAAATCGAACGAATCACCACGTTGAAATCAAAATCACCTTTGGGGTCGATATAACCAACTGCCCCACTATACAGCCCTCTTTTGCTCATTTCATACTGCTCGATAAGCTGCATGGCGCGTAATTTTGGTGCTCCCGTCATACTGCCCATCGGAAAACATGCTGCAATTGCTTCTGTTACCTTTATTCCTGACGATAACTCTGCCTCAACTGTTGATATCATTTGATGCACATATCGAAAAGGATAAACTTTGCAGAGTTCCTTGACTTCAACACTCCCCTTTTTTGCAATTCTTGACATATCGTTGCGTACCAAATCAACAATCATCGTGTTTTCTGCTCTCTCCTTTTGATTTTGTTTCAAATGCATGGCTTCCTCAGCATCCTTTGCTTTGTCTGCATGACGTCTCACTGTTCCTTTGATGGGTTGGGATATCAACATATTCCCCTTTCGCTTTAAAAATCGCTCAGGAGAGCTGCTGAGAAGGTATTTATCCTCAAGATGAATAAAACTTGCAAAAGGCGATTTGGTATTGCTATTGAGTTGTTGGAACAATTCATGTGGCGCAACTTTGGCGTTTTCGACATATAACTCCATACAAAAATTGACTTCATAGATATCACCTCTTGCGATATGTTGTTGCAGTTTCAACACCTTAGAAATATAGTCTTCTTTTGATATACGAGACTGAAATGGCGCAATTTGATTGTCAAATGCTGTTTGTTCAAACGTACCATTTGCGATTGATTGCCAGTCCGTTTCGGGATCACAAGAAGATACATAATGAGCCTCTACTTGACTGCCTTTGATGATCCACAATCGTTTGGGTTGAAAAAAATAAAGCTCAGGGAATTCTAAGGAGTCCTTGTGTTGGGATTCTAGCATTTCTAAATCATTTTTTAAATCATAAGACAAGTAACCAAACAGCCAATCTTCTCTAATATCGATCTGTTTTTGCAGTACTTCAAAGGCGTTATTGCTGTTTTGCCGAAAATGAAACAAAGGGTCTGTTGCCAGTATAAAATCGTATTGATTTTTGGTATGTGGATAGTCATTGGAGTCCAAAAGAACAGTGGCTGCATAGCGCTTCGACCAGTGTAAAAGCTGTTGCTTTAAGACTTGTAAATCTGGATAGGAAAAACATGAATAACTACGCTTCAAGGAACACCAATTGTTAGAATTATAACAAAAATAATCAATAGATTTTTGGGAAACCCTTTTCAATTCATAAATTTTTGTGATATTTGCGTCGTGATTTTAAAAAGACACATCTCGTTTAACACACGCCGCCCGCGTCGCCCCTTTGGGGGTATATAGTCTTTTGGAAGCTATGGTGCGTCCAGCTTCGTCTTCATCATCATATTTTTATCAAATCAAATTCACAACAAAATGGATATTGTCATTGCTGGCAAAAAGCATATTCATTATGCAAAAGAAATATCAGAGCTTATTGCTTCCTCAGCGCAGGTTAGAGGAACAGGGATCGCTCGTCGTACGCCTGCGTACATTGTCAAAAAAATTGAAAACAAAAATGCTGTCATCGCTTTAGATGGTGATGTTTTTGCAGGGTTTTGCTACATCGAGGTTTGGGGGCATAGCAAATATGTTGCGCACTCAGGGTTGATCGTAGCGCCAGAACACAGAGGAAAGGGATTGGCAAAAGCCATCAAAACAAAAACTTTTGATTACTCTAGAGAAAAGTATCCTGATGCCAAAGTGTTTGGTATCACCACTGGTCTTCCTGTGATGAAAATAAACTATGAGCTTGGGTATAAGCCTGTTACTTTTTCTGAATTAACAGATGACCCAGAGTTTTGGAAGGGTTGTCAGACCTGTAAAAATTATGACGTACTCACCAGAACCGATCGTAAAATGTGTTTGTGTACAGGTATGCTCCATGACCCAAAAGCAGATGCTAATAACAATGTGAAAACCTATGACAATGCTGTGATGAGTCGTTTAAGTAAAATCAAACAATCATTGTTTTTAAAAAAGAAAAAATCATGAAAAAATTAGTCCTTGCCTACAGTGGTGGTCTTGATACCTCTTACTGTGTAAAACACCTAAGTCAACAGGGATATGAAGTACATGCAGTGAGTGTAAACACTGGTGGTTTTGACGCTGACGAGATCGATGTTTTATCGAAAAAAGCAATGGCATTGGGTGCTACATCCTATCAATCGATTGATGCTGTGGAGACATTTTATCAAAAAGTCATACGCTTTTTGGTCTATGGCAACGTTTTGAAAAACAACACCTACCCTCTTTCTGTCAGTGCTGAAAGGATTGTGCAAGCAGTTGAAATCGTCAATTATGCCAAATCAATCAACGCCACTCACATTGCACATGGGAGTACAGGTGCTGGTAATGATCAAGTTCGTTTTGATCTTATCTTTCAAACACTAGCCCCTGAGATTGAGATCATTACTCCTATCAGAGATCAAAAACTATCGAGGGAGGATGAAATTCAATTCCTCAAATCACATGGTGTGGAAATGGAATGGACCAAAGCGCAATACTCTGTCAACAAAGGGCTTTGGGGGACGAGTGTTGGTGGGAAAGAAACACTCACATCCAAAGAACCACTACCTGAGGAGGCATATCCAAGTCAGTTGAAAAACGAAACACCCAAAACAGTCGCCCTACAGTATACAAAAGGGCAATTGTCAGCGATTGATGGCGCGGAAATGAATGCTGTTTTATGTATTCAGAAATTAGAAACCATTGCATCTGCCTATGCCATAGGAAGAGATATTCACGTTGGCGATACGACTATTGGTATCAAGGGACGTGTAGGTTTTGAAGCTGCTGCTCCACTACTTATTATTAAGGCACATCATTTGCTTGAAAAACACACATTGAGCAAATGGCAGCAACAACAAAAAGAACAACTATCTAGCTTCTATGGCATGCATCTGCATGAGGGGCATTATTTAGACCCTGTATTGAGAGATATTGAAGCCTTTATGGAAAGCTCACAACAGATGGTGACAGGGACAGTGTTTGTCACACTTCACCCCTATCGATTTACGCTTGATGGCATCGAATCGCCACATGACCTAATGGACTCCTCTTTTGGGAGTTATGGGGAGATGAATCTCAACTGGACAAGTGATGATGCCAAAGGGTTTATCACTGTAACAGCCAACGCAACTAAAATATACAAGCATGTCAACAACAGCTAAAAAAACAGTCGGTGTTATTGGAGGTTCTGGCTACACAGGTGGCGAATTGATTCGATTGTTGATCAATCATCCAGAAATCAGTATTGATTTTGTGTATAGCACCACTCGACCTGGTACCTATTTGACAGATACGCATAACGACCTGATCGGACAAACAGATCTACAGTTTACTGATGAAATCAATCCAGATGTGGATGTGTTGTTCCTTTGTTTGGGTCATGGGTTGTCAGGCACTTTTTTGCAAAAAAACCAAATGAATGACAATACAAAAATCATTGATTTAAGCAATGAATTTCGTTTGCAAAAAGACCAACATTTTTTCGGAAAATCCTATGTCTATGGCCTACCAGAATATCAAAAGCAAACCATTGAATCAGCGCAAGCAGTTGCGAATCCAGGTTGCTTTGCTACAGTCATTCAACTGGCGCTTCTACCTCTCGCCAACAAAGGCCTTTTGCAAAACGATATACAAGTCCATGCCATCACTGGAAGCACAGGTGCAGGTGTAAAACCCTCTGCCAATTCCCACTTTAGTTGGCGAAACAACAATGTGTCATGGTATAAACCATTCACGCATCAGCACTTGGGAGAAATCAATGAAACCCTAGAGGCACTTCAATCAGATGCTGCGAATATCAATTTTTTGCCCATTCGTGGAAACTTTACAAGGGGGATTTTTGCGAGTACATACACCACTTTTGATGGGAATATAGATGAGGCCTATCAGATATATGAGGCATATTATGCCAAACATCCCTTTACTCATATCAGTAAGAAAGAATTAAGTCTAAAAATGGTGGTCAACACCAACAACTGCCTGATTCATTTACACAAACACAATGACTTGCTGTTGATTACGAGCTGCTTGGACAATCTCCTGAAAGGAGCATCAGGCCAAGCGGTTGAAAACATGAATTTGATGTTTTCATGGCCACAGACAACAGGATTACAACTAAAAGCAAACGTTCACTAATAATATCACTTATGAAAATAGCAATTATCGGCGCTGGAAACTTGGGGTTGAGCATAGCCAAAGGGTTACTGACCAACAACATCATCACCCAGCTATATCTGACCAAACGCAACACCTCTTCTATTGCAGATTGGAGCGAATATAAAAACACTCACATCACAACTGACAACAAAGAAGCGATTTCGTCTTCTGACGTTATCATTTTTGCTGTACAACCCTCTCAGCTTAGCAATGTTCTTGATGAAAATAAAGATTTATTTACAGAGAAACATGTACTGATTTCTACTGTAACTGGTTTTTCAATCAAGAAAATGGAAGCAGTTGTTGGCAATGAAAAGTACATCATTCGAAGCATGCCAAACACTGCGATATCCGTAGGCAAATCGATGACCTGTTTATGTGCCAATAAGAAGGGAAAAGATCGATTATCAATTGCAGAGGCAATTTACAATGCCCTGGGTACGAGTATCATCATTGACGAAAAACATATGCGTGCTGCAACAGTTATTTGTGCCTCGGGGATTGCATTTTGGATGCGATTGATTCGTGCCACAACGCAAGGTGGCGTACAACTTGGATTCGATGCAGAGGAAGCGATGAAAATGTCGATGCACACTGCTTTAGGTGCTGCTTCGCTGCTCATCGAAACAAACTCACATCCAGAACAAGAAATCGATAAAGTCACAACTCCTCAAGGATGTACGATCGAAGGGTTAAATGAGATGGAACATCAGGGACTGAGTTCTTCTTTGATCAGAGGAATTGTTGCGTCTTTTAATAAAATCAATGTGATAAGTAAAGAGTAGATCATGCCACTATTTGATGTATATCCCTTGTATGATGTAGAGCCTGCCAAAGCACGTGGGGTCTATGTCTATGATCAGAAGGGGAACAAATATCTCGACTTGTATGGTGGTCATGCAGTGATCTCTATCGGACATGGACACAGAACCTACAAGCGAATGCTAAAAAAGCAACTGAACAGAATTGGGTTTTACTCCAACGCTGTTCAAAATCCATTGCAAGAGAAGCTATCATCCGAAATCAATCGACAGTCGGGTTGTGTTGGTTATGAGATGTTTATGTGTAGCTCAGGTGCTGAAGGAAATGAAAATGCTCTTAAATTGGCATCCTTTCACACAGGAAAACCAAGGGTCATTGCGTTTCAAAACGCCTTCCATGGTCGTACCAGTGCAGCTGTGGCAGCCACTGACAACAAAAACATACAAGCACCGCTCAACACCCAACAGCAAGTTACCTTTATCCCATTCAATGATGATAAAGCACTGGAAAAAGAACTCGCAAAAGGAGATGTATGTGCTGTTATTTTTGAAGCCATTCAAGGGGTTGGTGGTTTGGACGAGCCAACAACAGATTTTGTTAAACAAATAGAAGCACTTTGCAACAAACACAATGTGTGCATCATCGCTGATGAAGTCCAATCTGGTTTTGGACGAAGTGGAGATTTTTTTGCTTATCAAAAATATTCGATTACACCACACATCATCAGTATTGCCAAGGGGATGGGAAATGGCTTTCCTGTTGGAGGTATTCTTGTCAACCCAATCATCAAATCCAAATATGGGATGTTGGGAACGACTTTTGGGGGAAATCACCTTGCTTGTAGTGCTTCACTAGCTGTTTTACAGGTGTTGGAAAAGGAACAACTATGCGATCACGCCAAGGCAATGGGCGAGTATTTTGTCGAAAAAGCAAAAACACTTCCTTTTGTTAAAACAATCAAAGGCAGGGGGCTGATGCTTGGACTAGAATTTGAGAAAGAAGTGGGTGCATTGCGCAAAGAATTGATATTCAATCATCGTATTTTTACAGGTGGGAGCAGCAATAAAAATCTGATTCGAATATTACCACCCCTTAATGTACAAAAGAAGCATTTGGATCAACTCTTAAAGGCTTTACAGATATGTCACCAATGAAGAATTTTATCACTTTAAACGATTTGGCAAGCCCAATCAAAACCATTCAACTTGCAAAAAGTTGTAAAAAAGACACTTTTGGGCATGCGCATTTGGGTCAACGCAAAACGATTGGGTTGTTGTTTTTTAATCCCAGTTTGCGCACACGTTTAAGCACCCAAAAAGCTGCTAAAAACCTAGGTTTGGACGTCATGTTAATGAATTTTAGCAATGAAGCATGGGCGATAGAGTACGAAAACGAAACCATTATGAGTGGTCTTCGATCCGAGCATGTGAAGGAAGCAGCACAGGTTGTATCACAATACTGTGATTTTATTGCTATCCGTGCTTTTGCGTCCCTGACAGATCAAAAACGTGATGAAGAGGAAGTGGTGCTTCGAAAATTTGCAGCATTTACTTCTGTTCCCATCATCAATATGGAAAGTGCTACAGCACATCCACTTCAAGCATTGGCCGATGGCCTGACCATCGATGAGCAAGTGACTGTCAAACAGCCAAAAATTGTGTTGAGTTGGGCACCACATCCCAAGGCACTTCCACATGCTGTTGCCAACTCCTTTATAGGTTTGATGAATCATACAAAAGCAGATTTTGTCATCACTCATCCGGAGGGTTATGACCTCAACCCTGCCATTGTGGGCAACCATAAGGTGGAATATAACCAGGAAAAGGCACTTGAGGGCGCAGATGTTGTCTATGTCAAAAACTGGTGTTCATACACTGACTATGGTGCCATATTACGAACAGACAACAAATGGATGATGACACGTGAAAAGATGAAACAAACCAATGATGCCTTTTTTATGCATTGCCTACCCATCAGAAGAAATGTGGTTGCATCAGATGGTGTGTTGGATCATGCAAAATCACTTGTCATCGAACAAGCCAATAACAGAACCTTTGCAGCACAAGCAGTATTACAAGAATTTTTAACCAATGGATAAGCTTCATATTGTTAAAATTGGGGGTGGATTATTGTCAGATGAAAAGCTGATGGCATCTGCTTTGTCTTCTTTTCATGCCTTGGTTGGACATAAAATTCTCATCCATGGAGGTGGGAAACAAGCCAATGAACTGTGTGAAAAGCTGGGCATACAACCCAATATGCACAATGGAAGAAGAATCACTGATTATGCGACCTTAGATGTTGCTGTGATGGTGTATGCAGGTTTGGCCAATAAAAAAGTGGTGGCGAAACTACAGCAATTTGGCACCAACGCCATTGGCCTTTCAGGTGCCGACGCCAATGTGATTCGTGCAACAAAAAGACCTGTGCAAGACATCGATTATGGTTGGGCTGGAGACATCAAATCAGTTGATATAAACAGTCTAAAGAACATCTTATTAATTGGTTTATCACCTGTGTTTTGTGCAATAACTCACGACCAAAAAGGACAGTTGCTCAACACAAATGCTGACACCATCGCTGCTGCTCTTGCCAGTGCTTTGGCTGCAGAATATCAGGTGCATTTGCACTATTGTTTTGGGCATCGAGGGGTGTTGAAAGACATCAACGACGAAAACAGTGTGATTCCTACCATTCGAATCACAGAAATTGACGAACTTCACAACGACGGAATCATCGCAGATGGGATGCTCCCAAAGCTGAACAATGCTGCTGAAGCGCTTCAAAATGGCGTACACGTCGTAACAATTGAAAATCCTGAAGCTGTACACGACGAACAGGCTTCTAAAACAACATTGATCAAATGAGTACAAACCACTTGGCAGAAAATGTGATTGAGTTGCTGATGCAATTGATCGAGATACCTTCTTTCTCAGGGGAAGAGTCTCAAACAGCCGATTGTATTCAAGATTGGTTGCACAGCAAAGGCGTTGAAACCCAACGTATACAAAACAATGTATTTGCCTTGAACAAGCACTATGTCCCTTCCAAACCCAATTTGCTGCTCAACTCACATCACGACACTGTACGTCCCAACAAGGCCTATACGCTTGATCCTCACAAGGCAGAAATCATCGATGGAAAACTGTTTGGATTAGGCAGCAATGATGCAGGTGGTGCTTTGGTATCATTACTTGGACTATTTGTGCATTTTTACGCAGCAGAAAACTTGACATATAACCTTATCGTAGCTGCAACAGCAGAGGAGGAAAGCTCTGGCCCAAATGGCTTAAACAGCTTGCTCAAAGACCTTCCAGACATTGATGTTGCCATTGTTGGAGAACCCACTCAGATGCAATTGGCAATTGCTGAAAAAGGTCTTGTGGTCTTCGACGCAGTAGTCAAAGGGACTGCTGGTCATGCAGCGCACCCCAACAACGACAACCCCATTCTGAAAAGTATGGATGTGATGCAGTGGTTTCAAAACCTTCAGTTTGACAAATTATCTGATACACTCGGGCCTGCCAAACTCACCATCACTCAAATCAATGCAGGAAGTCAGCACAACGTTGTACCTTCACAAGTGAATCTGGTATTGGATGTTCGAGTCAATGAATGTTATACCAATCAAGAAATTGCAGACATCGTAAGTCAAGCCCCTTGTGAGGTAACACCTCGTTCGTTGCGATTACAGTCATCATCGATTGATAAAGAACACCCTTTGGTCATTGCGGGGATAGCGATGGGAAGAAATACCTATGGTTCTCCTACCCTCTCCGATCAGGCAGCACTGTCTTGCCCATCACTAAAACTCGGACCAGGTGACTCAACTAGGTCACACACAGCCGACGAATTTATATACACAGACGAAATCAAAGAAGCAGTACGATTGTATATCAAATTGCTCGATCAAGTTATTACATCATGAAAATCTGGCAAAAAAAAGGTACCAAAGTAAGAGATCACATCGACCAATTCACTGTTGGTGATGATCGTGAATGGGATATGCGTTTAGCGCCCTATGACATCATTGCATCAAAAGCACACGCACAAATGCTAGGAAAGGTTGGACTGCTCACAGCATCTGAAGCAGATCAACTCACACAAGGCCTTGACGACTTACTCAAAGATGTCCAAAAAGGAACATTTACCATCTATGAGGCGTTTGAAGATGTACATTCAAAGATCGAATTTGAGCTCACAGAAAAGTATGGTAATGTTGGTAAAAAAATACACACTGCTCGTTCGAGAAACGATCAAGTTCTCGTTGCCATGCAACTCTTTCTCAAAGATGAGATACAGGACATCAAACAACTAATCAAAGAACTTTTTGATCAATACCTTTCACTTGCTGACAAGCATAAAGATCAATTGCTACCAGGTTACACTCACTTGCAAATTGCCATGCCCTCTTCATTTGGGCTCTGGTTTTCTGCCTATGCAGAGATGTTAGCAGATGATTTGCTGCTTCTCAATGCAGTCAACACCATATGTGATCAAAACCCACTTGGGAGTGCTGCTGGCTATGGCAGTTCATTTCCCATTGATCGTGATGACACAACAGCAGCCTTAGGGTTTAATAACCTCAAGTTCAACGTTGTGGCAGCACAAATGAGTCGTGGGAAACTCGAAAAAAATCTAGCACAAGCCATTGGCAGTCTGGCAGGAACAATCAGTCGATTTTCGATGGATGTATGTTTGTATATGAGTCAAAACTTTGATTTCATCTCCTTTCCAGATGATATTACCACTGGCTCGAGTATCATGCCTCACAAAAAAAATCCTGATGTCTTTGAGCTCATTCGAGGGAAATGCAACAAGCTACAAGCACTTCCCAATGAGTTGTCAATGATGAGTACCAATCTCCCAAGTGGTTATCACAGAGAGATGCAATTGTTCAAAGGCCCTATTATGCAGGCCATAGATGACATCAAGTCTTGTCTATCGATTTTGACTTCAAGTATCAAAGAGGTACAAGTCAAAAGTGATATCCTCACAGATGATAAATACGCTCATATTTTCAGTGTTGATGCCCTGCATGAACTCATTCAAAAAGGGATTCCCTTTCGAGATGCTTATGTGCAAATTGGTGAAGCCATCAATAAGGGGGAATTTGTACCCCCAAAAATGGCAAAACACACCCATCGTGGGAGTATTGGCAACTTAGAACTCGATGCCATTCGAGAGAAGTTTACAATATATTTCGATCAATAAAGGCTGAATAAAAACGACATCATTAAGTTTCTTAGCTTATGATTTAGTTTTCCATTTACCCTTTCCACCATCAACAAAACCAAGTCCAATTGATGCAGCTTGTACATGTCCAAGAATTTCCCTTTTAGAGTTAAAAAAATTAACATTAAAATAGGCAGGCGAAGAGTTGACTTGAAAGGAAACTGTTTGTTTATAGATGTCAGCGAATGAAAAGCCACTAGCTGTATACAGACTTCCATCTGCGACTGACAATCCGAGTCCTAGGCCACCTGAATTTCCTGTAAATTTGGCATCTGTATCCAAATCATCTACTTCTAAATACGCATAAAAAAGAAATCCCTTTAGTGATAGTGTAATAGTATGTTGCTGCCGAGAATTAAGTTTGTTAAAAGACTTTAAAGTGTTTTCTATAAATTCAGAATCCATTTTGCACTGATATTGGTTTTGAAAATGGGTTTTAATCTCATTAATGTATTGATTATTAAGTTCTAATTTATTGCTCACTGTATAATTATTTAAAGTGTTTATTTTTAAAAAACGATGCTACAATATGTAGTAAAAACTCCTTAAACGCTTATCGATTTTATAAATTTCCAATAGCTATCTCAAGGAAAGAAACGCTATTATTTCTTGAAATATATTTCCAATCTAAAATAAAAGAGACAGTGAAAATCCATAACAAAGTGGCGATTTGGAGTCATATTTAATGTTATGAAAAAATATGATACGATTGACAGTTTTTTTTTTAAATAAGCGCTTTAGACGTGTAGTGCTCTGTCTTCAGTGGCAGCCAAAGCAGCTTCTTTCATCGCTTCGGCATAGGTGGGATGTGCATGGCTCATGCGTGCAATATCCTCAGCAGATGCTCTGTATTCCATCGCAGTAACTGCCTGTGCAATCAAATCAGCAGCACGTGCTCCGATGATATGTATGCCAAGCACCTCATCTGTTGCTTTATCAGCAAGGATTTTTACAAACCCATCAGTGTCCATACTTGCTCTGGCACGACCCAGTGCACGCATCGAAAACTGCCCTGATTTGAAGGCCACCCCAGCAGCTTTTAGTTCTTCTTCGGTCCTGCCTACAGCAGCAACTTCTGGCCAAGTGTATATCACACTAGGAATTAGATTATGATCGATATGGGGTTGTTGTCCAGCGATGATTTCTGCTGCCATCACGCCTTCTTCTTCTGCCTTATGCGCCAACATGGCACCACGCACCACATCGCCAATGGCATAGATGTTAGACACAGAGGTTTGGAGTTTTTTGTTCACTTCCACTTTCCCTCGCTCATTGACCACGACACCAGCAGCCTTGAGACCTAGACCTTCAGTATAGGGCTTACGACCGACAGAAAGCAAGCAATAATCTCCTGTAAAGGACACCTCTTGTTCTTTTTTGTCTTTGGTAGTGACTGTTACCTCATCGCCTTTTCGAGTGACAGCATTGACCCTATGTGACAAATAGAACTTTACTGCTTGTTTCTTCATCACTTTCATCAACTCTTTTGAGAGAGAACTATCCATGATTGGTGTAATACGATCGGCATATTCAATGACAGATACCTCAGCACCCAAACGTCGATATACCTGTCCGAGCTCCAAACCAATCACGCCCCCACCAATCACGACCAAGTGTTTTGGGATTTCTTTTAGGGAAAGGGCTTCTGTTGAAGTGATGATGCGCTCTTTATCCAATTTGACAAAAGGTAAAACAGCAGGTTTGGAACCTGTTGCAATTATACTGTGTTTGGCTTCAATGGTTTGTTTTTTCTTGCCAGCAATTTCGATATGTGTTGCATCGACAAACTTGCCAAGCCCATGGAAAACAGTGATTTTGTTTTTATCCATCAGATAGTCAATCCCTTTGGTGGTTTGCTCGATGACCTCTGATTTTCGTTTCATCATTTGCGTCAAATTCACTTTGATCTTCCCTTCTACATCGATACCATGGGTCGAAAAATTCTTAATCGACTCCTCATAGTGATGAGATGAATCTAAAAGTGATTTGGAAGGAATACAACCCACGTTGAGGCAAGTGCCACCAAGTGTGTCATATTTTTCGATAAGGGCAGTGGAAAGTCCCAACTGCGCACAGCGAATGGCTGCTACATAGCCCCCAGGGCCTGATCCAATAACAGCAACGTCAAATGAGGACATAGTTTGTTTGTTTATGATACAAAAGTAATACGAAAGCGACTACCAATCAAACACTCGGCTGATATTAAATCCAAAATGAATATCTCCCTCTGACCAATCGCCTGTTGCTTCTGTCAAAAAACTGTGTTCGAGCATCGTTCGGGAGTTGGTGAAATGCAGTTGAAAGACATGCCCTCCTGTTTCTATATCAAGGCCAATAGACAGCAGGTTATTGTAATTGAGTTCCTCTGGGCGACTTGTCATCAAGCCATATTCCATATTGAGGCTCAGACGTTTGGTGAGTTTATAACGACCCCCAGCAGCCAAGACAAACTGCAAATTATCCTCTGCAATACGTTCCGTCAGATTTTTATGAATCAGGGTTGGCGTGAGTTGTAAGGATAGTTTTTCGTTGAATTTTCGAGAGATCAGTGCTTGCGCAGTATAGGTCAGGCGATGATTAAAATTCAACTCGGGGTTTCGATCCAAATCGAGTTGGTTATTGATTGTGAGTTGACCATAGGCTCCTATGGTTACAGGTGATTTTTCTGTTTGCTGGCGCAGCAATCGCAGCTTGGTGTGGAGTGCATAAGTCTTTTGATAAGACGAGCGCGCAGCCCCAAAATTGATATTGTGATTGACCCCATAAATCAACTGGAGTTTGTTGGAGGCGATATCGAGTCCAAAGAAGTCATCAAAGCCATTCTCGATGCTACCAAATCGATGCGCCACGATAAAATACATCTCACCTTTGTCCACCATTTTGGTCGATTCGAGGTTGATGATTTTTAAGCCTTTAAAGGCAGATTCGGCATAAAGCGGCCCCATATCGAGCTCTGCGTCCAATTCATCGATCAGGTCGGATTGAGCCACTGCAAAAGATGAGAAAAGTAAAAAGAGAATGGATAGTTGTTTCATTGTTGTTTCGTCTCTTTCAAAGATAGCGAACTGGAAATTGGTTTACAACCTACTCCAAAATGATGGATTGATCGAGTACCACCACTTCAAACAAATCATCATAGCCGATGCAGCGACCTTTGAGAGTAAGTTGTTGGTCGATTCTAACTGTTGGGCTGCTTTCAAATTGCGCCACCAGGGCATCATTGAGTGTGAGTGTATTATCTTCAACTGCTGTCACGACTCCTGATACTTCTAGGGTTTGATTGAAGAAGGCTATATTGTTTTGTGAGAGTGAATCCTTGATTGCCAGTGCAGTATCGGCAAATGCTGCTCCTTCGTTAGCAATGTTGCGATGGTCTTTATAGGCGTAGAAATACACCCCAACTGCCAAGAGAACTACTACCAAAACTGATATGAGTGTTTTGTTTGCCATTGTGTTTTGGTAAAGATATGGGTTTTGCTGTATAAAAACTTTATATAATTTTACTACTCTCAACCCAAATCAGTTCTACAACATGAATGACCTACGGCATCTTCGCTATACATTTTTGAGTCAAGCTAGTAAGCGATTTCCTGATGATTTTATGTTTCAACTTACAAGAGAAGAATTGGCAAATTGGAGGTCACAGAATGTGATGTCTAATGCTGATAAAATAGGTTTGCGAAACAAATTGTATATAAAAGCATTCACGATAAGTTTTCAGAATTAGTTGAAAATAAAAATGTCTTTAAAGATGAGTGCGATTCAATGTTTAAAAGTGCAATTGAAAAACACAAAGTCGAAGAAAAAAATGAGGAAGAATAACTACCGCCAACATTGTGTATATGCCATAACCACCCCACCATGCGGAATGACAACGGCACATACACTCACCGTTGTGCGTAACCTAAAAAAAATATGCCGAAATATTTAAAAACGAATTCGACTTCCAAAGCAGGAATAAATTATGTTCGAACTATTGTCGAATCAGATAACCTCATATTTCAAAAAATAGACCAAGAAAATGACGTTGGAATTGATGCCCTAATCGAAGTTGTTAAAAAAGAAAGACCTACAGGAAATTTCATTGCAGCTCAAATAAAATCGGGAAAATCATACTTTGACAAAAAATCAAATTTTTGCAAATTTCCCATTGGAGGCCATAGAGATTACTGGAGTAATTATTCATTGCCAGTTTATGGTATTGTGTTTATTAATGAATTTGAAAGTGCATATTGGATTGATATTAAACACTATTTAAAGAACCGTCCAACTGACACAATTATATCGTTTGAACCGAATTTGGTTAATGTAATTAATCAAACAACATTCATAACAATTTATTCCTCATTTGACAGGAGACGGGCCAAATATAGATTATGATTATGCAAAAAATCTGTTCGAATCATCAAACCTAGATGAACTCTATCTTGGACTATACACACTTTATAAAAAATTTGCTGATAAAAATGAAGTTTGGAAATTATTTGTCGATTATTTCAAAGAACATTCAATTGAAGTTATACCAGAATTATTGGTTTATTATCTTTCAGTAATTCCTTGGCACCCTGATATGCTGTTTTACAAAGACACTCATAATCAAGAATAAAGAAAATATTGGAAAACACTAATCGCAAAATTTGGGGGAAGTGAAATTCTTAAACTATTGCATTTTATTGACGAAGAAAATATGATTTCAAGGGGTTCATTGGGTCAATCTGTTGAAGTAATAATTTATTCAATTCCGAACTCATTAATGCATTTAGAGAGCATAATAAAAGACAAGAATAATGATATTAAGATAAGGGAGTTTGCATCATTAATATGTGCTTATCATAAAGGAAAAGATAGTATTCCGGTTTTAAGTACAATAGACAATGCTGAATCTTGGTACATTCCTGAATTAATTAACCACCTGAACGAATTTGAATACTTTGACCCATATGGATAAAAATAGGCTACGCACAACAACGGCCATACGTAATGCGGGCAAAAGTGCTAAAACGAAAGACGAAACATATAACAATGGTCAGTGCAAAACCGAAAGGTTAGTGTGTAAAATCCGCTACTATTCTTGTACAAAACCGTTCCCCACAGCTAACCTCTTTCAACTAACCACCCCAAAAACTAAACCCCAATCCTTTTTGTATCTTTCAAGCAGAAACCAATATGATGCAAAAGGCAGTCCTTCTCTTTTTTTTATTGACAGGAATCATTGCTGTTGGGCAGTCCAAGTATATGACCAAAACAGGGAGCATGTCCTTTGAGGCATCCCAACCCACCTTTGAGCCCATAGAAGCCAGTCATACTGCTGTATCGGCATTGCTCAACGTTGAAACAGGTGAATTGGCAGTGCTTGCGCTTGTACGTGGCTTTCGCTTTCCCCTTGCCCTGATGGAAGAGCACTTTAACGAAAACTACATCGAGAGTCACAAATACCCCAAAACAAGTTTTAAAGGATACATTCTCAACTTTGATCGCAACGCCCTTTCCAACCAACCACGCACTGTGCAACTCACTGGCGAACTCTCCATGCATGGCGTGACAAACACCATCAACGTTGAGGGGCGCATGACCAAAACAGATGGCCTCATCACTTTGGAATCTTCCTTTGCTGTCAAAACATCTGACTATGCCATCGAAATTCCTAGCCTGGTCAGAAAACAAATCGATGAAAATGTACAAATTGAGGTGTCTCTCCCCTTACAACCCAAACTATAAACGCTTATGAAGACAACACTATCTCTCAAAACTGCCTTAATCCCACTCATCGTACTCATTGGCCTATTGGCCTTTAATGTCATCGTCTATGGCGATGATGCCCTGTCTGGCTCCAACCAGTTTATCCTCCTCGTTGGGGGTGCTGTAGCAGCCATGGTGGGCTTTGCCAACAAAATATCCTATCAAACCATGCTCGATAAGGTGGCAGATAACCTCAACTCAGTCACTGGTGCCGTCCTCATCCTACTATTTGTGGGGGCATTGGCAGGGACTTGGCTCATTAGTGGTGTTATTCCAGCGATGATTTATTATGGCTTACAAATCCTTCATCCATCTATTTTTCTGCCAGCTTGTGTCATCATTTGTGCATTGATATCCCTAGCAACAGGCAGTAGCTGGACAACCTCTGCAACAGTGGGAATTGCCCTGATTGGCATTGGAAAAGCACTTGGTATTCCTGTGGGAATGGTAGCTGGAGCAGTGTTGTCAGGTGCTTATTTTGGCGATAAGCTGTCGCCTTTGAGCGACACAACCAACCTCGCCCCTGCCATGGCAGGCGCTGACCTCTTTACCCATATTCGTTATATGACCCATACCACTGTGCCGAGTATTTTGGTAACGCTTATCGTGTTTATCATCCTTGGCATTGGATTTAGTGGCAATGGCGCTGTCAACTCGCAAGAACTCCTCACAGCGATGAACGAAGTATTTACAATCAATTTGTTGCTATTTATCGTACCCATCATTGTCATTGTGATGATTGTAAGAAAAACACCACCTCTGGTGGCATTGTTTGCAGGTACCATCTTGGGGGCAATTGCTGCCTTGATTTTTCAGCAAGAACTATTGTTATCCCTCAGTGGGGAATCAACACTCAGTTTATATGGCACTTATCAGGTTGTTATCGATGCCATTACTGTTTCAACAGAAATCGAAACTACTTCTGCTGCGCTGACAGACCTGTTTCAATCAGGTGGTATGGAAGGGATGCTTGGCACCATCTGGCTGATCAT
>DJCM01000026.1:52502-61474 GCA_002430545.1 Flavobacteriaceae bacterium UBA5950
AGTGCAACGCTGCTCAGCATAACCCAATCGACCTTTCAACTGTTTGCAAGTACAGTGGCGTCATGTTTGGCGATCAACATCACTGCTTCAGATCAATACCTGTCAATAGTCGTGCCTGGTAAAATGTTTGAAAAGGCATATAAAGATCGTGGGTTGGCACCCGAAAATCTAAGTCGAACCCTAGAAGACTCTGGTACTGTTACTTCTGTTTTGATTCCTTGGAATACCTGTGGAGCCTATCAGTCGGGTGTGTTGGGTGTGGATGTATCGCAGTACTTTTTCTATGCGATTTTCAATTGGTTGAGCCCTTTTATGACCTTGTTTTTTGCAGCCTTTCAGATTAAAATCAAACAACGATTATCATAACAACAGCTTTTCTGTTTGAGAATCCGTAATTTTGTTGTTACATGACAACGTCCACATCGACATTTCAATCACGTCAGCGACAAATCCTTTTTGGATTATCGATTATTTTGATGTCTCTAGTCTTGCTTGCTGCGATGGTTTCCTACTATTTCACTTGGGAAAATGACCAAAGCGTTTTGGGTGATTTCGCAGATCGTACAATCCAAACAAATAATATCGCAAGCAAATTCGGCACAACCATCTCCCATTTTTTATTGTATCGGTTCATAGGCTTGGGCTCTTTTGTACTGGTGTTTATGGGCTTACTCACCGGTATTCGATTATTTGTCGGTGGCCCTTGGAAGAGACCCCTTTGGATCTGGTCATGGACCATTGCAAGTTCATTATGGGTATCACTTTTAATGAGTTTTATAATACCACAGCACCCAATGTTAAGTGGTATGGTTGGGGTTGAGATGTCAAGACTTACAATCGATTATATCGGAGATATTGGCCTAGCAAGTATTTTGATTTTTGGTTGCATTACTTTTATGGTTGTGATTTTAAAGATCACGCCTGAAAGCATTCGAAATGCTTTTTCTTCTTTTAAAACAGAAATTGAAAAAAATCAAGACGAAGAAACAGCTGCACAACCTGTCGATCTTCCTGTTAAAGAAACTGTAAAACCAGTTGCCAAACCCTCAAAACAAACAAAAAAAGATTCTTCTGAATCAGATGAACTCAAGCTGACAATTGATCAGCCAATTGAAGAGGAACCTGAAGGGAAGTTGGCAAAAAAGCTTGTGCAAGAGCAAGGAGAAGTCGACCCTACGCTTGAGTTGAGCAAATATCGCTACCCTACCCTCGAGCTACTGAAAGCCTATAACGAAGAGGGCATCACAATCAACGAGGCAGAACTGGAGGAAAACAAAGAGAAAATTGTTGAAACACTCAACAATTACAAGATCAGTATTGCTGATATCAAAGCAACAATAGGACCAACAGTAACTCTATACGAAATCGTCCCTGATGCAGGGATACGAATTTCAAAAATCAAAAACCTTGAAGACGATATTGCGCTATCACTATCAGCTTTGGGGATACGAATCATTGCGCCTATCCCTGGAAAAGGAACGATTGGGATTGAAGTACCCAACAAAAAACCAACCATCGTATCGTTTCGTTCAGTGGTTGGCTCAAAGCGTTTTCAAGAAGCTGAAATGGAATTACCCCTGGCACTTGGAAAAACAATCAGCAACGAAACATTTGTTGTTGATTTGGCAAAAATGCCTCATATGCTGATGGCTGGTGCAACAGGACAAGGAAAATCGGTTGGGCTCAACACCATTTTGAGCTCATTACTCTACAAAAAACACCCTGCTGAAATCAAGTTTGTACTGGTTGATCCAAAGAAAGTGGAATTGACCTTATACAACAAAATCGAAAGACACTATTTGGCCAAACTCCCAGATGTAGAAGATGCGATTATCACAGACAATCGTCAGGTAATCAACACGTTAAACTCCTTGTGTATTGAGATGGATAATCGATACAATATGCTGAAAAATGCAATGTGTCGCAACATCAAAGAGTACAACAAACGCTTTAAAAAACGAGAACTCAACCCCAACGATGGGCATGCCTTTCTCCCCTATCTTGTATTGATTGTCGATGAGTTTGCCGACTTGATAATGACAGCAGGTAAAGAGGTTGAGGCACCCATTGCGCGCTTGGCACAGCTGGCGCGAGCAGTAGGAATCCACCTGATCATTGCTACCCAACGACCATCTGTGAATGTGATTACAGGTGTGATAAAAGCCAACTTCCCAGCACGTGTGGCATTTCGAGTAACCTCTAGAATCGACTCACGAACGATTTTAGACAATGGTGGTGCCGAACAACTGATTGGTCGTGGGGATATGCTATACACCCAAGGAAACGAATTGATACGGCTACAATGTGCGTTTGTTGATACACCTGAAGTTGAAAAACTAACTGACTTTATTGGTTCGCAAAGGGCTTATCTCAATGCACATCAGTTGCCAGAATACAAAGGTGATGAACAAAAAAGTGGTTTGGACAACAATATCGACGATCGTGACCCCATGTTTCGAGAAGCGGCAGAAGTTGTCATCAATGCCCAACAAGGTTCGGCATCCTTGTTGCAACGAAAACTCAAGCTTGGCTACAACAGAGCAGGACGAATCATCGATCAGTTGGAAGCAGCTGGTATCGTAGGGCCCTTCGAAGGAAGTAAGGCACGTGAAGTTATGTTTAGGGATATCATCTCATTACACGAATTTTTAGAAAATGAACAGCAATAACAGCAAGTCTATTTACCTTTTTTTTCTTCTATCCTTCATTGGCTATTCGCAAGGCGATCAACGAGCCAGAGCGTTGTTGGATCAGGTTAGTGAGGTGTATGCCAGTTATGATACGATGCAAATGCGTTTTTCTTATCAGTTGGACAATACCTCAGAAGGCATCTCACAAAAAGAAGAAGGAGAAATACTTGTTGCAAAGGATAAGTATAATCTAACGATAGTCGGAATACAACAGATCTTTGATGGTACTTATGTATACACCATCGATGACTTGAACGAAGAGGTCATCATCCAAGAACAAGCTGCTTTAGACATTCCCCTCAACCCCCTCGATATTTTTGATTTTCACAAAGAAGGCTATTTGCTACAATGGGACATTGCGCAACATGTAAGTGGTCGTGCTATTCGCTATGTAAAGTTGATTCCAACAGATTCAGAAAGCCAATCCAAATACCTTTTACTGGGCATCGATACCATCAGTAAAGAGCTGTATAAAATCATCGATTTGGGCATCAATGGCACAGATACGACTTTTGTGATCGAACAATTTACTGCCAACCAACCCCTAGCAACTGAATCCTTTATTTTTGACAAGGATAAATATGCAAACTATTACATTGATAGGTATTAGATATGCCAGTACTTGATCGCTACATTCTATTCTCATTTTTGCGCACATTTATCAGTTTTTTTCTGATCCTGATGCTCATTTTCGTGGTGCAAACAGTATGGGTGTTTATCGATGAATTTGCAGGCAAAGGGCTTGACATCACTGTTTTACTTCGTTTTTTACTGTATTATTCGCCAAAATTAATCCCACTGGTCTTACCCCTTACAGTATTGTTGGCCTCCATCATGACCTATGGCAGCTTAGCAGAGCATTATGAATTTGCAGCATTAAAATCGGCAGGGGTTTCGCTGACACGATCGATGCGAAGTGTGTTTGTCGTTTCCATACTGCTCAGTGGGATTGCTTTTTATGTTGCAAATACAGTAGTGCCCTATGCTGAATTTAAAACCTATAACCTTCGAAAAAACTTGGCAAAAATCAAACCTGCCCTAGCCATTTCAGAGGGTGTATTCAATGATTTGGGTGAAAGCAATATTAAAGTAGAAGAGAAATATGGTCCAAACGATCGTTTTTTGACCGATGTGATTATTCATCAAAAAACAGCTGATATGCGAAACAGCATCGTTGTCAAATCTGAAGATGGAGAACTCAAAAACGCTGATTTTTCAGATGGGATTCAGTTGGTATTGA
The DNA here is from genome assembly GCA_002430545.1 of Flavobacteriaceae bacterium UBA5950. Taxonomy (GTDB): domain Bacteria; phylum Bacteroidota; class Bacteroidia; order Flavobacteriales; family Flavobacteriaceae; genus UBA724. The sequence goes on from DJCM01000026.1 coordinate 56,433, forward strand.
CCAATGGTAATCGATATGAAGAACTAAAGCCCAAACGTGCTGACAGGCATAAAAAACGATACCCCCACTCTCGTGTGTCGTTTGGAACTTATACGATGAATATCGACTTGCGAGACTTTAATAACGTGGATCTCGATGAAACTAAGTATACCAATACTTACAAGATGCAAGATATCGACAGGCTAAGTTTTAGTATTGACTCCCTAGAAAACATCTTCAATAACGACAAAGAAAGTTATGTCAAAACAACCTATGTACGAACTGGTGTGAAGTCAATTCACAATACCTATGAGAAGGAAATAAGGGATTATGAAGGAGTTGACAGTTTTCTTTCAAATTATAAAATCTATGCGTTGAAATCAATCATTCGGCAAGTTGAAGGCAAACTCAATACACTTGAATCAAACCTGAATAATCAAAAGAAAACCTTTTTCTTTAAAACGAAAATTATCAACCTCCATAAAATTTGGTATTACGACAAATTTATCATTGCATTCTCTGTACTGCTGATGTTTTTGATTGGAGCACCCCTTGGGGCTTTGATTCGCAAAGGTGGTTTTGGGCTACCAATGGTTTTGGCATTGCTGATTTTTTTAGGCTATCATTTTGGCGCAACCTTCTTTAAAAAGACTGCTGAAGATGGTAGTATTTCCCCTTTTATAGGGACAACATCTCCTACCATAGTGTTGATTATACTGTCGCTTGTCATGATCAAGCGTGCGCGAGAAGACAAAGGGATGTTTGGGTTTAGCAATTTTACTACAAAATTAATCACGTTTTGGCGTGCATTTATTCGTCAAGCTACATCTGTTAAACGTATATTTGCCAAAAACTAATAGATGTCTGATTCCATTCGATTTGATGCTATTGAAGATGCTATTGCTGACATAAAAAACGGCAAGATTATCATTGTCGTTGATGATGAAAACAGAGAAAATGAGGGTGATTTTATCGCAGCAGCAGAGTGCGTAACTCCTGAAATGATCAACTTTATGGCACAGCATGGACGTGGATTGATATGTACACCCATCACTGAATCGTATTGCAGTAAACTCGACCTCTACCCTATGGTGCACAACAATACTGATCCCATGAGAACAGCCTTTACAGTTTCAGTGGACTTGAAAGGGAATGGCGTAACCTCTGGTATTTCAGCCTCCGATCGATCGAAGACAGTCAAACACTTGATTCATGACCAAGCAAAACCAGATGATTTTATTCGTCCAGGTCATGTGTTTCCACTCACTGCCAAAGAAGGTGGAGTGCTACGACGAACAGGCCACACAGAAGCAGCGATTGACTTTGCACGCCTTGCTGGTTTCAAGCCAGCAGGAGTGATTGTAGAAATCATGAATGCAGATGGCACCATGGCAAGACTACCTGAACTTCGTGCGCTTGCTGATGAGTTAAAGTTAAAATTGGTTTCAATCGAATCTCTAGTTGCTTATCGAATGAGGTTTGACAGTCTAATTGAAATCGTTAAAGATGATACTGTGCAAACCAAATATGGAACGTTTCAACTCAAAGCTTTTCGGCAGAAAACCAATCAACAAATTCATATCGCTTTAACCAAAGGGGAATGGACTGAAAAGGATAAGGTACTCACGCGTATCCAGTCATTAAATATGACACAAAATATCATGCAAACCCTCCAAGGAAACGATGATGATGAGTTGGATGATATATTTAAACAATTGATTAATAATAAATACTCTTGCTTGCTGTTTATCAATAACATAGATAATATAAAATCTGTTGAATTTTTAAATGGTATTGCCGCAGAAATAGCAAAAGATTCACTGTCAAACATGGATGAAAAAGACTTTGGGATTGGTGCACAAATTCTACACAAATTAAACATTCAGAAGTTGGCCTTACTCTCCAATAGTGATCAAATTAAACGTGTTGGCTTGGCAGGTTATGGTTTGGAAATTGTGGAATACGTTGGCTATTAAAAAAGCCAGAGTTTTACTGCCATCAAAAGTACCATGACGATCATCACAAGTTTGATAAAGCCTTCACCTCTATCGACAGAAAATCGAGAGGCTGTCCATGCACCGACTGAAGTGCCAACAGCCAAGATCAAACCATAAAGCCAGTTGACATTTCCACTGAAACTAAAGGTGACCAAAGCAGCAATGGTGTAGATAAAAACCACACCAACTTTGACTGCATTTAATCGAACGAGGTTGATTTTGTTAAAGATATTTAGAAACAACATGATGATAAATCCAATGCCTGCATTGATAAATCCACCATAAATACCAATGAAAAAGAATGCGATCAAACTGATAAAAAGATATTTTCCAGTGGTTCTCTCTTGAGATTTATGGTCGGCCATTTTAGGTTTAAAAACCATAATCAGCAGCACCACAATCATAATGATGGCAAGTATCCGATTGAAAATCGCCCCATCGATTTCAATAGCGATCCTGGCACCTAGGATGGCTCCAAAAATTGCAGCAATACCCAAGTAGATACTAAAGGGATAGGTTTTTATATTCTTAGAAGTATAGCCAATATTAGCAGATAAAGAAGAAAAAGCAATGGCAATACGATTTGTGCCATTTGCAACTGCTGGGGGAAGGCCCATAAATATCAACAGCGGAAGCGTGAGCAGCGAACCACCCCCAGCAATAGTGTTGACAAAGCCAGCAAAAACACCAGCTCCAATCAGGAGAAAAATGTCGTATACGTTTTGCATATATGATTTCAAGTAAAGTTAGTCATAATTCAAACATGAAGTAAACTTCAGTTTGCCTCATAAAAAAACCAAGTGCTACTGCACTTGGTTTCCTTTTGCGGAGAAAGAGGGATTCGAACCCCCGGAGGTGTGACCCTCAACGGTTTTCAAGACCGCCGCATTCGACCACTCTGCCATTTCTCCAGTGGGTGCAAATATACAGCCCTTTTTTTTCTTACAAAACCCATTTGTCCATTGTTTCAACTCAGTAATTTGACAAGTGTAATACTTTCAAAATAATCAAGTTTAATTTGCGTTTATGTTGAAATATATTCATAAAACATCGTTTATCTTTACTGAAAATTAATATCAACGAATGAAAAAATCAACGCTTCTCTTCAGTGGACTCATCGCCCTTTTCTTAACTTCGTGTAGCACCCTACAATTTACTGGTACTGCAATCGAGCAGCTCACAACCCCATCGACAGAGGTCGTTGATTGGGAGAATGTCAATCAATGGCAACATGCAGATATCAATTCAGAAAATTTTCCAGGGATGAGTGTTCATAAAACCTACGAGGAACTGCTGCAAGACAAACAAGGAAAAGCAGTTGTAGTTGCTGTAATCGATACTGGCATTGACATCACACACGAAGACCTTAAAGAATCCATCTGGGTCAATGCTGATGAAATACCTGACAATGGCATTGATGATGATAAAAATGGTTATATCGACGACGTAAATGGGTGGAACTTCCTTGGTGATTCTCCTGGTGATCAATACGAATTGATTCGACTCTTAAAAAAAGGAACTGCTTTTGAAAACAGAGATCTCGCAATCGAAAAATACGCTGAAATGATTCAAAAAGATGGGGTTCAGCATTCTCTCCCTCTAATTGAAAAAAACCTTGTGAACAATATCTATCATTATGAAAAAGAAGTCAAACAAGCCAATCAACTTGGGTGGAATGCTCGCACAACAGGCGATGACCCAGACAATTTTTCGCAACGTTTTTATGGCGATGGAAATGTAATGCCAAAAAGCGACGACGAACTGCATGGAACACACGTTGCTGGTATCATAGCTGCCACTCGTAACAATGACATTGGTATGGATGGCATCGCTTCAACTGCAGAGATTATGTGCTTGCGAGCAGTACCAAACGAAGGAGATGAATACGATAAGGATGTTGCCTTGTCCATCAGATACGCTGCTGACAATGGTGCCCAAATTATCAATATGAGTTTTGGTAAAGATTTTTCGCCACACAGTGATAAAGTCAGAGAGGCAATTGTATATGCAGCATCAAAAGGAGTTCTTTTGGTCAACGCAGCAGGTAATGATGGTGTTGATATTGATAGCGTTTATAGCTATCCCAGTGATCGTTTGAACAACGAACCAGAAGTTTCTTCCAATTTTATTACCATTGGAGCAATTGGACCTGTAAAAAATTCCCTCATGGTTGCTCCATTTTCAAATTATGGGAAGGAGAATGTTGATTTTTTTGCCCCAGGAGCGATCATTTATGCACCTGTGCCGAGCGATAAGTACGAAGCCTTGAGTGGCACCTCAATGGCTGCGCCTGCTGTTTCAGGAGTTGCTGCTATCCTCCTATCCTATTACCCAAAACTATCGCCTGAGGCTATTCGGAAAGCACTCATGGCGTCTGTTGTCAAAATTGATTATGAGTTACAGGTTGGTTATGACAGAAGAAAAATAACGATGGGTGAACTATCCCAAACAGGTGGTATTGTCAATGGATACAATGCACTGCTTTATGTGAGCGATCAGCAAAAAAACCTTCGTAAATTATAAATTAGGGTCAACCCAAAAATGTATGGGTTAGGTCTTCTGATTTAGGTCGTGCAAGCTAGTATTGCCGAGAATATCTAGGGTTTTATCTCTGATGCTTTCAAACATTCCTTTGATTGTACAGCTTTCCTCATCACATTCTTCACACGATTGATAATAATTTAAGGAAACACATGGCAACATGGCGACAGGTCCATCCATGATTCGCATAATCTCAACTATATAAATGTCTTTTGGGTCGCGTAGTAGAAAAAACCCACCCTCTTTTCCTCGTTTACTGTTTAAAATTTGGTTGTTTCGAAGGCTTCTCAGTATGCTTTCCAAAAACTTTCTTGGAATGTTTTCGTCCCGAGCAATTGCAGAAGTTAATATGGCTTTGACCCATATTTTTAAAAACAACACAACTCCAAATTCTCATTGTTGGAGGTGGCTATGTTGCGCTTGAAAAATTAAATTTTATTTTCAAATCCTCTCCCAAAAGTAGTGTCACAATTGTAAGCCCGATGATTCGAGAAGAAACAGCACAGTTTATCAAGTGTAAAAATA
>DJCM01000007.1 GCA_002430545.1 Flavobacteriaceae bacterium UBA5950
GCGCGTCTACCAGTTCCGCCACCAAGGCAATTGGCGATGGCAAATGTAGGAATTAATTTAACCCTTTAAAAGCAAAAATTATTTTAGAATTTATACTGACATCTAAAAAAATCATACATTTGCACCCCTGTAAATCAATAGATTCGCCAAAATGGCTAAAGTAAAAATAGAAGCGAGAATATTTGGGTGTACGCAAAGCATGGATCTTGCCAAGCGTATTGCTGATCATTATGGTGCCAAATTGGGGAATGTTATTTTTTCGCGTTATAGCGATGGCGAGTTTCAACCTTCATTCGAAGAATCAATTCGTGGCAGTCGTATTTTTATCGTTGGATCCACTCATCCAAGTGCTGAGAACCTAATGGAAATGTTGCTGATGCTCGATGCTGCCAAGCGCGCTTCAGCTAGGCACATTACAGCTGTGATGCCATATTTCGGCTGGGCCAGACAAGACCGAAAAGACAAGCCGAGAGCCCCAATCGGTGCCAAGCTCATTGCCAAACTATTAGAGTCTGCAGGAGCTACTCGTATCATTACGATGGACCTGCACGCCGACCAAATTCAAGGCTTTTTCGAAAAGCCAGTCGATCATTTGTTTGCTTCGTCTTTGTTTTTACCTCATATCAAATCCCTAAACATTGATAACCTTACTATTGCTTCTCCAGACATGGGTGGTGCAAAGCGTGCCTATGCTTATGCAAAATTTTTGGAAAGTGATGTTGTGATTTGTTACAAACAAAGAAAAAAAGCAAACATTATATCTCACATGGAACTCATAGGTGATGTGAGTGGCAAAAATGTCGTGCTTGTCGATGATATGGTCGATACTGCAGGTACATTGACCAAGGCTGCCGATATGATGATGGAGCGTGGTGCGCTGAGTGTTCGTGCTGTGTGCACGCACCCCCTACTTTCTGGTGAGGCCTATGAAAGAATTGAACAATCTGCCTTAACCGAACTGATAACAACGGATACCATTCCTGTTAAAAAAGAATCTAAAAAAGTGAAAGTACTCAGCTGTGCTGAGCTTTTCGCACAAGTGATGTACAATGTTCATCACAACAAATCGATTGCGAAAAAATTTATAATGTAATCTATTTTAAATATAAACTATGAAGTCAATTACGATCAAAGGATCTAAAAGAGAAAGCGTGGGCAAGGCATCGACCAAGGCTCTACGTAATGCTGAGAAGGTTCCTTGCGTGCTCTACGGAGGAGGCAATGCCATACATTTTTCAGCTGATGAATTGTCATTTTCCAATCTCGTTTACAACAGTAAAGCACACACTGCAGTGATTGAACTGGAAGATGAAACATATAATGCAATTTTGCAAGACGTGCAATTTCACCCACTGTCGGATAAAATTTTACACATCGACTTTTATCAACTTTTCGAGGGTAAAGAAATCTCAATGGATATCCCTGTAGAATTTGTTGGGCAAGCGCCTGGTGTTAAATTAAGTGGTGGGGTACTCAGTAAAAACAAGCGTAAGCTTCGCGTGCGAGCTTTACCATCCAACTTGCCAGATAGCATAATCGCAGATATTTCGAATTTGGAAATTGGAAACAAATTATATGTAACTGATGTCTCTGACGAAAAATTCACTTTTTTACATCCTGACAACACTGTTGTTTGTCAAGTGCGTAACTCACGTGTTTCACTTATCACTGAAGTGGAAGAAGTGGAAGGTGAAGAAGGAGAAGAAGGAGCTGAAGGAGAAACTGCTCCAGCAGCAGAAGCCGCACCTGCACCCGAAGAGGGAAAAGCAGACGCTTAATCCATTCATTCTGAATCAAAAGCATCCCTGCAAAACCCTGCTTGGGATGCTTTTTTTATTTTTACAAAAAAAAGATGCCCTTTTGGCCATTCAAGCGTAGTCAACAACAGTCGATGAATACATTCCTTATCGTTGGTTTAGGCAATATCGGAATCGATTATAAAAACACTCGTCATAATATAGGATTTACTGTCTTGGACGCATTGGCTACACAAGTCGATGTTTCTTTTTCAACCTTGCGATATGGCGACCTAGCTGAAATGAGTCACAAGGGGAAAAAAATCGTTTTACTCAAACCTACTACATTGATGAACCGAAGTGGGCAGGCTGTGCGTTACTGGGCGAAGCAGAAAAAAATAAATCCCCAAAACATTCTTGTCATCACTGATGATGTTCACTTAGATTTTGGATATCTACGACTCCGAAAACAAGGGTCTGATGGTGGGCATAATGGGCTTCGTGATATTCAAGAAAAATTGGGAACCAACAAATACCCCAGACTTCGCATTGGTGTAGGATCCAACTTTAGCAAAGGACGACAAGCAGATTATGTGCTTTCTACTTGGAACGCAGATGAGAAGAGCAAGCTTCCACTGATTGTTGATCAGACGGCAAAAGCAGTGATTCACTTTGCAACCCAAGGCCTTGAACAAACAATGAACCTTTACAATGGTCAAGTAAAAGTGAACGAGGGATGAAAACCATTCATGGCATAGAAAACTTCCCTGCAAGTGAAGGGTCAATCGTTACCATTGGTACTTTTGATGGCGTGCACTTGGGTCATCAGCAAATACTCAAAAAATTGATCGATACAAGTCAGCAGTCAAAACTAAAAAGTGTTTTGCTGACTTTTTTTCCTCACCCCAGAATGGTGCTTCAACCAGGTATTTCTATGCGTCTTATCCAAACCATTGAAGAACGCGAAAGAGCGCTCACAAAAACAGGGTTGGACTACTTGGTGATTCATCCATTTTCTGAAAAATTTTCGAGACTCAGTGCCGATGATTATGTGAAACAAATTCTAGTAGAGAAACTCAACGTTCGAAAAGTAGTTGTCGGATATGATCATCGCTTTGGTCGTAACAGAACTGCCAGTTTGGAAGACATGTATAACTATGCAGACATCTATGATTTTGAGTTGATCGAAATTGATGCGAAAAAAATAAAATCAACAGCTGTGAGTTCGACCAAAATTCGAAAAGCGATAGAAGAAGGGGATATTACACTTGCCAACAGCTATCTTGGCGACCCTTTTACACTCGAAGGTGTTGTTGTTCATGGTGATAAAAGAGGGCGTGAATTGTCCTATCCCACTGCAAATATCGAACTGCAAAACAAACATAAAATCATACCCAAACAAGGGGTTTATTTGATTCAATCAGGCCTTGATAATCAAGTTGTTTATGGGATGATGAATATTGGTACAAAACCAACTTTTGATACAACCAACCCTAGTATAGAGGTGCACTTTTTTGATTGGAATGGCGATTTATATGATCAAACCCTGCAAGTGAAGTTGTTGAAATGGGTTCGAGAGGAGCAAAAATTTGACTCAATCGAGAAGCTACAGGCACAAATTCATGCAGATGAGAGATATTGTCGATCATATATTCCGAACTAGCGTGTGAGGTTTGAATAAAGTTTTACTTTTGCATAAAATTATACTGCAATGCTCGACCTATCGGTAGTACGTACAGATAAAGAAACTGTCATCACAGCCCTAAACAAACGTGGCATAGATGCGAGTACTCTTATTGACAATGCCCTCTCAGCCGATGAAAAACGTCGTGGATTACAAACCAATCTCAACCAAAAACTCGCCCTGGCAAATGCTTTAGCTAAGGAAATTGGGGAGTTATATAAGAGTGGAAATCCAGCGCAAGCCAATCAAAAGAAAGAAGAGTCTGCAGCTTTAAAATCCGAAACAAAAGAACTACAAACTCAACTCTCGCAAGCAGAAAGTGAATTGCATGATCTGTTGTGTTCTATCCCAAATGTCCCTCACTCTCTAGTCCCAAATGGGCAAAGCGAAGACGACAACGAAGAAGTTTTTCGTTCGGGTGAGGTGCCAAGTCTCAGCGAAGATGCTCTTCCACATTGGGAGTTGGCTGCAAAATATGATTTGATAAATTTTGAACTGGGCAACAAAATCACAGGAGCTGGTTTTCCTGTTTACACTGGAAAAGGAGCTAAACTCCAACGCGCATTGATCAGTTTTTTTCTTGATCAAAACACAGCAGCAGGATATGAGGAAGTACAAGTCCCCCACCTAGTCAATGAGCAATCGGGCTTTGGCACTGGACAACTCCCTGACAAAGAAAGACAAATGTATCATGTTGGCGCAGACAACCTTTACCTCATCCCCACTGCAGAAGTGCCGATTACAAATTTGTTTCGCAATGAAATTGTCAATGCTAGTGATTTGCCAATCACTCGAACTGGCTATACCCCTTGTTTCCGACGTGAGGCCGGGAGTTATGGCGCTCATGTTCGTGGTCTCAATCGCTTACATCAGTTCGATAAAGTCGAAATCGTTCGACTCGAACATCCCGACAAGGCCTATGATGCCCTCGATCAAATGGTCGAGCATGTCAAAGGCATTCTCGAACAGCTTGAGCTTCCCTATCGTATTCTTCGATTGTGTGGTGGAGACCTCGGATTTACAGCTGCAATGACATACGATTTTGAAATCTATTCCACTGCTCAAAAACGATGGCTAGAGGTGAGCTCCGTTTCAAACTTTGAAAGCTATCAATCTACAAGACTAAAACTTCGTTTGAAAGACAATGATGGCAATCGCAAGTGGGTGCATACCCTCAATGGAAGTGCCCTTGCTCTTCCACGTATCATGGCTGGTCTGCTAGAAAACCATCAATCTGAAAATGGTATTCACATCCCTAAAGCTTTGGATTCCTATACTGGCTTTGATACAATTCACTAATTGCTCTTATGCATATTCTCAATATCACTTTTAGTGTTGATCCAACTATTCAAGAGGACTTTGTTGCCTATGTAACAACGCAACTCATCCGAACACTTGATCAGAAAAGCTCCCTTTTGCGCATACACAGCGATGCCAATACACATCCCACTTTTGGACTTCAAATCGAGTTTGATTCTTCCCATATACTCAAAGACTTTAAAAATAATGGGTTGGAAAAAACCTATGAGCAACTCCAAGCCTCTTTCCCCAACAAATGGGTGTGTTTTGATACCGAACTTGAAAAACTAAGCCCTTGAGTGTTCGTCCAAAAAAACATCTGGGTCAACACTTTTTGACTGATCTCAACATCGCTCAAAACATCGCTGGTGCGCTCACTGGCGTTGACTACCAAGATGTGTTAGAAGTAGGTCCTGGCATGGGGGTACTGACCCAATATCTACTGCAAACCAAGCATACAATTCACGCCATTGAGGTAGATAACGAATCTGTAGATTATCTCAACACAAATTTCCCCAAACTAGAACCAAATTTAGTTTTTGGAGATTTTCTGAAATGCAATTTGGCCAAAGAGTTTCCTAGTCCTTTGGCAATCATTGGAAATTTTCCATACAATATATCATCTCAAATCTTGTTTAAAACCATTGAAAATCGAAATCAGATTCCAGAATTTGTTGGGATGTTTCAGAAAGAGGTTGCAGAACGCATTTGCGAACCCCCTGGCTCAAAAGCATATGGGATACTATCTGTTTTGACCCAAAGTTTTTATGACTCCGAATATTTGTTCAATGTCAATCGATTTGTGTTTGACCCACCACCCAAAGTAGCATCAGCTGTATTGAGATTGCGCCGAAAAGAAACGATCGACTTAAACTGTGATGAAAGACTGTACTTTCGAGTTGTGAAAGCTGCCTTTCAACAAAGACGAAAAACTTTACGAAACAGTTTAAAAACCTTTTCTTTATCAACCAATTTAAAAGAAGACACTATCTTTGGGCAGCGTCCAGAACAATTGGGCGTTTCGGATTTTGTTCGCATCACAAATTTGATTGCTCATGACGCCATTTAAGCTTAGTGAAGAACTTCTAGATCAAATCAACAGTGATATAGTGGCTCAAAACAACAAGGCACTACAAACACTTGTTAAAGAATACCATTACGCCGATTTGGCAGAAATTTTTGAGGCACTTCAAATCGATCAGGCTGTTTATTTATTTAAACTGATTGGCTCTGAAAAATCTGCAGATATGCTCCCCGAACTCGACGAAGATGTTCGTGAGAGTATTCTTGATGCATTGTCCTCAGAGGAAATCGCAACAGAGATTGAGGAGCTCGATACCGACGACGCAGTAGATATCATCGCTGAACTCCCTGACGAGGTTCGCAAAGAAGTTATCAATCAAATTTCAGACACTGAACATGCTGACGACATCCGAGAGTTACTCACCTATGACGAAAATTCTGCTGGTGGTCTAATGGCCAAAGAGTTGGTTTGTGTCAACCAAAACTGGACAGTCACTCGTTGTGTGCGAGAGATGCGCATACAGGCGCAAGAAGTCACTCATGTCCATTCCATCTATGTTGTGGATAATAAAAACGTATTGCTTGGACGCTTATCACTCAAAGATCTGCTTACAGCGAATGAAAAAAGCAAGATTAAGAGTGTTTATATCCCGAAAGTCGATTATGTAACAATCGATGAAGAGGGAGAGGAAGTCGCAAAAATCATGTCAAAATATGATTTAGAAGCAATTCCTGTTGTCAATGAACAAAAACAGCTTGTGGGTAGAATTACAATTGATGATATTGTCGATTTGATTAAGGATGAGGCAGAAAAAGATTATCAGCTCGCAGCAGGAATTTCATCTGATGTTGAAGCTGATGATTCCATTTTTCAACACATAAAGGCACGACTTCCTTGGTTGATATTGGGCTTGGTCGGTGGGCTTGGAAGTGTCTTTATCCTCGAGGGTTTTGAAGGTTTTATGAATCATCCGTCCCACAAGGCCTTATTCTTTTTTACCCCTCTCATTGCTGCAATGGCTGGGAACGTGGGTGTTCAATCATCTGCAATTATTGTACAAGGACTTGCCAATGATGTGGTCAAAGGAAGTTTGTTCAATCGTCTGATCAAGGAAGTTGGACTGGGGTTGATAAATGGGGGTTCTTTGGCCTTGCTTGTTATCCTCTTTGGTGTTGCCACCCAACAGCCAACTGATGTGAGCTTGACCATAGCTTTATCGATGCTTTGCGTGATTATTGTCTCAGCACTGATTGGCACTTTTGTGCCTATTGTACTGAACCGAAGGGGAATAGACCCAGCAATTGCCACTGGCCCATTTATCACCACTAGCAACGACATCTTTGGCATATTCCTCTTTTTTTATATCGCCAAATGGTTTTTGGCTTAATTCCAAATGTCTATCACCATGCGCGTTCTACACCTAGACAATAATCATGATATTCTGGCAGAAGGATTGAGTAAAATTGGTTGTACCAATGACTTTGATTTTACAAGCTCCAAAGAAGATATTCTTTCAAAAATTGATGCCTATGATGCCATTGTTATTCGCAGTCGTTTTCCAATCGATAAAGCGTTTTTAGATTCAGCCAAACACCTTCGCTTTATTGCTCGGGTGGGTTCGGGGCTTGAGAATATCGATGTGTCTTATGCAAAAGAAATTGGGATTGAGGTCATTGCCTCTCCTGAAGGAAATGCCAATGCAGTGGGTGAACATGCACTTGGGATGATTCTGACGCTTTTCAATAAACTTCCCAAAGCAGCACTGGATATCAAAAATGGAAAGTGGGAGCGTGAGGCGAATCGTGGTGAGGAACTTAATGGGAAAACCATCGGACTGATTGGCTATGGGCATACAGCAAATCAATTTGCAAAAAAACTCAGTGGGTTTGATGTCACAGTTTTATGTCATGATATTTTACCCAACAAAGGGAATGCGTTTGCCACGCAAGTCGATTTAAAAACCTTACAAGAGCAAGCAGATGTTGTTAGCTTACACATCCCCCAAACTGCTGAAACCAAAGGGTTGATCGATGCTGAATTTATAAAAAAGATGAGCATAGAGTTTTGGTTAATCAATACCGCCAGAGGAAATCAGGTGGTGATCAATGACCTTATCGATGGACTAGAAATGGGGAAAGTGAGAGGTGCCTGTCTAGATGTTTTGCCTTTTGAAAAATCGTCCTTTGAGGGGGTTACAAACAATGCCCAACTCAAACAGTTGCAGGAAAACCCAAATGTTATTCTTACACCCCATATCGCAGGTTGGACACACCAAAGCAAGCGTCAACTCGCTCAGGTTATTGTCGGTAAGGTGAAACAGGTTTTTTTTAAAACTAAAAAATAGTAGTTTTATACACATGATTAAAAAAGTTTTTTTAATCTGTCTCATATCTACTTTGACCTATTCTCAGCAAAAAGTTCAAGAAAGTGTAAAAGACATATACTCTGAAAAAGGGTTGGAGGGAGTAACTGTCGATATGCTATGCAAGATTCAGTTATAAACTTAAATGAGATTTTACTTTTAATTTACATTTATTTCAGTAGGTAATGCTTTATTTGTTTTTATAAAAATATCCATGAAAAAGATACTTATCCTCTGCACTGGCAACTCTTGTCGAAGCCAAATCGCACATGGTTATTTTGCATATTTCGGTAAAGATGCCCTAGATGTGTATTCAGCTGGTATCGAGACACATGGCGTCAATCCCAGAGCCATAGCAACGATGGAGGAAGATGGAATTGATATTTCAGAACACACATCGAACCACGTTGATGAATACCTCCACATCCAATTTGACTATATATTGACTGTTTGTGATCATGCACATGAACACTGTCCTTTTATTCCTAGTGAAACAGCACTTCGCATTCATCACAACTTTACTGACCCCTCCAAACTGGTGTCAGAAAATGAAGAAGAAATCAAAGCTGCTTTTGCTACAACCAGAGAAGAAATCAAAAACTTTACACTTGCGTTTGTGCAACAACACAGACTCAAGAAAGTGTCTAACGCATAACCAACTGCATCGTTTCTTGGGTACGCTGCTCTAACAAAAGTTCGTGTTTACGCAACAAAAAAGTAGCGCTTTCTGGCTGAAAATGCCGAATGGTGTACAATGAGACATTTGGTTTATGGTCCACTTGAAATCGACCACGAAGTTCGTGAAGAAGTTCTTCTATTTTGCCAAACTTATCAAAAACACAAACCGAAAAACTAATCGCTGAGTTTTGAATCAAATCAACCTTCATTTTATACTTGTGGAGCATGGCAAAAATATCACTGATGTTTTTTTCAATAATGAACGAAAAATCAAGTGAAGATAACTTGATTAATGCCAAATTATTTTTAACAATATAACAAGGAATATGAGGGTCTATTGCAACCCCTTTACTCACTTTGGTTCCTTCATCGCTGGGATTGATAAACGATTTTACATGAAGTGGAATTTCTTTTCGCTGTAGTGGCTGAAGGGTTTTGGGGTGAATGACCGATGCCCCATAAAACGCCAGCTCAATTGCCTCTTGATAAGAGATGTGATGGAGCAATTGGGTTGATTCAAAATGACGAGGGTCAGCATTGAGAACCCCTGGCACATCCTTCCAAATGGTTACAGAATTACTATTGAGACAATAAGCGAATATCGCTGCAGTGTAGTCAGACCCCTCACGACCGAGTGTCGTGGTAAAGTTGTTGTCATCACTTCCAATAAATCCTTGGGTAATATAAAACTGATCAGTGTTAATTTTTTGGCTAATGGCCTTTTCTGTTCTAGCCCAATCTACATTCGCATCGCGATAGCTGGTGTCGGTTTGGATGCATTCTCTTGCATCTAACCAGTTGGCAGCAATACCTTTTTCGTTTAGGAAGTGGGTGATGATCGTCGTTGATACCAATTCGCCTGTACTAACAACCTGATCATAAACAAAAGAATAATGTGGAGATTTATTGATTTTCAAAAAAGTACGTAACCCATCGAATCGTTGTTTAACCTGATCAAACACATCATGCTTTGGGTGATCGAAGATTTCATTCATAATCCCCAAATGATAGTCGATAATTTCATTGAGTTGTGACTCCATTTGTTTGGCGTCATCAAAATAGACTTCAATAAGTTTTTCAAAAGCATTGGTGGTTTTGCCCATAGCAGACACCACAATCAAGGTTTGGGCATGACCTGTTAGTTCAAGCACACGATACATATTCTGTATCCCCTCGGCATCTTTAACTGATGCTCCCCCAAATTTAAATATTCTCATCAGGATATTGATTTATAAATGTAGAAATTGCATGTTCATCCATTTGAGCTGTGCGCCAATCAGACAGTACTGCGGCACCTGTTTGCTCGTAGAAATCAATAGCAGATTGGTTCCAGTCCAACACAGCCCACTCCACACGACGTACTTGCAGAGAATGGGCATAGTGGATAAATCGTTTGTACAAGGCAAATCCAATACCTTTCCCTCTGTGATCTTCTTGCACGATCAAATCTTCAAGGTGCATGGTTTTTCCTTTCCAAGTCGAATAACGTGGATAGCCCAAAGCCAAGCCTACAATTTGTTGATCCTCCTCGGCAACAAAGCACACAAAAGATGAGTGCTCGCCAAAACCATCCCGAACCAAGTCATCAGTTGTAAGAACGACTGCATCTGGCTCACGTTCAAAAACAGCAAGTTCTTTGATGAGTGCTAAAATTGATTGTGCATCAGCCGAGGTCGCTTGACGAATAGTAGCCTGTTTTTTCATGGGCGCAAAGGTAAGAATATGACAGCAAATGCGTGTTCGAATCTTTTTGCGATTTGTATGCAATCTATAAGAAGAGTTTGTATCATTGCAAAAAAATTGGATTGAATCCATTTGGCAATGCTGGTCGTACCACCACCAATGTACAGGTCCAGCAGCTTTCCAACCTTATAGATGCGAGCGAAAAAGTCAGTGTTTCGGGTCTCGCAGGGTCTTCTTATGCCTTTTTGGTAGCTACCATATTTGAAAAGAAAAAAAAAACAATGGTTTTGGTCCTCGATGATAAGGAGGAAGCAGCCTATATATTTAACGATCTCGAGCGATTGCTGCCTGATCAGCAAGTACTCTTCTACCCTGCTAGCTATCGCCGACCCTATGAAATAGAAGAGGTGGACAACGCAAATGTAATGATGCGTGCAGATTCCCTTAAAAGATGTAGCACGAATCAAAACCCAACTTTACTTGTGAGCTATCCCGATGCTTTGTTTGAGCAAGTCATCACAAAAAAAGAGTTGCAAAAAAAGACGTTAACAATACAACTAGGCGAAAGTATTGGTCGAGACCTCATCAATGAAGCCCTATTCGCCTATGACTTTCAAAGGGTTGATTTTGTATCCCAACCTGGTGAATTTTCAGTAAGAGGTGGAATCATCGATATCTTTTCCTATGATAAAGATGAGCCCTATCGCATCGAGTTTTTTGGAGATGATGTTGATCGAATCAATTGTTTTGATATCGAGACCCAACTGTCGACAAAACCCCTCGAAAAAATCGATATTGTTGCGCATTTGGAGCATAAATTACAAAGCGAAGAACGCCAGCCGATTTGGTCCTTTTTAGGGGATTCTACCACTTATTTTCTGCCTGCTATTGCTAATGTGATTGCTGTACTGGACAAGCTCTATGACAAGTCGATAGAGGCGAACGCTTCTTTGGAAAGCCCCCTAAATAACTCCAATCCTGAAGACTTATTTGTGCGTGGACAAGATTTTGAAACAGCAATTGCCAATCGAACTAGCGTCCACTTTGGGGGTCAAAAAGAGTCAAATCACATTGCTTTTGACTGTCAGCCGCAACCGAGTTTTAATCGAAATTTCGAGCAAGTCATCAAACATCTGATCGATAATGAATCGCAGGGGTTTCGCAATCATCTTTTTTGCAGTTCACAGCAGCAAGCCGTCCGATTTGTGAGAATCGCAGAAGAGCTGTCATCCAAAAAACTGTTTGAAATCCATATCATGCCCCTCTATCAGGGGTTTATCGACAATCAAAATCATGTCGCTTGTTATACAGATCACCAATTTTTTGAACGTCATTACAAATTCAGACTCAAAAATGGCTATGCAAAAAAACAAGCCATTAGTCTCAAGGAGTTCAACCAACTGAGTGTTGGGGATTATGTTACTCATATCGATCATGGGGTTGGTAAATTTGGTGGGCTCCAGCGCATCGAAGTTGATGGTAAGCTTCAAGAGGCGATTAAACTCACCTACAGCGAGCGTGATATACTGTATGTGAGTATTCACTCATTGCACAAAATCAGTAAATACGCAGGGAAAGATGGTGCAGTTCCTAAAATTTACAAACTTGGGTCTGTCGCTTGGAAAAAATTGAAAACAAAGACAAAGAAACGGGTGAAAGAAATTGCCTTTGACCTTATTCAAGTCTATGCAAAAAGGAAACTTAAAAAAGGTTTTCAATGTCATTCTGATAGTTATTTGCAACACGAGTTGGAAGCATCCTTTATCTATGAAGACACCCCCGATCAGCGAAATGCCACAGTGTCAGTAAAAGAAGATATGGAAAGTGAACAGCCCATGGATCGATTGGTTTGTGGAGATGTTGGGTTTGGCAAAACAGAAGTCGCCATTCGTGCTGCTTTCAAGGCAGTGGACAATGGAAAGCAGGTCGCTGTTCTTGTACCCACCACAATCCTTGCCTTTCAACATCACAACACCTTTTCAAAACGCTTAGAGGACTTCCCTGTCAAAATCGATTATCTGAATCGTTTTCGATCAGCTAAAAACAAAAAGGAAATCCTTCAAGAGTTGGATGATGGGTCAATCGATATTATTATTGGCACACACCAACTGGTGAACAAGAGTACCAACTTTAAAAATTTAGGTTTACTGATCGTAGATGAGGAGCAGAAATTTGGGGTCAGTGTAAAAGAAAAACTCAGAGCACTCAAAGCCAATGTTGATGTACTCACACTCACTGCCACTCCAATTCCGAGAACGCTGCAATTTAGCTTAATGGCAGCTCGTGACTTGTCGATTATAAATACTCCTCCACCCAACAGACACCCCATAGAAAGTCAGGTCGTTGGCTTTAGTGAACCCCTCATTCGGGATGCGATTATCTATGAACTGCAGCGAGGTGGGCAGGTGTTTTTTGTACACAATAGAATCGAAAATTTGGCAGATTTCACTGGCATGATTCAACGCCTAGTCCCCGATGCTAAGGTAACAAGCATTCATGGCCAAATGGAAGGGTCATCGATCGAAACTAGAATGCGTGATTTTATTGAGGGTCATATCGATATACTGGTGGCAACAACCATCATTGAAAATGGGCTTGATGTGCCAAATGCAAATACAATTTTTATCAATAATGCGCATCAATTTGGACTGAGTGATCTTCATCAAATGAGGGGACGCGTGGGAAGAAGCAATAAAAAGGCCTTTTGTTATTTCTTATCAGCTCCCATGTCAACACTAAACGATGAGGCTCGAAAACGAATGCGTGCACTTTCCGAACACACTGCTTTGGGGTCTGGTTTTCAAATTGCCATGCGTGATTTGGAAATTCGTGGTGCTGGTGATTTGTTGGGTGGCGAGCAAAGTGGATTTATCAATGATATTGGGTTTGAAACATATCAGAAAATTTTAAAAGAAGCTGTTGAGGAATTAAAATCTGAGCATTTTCAAGAACTCTATCCAAATCATGAGTCAGCTCCAAAAGAAGTACAAATTGATACCGACCTCGAAATTCTTTTCCCAGACACCTATATCAATAACGTACAAGAGCGATTGAGTTGTTATCAAAGCCTAAATGAAGTGTCAAATCAGCCTGCACTTGATCAGTTTGTCAATGAGTTGCAAGATCGTTTTGGCCCTTTACCCCCAACATCTCAGGCACTGATTCAAAGCATTCAACTCAAGTGGTTGGCAAACGAATTATATTTTGAAAAAATTGTTCTAAAAAAAAATAAACTCATCGGATACTTTGATCTTTCAACAAATCAAGACTTCCTCCTGTCAGATCAATTTCAGTTGATGATGAAACAACTACAGATACATTCGAAAAAGGGCTTGTTGAAAGAGCGAAAACAAGGAGAAAACAATCGATTATTATTATCGTTTGAAAACGTCCATACGATAGAGGAAGCCCTGGATTCGTTGAAAGAGTTGCAGCCTATAACTGCTTGAGATCTTTGATGATTCGAAAGGCTCTATCAACCTGTTCTTCATTGACAAGAATCGTGAATTCATTCGAAGTTGAAATCACCTCGTAGATATTAATTCCCTCCCAAGACAGGCGCTGAAAAACAAAATAATAGATCCCTGGAACAGACACATTTTCAGTTGGCAACTTCACTGAAATAGAAGACAAGTCTGTTTCTTTATGAATACATGTTTCATTTGAGAAACAACTTTCAACCAGTTCGGCAAGGTTGCCGCTCACCACAACATTACATTCGTTGACGCCTCTTGAAGAGGTGTAAAAATTGTCTTTCGCATCAGAAATCTCAGCAACCAATTTTGCCTGAGAGGTCAAAAGTGTTGGAGAGGTTTTAAAGTTGTAATCAATGAGCGACGATCGAACTGTAATATCGCCAATGTTTCGCAGCGTGCGTACAATTTTAAGAGAAGATCGAAATTCAAAATCGGAGGAAAGACGCTTCAGAGCCATAACAATGGCTCCATTTCTCACCTCTTTGTTCATGACACTGCTAATATCTTCATTCATGATGCGTGCGAGAGAGGTAAGGTTGATAATACCCTGCGTTAGTGCGCTGACTAAAAAGGGTTTGCTTTTGATATATTCCTCAACAGCAGAAGATATTGTTTTCATATGATCTCTTAAGTACATCGCGAAAATAGTAAATAATTAAACAAAATGTTATAAATAACACATTTATTAAAATGGGTAGAATGCATTTTCGGTGATTTGAAGCTTGATGTTCTTACCTTGACTGACAATGCTTACGATATCAAACCTAACATTGACATCCAAGTTATTTGTACTGACAAAGTGGTCAGCAGCAACAATAAGAGAGCGCTGTTGTTTTTTTGAAACAAAGGATTGAGGGTCACCAAAATAAGTGCTTGTCCTTGACTTAACCTCCACAATAGCGAGCACATCATCTTTACGAGCAATGATATCGACCTCCGATCTGCCAAAACGATAATTGCGTTTGAGGATGGTCTAGCCTTTTTTTGATAGCTTTCATCAGCAAGACTTTCGCCCTGTCGACCAAGTTTGGTTGTGTTCATTTTGGGATTGTAAAGTTTGAAGATATAAAAAATCGATGAGAGGTAAGATTATTGCTTATTTTTGTGATGGAATTAAACGACTACATGCCACAACAGCGCTACACCATTACTGCAGCACTTCCCTACACCAATGGACCAATTCATATTGGGCATCTGGCTGGTGTTTATGTGCCAGCAGATATTTATGCTCGCTATCTGCGAATGAAAGGAGAAGATGTTTTTTTTGTTTGTGGAAGCGATGAGCATGGCGTTGCAATTTCTATTCGAGCCAAAAAAGAGGGGAAGACACCTAATGAAATCATCGATCATTATCACAATATGATTCAATCTTCTTTTGATGATTTTGGGATTTCTTTTGATCATTATGGAAGGACTTCCGATCCGATTCATCATCAAACTGCAATTGATTTTTTTAAAGCACTTTATGATAAGGGCGATTTTATTGAAGAGACCACAGAGCAATTGTACGATCAAGAAGCCGAACAGTTTTTGGCCGATCGGTTTGTGGTGGGTACTTGTCCACATTGCGGCCATGAAGAGGCGTATGGTGATCAATGCGAGTCTTGTGGGCGCTCGCTCAATGCGACTGATTTAATACATCCAACCTCCACTATATCTGGTGGTGTTCCCATCACCAAAGCAACCAAACATTGGTTCCTACCACTGGATAGGTATCAAAGTTTTTTGGAAGATTGGATTCTGAAAGGGCATGCTGATGATTGGAAATCCAATGTATATGGACAAGTAAAATCCTGGCTCGACGATGGGCTCAAAGCAAGGGCAGTAACGCGAGACCTTGACTGGGGGATTCCAGTACCAGTGCCAGGAGGAGAAAACAAAGTGCTCTATGTTTGGTTTGATGCGCCAATTGGATATATCTCTGCAACCAAAGATTGGGGACAGCAAAACAATACCGACTGGGAGCCATATTGGAAAGACAAAAACACCAAGCTCATCCACTTTATCGGCAAGGACAATATCGTGTTTCACTGTATTATCTTTCCTTCGATGCTAAAGGCAGAGGGGTCTTATGTATTGCCGACCAATGTGCCTGCAAACGAGTTTCTAAACCTCGAAGGACAAAAACTATCAACCTCCAAAAATTGGGCGGTTTGGCTTCATGAGTATTTGGAGGATTTTCCAGGCAAACAAGATGTGTTGCGTTATGTCTTAACTGCCAATGCGCCAGAAAATAAAGACAATGACTTCACTTGGCGTGATTTTCAATCTAGAAATGACAACGAGCTCGTTGCTATTTATGGAAACTTTATCAATCGAATTGTTGTGCTCACCCATAAGTACTATGAAGGAGTGGTGCCTGCACCAAATTACAACACCCAAGTGGACGAGGAAACCCTTGAGGAGTTGCGTTCCTTACCAATCCAAATCGCAACCGCAGTGGAAAACTATCGCTTTCGTGAGGCCAGTCAAATCCTTTTGAAAATTGCTCGCTTAGGCAATAAATATCTCGCTGATGAAGAGCCTTGGAAACAGCAAAAAACCAATCCAGAGCGTGTTAAAACCATCATGTATAATGGCTTACAAATTGCAGCAGTATTGGCAATTGCTAGCACCCCGTTTTTACCACAAACTGCCAACAAACTCAAAACCATATTGGGACTTTCGCTACAATCCAATTGGAGTGATATGACTCAATCCGAATTAGTAGCTGTTGGAACTGTCCTAGCCCCTAGTGAATTGTTGTTTTCAAAAGTTGAAGATGACGATGTTCAAATCCAACTGGACAAACTAAAAAACCAGAGCATCTAGGCCCATGCTTCACATTGCCTTTGATGCTTGCTATGCCCACCCACTGCCTGAGAAGCACCGATTTCCGATGATTAAATATGAGTTGTTGCCAAAGCAACTCCTGCATGAAGGCACTTGTGTAGCTGAACAATTTTTCAGTCCAAAACCCATTCATAAAGACATTGTGTTGAGAGTACACACGCCTAGCTATTACGATCAATTGTGTGGGCTCACATTGTCCAAATCAGAGGTTCGAGGTTTAGGCTTTCCAATATCGAAAGAGCTTGTACATCGCGAGCATGTCATCGCACAAGGAACAATCGATGGGGCTGCTTATGCACTCGAGCATGGTATTGCGATGAACATTGCTGGAGGAACACATCATGCCTATGCCGATCGATCTGAAGCGTTTTGTATGCTCAACGATCAGGCTATTGCAGCGCAGTGGCTTCTTGACAATGGTAAAGCAAATAAGATATTGATTCTTGATTTGGATGTGCATCAAGGGAATGGAACTGCTGCTATTTTTTCAAATCATGAAAAGGTATTTACCTTTTCCATGCACGGAAAAAAAAACTATCCTTTTCGCAAAGAGAAAAGCGATTGGGATATTGCTTTAGCTGACCAAACAGATGATGCCACCTATATGAAAATCCTTGCAGATAGTTTGGATGATTTATACCAAAACGTACAGCCAGATTTTGTGTTTTATTTGTGTGGTGTTGACGTGATTACACAGGACAAGCTAGGAAGATTGGGCTTGTCGGTATTGGGTTGTAAGCAGCGTGATGAGATGGTATTGCAGTGGTGTCAGCGACACGCCTTGCCTGTACAATGCAGCATGGGTGGTGGGTATGTGCCTGAGATTTCTGTTTTAGTAGAGGCCCACGCCAATACGTTTCGATTGGCGCAGGATATCTACTTTTAGGGTTAAAGCATCATCACTCATCACTAATGTTTATTTACGGATATAATCGGTTATAAACGGTTATACACGACTGTATAAGAAGATGAAGTAATTTTATTTGCTATATATCCAAAAAAAATTGAAAGCTTGTCTTGTTTTTTTTAAATTTAAATTCCTAGTTATGATTTATGAATTAAATATCTACTATGGACAAAAGACAATGCCTTCAATGTCATGAGCCCATAACTGGGCGAAGTGATAAACGATTTTGTGGTGATAAGTGTCGAAATATCTATAACAACCAACAGAGACGTGAACACAAGCGGAACGTTTACAAAGTCAATAAACGCCTACTCCATAACTATAGCATCTTAAAAAAATTAAACCCAAACTATAAAACCAATGTCTCGCGTAAAAAGCTAGAAGACGCAGCATTTTCTTTTACCTACATCACAAGTATTTATCATACAGAAGCTGGAAAGACCTATTACTTTGTATATGACCAGGGCTATATTCGTCTAGAGAACGGTTGGTGTATTTTGGTCAGGCGAAGAGAATAAGCTAACGCCAACGCTGGCTTCTGAGTTGAAGGGCAGCAACAACAACATCACGTCGGCTGATCTGACCAGCCAATCGACCATTGTTTAGCACAGGCAAACGACGTCGACTATTGGAGTGAAAATACAAAGCTGCGTCAAAAATCGTACGATCATGTTCGATCGTATTCACTGGAAACGACATAAAATTTGATACTTGTTTTTCTAAAATAGGCATATTGAAGTATCTGCTTTCAGATATTTGTTTCATAAAATCTGCTTCTGAAACAATCCCAACAAGCATTCCGTTTTTATCAACGACTGGTCCACCAGAAATCCGATGTTTGATAAATAATTCCATCACCTCCAAAATCGATTGTTCTGGAGAAAATGTGATGAGATCTTTTGTCATATAATCTGAAACAAGTAGTGGTGGTTTGTGGGGCGCCTTCTTTTCAGCACGAGCACCTCTAAAACTTTTAATGGCCATAATGATTTGGTTTATTTATCCCAATGTACGTATTTTTTTTGAAATGAACTAGACAGCCGATTGAAAAGACTTTATTTTTGTAAGATGAAAAAGCGAATTGGCATATTGGGTTGTGGTTGGCTTGGCTTGGGTCTTTCACAATCATTTGTCGAAGAAGGGCATGATGTGCATGGAAGTCGACAATCAAACAAAGGGGTTAATTTTCTTCAAGAAAATGGAATTCGTGGCTTTGTAGTCCAAGTCCATGAAGATCAAATTATTGGGGATCTATCTGCCTTTCTTTCAAAGGTCAATTGCTTATTTTTGACTTTACCTCCAGGCATTCGAAAAAATCCAAAACGTAACTTTATTGCTGTCATCCAGCAGCTTGTCCCACATATCCAAAACACTAAAGTCCAACAAGTGGTGTTTACCAGTAGCACAAGTGTTTTTGGACCACAACAAGGGCTTGTTACGCCTCAAACAATCCCCTTACCAGAAAGTGAAAGTGGCAAACAATTGCTTGAGGTCGAAAAAATCTTATTATCACAACCTCATTTTTCCACTCAGATTGTTCGTCTAGGTGGGCTTATCGGCGATGATCGACACCCTGTAAAGCAGCTCTCAAAATTACCAATTGTTCACAACCCCGAGGCGCCAATCAATCTTATAAATAAAACTGATGCAATTGGGTTGCTTCGCTATTTATCCGAACAAGCGCCTTGGCAGAAAATTTATCATGGTGTTGCGCCCTGGCATCCAACAAAAAAGGACTTTTATCTACATGCTGCAAAGCAATTGCAAATCTCTTCCCCAAAGTTTAGTTCTGAAAAAGGAGTAGCAACTAAAGTCGTTTCCGATCCTTATATCGAATCGGGGGCTTATCGATTTGTGGAGCCAAAACTTGGGCTTGATCTGCAGTTGTAGAAAAACGGTTGTAGTGATCGGCAAATATATTCCATGAAATCACCACATCATCCATTGATTTGACAAAGGTGGAGTTTGCATACTGCGCTGGATTGGTATATCGGACAATCCCTAGTCGCGTTTGAAAAACCTTGTAACGACTTAGAAGTTGAGGGATTCGAAGTTGGTCTGGGAATTTTTTTTCTGAAATTCGATCTGCCTCATCGCCAATTGATTCGAGCAGTTGTTGAAGCGAATTGGTATCGACATTTGGCAGCTCTTCAAGTTGGGCAAACAAGGATGTAAAGGGCTGTTCTTCTCCTAGTGGAATTGAGGTGAGTTGAGGTTTATTATCAAAAAAAACTCTGTTTTCTACAACGATTGGTTCAGCACTGTTTGTTTGTTGTTCTGATTGAGAACATGAGGTCATGATTGCGAAAAACAATATGAAAATTCGTTTCATTCAACAAATATACAGTATGTGTGGCGTAATTTGCCCTTAGCGTTTATATCCAGGTGGGTTGGCAATTGCCATTTTTGGACTCCGGTTTTCATTTTTATCCCAAATTCCCATTGTGAACCATCGTCTCCTTCATGGTGTATTTTCCAATACTTGTCAATTTAGGAAAAGTAGAACAAAGGCGCTCTTCCAAAAAAGCATCGCAATTCATAAGATTAACATCACATGCTTCCATTCGTTTTGAGCGTTGAGTAAATAAATTGATAGTATGCATCAACCTAACCTACTTTAATTTTTGGTGGGATTTAAAGATTCTCCTTTCCGTGATTTCAACAGTGCTCTTATTTCATTGGCGCGAGTCTCATCTATACTATAGTCACGCATAATCCACATCGCAGCCAATGTTCCAAGTGTTGGGAAAAAACAAAAGAAAGCATGCAGTCCATCTACTGCCGATTGTTGCTCTACGGTGGTTAAGTCTGGATTAAAGCCCACCGCAGCAATCATCACACCGCTCAGAGCCCCTGCTATGGCAAAGCCTACTTTAACCATCCACCAATAAATCGCTCCAAAAACTCCTTCTCTTCTTTTACCTGAGTTTAGCTCATCAACGTCTATTACATCTGCAGTCATAGACATCATAATGGTAAATAAACTTCCAATACCAAATGAAAAAAATGGAAGAGCAATAATATACATCCAAGGCTTTCCAGGAATGAATAAAAAGTATAGCATAATATACCCTAGAATAGATATACTTTGCGATAGCATAAATGCTTTTTTCTTTCCAATTCTTTTGGATAACCAAGCTACAATAGGGATTACGATAAAAGTAGTTCCCAAAGCACCAAGGCATCCAAAGAGTGATACCCAAATTCCAGTAGCTTCGGCATCGCCGTTAAAAAGTTTATATACAATGACAAAGAAAGTTAGGGACGATACCGCCATAAAGGCATTGTATATAAAAAATGTAGCACCACATAATTTTCTAAACTCTTTAATTTTAAATGCTTCGATAAAGCTGTCATAAATTTTTCCAAGACTAGCGCCAATACTAGCAATACTCAAGGGCTCATAATCTTCATTAAGGGTAGATTTGCTCTTTATGAATATTGCTGGAACAATCGCGCAAATTACACAAGGGATTGCTACCCATATTGCGAGTTCTCTTGCTGCTTCATCTGCTGAAGGAAACCACTCGGTGTCATACATTATGACCCAAAACCACGGGGCAATCACCCATGCCCATTGCCCAATCCATTGCGCAATAGCCATGATGTTTGTACGTTCGTGAAAATCATCACTCATTTCATACCCCATAGCTACATAGGGAACACTGAAAAAAGTAAGCCCTAAATAAAAAATAATGGACCATATAAAGAAATACCAAAAATTAAATTGTAATGAATTCTCCTTAAATAGCTGCCACATAAAAATGTAGGCAACTCCCATAACAATACCGCCTACCAAAACATACTGTTTCCGGCGTCCCCATTTCGATTTGGTATTATCAGATATAAAACCCATTATAGGGTCTGTAATAGCATCAAATATTCTAGGGAAAAAATATATAAGAGACCACATCCAACCTGGAAAACCCAAATCTTGAACTAACACAACCATAAAAATCCCAAGAATGGCAGGAAACATTTGATTGGCAAACATGCCTATGCCAAAAGCAATTTTTTGAGCTATTGGGACTCTGTTTTGTAAGGAAGGGTTGTCCATGATACTCGTTTTAGTGGTTCTGGATCATTATGGTTTGTATTGCTTGCGGGCTGATGCTTATATTTTTGGTAAAACCATCATGAGTTAATTCGAAATTTTTTAGCGTGGTCCCTTCATTAAATACGACAACTGCTATGCTTCCATCTGGATTTTTGGCAGCAGCTACCATAAGTTCCTCATCAGATTTTTTGGCATCAATTACTTTAGCCTCTGGTCGAATAAACTTGCTAAAATGAGCCATGATATAGTATAGCGGTGTGTAGTAAACCTCGTCCTTTTCTGAGTCTACAATTACAGGGGCAATACACCAGTTATTTGCCCAATTCGGTCCTCCTTTAGTGTCTAAAACCATATTCCAATCTACCCAACCATCGACCCAATTGTTTAGGCATCCGATAATGTCTCGAGCATATCTATTGGCAGGAGCGTATTTGGGATGTAAATATTTTTTCTCTTCCTCTCTCCAGTCATATCCCCAATCCGTGGCTTCTTTTTTCCAATACCATTTGTCGTCTTTCCAAACAGGCACTTCAGCATCTACACAAGCTTCTGTTTGAATGAGATATTTTTCTGGGGCCTTTTTGTGTGCGTACTGCAATTCCTCTGGGAAATAGTCATAAGTGCTTTCGTACCAATGAATTGCTGTTCCGTCGTAATACTTACTTGAAGCTTCGTCTTTGTACATGACATCTACCCACTCACGTATTCCTTCACGGTTTTGGTCATAACCTAAAATTTTAAGGTGGCCTTTGCCATCAGCTTCGAGCTTTGGACCCAAAAAGTTTTGAACGAAGTGCGTCATTTCTTCAGGTGAATAATGCATGCTTTCCCAATTCTCACCATTTCCATGCGGCTCATTTTCGACAGTAAATCCCCAAATGTCAATTCCTTCTGCCTTGTAGGCATCAACATATTTTGAAAAGAACAAAGCCCAAGTGTCGTAATACTCTGGCAGTAGTTTTCCACCAACCCAACTATTGTTGTCTTTCATCCATGGAGATGCAGTCCAAGGTGAAGAAAAAAGTTTAAACCCATCCTCTGATACCGCCATCGCATCCTTTATCATGGGAATAATATCGTCCTTATCCTCATCTATCGAAAAGTGATCCAAATTTTTATCTCCTGCCACAGGTGTGTAGGAGTAATTGTTTAATGAAAAGTCACATGAGTTCATGTGCGTACGCGTAAGGGAATAACGCGCGCCATCTTTCGCAAAATAAGCTGCTAAAATTTCATTGCGTTTTTCTTCACTCATCTTGTTCAGCAAATAAGCTGAAGATTCAGTAAAGGCTCCGCCAAAGCCTGTTATGGTTTGAAGTTCTATTTTTGAGTTAATCACGACTGTTGATGCCTCTGAATCATGTTCAAATGATGCTTGTAAGCTTAATTGATTGCCGCTTTCAGAGGTTTCATAAACTTGCACTTCCGGGTTTATAGAATTACAAGATATCGCTGTAAAAAGAATCATTAAAAAAAGAGCTTTATAATACATAATCTATTTGTTTATATCCTTTTTAGGAGCTATTGGGGGTAAGATCGAAACTAACAGCTTATCCTCATTCCCATTGAAAGTTTTTTCAATCGTGTTTCCATTTCGTGTCAATCCAGAAAAAATTCCTTTATCAACTGAACTCCATAAGGCATACTTTGCTTTTCCGTCAACTGTAAACAACCCAAAATGATTTTCAGATCCCATCGGGTTTTCGGCATCTTTCCATGGCTCATCGAAAGCTTCGAAATAAAAGCAGCTAACGCCGTTTTCTTTCGACCACTTTCGCAGATAATCATAATACTTTTTTGCTTTATACTCGTCGGCTGCTTGTGAACCCTCTGCTCCATAAAACCCGTTTGAGGCAGTTGCCCAACCAGTCTCTCCAATATGAATTGGTTTGTCGATTCCCAAACTCAATATATACTGCTTTACATCGTTGTATTGGCCAGCTGCAAACTCCCCTGCGCGTTGCATCGATGCATCAATTTGCTCGATTTTACTCAAACTCGGATCTCGGCTGTACCAATAATCGGGACTGTAATGGGAATTGTGAAAGGCATACGTATGCATCGAAATAAAATCGACTGCGGTGATTAAACGATTCAAATCCTCTATGTGATAATTGTCTGAAGCACCTCCCCATGCAGCAAAATCGTCGGAGCTTGTAATCCACAAATCGCTGGGAAGATCACCTTCGTTTTTGAGATCTTGTAGGTAATTGACCCACTTTAAAATCACCGAGGGTGGCACAAAATAGCATGTCGCCCAATGAACCATGGCTTCGTTTCCAACCGCAATCATCTTAATGATATCCGGATATTGTTTAGCATATTGAACCGCACGTTGTACTTCGGCTTCATTGTATGGCTCATCCTCTTGGGTATGGTCGGGGTGGTCTGTCCAAGCGTCTTTACAGTTGATCCAAGCACCAACCATGACATACATCTCAAATGATGAGTCCTCTTGTTTCAGCTCTGTAATCGCTTGTAGTAGATTTGGCAGTTCTGCCAGCTCTGTATTATAGGTACGCAGTATTTTGACATCTATCGCAGATAAAATTCGCATATCATCCTTGATTTGGTCAACACTCGGTACGGTATCACGAGATATAGCACGATAGCCCCCATAGGAAATCGCTTGATAGTTTGGGTTTCCTAGGATATCTGCTGCCGTTGGGCCTTCTGGCAAAGGTGAGCAGCTCGTCCAGAGTAGAGAAACACCAGTCATCAGTAACAGTATTCGTTGAATTGTTTGAAATTGGTTCATGAGAAATAAATGTTGATTTGAAAGATTATTCCATTTCGGCTAAAGAGATTGGCTGCATCATCCGCATCGAGGTGATGTTGGTCAATCTTCTTCTCTTCCCCATTGGAGAGAACAAGTTCAGTTCCAGTGGTGTTGGATTGGTTGTGGTAAACAATCGGTACTTGGCAATAGGTAAAACAGAGTGCATGCTTTGGAATAGTCAGTGTTTGCTTTTTGTTTTCTACATCGTAGAATTCAAATTCCTTTTCCTCTTCTAGGTACTCCTCTGTTCGAACAATTGTCGGGTTAAAAAAGAGTTTTCCGTCTTGTGCATACACCCCAAACTCTCCCCAGCGACACAAGATATCCTCTTTGACCTGACCTGTCATTCCGGGCTGTTGTGCGCCTCGACCAGCAGGAGTATGAGAGTATGGATCTGTTGGGAAAGCACCATATGCTTTTGGTGTTTTGTGAGCGCCAATTCCGTCAACAACTTCGTAATAATATTTTTCTAGGGAGGCAATGACATCAGAATCAGACTGCTTGTGAATCGATTCCCAAAGAATCTCTTGCACAGCCAATGCCAACTTGGATACCATGTGCCAATAAATGGATCCTAGTCCTTCAAAGCCAAAAAACGTCCCTGATCGACCCGTAAAGGATTTGTGATCAAACAAGTCTTCAAACACATGCAATAGATCCTCTTCTTCCGTTGCGACTAAATTGTCATAACTAGCTGGCAAATCAGATAATGCGTTTTTTAAGCTGTCTGCATTTCTAAAATTGCCATTGAAGTGATAGGCCCCTGCAGGGTCTTTTAGAATGACTTGGGTGTTGTTGTCAGCTATTAGTGTCTTTAGCAGTGTTGAGTTTTCAACGGTTTCTGAAGGCACATTATTTTTCTCAAAAAAACGAGGTAGGTCTTTGTTGGGATACAAAATATAGCTGTTTTGATCCTCTCTGTAAAGCTTGCTTTTGCGCATTTGATTAAGCACCTCGTCAACCTGTACTGGGCTTAAATAGCCCGAACTTAAAACGGCAACTTGCCCTTCAAGCATTTCATCGAGATAGGAAATAGAAACGCCGCCTTGATCTTCAAATGTGATTAGATTGTAGGCATGGTACAAACCATCCTCTCGTTTGTTTGCATCAATAGAATGGTCGATAAAGGACAAGCTGACATGGATAAACGCTTTGAGGTCAGCTGTACTGATATCTGCCGTCTTTGAAGAAAACCCATTATTGTAAATCTGATTTCGGTAGCTACTCCCCGCTTGCCCTAGTGCATCAACAACTGACTGTCGATCTTGCTGACTTATTGGATTGGCAAGTAAACTTTCATGTTTATTGAGCTGGGTAAAAATTTCATTGAAAAAACGATATAACTCCTCTGAGATTGCAGAAGATGCAAAGTCAGCACTTTCGATCAAATTATCAAAAAACGAAAAGAAACGCCGCATATAGTATAGAGTAACCATAGAAGTTCCGTTTCCAACTAGCGCATTATTGGCATCATTCCATTCGGGTCGCTGGGTGTTGAGCCAAATCCCTGCTTCAGGAACAAAATTTGACATTTTTGCAAGTATGGTTGCCAACAGCTTTTCAAGCATGTTGACGTGATATACTTCTCCTGTTGGTGTTTTGAGTAAGGTACCATCGGCACCCAAATCCTCTTTTTGTTGATCGATTTGATGATGTAACTCCTCGTCAAAAAGGATTGTCTCCTTTGGGTTTTTGACGATGTCTTCATACGATTTGATGATATAAGGAACATGGGCATAAACAAAATGGTTTTCTGCCAAGCTATCTGCCAACTTTCCTGGGAAGTGTTTTTCTATAAATTCTAAAAACTTCAACAGGTAGATGATTTGGTGATCTCCCCAATATCCGATATAAGACCATGGATCGTGTGGCTCGATAATTTCCCAATCAAACCCGTCTTTGGTAACCCGATATGGGTTGTACCCGTCAAAGGTCGACGCATTGAGAAATCTAAAGATCATCCCTTCAATAAAGGAAGGATAGGCATGTGCAAGCGCTTCCCAGTTTTGGAAAATATCGCGCCAGTTGCCTTGGTAATCTAAAATTTTTGATCCATCATTTTCGTTTTGGGTATTGATCGAAAACCTGTTCCAGGGACGACTCGGATCGCCATGACGGCGACTAAATTTGAGTGGCAAATATTCTGTTGCCAGTCGTTTGATTGGAACAGAAGGAATTGAGCTGATGTTGGTTGTCAATTGATCGAGTGAAAACAGCTCATCCCATTGATTAAGTTGATCTTCAAATTTTTCAAACTCCACTTTGTTCGCTTGTTGGAGATAGGGAAGGAAGTCTGCCTTTTCAATTTGGTAATTGGCATCGAAAATTCCCCCACGCATGATGTTAAACATGGTATTGGAAAAATGGCGCATGATGGTTCGCTTGTCATTAGTAAGCTGTACGCCGTCTGCTGCTGCGCACAGTTGAATGAGTTTGTTGGTCCCTTTCTGGATATCTTTATGAACTTGATCTATGATATCGCCCTTGTCCATGGCTTGCGCTAGAGATCGAATGCCAATCATCGACTGGTTTACATCAGCCACAATATGCCAATCTTTGGCTTGATTCCCTTCAATAGTTAGGGTGTCAACCAAAAAATACGCTCCTTTTTCGCCTTTGTTTTCCCACTCTTCTGTGGGGCTTTGCCCCCGGCGAAATGCTTCGAGTTGAAAAGAGGACAATAAATACGTTGGGTTGCTCAAACCGGAGGACCAAACTGTCGTTGCTTTAAGCGCTTCACTTGGCTCAGCACGGTCAACAATAATCGCGCTTAGGGCATAGATTCCCAAGGCATTTTCTTTCTCCAACTCACTTTTCTTATAGGCATCAACAAGATTACTTTTGCTATTTTGCAAATCGGCTTCAACCCCATAAGGAACCAGATTTTGGATTCCATCCAAGACATGAACAACCTTTTCGGAATTGGTGAGATTGCTCAATGTTGCACGGCGGACAAACCCAAATAGATTGCTCGAACTCCATTGGTATTTGAATGAAAGTCCTATGTCATGATTGATTTGCTCAAAAATAACCGTGTTTCCATATTCACTTTTGTAGAGGTTTGTTTCGGTATTGTAGACCGAGTTGGTGCGAACAGAAAACGGCTCCCACAAAAGAGATTTTCCATCTTGGTCAACACGCAGGATCGTTTTACTGCCTGTGGTTTCTGAGGTTTCTAAAATTTTGTCGACTGTGTAGTAGGGAAACAGTGCTTGATTGCAATCTTTTCTACCTGCAGAAAGACCACCATTACTGCCGATAAACATCCAATGATTTGCGTCACTGACAATGCTCATAAAAAACGGTGGCATACCGTCAACGTTGCTAATTTTAAAAAACCATTCTCCATCTATTTTTAACAGTTCGCCTTCTGGCTCAAGTAGGTTTGTTTGTCTTAAATTTTGTCCAATGTACATGTATGTTATACGATATTAATCTTTTATTCTTTGGTCATTTAATCAATTCTGATTCTATTTCTTCAAGAGACTTTCCTTTCGTTTCTGGAAGGATTTTGATAAACAATAACACTCCTACTGTAGCGATTAGCCCATAGATAAAGAAAGTCAATGCGCTGCCTAAATTTGAAATTTCCCAAGGAAAGATTTGTTGAATTAACCAACTGGAAAAAGAATTGATAAAACCAATCACCCCAATTGCTAAACCTCGATATCGATTTGGGAAAATTTCGGAGAGCATTACCCACATCACAGGTCCTAACGAAAACGCAAAGCAGGCGATAAATCCGAGAATCCCAATGAGAACAAGGGCTGCATTCATGTCAATTGCAGCTTCCAATATGGCTCCCTCGTTGATCGCATAGACTTGGTTTCCGATGGCGGCTTTAATATCATTCTTAAAGGCAACATCGCTTTTATAGGTAAGATCTTGAAATTCTGCTAGCTTATAGGTATCAATATTTTGAAAAGAATTGATTTCAGCAGCTGAAAGTTCATAGGTTGCTTGATTAAAACTATGGGCACACAGCAACAAGCTTACCGCAATACCAGACATCCCAACCAGCAGCAGCGGTCTTCTTCCGATACGGTCAATCAAATAGATGGCAAGAAGTGTAAACACCACTGTGGTAAAGCTCAGTAGAACCCCCGAAGAAAAAGCAGCATCTGTTCCGATACCCGTTTGTTTAAATATGGATGTAGCGTAAAAATAAATTGCGTTGATCCCCGTAACTTGTTGTAAGATTCCCAAAGTGATTCCAACAATCATGATGAATCGTAAAGCCGGCGCAAAGAGTTCACGAATAGAAACTGCTTTTGAAACCTCACTCTCTTCAATATTTTTTTCTATCGAATGGATTTCAACTTTTGCTTGCTCTGACCCATGAATACGCTCCAAGACATGCTTGGCCTGGTCGACACAATTTTTAGTGTAGAGCCAACGTGGACTTTTTGGTACAAAAAATAAAAGTCCAAAATAAAAGATGGCGGGGAAAAACTCTACCCCCAACATCCATCGCCAAACGGTTTCATCAGAGAGAATTTCACTTCCCGAAACGTTATATTGGTTGAAATAATAATTGCTCAAAAAGGCAGCAAAAAAGCCCAATACGATATTGAGTTGCTGAATAGAAACGAGTTTTCCTCGATTTTCGGCCGTTGAGATTTCGGCAATATAGGTTGGTGCTAAAATGAGTGCTGCACCAAAAGCTAATCCACCAACCATACGAGCGATATACAAGGTTTCATACGAAATGGCATATGCAGAGGTGATCGCAGAAAGTGCATATAAAAATGCTACTGCTAGCAATATTTTTTTTCGACCGATTCGATCGCTAAGACGACCTGCAATTAGCATAGCTATCATAGCTGCAAATGACGGAGAACTAACAACCCAACCAGTTTGTGCGTCATTGAGGTCAAACTGCGGGCCTGCATAGGACATGACACCCGAGATAATTCCTGCATCAAAGCCAAATAAAAAACCCCCTAAGGATACAACAAATGCAATAAAGAGAGTCTTTTTTGTCATTAGAATTGTTTATTTGTTTTTGGTTAGTTGGCTTATCATTGATAAAATCGAACGTAATCGATTTCCATAACATCCTCATCAAATGAACCTGGTATATTGCCCCCAAGGGTTCCACCCATAGCAACATTTAAAAGTAAATAGTGTGGGTTGTCGAAAGGAACAGTGGCGCTATTTGAAAGAGATACTAAGAATTTATTGTCAACATAAATTTTTAGTTCAGTAGAACTCCAGACCAAAGAATACAAGTGAAAATTTGTTGTAACATTAGAAATCCCTAATTGAGAGGTGCTTCTTGTTTCACCATACGAACCATAATTGTATGGACTTTGCGTTTCACCCCAGTGGAATGTTCCTAAAATTTCATGTTTGTTGTATCCGCGTTGCTCCATAATATCAATTTCTCCACACCTCGGCCAACCAACATTACCATCTGTACTACCGTGATAGTTTCCAAGTTCATTGATATTCGTTCCTAAAGTCCAAATTGCTGGCCAAGTACCTCCTTTTGATGGAAGTTTTGCACGTACATCAATCCTTCCATACTTCATATCGAATTTTGAATTCAATCGAGCAGAAGTAAATTGTTTATTAGTTCCATTGTAGGAGTAGCTTTCCCTCTTTGCTACAATTTTCAAAGTACCATCACTCACATAGGAGTTATCTCTTCTGGTTGTGTAGTGCTGTTTTTCATCGTTGGCCCATCCCCAACCAAGAATAGGTTTGTATTGCAAGTGCCAACGAAAATCATGTGGAGCGCCTTCGTAATTGAATTCATCGTTCCAAACAAGTTCGTATCCCGGATATTCGGTTACTGCCTCGCTCAAGTCCAACAATCCACCATTGTTTGTTTCACCAGTTGCATTGGTTATTTCAATTTCAGTTGATTCAAATGAATAATCAGTTTGTCCTTCGTTAAAAAATGCCCAAACAGCAAAAGTGTAAGTGCCCTTGTTTGAATAGGTGTGTTCAATAATTCCTGAGGAATTATCATAAACACTGTCGTCACCAAATGAAAAACGATAACTTTTAGCTCCATCTGCTTGAGCGGTTACAGAGACTTTTCCATTCTCACCAAGTGTAATTTCAACATTAATTTCAGAAGTGGAGTCTTTTGAACATGAAGAAAAAGCGAACAGAAAAAACGAAATTAAATAAGTAGTGATATTGTTGATAGTTTTGGTTTTTAATTTAAAGCTATTCCGCAGAAGTGCGGAATAGCTTTAGTGAAAAATTTAGTCGTAGGATGTGATCACAAAATCAGATGCCGTAAGGACTTGATCTTGTGTAATTAAGTATAATAGAGCGGAGCTATATGTTTCAGTAGCAGGTCGGGGTGCTATATCCACTACATATTCACTTGACTCTGTTCCAGATACCGTAGCTGTGGCTGTTTCGAAACTTGGTTCGGTATCAGCCGCTCCATTGCCCTCAGCGTTATACGTAAGTCTTTCAAATTTAAATTTTACAACAATATCCTCAGCTCCAGTAGTAGCTGCATTGAACGTTATCTTACCGCCATTTGGAAAAGCCAATGGGTAAATCTCAGTTTGATTTGCAAAACCAGCCCAAGATTGAGCAGAAGATGGAAATTCAAAAGTTCCATTATCTGCATCATAAACTGATCCATCAAAAGTACCACTATAATCAGCAGAATAGTTCGATCCAGACTGTGCTCCACCCCCATAAAAGAAGATGTTGTCAAAATAAACTGTTCCGTTTCCAACAACTTTTAGCTGGAATACTTCGGACAAATCAACTACATCTGAAAAATGAGATAAATCAATATCAACGCTATTCCATTCACCAGGCGAAGTTGTTACGTCTAAGTCATATGCTTTTTCTTCTGCGGCATCATCTGCATCATCCCCGTCAGGGCTAATCAAGAAAAATTGCAATCCAGATGCATTACCAGTAAAAAAGTCAATATGAATTTTAGTTTTAGAACTTACATCTAAAGCAGGTGTTATCTCTGTTCCTTGATAATTCAAATTATCATACAATAATACTGTATTATCAGCAATGACTTCTTCAGTGACCTCTGTGGCTTGATCCCAAGAAGGGTTGAGATTAATTCCCTCAGGGCTTGTATATGCATCGCTAAAAATTGATATTACACCCTCAGAATCGTATGTTGGAGCTGCCGGTGCAGTTGTAGGAGCGTCTGGGATGATTACTTCAGCAGGGGTTGAAAAGTCAATATTATCCAAATAGCTTACTCCAGCAGCTGTTTCAAATCTCGTCATAATGATGACAAATGTGTTGTAAACACCATTTTCGAGTTTACCATCAGGGATATTAAAAACTAGTGATTCCCAACCATCTTGTTGCTTAGTCGCAAAAATATCTCCCGTATCTTTCTTACCATCTGAACCATTTGCAAGCTCATCCTCAAGTTTAATTGAAACTTGAGTACCTGCAGGGGACCAGATATCTACTTTAATAGCTTCTTTACCATCAGGAAAATTCATTCCCTCCTCAAGTTTAAAGTAAAATCCAGCCCATTCATTAGTTAGTTCTGGCTCAGTAACTTTCAAAACTTTATCTGAAGTGTTTGGCTCACTTTTGTCAGGGTTGTCAGCATACTCGATAGATATTTTAGCTTCGTCCGTTCCACCAAATTGACTCCAATTCCCACCATTTGATCTCTCTGCATCTTCTGCGGTGTCTTGTTCAAAACTAGGTCCAAATTCTTCAAAGTCTATGACTCCATCATTTATGTTAGGGTCAACGTAGACAAAAACTGGGTCTACTGGGTCTACCGGGTCAATAATATCTATTGTCCCTGTTGAATCATCATCTTTACAAGAAACTATAAAGAATAATGAAAGTAATGTAAGTATATAAATATTGGTTTTCATTGTTTAAGTAATTGTAGTTAAAAATTAATTGTTATAACCCTCATTTTGAGGATATCCTGCACCTAATAAATCTAAAATTCCTTGAGGAATTGGAAGGTTAACCATGTGAGGCTGATAAACTTCAACAGGGTTAACATGAGCAATGGAATAGTATTCATTTAATAAAGTTGAATTCATATGATCCATTAAATAATCATACAATACCCCTTTACGTTTTAAGCTATACCAGCGTTGCCCTTCGAAAGCTAACTCTCTTGCCCTTTCTTCAAAAATATTTTCAATTGTGGCGGATGTTGCATTACCAATTCCAGATCGATTCCGTACAACGTTAAGGTATTCTAGTGCTTTGCCAGCATTTCCTGACTCTAAATGAGCCTCTGCTCCTATCAAATAAGTCTCTGCAAGACGGTAAACCATTACATTTTTAAAATGCATTCGGTCCGTTGGCTCCACAGAAGAATCATAAAATTTAAGTATTCCGGGGCTTTGTCTTTTGTAATATAAAAAGAAATCATCTCCATCCCTATCATAGAGGTCTAATGGTTCACCAATGTTTTTTCCAGGGGGTAAAGTCTTGGGATCATTGTACAAATAATCAAAAATGTAATAGTTTCCAATTCTTTTATCATTTGGGTTTTCTTTTAATAAATCTGCAGCATAAGGATTAAGGCTTATAAAACCAAAACCATCACCACCATTTTCAGTAGATTGTTTCATACCCGGTTCAGCGGAATAATGCGCGATAGCCTGCCAACTCATCTGGTGCCATGCACCGCCACCTATTGCACTCTTTTCAAAGTTTATGGCAAAAAGAGTTTCATCATGTATTAATTCACCTGAAAACACTTCTTCAGATGAAACTAATGAATATGGTCCTTCATTGATAATTTCGTCAACAATTTCTGCAGCAAGTGAATAATTTTCATCCCACATTTCTACTTTACCTCTTAAATGATCAACAGCTCCTTTGTTCCAGCGTCCAAAATCTGAGGACACATATGGTAAATTTTCACTAGCAAATTGTAAATCCTCTCGTATTAATTTGAAAATATCTTCCTTAGAGGAGGCAGTTGAAGGACGATCAAAAGCTGTTTCAGGGTTTGTTGGTTCAGTTTTGAGATATATGTTTTTAAAAAGTCGGTATAATGTGAAATACGAACGTGCTCTAAAAACTTTAGCTTCAGCAACATTTTTCATTAATTTTTCACTGTTATCCCCTTTTTCTATAAGTTCATCTCCACCTTGAATAATGGAATTAGTAATATCAATTAATCTGTAGTTATGAGCCCAGAAATATCCATAGGCAGCCTCAGTCCCATAATCTCCATCCAAACCACAACCCCAAAAACAATTACTGAATAATGAAATTTCTCCATCGAAACCAGCAGCTACATCACTTTTTGCTTGAAGAATTAATGGAATAGCTCCATTTAACCAGTCGCGTTGATATGGTTCTCTATTCAATGAATATAATCCAACAACAGCGTTAGCTATTCCATCTGAACTAGAATATAAAAAATCTACCGAATTATTAGATAATAATTCATCTTTGAGAAAGTCATCCTGATAGCATGAGCTGACAAAAAACAATGAGAATGTCAAAAATAAAAGTCGCATTTGTAAATTAATTTTTTTCATTTTAGAAAGTTAAATTTAATCCAACAGTCAGGTTAAGGGTTTCTGGAAATACTCCTTGCCGTAAGTCTTGTTCCGGAGAATATGAAAGAAAATCTGTGATTGTAAAAAGATTTGTTCCTGTAAAATAAAGCCGCCCCTTAGTAGTATTCAATAATTTATTCAATTTATTACCAAAGTTGTAGCCTAGTGTTAGTGTTCGTAACCTTATGTAGGAAGCATCTTGCGCAGCAAATGAATTTAAATGCTCAAGCCAAACAGCAGTTGCATTGGCTTTTGGCCAATTAGTCGAGGGATTAGCGTCAGTATAGTAAGGCACTATAGGGCCATTTATTGAAGACTTCCAAAATTCTCCGTTAGCCAATACCGAATTAATTCGTGTAACACCTTGAACACTATACCAGTCCATAAATAAATCAAAGTTTTTATAACTTAAAGTTGTATTAAATGAGCCGTACCAGTCAGGATCTGTATTAATAAAAATATTGTCGTTAATATCTATCACACCATCCCCATTTTGGTCAATAACACGAATGTAGCCAGGCTTAGACCCTAACTCTGGAATTACTGGACTACCATCAAGAAAATCAGATTCTTGATAGATTCCTGCATATTCAGGCAACCATAAGTTATTTATCGATTGACCAATTGAAAGTCGTCTACCAGATGAATCAACAATATCAATAAAGTATGTTTCCCCTGTATCAGGGTCAACTTGTGTTTCACCAGTTAATGCAACAATTTCATTTTGGTTTGTTGACCAATTAAGTCCTAAATCAAATGAAAAGTCTTTGGATTGAATCAAGGACCCATTTAATGAAAATTCAACACCTGTATTTTGTAATTCTCCTACATTAAACCTTGTCACGCTATAACCTGAGGAGGGATTAAGCTGTCTATCCAATAATAAATCCGTAGTATTAGTTTTATAATACTCAAATGTTCCCCTAACTCTATTTGTAAAAAATCCAAAATCTATTCCAGCATTTAATGTTGTTGTAGATTCCCATTTTAATTCAGGATTTCTCAATCGTGAAGATGCTGACGAGCCGCTAACAGTAGATATTCCGAAAATATATGGATTGTATTCTGCAACACCCAAAGACTCGAGAGAATTTATACCTTGATTTCCAGTAACCCCGTAACTCAGGCGTAACTTGAGCTGGTCAACAATATCAGATGAAATATCCTCTTCAGCTTTATAGGCTACAGATACTGCAGGGAAATAGCCCCATTTATTGTTTTCGGCAAAAACTGATGCACCATCAGCTCGAGTAGTTGCTTCTAACAAATACTTGTCTAAAAAAGAATATCTAACTCGTCCCATAAATGATAAAGATCTTCTACGCCAAACATATCTATTATTGTTAAGAAGTTCTGAAGCGAGACCATTGTAAGTTAAGGCATCATTTACAAAATCCGATTTATCCAACTGATTGTACTTGAAATTTTGCTCATCGTATGCATGTACTCCGGTAAAATCTAAATTATGTGTATCGTTGTTTATAATATTATAATTTAAGATATGTTCCACCAGAAGTTGTTTATACTGAGTATCTATGAGAACCCCTATACCATTATTGCCCTCGTCTCCCGCTGAATGTAATGAAGATCGATATGTACCTTGATCAGTATTTCGGTTTCTAAAAAAAGTTTTTAAAGAATAGGTGATATTAGAAGAAAGCTTATAATCAAATCGCAAGCTTAAATCTGTTAAATTTGTTTCTGTCTCATCAACTGACTCTCTCTGGTCCCATAATGGATTAACTGCATTAGAATTTTCTTCCCCAAAGTAATATTTTACTAGGTTTCCATTATCATCAAAAGGCTTGGCGATTGGACTTAAACTTGACAGAAATAACCCTCCCGTCTCACGATTTTGGTTAGCATGTTGAATATTAATTATTGCATCCATACTTAATTTATCAGTAATTTTTTGAGTTAAATTCAATTTGTATTGCAACCTATCAAATCCAGAATTAGGTATAATACCATCTTGTGTAAAATAATTCAAACTTGAGTAAACCGATGTTTTTTCAGTTCCAGAGGAATAGCTTAATGCATGGTTTGTTAGAAGTGCGTCTTGAAGTGCAAGATTTTCCCAATCAACAAAATTTCCATTTCTAATTAGATCGAGCTCAAAATCCTGCCATACAAAACGTAAAGGGGGTGAGTCAATCGCTAAACGAGCACGCCATGCATCCATTCTATAATTATAAAAACCTGGCGCATCATACATATCAAAGTTTTTGGTCAGTATCTGGGTTGTTACATAAGCTGAATAATTGAATGATGTATATCCCTTATTTGCTTTTTTGGTTGTAACTAAAATAACTCCGTTTGACGCACGTGACCCATAGATAGCAGTAGAAGCAGCATCCTTTAAAATTTCGACACTAGAAATATCATTAGGAGAAATATCATTAAGATTATCGTAAGGTAGGCCATCAACAATTATTAGTGGGTTATTTCCTCCATCCACTGAAACATTACCCCTGATAATAATATTTGAGTAACCTCCAGGACGAGCATCGCCTAAATTAACTTGGACCCCCGCAGCTCTACCGCGCAATAACTCAGTAACATTTGTAGTTGGGGTTTGTGCTGCTTTGTCAACTTCAATAGTTGATACTGATCCTACAAGATTGCTCCTTTTTTGTGTTCCATAACCAACAACTACTACCTCGTCTAGCTTATTACTTGGTTCGAGAAAAATATTTAAATCTGTATTATTATCTACAACTTGGGATTGAGTCTTAAAACCAACATAGGAAATTAATAAAGTTTCTCCTAAACCAACAACGATATTGAAGTTTCCGTCAAAATCGGTTGTTGTACCATTGGAAGATCCTTCAACAAGAATCGTAGCACCAGGTAATACTTGGCCAGTGTTGGCATCTATTACAGAACCAGACACATTGATGACTTGTGCGAATGTGGTAACACTACAACACAATGATATGATGTAAGTAAAAATTTTGAGCATGTTAATTAATTGCTATGATTGAAGGCACAATGTAAAAAGAATTCATTAATATATAGTTAATTTTACGTACTACATTTTATATACTTGACAATTCTGCGAATCTTAAATTGTCAAATTTGTATTTTAACCTGTAAATTATCATTAAGTTCTTTTGTTAAAGTATAACTTGTATAGGAATTGTAAAGGAAATTTCAGTATCGATATTTACCTATACAGAAAGAATATAGCCAATAAGATTTGTTCCATGGTCAAGATTCATTCTTTTTCGCAATCTGTATCGCTTGATTTCTACACTTTTTGGAGAAATATTCAGAAGGGAGGCAATCTCCTTAGACGATAAATTTAAACGCAAATAGGCGCATAAGCGTAGATCGTTGGGAGTGATTTTGGGGTGAATTTCCTTGATTTTCTTTAGAAAATCTTGATCGGCATTATTGAAGGCCTCTTCAAAAAAGTGCCAGTCGTCACCGTTACTGATATTTTGATCAATGTTTCGAACAACTCTCTTCAGTTCAGAAACATCAGTGACTTTTATCAATTGGTCTTTGATTGACCCAAGTAAAGTATTCTTTTTAATCATGCTCATGGTAGAGATGGCAAGCTCCCGGTTCTTATTCTCTATCCGCTGATTTAATTTATCGTTTTTTGCTTCAATTAGTGCCTTGGTATTTGATAACTCTTTCAATGCCAACTCTTTTTTG
This sequence comes from Flavobacteriaceae bacterium UBA5950, assembly GCA_002430545.1. Taxonomy (GTDB): domain Bacteria; phylum Bacteroidota; class Bacteroidia; order Flavobacteriales; family Flavobacteriaceae; genus UBA724. The sequence continues at coordinate 37,684 of DJCM01000007.1, forward strand.
GTCTCTTCTAAATATTTTATTTGCTGTCTTCTGTAATATCTTGTGTATAAATTATTTATCAAAAGTGATACGAACATAAGAATGACAACATAAAGGGCAACTGCCCAATAGGAGATATACCATGGATATGATATGGCAAAAGAATACTCTACAACTTCCCCAATTGGTTGTTGTCCACTTCTTGAACGAACATAAAAAGTATAATTGCCAAAATCTAAGTTCTTAAATTCTGCAAAAGAAAGATCACTCCAAGGCAACCAATCCGTGTGATAACCTTCCATGTACCACTGATACTGAATGCTATTTAGTGTGCTGTAATACGGTACACTAAATTCAAATCGCAAATTATTCATTTCTGGGGCTAACTTGGACGTTTGAAATAGAGAAAGTGAAATCTCTTTTTGATTTAAATTATACGCTGTAATGCGGGAAAAAAATAAGAGGGATTTAGGGATAACATATTGGCTGAGGGATAAGGTCAAAAAACCATTCATCGTCCCGAGTACAAATGAGCCATTGTTTAAATCTCCAACATTTTCAAACCCTAAGTTTGTTTTACGAAAATCACTGTGCAATGGAATTTTTTGTACACTAAAAGAGGAATCAAATATATTTTTTTCAATTAGTACGATGTTTTTTTCGAAAAACGTCCAAATTCGATTTTGTTGGTCAACAATCATCTTGCCCGTCAAATATGAATCATTTTTAAACATTTCGGATGAGATGGGGAGGGGTAAAAAATCTTCGGCTTGTGTGTCGTATATAAACATCCCGTCTGGGCTAAGGTAATACACTTCATCATTCAATTTTTCTAAGCTTGCATGTCGACCTCTTTGAATAGCAAGTGTCCTTACGTTTTTGGCAATTGTTAGGTTTTTAGAAAGCGTTAAATGATATACTCCTTTATACTCATGGCTAATCAAAACTTCCTGTTCGTTAATCGTTTCAAGGTGGCGTGAAGAAATATCAAAACCTGAGATTTTAAACGCATACTTCCAAACACCATTGACTCGATTCAGTACGTGGATCCCATCATATGACCCAACAATTATGGTGTTTCGGTCAATACTTCTGTGTGTCCAAGCCCCGATATATGACCCCACTCGAATCGCTGACTCTCCATTTACGATAAATGATCCGCGATCATGACCAACAAATAAAACCCCATTCACGATTTCTAAATTCCAGTTCTGGCCAGACAATCCACTCACGGAAGAAAACTCTGATTCTGCACGATTGAGTGGTCGGAAAAACAGCCCCCGATTGGTAGCGATATACAGTTTATTTTGATAGCGTATCGAGGCATAAACTGTTCCTAATTGGCCTTTTGAATCGTTATAGACTTCAAAGGGAGAGTTTGTTAGTACACAATTAATTCCATTGTCTAGGCCTAGCCAAAGATTAAAATCTTTGTCCTCATAAATCGAAAGAACGGTATTGTTTAAAAGCCCTTTTTCAAAATTGAAGTGTTTACTTTCTCTACCGTCTTCAGAAACAATATATAACCCATTGGTCACCGTTCCGATCATATAATTTCCATTGGTTGATTGGAGACCGCTATACACCAACTCGGATTGAAGTATAGGTTTCAATACTGCCCAAGGGCGCAAAGCCTTATTTCGATAGGTGTAAAATCCTTTAGAAGAGGTGAGAACTCGTAGTCCATCGGAAAGGGGAAATAGTTCGATGACCTCTACATCCTGAAATTCTGACTTGCCAAACAAATAAATTATTCCAGTAGAACTGTATTGATAAATCCCATCTCCTTCTAGCTGAAAATACAATCGCTCAGCAACAACGAAAGATTTTAAAATGGGCTTCTCAGGTTGTATCGATTTGATTTCTTTGGTAGTCCGATTAAACAGTAGGATTCTGTTTAGGGATTGAAAGACAAGGTTATCTTCAATCTTATAGATATTCCAAAATTGTTCATCTTCAATAATCTCAACGCTGTACTCTTCTACTAGGGATTGGTAAGTGAGTTCCCCACTTGGTTGTTTGGTCCAATACCCAAAATCCATGTAACTTCCAGAGTATAAAATATCATCAAAATAGGCCACCGAGCGAACAATTGAATTTGTTGGATATAACTTCCATCGTTCAGCATCAAATGATAAAACCCCTTCGTTGTTGGCAATATAAATTTGGTTGTTAGATCCTTGGGTAAGCATCCAATTTTGGTTGCCTGCGGCATACTCCTCCATTGGGAAGCTTTGTATAGGAGGTAATGATTGGGTGTATAGTATAAAAATTCCTCCTAATATATTTATTATCAGGTAATTAATATATTTTATTTGACACACTAGTATAGGATTAGGTTGTCA
>DJCM01000041.1:0-171 GCA_002430545.1 Flavobacteriaceae bacterium UBA5950
ACACTTCTTTCAAAAATGCTCTTCGATCTTTCATAGATTTTTTTTTAAATATATAAAAATATATGGTTTAAAATTTTGACGTTGAAAGCAATGGTTGAATATCCCTTAAAAATTTGAATATCTTGCACTAATGAAAATGAATCATAAAGCGCTTATCAATCGGCTTGTCTT
>DJCM01000041.1:425-2779 GCA_002430545.1 Flavobacteriaceae bacterium UBA5950
AGCGCTTATCAATCGGCTTGTCTTGTTCCTCTTTCTTTTTTTTGGGGTTTTGCAGGCGCAGATCAATCCTAAAGATGTTGAAATCATTCGCGACACCAATGGCGTTCCGCATATCTATGGAAAAACCGATGCCGATACTGCTTATGGACTGGCATGGGCACACGCTGAAGACAATTTTGTCACGATACAAAAAGCCTATTTGGCTGGAAATGGAATGCTGAGTCAATGGAATGGTAAGCAAGGCATTGGTGCTGATTTTATTGCCCAGTTTATCCAAAGTGAGGAGACAGTCGACCGTTTATACCATACCCTAAGTGATGAATTTATAACTGTTTTACAAGGCTATGCAGAGGGGCTAAACAGTTTTGCAAAACACAACCCTGATGAGGTTCTTTTACTATCTTTGTTTCCCATCACCCCAAAAAAACTATTGATTTATTCACAACTGCAACTCTTTTTGTCCAATGAAGGAGATCGATTTGTAGAGGCGATTGTAAGCAATAGAGTGGCACCCTACAAAAAACCCATTGAGGAAGATGTTCGAGGCTCCAATCTCATCGCTTTAAGCTCGCGTAAAACAGGCACAAACGAAAGCTTTTTAGCCATCAATACCCATCAGCCACTTGAAGGGCCTACCTCTTGGTATGAAGCCCATCTGGTGAGTGAAGAAGGGACCAATATCATCGGCGCAACTTTTCCAGGAGCACCATGTATATTGACAGGAGCCAACGAGTATCTAGGTTGGACACATACTGTTAACTACCCCGACAAGGCAGATATATTTCAATTGGAAATGAAAAATAGAACCACATATATCGTTGATGGAGAGGCACACCAACTCGTGAAGAAAAAAGCAAAAATGTATGTTCGATTTTTGGCTATGCGCATTGCTGTATCTAAGGTTTTTTACGAAAGTATCTATGGCCCAACACTCAGAAATAAGACCGGCGTGTTTGCTGTAAGAACACCCAGCACAACCAATATCAATGCGCTCGAACAGTGGTGGCGCATGAATAAAGCACGCTCATTTTCCGAATTCTATTCTTATCTAGAGTGGAATGCACTTCCAGGATATAACATTGGCTATGCCGACCGAAATGATACCATTTTTTATATTTCAAATGGTAAAATTCCAAAACGAGATTCAAGTTATGATTGGCGAAAAGTCGTTCCTGGAAATACCAAAAAAACGTTGTGGAACAGCTATTATACCACCCAAGAACTGCCACAAGTCATTGCCCCAAAATCGGGCTATGTGTACAACGCCAATCACAGTCCATTTTTCTCAACTGCACCTGATGAAAATCCAAACCCAGATGCGTTTGCAAAAGCCATGAATTTTGAAACCTACAACAACAACCGCAGCACACGATTATTCGATTTACTTTCAGAAAAAGATACATTAACCTATGAAGATTTTAAGCGAATCAAATACGACCACAGCTTGCCAACACCATTAAACTATAATTATGTTGACTTCAACGCTATTTTTGAGATGAACCCAGATGACTATCCCGATGTTGCAGATTTGTTAATGAATATCCAAAACTGGGATCGTGTTGCAAGTGCTGATTCTTATGGTGCAGGTGCTTTTGCAGTACTCTATTATGCGCTTGGCAAATACTATTCCAAATTAGGTCCATCAAAAGTATTTAATAAATTATTGATATACACATGCCTAAAAAATGCCAAAAAACAGCTGTTGAAACACTTTAAAACGACCAGCATCCGCTTGGGAGATTTTCAAAAACTCGTACGAGGCGACAAAGAACTTCCCATATTTGGACTCCCTGATGTCGTCACTGCCATGAGGGGCTCTGCTCACAAAAACGGAACCATCAAAATCAATCATGGTGAGTCATATATTGCACTCATTCGTTTTGGTCAAAACAAGACAAGCGTAGCGTCTGTCATCTCCTATGGTAGCAGCAATCGTCCTGACTCACCACACTACAGCGACCAGATGGAAATGTATCGACGATTTCAAACCAAACCAATGCATTTTGATCGTGAGAACGTAATGAAAGATGCAAAGAAAATTTATCATCCCAACTGAGTTAAACCCAGTCAATTCAGGGTTGAAAATTATATATTAAATTTGCCAAAAATAAAAGCATGATTGTAGAACAAATCTACACAGGATGTTTGGCACAGGGTGCTTATTATATTGAAAGCAATGGAGAGGCTGCAGTGATTGATCCTTTGCGGGAGGTTGAGCCCTATCTACAGAGAGCTGAGAAAAACAATGCAACCATCAAGTATATTTTTGAAACGCATTTTCACGCTGACTTTGTCAGTGGCCATCTGACCCTTTCCAACAAAACAAAAGCGCCAATTGTTTTTGGACCTCTTGC
>DJCM01000034.1 GCA_002430545.1 Flavobacteriaceae bacterium UBA5950
TGGTGGCAAACAGAGACAGGTGGGATATTGATTACCTCCTTGGCTGGCTTAACCCCACAAAAACCAACCTTTGCAACCTTACCCATGCCTGGTATTCAGGCTGTATTGCTCAACAATGATGGTGATGAAATCGAAGGGGAGGGCGAAGGGATTTTAGCCATCAAACACCCTTGGCCATCAATTGCTCGTACCATTTGGGGCGATCATGAACGATACAAACACGTGTATTTCAGTGCTTATCCTGGGTATTATTTCCCAGGTGATGGAGCCTTACGCGACGCTGAAGGAAATTTTCGCATCACTGGACGAGTGGATGACGTTGTTATCGTTTCTGGTCATAACCTTGGTTCTGCGCCGATTGAGAATGCAATCAATCAACATGCTGAGGTTGTTGAAAGTGCAGTGGTTGGCTTTCCGCATGATATCAAAGGGAATGCCTTGTGCGCGTATGTCATTGTAAAAGACATTTCTATTGACAAAACGCTGATCGAAAAAGAAATCCGAGAAGAGGTCGCCAAAACGATTGGACCCATTGCAAAGCCAGATCGGATATTAGTTGTCAGTGGATTGCCTAAAACCAGAAGTGGAAAAATTATGCGTCGGTTATTGCGCAAGCTCGCTGCTGGGGATGACAACAACTTAGGGGATATTTCAACTTTATTGAATCCCGAAGTCGTTGAGGAAATTAGGCGTCAAAATAGCTAAAGGTCTCTCCGTTTTTTATCGTTTGAACACTCTCAAAAATCAAACGAATGACATTTTCTACATCATCCTTATGTACAGTCTCAACAGTGGTGTGCATATAGCGCAACGGTAGAGAAATCAAAGCAGAAGGTACCCCACCATTGCTGTAGGCAAAGGCATCGGTATCGGTTCCTGTATAGCGCGATGATGCATGACGTTGAAAAGGTATTTTATTGCTCTCTGCGGTTTCGATAATACGATCGCGAAGTTTCTGTTGAATGGCAGGGGCATAGGAAATTACAGGTCCTTTACCAATCACATTATCACCCTGTTTCTTTTTGTCAATCATGGGGGTGGAGGTGTCATGACAAACGTCAGTGACTATGGCAACATCAGGCTTGATGCGTTGTGTGATCATTTCAGCGCCACGCAATCCAATTTCTTCTTGCACAGAATTTGTGATGTAAAGACCAAATGGAAGTTTTACTTTGTTCTCATGCAGCAGTCGTGCGACTTCAGCAATTATAAACCCACCGATCCGATTGTCGAGGGCGCGGCACACAAACTTATTATTATTAAGGACATGAAAAGCATCTGGATAGGTAATCACACATCCAACATGAACACCCATTTTCTCGACTTCCTTTTTGTCTTTTGCTCCAATATCAATAGTGATATTTTCAAGCTTTGGGGTATCTTCTTTACCAGCCATTCGGGTGTGGATTGCTGGCCAGCCAAAGACGCCTTTTACCATGCCTTCTTTCGTGTGGATATTCACCCACTTTGAGGGAGCAATCATATGATCGGAACCTCCATTGCGAATCACGTGGATCAGCCCATTCTCAGTAATATAATTCACATACCATGAAATTTCATCCGAATGTGCTTCGATGACAACCTTGAAAGGTGCATCTGGGTTGATCACACCAACTGCAGTCCCATAAGTATCTGTAATAAAGGTATTAACATAAGGTTTTAGGTAATCCATCCAAATTTTTTGACCATCCCATTCATAACCAGTAGGAGAGGGATTATTGAGATAGGTTTCCAAAAAGTTCATAGACTTTTTATTCAGCACATTCGTTTTTTTCATGAAAAATAAATTTTGCGTAAAAATACAATTTTAAAGGTTGCAAACCAGCATTGTTTACAGGCATTGTTTACTTTTGATGCATGAAGTGGATTTGGTTCTTCATGATGATGTATTTCGTGTCATCTCATGCACAAACAGACTCAGTGCCCATGGTTATTTTGCCAGGTGAAAAAACCCCACAACCCTCGATTGGACTTGATGAGGTTGTTGTGTATCAACCAGTTCAGTTGAAATCTTACGAAGAAATGAAGAAATACATGCTTCTTCGTCGTCGTACCCTAAAAGTGTACCCTTATGCAGAGATGGCATCCAAACGGTTTACGACACTGAAAGAGCGATTGGAGCGTATTGACAATCGTCGTAAAAAGAAGCGATATGCCAAATTGATTGAGAAATATCTCGAGGGGGAGTTTAAAGAAGAATTGAAAAAACTCACACGAGCAGAGGGTCAGATATTGGTAAAATTGATTCATAGAGAAACAGGAATAACCACACACGCACTGGTAAAGACATACCGAAACGGATTTCGTGCAGCCACCTATCAGTTCACTGCCAAGCTATTTGACATTGATTTAAAGACAGAATTCGACCCAACCAAAGTAGAAGAAGACTTGTGGATAGAGGACATATTGCTGCGCAGTGGGTTGACAAGCGCCTATTTTGAAGAAATTTCTTCGGAGGAATAATCTTTGCACTTGACTTGTAATCAACAGTTTAGGTATACGGTTGGAATAATCTTCTTAAATTCAGATAAATAAATTGACAAAAAGATTGCCAGTAGCCTAAAGAGGTCTATATTTGCAGCCGCGAATTACGCAAGGATTCGGTTAATAACATTTAAAAAAAAAGTTTTTAAATGCTTGTGAGAATAGAAAAAGAGCGTAAATTTGCAACCGCTTTAAGAAAAAATAAAAGCAAAAACTAATTTTAAAAGTTCATTGACTTATTGAGAATGACAGCGCGTATTGAGCTAGTTTACTAGCTCGAACGAAATTAAGTAGAACCATCATGAGATCTCGAATCAATTTGGTTGTCAACATTATTAAAAATTGACAATGAAGAGTTTGATCCTGGCT
>DJCM01000017.1 GCA_002430545.1 Flavobacteriaceae bacterium UBA5950
GTACATTGAAATACGAGCCCAATTCCCAAAGGGCGATAAAGTTTGGCCTGCCATTTGGTTAATTGATGATTCCACAAACAGAGGCTGGCCCCCTGAAATCGATATATGGGAATATTTTGGTCGCTTTTTTAATACCAATCGAACTGATGAAATGTTTATGCGCTACATTTATGGACTTTGGAACGACAAAAAAGACCACAGTGTACCAATAGAAAATTTTCAACAAACCTATAGTGCATTTAATCAATTTTACACATATGGGTTTCTTTGGACAATAGATCGCATGAGCTGGTATATCGATGGCCAACTTGTTCATAAAAAAACCAAAGGTGTGGAAGTTCCATCAGCTGACTGGCCAGACAAACCCATGAGTTTGGTTATAAACAATGGACTGATGAGAGTTGTTAGCGATGAAAACACCACCTTTCCCAATGCACTTGTATTGGATTACCTAAAAATTTACGAGGACAATAATTAAAATCACTACGCATCTTACCAAAACAAAGCGTACAATAGCACTGTAATAAGCAGTACGCCAAAAGCACCAACATTGAACGTTTTGTCTGTAGCAAAGAGCTTTTTGCTCAGCACGATGCCTTTTGGATCATCTTGATTACCCTCTAGCTTGCTGATTCCTGCGATCACCAATAGTGTTCCTATACAAGTCAGCATCATCTGATGCATAAACGGTAAGTTTACAAACAAGGCCGCATCACTCCAGCCGTTGGGTGCCACTTTGAAATACATCGCAATCGGTATGGATAGAATCACGCCCCAAATCGCTGCGTTGTTGGTGGCTTTTTTATAAAAGAGTCCCATAAGGAACACCGCCAATATCCCCGGGCTTACAACCCCTGTATATTCTTGTATAAACTGGAACACCTGCCCCAAACTGCCCAGTTGTGGCGCAATCAGCATGGCGATGATAAGTGCCACAAGTCCTGTAAGGCGTCCTACTTTCACCATTTGTTTGTCGTTGGCATTTTTGTTGAACATCGACTTGTAGATGTCCATTGTAAATATGGTGGATGTGGAGTTAATCATGGATGCCAGTGAAGACACAATCGCTGCAGCTAGGGCAGCAAGGATAAGACCTTTGAGTCCCACTGGAATAAAGTTTTTAATCAGCCATGGTGCAGCGTTGTCATTGGCAACATTGCCTGCTGTTCCTAAAAAGCCCTCACTGCTTAGAAGTCCCATGTTTAGGGTACCTGTCTCAGGGTCCAGGTTCATCACATAGGCAATGATCCCCGGAAGTACGACAATCACAGGGATAATGAGTTTTAAAAAGGCTGCAAACACGATTCCTTTTTGACCCTCTTTTAAGCTTTTGGCAGCCAGTGTTCTTTGGATGATGTATTGGTTAAAACCCCAGTAGTAGAGGTTCGCAACCCACATTCCGCCAATGAGTACTGCTAAACCTGGCAAATCCCACCAAGCGTCTCTTCCGTTGGGGGTGATAATCTCTCCTTTAGAGAGTATCATCGAAAAGCGTTCAGGGGCTTTTTCATATACATATTTAAGCCCGTCAATAAAGCTCCCAGAGTCTGTTACGTTAGCCAGGGCAAAGTATGCCATGAGTAGACCACCGATTATGAGCAGCACAACTTGCACCACGTCGGTCCAAGCCACAGCTGCCAGTCCACCCCATAGTGAATAGGCAGCAGCAAACAGACCTAAACCAATGATACTGTTGAGTAAGATACTCCCATCGCCGCTTCCAACAATGGTATCTAGTGCCTTACCACCTAAAAAGAGAACAGTTGTGAGGTTGACAAACACAAAAAGTGCAATCCAAAAAACGGCCAATATGGTTTTAAGGTTGGTACTATATCGTTTTTCGATAAACTCAGGTATGGTATAGAGCCCTTTTTCAATAAAAATGGGAAGAAAGTATTTTCCAACGACAAGTAGTGTAATGGCTGCCATCCACTCGTAGGAGGCAATGGCAAGTCCAAGTGCAAAGCCAGATCCAGACATGCCGATAAACTGCTCGGCTGAGATGTTGGCTGCTATGAGCGAAGCGCCAATCGCCCACCAAGGCAATGATTTACCTGCTAAAAAATAATCCTCGGCGCTTTTCGTCTCACCCTTCTTTTGGCGAGACACAAATAGTCCGATTGATAAAATAATCAGCGCATAAAGCGCAAATACAATAAAGTCGAGAGTTGAAAAGTCCATTTGGTTTTGTTTTTAATGGTTTTGTTTATGTTTTGTTTTTTGAATAGTGTGTGGTTGCACAATCACGTAAGCGTTGTGCGGCTTGCTCAGCGGTGATGTCACGCTGGGGGTTGGCAAACATCTCATAGCCCACCATAAATTTTTTAACCTCGGCTGAGCGAAGTAAGGGTGGATAAAACGACATATGCATATGCCAATGGTTGTTGTCTTTTCCATCTGTGGGAGATTGGTGTATGCCTGTAGAGTAGGGAAATGAGGTCTCAAAAAGGTTGTCATATCTAGTGGTGAGGGCTTTTAAGATGCTTGCATAATCCGATACTTCTTGCTGTGAGAGTTCTAAAATAGAAGTAATATGTCTTTTGGGTACAATCATCGCTTCAAACGGCCATACTGCCCAATACGGGACAAGTGCTACAAAGCTTTCGTTTTCCAATACAATACGTTCTTTGGCGTTGCGTTCTTGTTGTAAATAATCGCCCAATAAACTGCCGCTGTTTTGGTCCCAATAGCTTTTTTGGTGCACCACTTTTTTCTCAACTTCCTGAGGGATGGAGCGTTGTGCCCATATCTGTCCATGTGGGTGTGGGTTAGAGCAGCCCATTATCGCTCCTTTGTTCTCAAAGATCTGTACATGGTTGATGTTTGGATCACTCCCAAGGTCAGTGTATTCCTTTTGCCAAAGGGTGATCACTTCCTCTATATCACGCTCTTCCATTAGTGGCAGCGTTAGACTATGGTTAGGTGAATAGCAAATCACTTTACATATTCCAGATTCGCTTTCGGCTTCTAGTAGTCCCTCTTTAAAGGATTCTTCTGGGCCTTCAAGAAGGGCTGCAAAATCGTTTTGGAAGCTATATGTACCTGAATAGCCTGGGTTTTTGGCGCCTCCTGCGCGCTCATTGCCTGGACATAAATAGCAGTTGGGATCATATGCCAACCGTTCCACTTCTTGAGGCTTGTCTTTTTTACCTTGCCATGGACGTTTGGTACGGTGTGGGGATACCAGTACCCATTCGCCTGTGAGGATGTTTTTTCTTCTATGTGGGGTGTTGTTAAAATCCATCTATGACTCAGGATTTACAGTTTCTACGCCATTAGAGGTAGCTACCAATATGGAAGTGAGGTTAATATCAAACTTTTGTTTGTAGGCTTTGCTTGCCAAATCCATAAATTCATTGACAAAGCCTTCCTCTACAAGGTTAATCGTACAACCACCAAAGCCGCCACCCATCATACGACTTCCCACCACCTGCGGAAGGTCTTTTGATAGGTCCACTAAAAAATCGAGTTCAGGGCAACTGACTTCATAATTTTTAGAAAGCCCTTCGTGGGTTTGGTACATCAGCTTGCCAAACCCCTTGATATCTCCACTTTGGATAAGCTCAGCAGCTTTTAAGGTTCTTGCGTTTTCGCGCGAAACAAAAAGTGCACGCTGATAGACTTTTTCAGAGAGTTTTTCTTTATAAGACTCAATGGTTGCTTCTGGAACATCGGCTAAAAATTGATACTCTGGGTAGTCTTTTTGAATAACAGCAAGGGCTTGTTCGCATTCTTCTCTGCGCGTATTGTACTCACTCGATGCCAAGTTATGTGATACATTGGTGTTCAGTAGCAATATCTTATAAGGGGAAAACTCTGCATCAATGAGCTTGTAGTCTAAGGTCTCGCAGTTGAGAAGTAATAGTTTTTTACGCTTGCCCATCGTCACCGCAAACTGATCCATCACCCCGCATTTGGTGCCCACAAAGTTGTGTTCTGCCATGCGAGAAATCTCGATCATTTCAAGGTTGGAAAGCCCCAAATCAAACAAATCATTGAGTCCTTTAGCAACCCCACATTCCAGCGCAGCCGATGAGCTGATACCTGCGCCAATAGGCAGCTCACTGGATATCACGCAATCAAAACCTCCGAGTTTTTGTGGACGGGCTTTTACAATGCCATCGACAACACCAAGCACATAGTTCTCCCAATGGGTATCGCTGATTTGTAAGGGCTTGTTGATATCAAAAGTAAACGCACCCTCATCTTCAGAATTTACCCGACACTGGCTGTTGTCCTTTTTTCTAAACCACATGGTGACTTTACGATCTATCGATGCCGGCAGTACATGACCGCCGTTGTAATCAATGTGTTCGCCAATCAGGTTGATGCGACCGGGGGATTTTACAATGATGTCAGATTCGTTAGTGTTTATGGTCATTGGTGACGTTTGTTAGAAAATTAGTCTTTTTTGAGCACACGGAATGTGATAATCATAATAAACGTATAAAGTATGAACTATTTTACAATTTTTAACTGTTGATTCAAAATACTAGAAAGTTTTTGTTTGACATTGTTATGTTCAATACTACTTGCTAGATTATACCATTCGTAAGGGTCTTTTTTGTG
>DJCM01000040.1:0-16399 GCA_002430545.1 Flavobacteriaceae bacterium UBA5950
ACATGATTAAGTAATCGCAAACGTGCTTGTTTGTTGTCGTTGACTTGATATTGAAAAAGGGCATCACCCCACTGACTACCATTGGTAAAGTCTGCCAATAACCACTGATGGTTTACGATGCTGATTTTATTAACGATCCAACCCTTTCCAATCGAGGAGAGTAAAGGGTTGCCATTGGGTGCATCGTTTTGTTCGAGCAAATAAACCTCTAGTAGCAATTGCAAATCATCGGGACTAAGGTTTGGATACGCTTGTTGTGCATCACGATTGAGTACCAACGAAAAATAAGCATGTTCGGTCTGATCTGTGACCAGCAGCGCAATAGAATCCTTGAGTTTTTCCATGCGATTTGTCATCCGTTCTTGACTGGCTGTAAATGCCTCAGTTTTGTTCAAATCACTGACAAACAAATACAAGGCAATCAATGAAATAAATATCAGAAGGTATTGGATGATTTTGTTTCGCATCAGAGAGTGATTGAGAGATTATCGTATGCCAAATGTATGCTTTTCGGAAGTTTTTGCTGCACTTCTGCATGAAATCCTAGGTGATGACTGATGTGTGTGAAATAGGTGTTTTTGGCATCGATTTGCTGCGCCAAGTCAATGGCCTCTGCCAAGTTGAGATGCGAGTGATGTGGGTCTTCTCGCAAGGCGTTGAGCACCAATACATCAAGTCCAGCGAGCTTTTTGCGCTCGTCATCAGCAATCGTTTTAATATCCGTCAAATAGGCAAAATACCCCAAGCGATACCCCAAAACAGTCAAGTGATGATGCTTCCCCACCACAGGGATGATACTTTGTTGGCAGAGCTCAAATGTGGTTGTTGGATTTACTGGATGTAACTGTACAGCAGGTGCGCCGGGATATTTGTCAGCACTGTTTAAAATATACCCAAACCTTTGGGTAAGGTTGTCAATCACTCGATCCAAAGCATAAATGGGGATGTCGCCTTGTCGAAAGAAAAAAGGTCGTATATCGTCGAGGCCAGCTGTGTGATCAGCATGCTCGTGTGTAAACAGTATGGCATCGAGTCGATTGATGCTGTTGTGCAGCATTTGCTGTCGAAAATCAGGCCCACAGTCAATCACAACCGAATAGTTGTCCCATTGGACCAGAGCAGAAGTGCGAAGGCGTTTGTCACGTGGGTCATCACTGTGGCAAACAGGGTGGTCACTACCAATGATGGGGATGCCTTGTGAAGTGCCAGTGCCGAGGAAAGTAATCTTCAAAAAAAGTTTTATGTAAAGATATCAATTCAAAGTTACTTTTTTACCTTTGTCAAAACCACTATTTATGCCTGTTTCGCTACGCGGCGATCAACCATTCGAAAACACACCCTCTCTCAGGGCAAAAGCATTACGCATCAACCTAAATGAAAATATCTATGGCACTTTTGCAGAGATTGGTGCTGGACAAGAAGTGGTTCGTCATTTCTTTCGCTGTGGTGGGGCATCAGGTACCATTGCCAAAACAATGAGTGCCTATGACAAAAACTTTAGCGATGCCATTTATGGCAAAGGAAAGAGCTATGTTTCAGAAGAGCGACTTAACAAAATGCTCGACCTGGAAATCAAACACCTCGAAAAAAGAATTTCCAAGGAGCATCGATCAAAGAAGATATTTTTTACCTATGCCAATACAGTAACGACAATCGATTTTGCCAAAAAGTTTAAAGGCCATGGCTGGATGGGGATCAAGTTCCAAACAGAACCCAATGGCCCCTACTCCATGATCAGCACCCACTTGCGCTTTCACGAAATCGATGCGCGTTCTCAACAAGAGTCTGTTGGGGTGGTTGGTGTTAATCTTATCTATGGCGCATTCTATCAGCACGATCGCCCACGCAAAATGCTGCGTTATCTTTTCGATCACATCAACAAAACTGCCATCGAAATCGATACCATAAATTTCACAGGCCCACTGTTTAAGGATATTGATAATCGAATCCTGAGTCTAGAACTGGTCAAAAATGGCATGACCGAAGCAGTCATGTTTGGCCCTGATGGAAACAATCTACTCCCAGCTCGAGTACTTTACAAAAAGAATATCCTCGCCATTAGAGGTAGCTTTCGCCCTGTGACAAATGTCAATATGGATATGTTTACAAGCTCCTCAGAAATGTTCTACAAAGACAAAGATGTAAACGAGGAAAATACGATGAATATCTTCGAAATTACCCTCTCCAATTTGATGGCAAATAGCACTGGCTTCATCGACGAACAAGACTTTATGGATCGCGCCAAACTGCTGTGCTCGATGGGGCAAACAGTGATGATTTCCAATTTTAAAGAGTACTATCGCCTCGTGGAGTATTTTTCAAATTATACCATCAAAAAAATAAGATTGAGTATGGGCGTGAGTAATCTGATTGAGATTTTTGATGAAAAATACTATCGAAATCTCAGTGGAGGGATATTGGAAGCCTTTGGAAAATTGTTTTTTAAAAACATGCTGGTTTACCTTTACCCCATGATTGATGAAAAAACAGGTGAGATCGTTAACAGTACCAATTTGCGTGTGTCTGCGCAAGTGAAAGAACTCTATAAATTCTTTGCCTACAACAAGAAAGTGGTTGATATCACGGATTACAATAAAGACTATCTCAACATCTATTCCAGAGAAGTACTTTCGCTTATCAACGAAGGAAAAAAAGGCTGGGAAACAATGTTGCCAAAAAAAGCCACAGAACTCATCAAAGAGAAACAACTGTTTGGCTACCAAGAATAGCCTTCAAAACTCTGCGCTACCCTTCTAATATCTGAGCAGCGTGTTCTTTTGTTTTGACTTTGTCAATCACACGTTCAATCACGCCTTGCTCATCCAAAATAAAGGTTGTTCGAAGGATGCCCTCATACTCTTTTCCACGAAAGGTTTTAGGCCCCCAAACGCCAAACCCATTGATCAACTCCTTGTCAACATCTGCCAAAAGAGGATATGGAAATGAGAATTTCATTGCGAATTTTGCCTGTGCTGTAACTGTATCAGCACTCACACCAAGGATCGAATAACCAGCCTTTGTCAACTCCGAATAATGATCTCGTAAATCACATGCTTCGAGAGTACAACCAGGGGTATTGGCCTTTGGATAAAAGAAAATAACCACTTTTTTTCCTGCATAATCAGAGAGTGTAACTGTATTTCCGTCGTGGTCATGAACAGAAAAATCAGGGGCTTTCATACCAACTTGTAACATAGCAATATTTTTAGATTAGTTTTGTAAAAATACAAATTATGAACAAAGCAGAGAAGGTTGCCTTTGTGATAAAAACACTGGATGAATTATACCCAGAAATTCCTATTCCCCTAGATCACAAAGACCCATATACCTTGCTGATTGCAGTGCTACTGTCAGCACAAAGTACCGATGTACGCGTAAACCTGACAACCCCTCATCTCTTTGCAAAAGCAGATAACCCCTATGATATGGTCAAGTTGTCTGTTGATGAAATCCGAAAAATCATCAAGCCTATTGGTTTATCACCCCAAAAAGCCAAAGGAATCCATGGGCTATCAGAAATACTGATTGAAAAATATGAAGGGGTTGTGCCTGCCGATTTTGAAGCTTTGGAGTCATTTCCGGCAGTTGGTCACAAGACTGCTAGCGTGGTGATGTCGCAAGCCTTTGGGGTACCTGCTTTTCCTGTTGATACCCACATTCATCGGCTTATGTATCGATGGGGGTTGAGCACTGGAAAGAATGTAACGGAAAGCGAAAAAGACGCCAAACGACTGTTTCCAAAAGAACGATGGAATGACCTCCATCTTCAAATCATTTGGTATGGGCGTGAGTACTGTCCAGCCAGAGGTTGGGACTTGTCCAAAGACATCATTACCTCAACCATCGGGCGAGCAAGTATTCTGAAGGCATACAACAAGCGCAGTTCTAATTCAAAAAACGCTCGAAAATAATTCCATCATCGATTTCATCAACACAAAAAGAAGCAGCAAAAGCATTGACAAAAGCAATCGTTTCTTTTTTGGGTTGATTATCGAAAGTAGAGGTTGCAGTGTAGATTTTCTCCATATAAAAATTTGTAGAGAAAACGACTGCTAATGCTAAATTATTGTGTGAAGATCAAATTTCGTTCTTCAATCAATTTTCGCAAGTTGAGAATGGCATAACGCATCCTGCCCAAGGCAGTGTTGATGCTCACTCCTGTTTGTTCCCCAATGTCTTTAAAACTCATTTCCTGGAACAGTCGCATACGCAACACCTCTTTTTGGGTTTGGGGTAATTCATCAATCAAAATAGATAAGTCAGCGTGAATTTGTGTTTCAATCATCAGATCTTCAATGCTGTTGCTTTGTTCGATCAATCGATCCATAACATCTAAATCTTCGTGTTTTGACTCGTGCTTGGGAAGTCGGTTGATTTTTCTAAAGTGATCCATGATGATGTTGTGCGCAATGCGCATCACCCAAGATAAAAAACGACCTTCGTCTTTGTATTTTCCAAGGTGCAGGTTTTTAATCACTTTTACAAAAGTGTCTTGAAATACATCGTCAGCCAGTTCAGCATCTTTGACTTTTGAAAAAATAAATCCATACACTCGTTTTTGATAACGATCGACTAAAATTGAAAAGGATCGACTATTTCCAGATGTAAACTTGTTAATTAGGGTTGAATCTGAAAGGGACATAATATATTACGTTTTAAAGGGTTACAAAAAAATTAAAAACGTATATATGTGGTATAGGCAGAAATATTTCCACAAATATATCAATTTATTCAAATAACAAAAATTATATCGGTCATGAACAATTAATAAGTATTTTTATCGATTATCCGAAACAGTGGATGAATGAAACGAAGTTGCAATTGAAAAAAGAGAAAATAATTCGGGTTCGTGGTGCAAAAATGCACAACTTAAAGGATATAAACATTGATATTCCCAGTCGTAAACTGGTGGTGTTTACAGGTCTATCGGGCTCTGGAAAGTCGAGTTTGGCTTTTGACACCCTTTATGCAGAGGGGCAACTTCGCTATGTGGAGAGTTTGTCATCCTATGCTAGGCAGTTTTTGGGGCGTCTCGACAAACCTAAAGTGGATAAAATTGAAGGACTTGCCCCTGCCATTGCAATCGAACAGAAAGTCAATAGCACCAATCCTAGGTCAACTGTTGGTACCACCACCGAAATCTATGATTACCTAAAGCTGCTCTATGCACGCATTGGCAAAACCTACTCCCCCATTTCCAATAAAGTTGTTTCTAAGGACAGTGTGAGCGACATCCTCGATGATATCAAAACTCATAAAGAAGGAACAAAAACGATTGTTTTATCCCCTGTTACAATCGATGAAAATCGATCGATGGAACAGGTACTAAATCTCTTCGAACAACAAGGCTATGCAAGAATTCTGGTCGATGGGGAGGTTGTTCGCATTCATGAAGTGAAAGACAATCCACCCGCTTCCTGCTACCTCGTTGTTGATCGAGTGATTTTGAAAACAGATGAAGATGCATTGAGTCGCTTGGCAGATTCGTTGGAGACTGCTTTTTTTGAAGGCAAAGGGAACCTTCAACTCTTTTTTCCAGATGATGACCTGTCTAAAGATTTCTCAAATCAATTTGCAAGAGATGGCATGACGTTTATCGAGCCAACACCCCATTTGTTTAGCTTCAATAACCCCTTGGGCGCATGCCCAGATTGTGAAGGCTATGGCGATTTGATTGGGATTGATCACGATTTAGTGATCCCAAATACAGCACTGTCTACTTATGAAGATGCAGTTGCGCCTTGGCGCTCGTCGAGTGCCAGTCGCTACAAAAAGAAACTGATCGAAACTGCTCGTTTGTTTGATTTTCCAATCCATAAACCTTATTTCGAACTCACAGAAGAACACAAAAAACTGTTGTGGCAAGGGAATAAGCACTTTAAAGGAATTGATGCGTTTTTTCAACGACTCGAAAAGAAAAGCTATAAAATTCAAAATCGTGTGATGCTATCGCGATATAGAGGTCGCACAAGCTGTACCACTTGTGAGGGCAAACGACTTCGGCAAGACACACAATATGTCAAAATCAATGAAAAATCAATTGGGGATTTGGTTGATATGCCAGCACATGAATTGTTGGACTTTATGCAACAGCTCAAGCTCAACAAGCAAGAGCAACAGATCGCTGAACGATTGCTCACAGAAATCATAAGTCGCTTGGATTTTCTCTGTGAAGTTGGCTTGTCGTACCTCACACTCAATCGAAAGTCAAACAGTTTGTCTGGAGGGGAATCGCAACGAATCAATTTGGCAACCTCACTGGGTAGCAGTTTGGTTGGGTCGATGTATATCCTCGACGAACCAAGCATTGGTCTACATACCAAAGACACAAAACGATTGATTCGCATTTTAGAAAAACTACGTGACCTAGGTAATACTGTGATTGTTGTTGAGCATGATGAAGATATCATTCGTGCAGCAGATGAGATTGTTGATCTTGGCCCTGAGGCAGGTCTTTTTGGAGGTGAAATTGTTGTGCAAGGTGCCCTGAATGATATTCTACAATCCAATGGCCTCACTGCATCCTACCTCAATGGAAAGGAGATGATCGCCCAAAAAACAAAGCCCATCAAACCATCAAAATATATCGAACTGATGGGCGCACGTGAAAACAATTTAAAAAATATCGACGTGCGATTTCCGCTGCATTGCATCACTGCTGTAACAGGAGTTTCGGGGAGTGGGAAAAGCACCCTGATCAAAGGAATTCTATGGCCTGCACTACTGAGAGAAAAGAAAATCTTTACTGAAAAACCAGGTCAACACAGTGGTATTGGTGGTGATCTAAATGATATCACTGCTATTGAGTACATCAGTCAAAACCCAATCGGCACCTCGTCGCGCTCCAACCCGATCACCTATATCAAAGCCTATGATGATATTCGAAAACTTTTTGCCGCCCAACAAGCCTCAAAATTGGCAGGCTATTCAGCCAAGCATTTTTCGTTTAATGTCGATGGTGGTCGATGTGAAAGCTGCAAGGGTGAAGGTGAAGTGACAATCGAAATGCAGTTTATGGCTGATGTCAAATTGAAATGTGAAACCTGTGAAGGCAAACGCTTTAAACGAGAGGTGCTTGAGGTTCGCTTTGCAGAAAAAAACATCTTTGATATACTGTCGATGAGTGTTGACGAAGCTCTCGCTTTCTTCAAAAAACACAACGAAACTAAAATTGTAAAAAAAATCCAATCACTCGCTGACGTTGGGATGGGGTATGTTGCCCTAGGACAATCATCATCTACCCTTTCGGGAGGCGAAGCCCAGCGAATCAAGCTGGCGAGTTATCTGACCAAGGGAAGTCATAAGGATTGCATTTTGTTTCTCTTCGATGAACCAACCACTGGACTTCATTTCCACGATATAGGAAAGTTGCTGAAATCCTTTCGTCAACTCATCGATCAAGGGCATAGCATTATCGTTATTGAACACAACACCAGTCTGATCGAACACGTTGATCACATCATCGATTTGGGACCAAATGGTGGGCAATTGGGTGGGGAACTACTAGCAACAGGAAGTCCTTCAGAAATCAATACGAATCAAAAATCAAGCCTCTACCAACAGTTATCTGATCAATCGATGCAGCAAGCGAAGTAAGTCGTTGGACAACTTCAATTGAACCACAATCGCTAAGTAAACAACCGATACCAATGCTGATTTCAAAACGATTTGAAGGACAGGCGATAATGTGAAGTCAAACGACTCAAAAACAATAAACAATATCCCAACAATAATCAGGGTTTTACACATATTCCACGAGAATGGATGCGCATTGATTTTATAATACAAATAAGCCATCTTTAGAAGGATAGAAGCACCAATCACAACCAATGTTGCAAGTGCTGCACCATCAATTCCATAGAGAGGAATCCACATGACGTTGAGCAGTGTAACCCCCAATGCCATGAGGATTGAAAACACAAGTGTGATCTGATAAAATGAACTGTTTGAAATAATCGCACTTCCACAACCAAAAATCATTGTTAGGAGTTTTGCCAAGGAAATATATAACACTACAGTCGTGGCTGTTTGATAGCCAACATCAGGCAATAAGGAGAATAAGGCTTCGCTATTGAGATTAACCAATAAGAAAAACCAACCCGAAACCACAACCAAGTTAAGGGCGCTTTTTTTGTAAAGATTGTTGACTTCTTTTGGGTTATTTTCATTCACTGCTGTTGCCACCAAGGGATTTAAAATTTGCTGCATCGCACGTGCTGGTACTTCGACTAGCGTGGCAGCGAAAATTGCAATGGCATAAAATGCTGTTTGCTGTATCTCTTGCAACTGTGGGATCATAAACTTATCGATGTCGATGATTAAACTCCCTGCAAATGCAGCCAGTAATATGGTGGCTGAATAGATTAATATCGAACGAATATTTGATGGAAAATGCAAACGAATACGAACTGGATAGTAATGGTTTGCCAAAAGAATCATCAACAACAAACGAATAAAATAACCAATGACTAAGGTGATGATGAATTGATCAAATGACAACTCGAAAAAGTACAAGGCGATCAAAAGAAGGAAGAGAAAAAATCGTGGGTAAATCTCTTTGAGGACATTGCCAAGCACAGATTGCAATTGAACACGCGCCCAAGCGTAAAATACTTCAAAATAAGCAGTGGCGACTGCCACAACAAAGATGACCCAAGTATAATCTGCAATGATCGGATTTTGTATGGAAAGGCTGTTGACAATCAAGTGATAAAAAGCAATACAAATACCCCCCATGAGCAAGGCAATCAACAGTGGTAAGAAAATGACTGAATACATAAAACGCTGCTGCATCTTCTTGTCCTGATATGAGCTGTAATATCGAATGATGGTCTGATGAATACCAAAGCCAATCAATGGCATGAGCAAGTTGGATGTTGCCAATAAAAAGACAACAAGCCCATAGGCCTCAGCAGAAAGAAAAGCAGGGTAAAACACCAGTGTATTGATTCCACCAAACATAAAGGCAATACCGATTGTCAGTATATTTTGAGAGGTTTGTTTGGCAACGATTCCCATCACTTGTTCGATTGATTGAGGTACAAATGTAGCTCTTCGGCTTGTTTTTTTCGCGAAAAACGCTGATCGGGTTTTTGGAGGGGTGTAGTCGTTTTTGATTTATAATCTTCAAATACAGTTGCAATCCAAGCAGTTATTTGATCGATTTCTGTGTATAAAAAAGCAGCTCCTAACTGAAAGTCTTCAACGATTTTGGACATATCGCCATGTTTGTTGACAATCGACAAAATAGGTCGTCGAGCAGCCATGTAAGCATACAATTTTCCATGGATCACAAACTGACTTTGGGGGTGATCATTACCCAACAATAACAGTAGATGAGACTGTGGAAGTATATTGTCAATCACCTCTTTTGCATGGTAGCCATGAACAGTGACTTGATTCTTCATTTTTGGGGGAATTGGTTTGTTTTCATAAACGCCATACAAATGCAAATGCGCATGATTGGCAAACGCTTGATCGCGAGAGGAAAGTTGATCGAAGACAGACCAAAGTGTTTCGATATGCTGATTGGGTTTTAAAACACCTGTGTAGGTGATGGAAAACTCCTCAGACAGTGTGCCCTCAAATATCCTTTCATAGCCATTGTAAATGCAACTCACTGAGGGGTTTATCGCAGAATAGAGCTTTGCCAGACTTGGTGTTGTAGTCAATACATGATCAGCAGTTGAGATCACTTGCTGTTCAATGCGCTTGTGTTTATTTCGAACGATTGACATCATCGGCAACTCATGATTGACATAAAATTGTGTCCAAGGATCACGAAAATCAGCCAACCATTGTACATCATTTGATTTTCGAATTGCACGACCAACCATGTGAATACTATGAGGTGGCCCTGTCGTAATCAGCCACTGGGTGGGTTGCGCCGCCAAACGCTTTTTAACCAAACTAATTGCTGGCTTGATAAAAAACTGTCGTGAATCTGGGAAGAAAAAATTGGCACGAATCCATCGAACAACATAAGAAAACAACCCCTTTGAAGTTTTGGATTTTGTCGTGCTGTACAAACGCTTTCCAGGTTCCCAAATCGAAAGGGGATATATGTTGATATTGGGGTGTGTTTGATCAATAAAAGATGAATCAATAGGAGTTCCGGCTGGGTGCTGAACGGTAATCGCATCAATTGTCCAACCCCTTTTTGCAAGTTCGTTGGTAAAAAACCACCAACGCTGCACCCCCGATCCACCAGCTGGTGGCCAATAGTAACTTATAAGGATGATATGTTTTGTTTGAGAAGCCCCCAAAGTATTATTGTTTTAATCCGAATATCTTCAACGGCATAAAAAATACGAAGACAATCAAGCTGAAAATACCATATCCTGCCATTCGAATGCGTGAACCACGAGCAATCACATCTGGCACAAATCGAAAAAGAATCTCATGTGTACCAGCAGGGATAAGTAGCCCTCGAAGTGCATAGTTTACTCGATGATGGGAAACTTCCATACCATTGATAAACGATTTCCAACCATGTGGGTAATACATCTCTGAAAAAACAGCAAATGCAGTTGATGAAACTGTCACTCGATATCTCAACTCATTGGCTTTATGACTGACCAACGAAATTTGAGAAAGGCTATCCAATGTAAACTGGTTTTGAGAGATGTTCTCTATTGTAAGTGCTTTACGCAGTAGATCCTCACTGGCAAGACGCTGAATTTCATCGTCTGCAGATGAAGAAGAAATGACCTCCTCAACGAGCCATGCATTGCCAAAAGCACTGGGATTTACACCAGCAGTCAGACTTCCATCCTCAGCAGTTTGTAAGGTATATTTGATGTTGAGCATATTGACAACATTGGGCGAAATCGTTTCGCTCAAGTGGTAGTCATACAAGGCTTGCATACGATGGGGTTTGGCACCATGATAGCCTCCAATGGTGTTGTGAAAATAAGCAGTTCGCGCATGTGCCATGCCAAGTCGTGGTTCAAATACTCGATACCGAGTCGTATCTTTTTGTATAGCTCTATCGGCAGCAGTAGCCTGAAATGGACGCTGCATCACTGATTTATTAGCAAAGTCATCACTGTTGACATAATTGCGTCCAAATGACCATAGGTCGATCAACATCACCAAGGCGACAATAGGGATGAAAAATAGTTTTTTATTGTTTACAAATGCCAAACGACAAACAGCGTAGATCACAACAATGAAGCCCACTGATCGCAATATATCATTGAGAAGCATAGTTTTTCGATCCTCCATCAAGGGGTTTAAAATTTCTGGATAGGCAGAAAAAATCTCAAAATCAGATTGATAATCAAATACAGAAACAGCAGCAATCCAAATCAATCCCAAGAGGCCCATCACAAGCAAAAGACTGCGATTGAGCGCTTTTAAACGAGATGAATTGGAGGCATCCATCAATCCAATCATACCCATAACAGCAGCGACAGGAAAACAAAGTTCTAAGATCACTTGTGCAGAGCTCACTGCCCTGAACTTGTTGTAATAAGGTACATAATCAATCAAAAATTGAGTGAGTTGAGGAAGGTGCTTCCCCCATGAAATCAACAGTGAAACAACAATTGATGAAAGTAGAATTAATCGCCAACGCTTGTGCATCAAAAAGAAGCCAATCAGCGACAGGAAAAATACTGTAATGCCAATATATGCAGGTGCTTCAACGATGGGCTGGTCACCCCAATATGTACGTGCATATGTAAATACATATTGTGCTGTTTCAGCATCGAAAGTTTGTAAAAATTGCGCTAGTTCACCCGAAGAGTCAGGGCGATCGCCACTTCCACCGCCAGTTAGACGTGGGATGATGAGGTTTAGCGTTTCAACAAAACCATAACTGTATTCAGTGATATAATCAAAAGACAAACCATCACTAGATGACGTAGGCTCACCCAACGCGTTTTCTTTCAATGGTGAGTTGCCCCTTGTGCTTTCTTTTGCATATTCACTCGTTGCAAGCAGTTGCGTGGCGTTAAAACTAAGTGCCAATAAGGATGCAAAAATCATCGTCAATAATGATTTGATCAGTGATTGATATTTTCGCTTTTGCAACAATTCGATCGTAAATCCCAGTGCCATTAAACCCACAAGTATCAAGAGGTAATAGGTCATTTGATAATGATTGGCATGGATTTGCAAGGCCATCGCCAGTGTGAGTATAGAAAAACCAAGGAATCGTTTGGTTGAAAACACATGCACCACCCCCAAAATAACCAAAGGCATATAACCAATGGCAAGTGCTTTGGTGTTGTGCCCTACCCCTAAAATAATCAGCAAATAAGTCGAAAACCCAAAAGCGATAGCCCCTGCAATTGCGATTTGAAATTTGGGTGTGAAATACAATAGCAAGAGATAAAAACTGAGCATGTACACGAAAAGATAATCAGCAGGGCGAGGTAAAAATCGAATCAACTTGTCTAGTGTTCCTACAAAATCATAAGGATATTTAGAGGTGATTTGATAGGTCGGCATTCCACCAAATGCATTATCAGCCCAATATGGCTCTTCGTCATATTCGGCACGATGCTCCAACACTTGTCGTTGCATCCCTTGAAATTGCTGAATATCAGACTGTACGATTACTTTACCACTGAGCAAAGGATAGAAAAAAGCCAAGGATAACAAGGCTAAAAATATGACTGAAAGGAAATGAGGAATGCTGTTTTTTATCATTAATCAAGGACTTGAATGTCAAAAATACAATTCTAAGCGTTACTTGTGCTAAAGCATTTATTTATATTTGAGTTGATGAATCAATTCTGTGCGACATTATGTCTTTTTTCACTGCTCGTTTCTTCAGTTGTGAGCAGTCAATACACACCCATTATCAACAGTAATCGCCCTGGTTTTACACAGGGAGCTTTTTCTGTTGGACCAGGTGTTTATCAGCTAGAGTTTGGGGCCTCTTATCGTCAGGATCGATTTGCTTCACTGGCAGATGCAAAAAGCACAGGCGCAGGATTAACCCTCGATCTTCGAACTGGTTTGATTTTACAAAACCTTGAACTGATATATCGCGTTGATTATCAATCCGACCAAATCTCTTTCAACAACGCCTCGGGAAGATTGACCTATAATAGAGCTGGTACAAAAAAGAATACCCTTGGGTTTAAACTCCTGCTGTTTGATCCATTTCGAAACGCTGAATGGTATAAGCCCAACACAAAAAGCTACAAAGCAAATAGAGGTATTCGAGCTGTTGATTTGATTCCAGCAGTATCGCTTTATTTGGGATCTGAATTAAGTCTGGGAAACATCTATCCCTATGGAGAACCTTTTTCGCCTGTTTTTAATCTGCTATCCCCCGCTCTGGAACAAAATCAGATTTCAGGAGAAGTCATGTTGATTACACAAAATCATTTTTTAAATAATTTTGTGCTTGTAACAAATTGGGGAAAAAGATATTTGGGATGCCCCTATGAACAAAATTATATGTCAAGCAGTTTGATGATTCCTATCAAAAAAAAATTATTGGGTTTTGTAGAGCAAGTCAGTCTTAATAGCGAGTTATCGACAGATGTATTATTAACTGTTGGCGCTGTTTATCTGTTCAATGAAAACATACAAGTAGATGCATTTTTGAGTCATACGTTCAAGAACACTCCAAGCATGTTCGCAGCAGGGATTGGTGTTTCCTATCGCATTGATCGATACAATGACAATGGTATCCCCCATGAGATAAAAGAACTGAGGAAACGACGCAAAAAAAATCGTATCGATCGAAAAATGAATTCTGAAAAAATAAACGATTTTAAAGATCGTGAACGTGAAAGAAAAAAAGGAGAGCGAAAACAAAAAAAAACATCTAGAAAGAATAAGTAATGAAGCAGTACAGCCTACATGAAGTCAAAACAAAAAAAGAATACCATGCTTTTTTTACATTTTCCTTTACACTTTATAAAGATTGTGATCAATGGGTGCCGCCTATCACAAATGAAGAAAAAGCCATCTTTAATCGTGCGAAAAATCCTGTGTTTGAAAATGCCGATGCCAAGCTTTTTGTCGTCAAAAATGGAAAGCAAATTGTTGGTCGCATTGCTGCTTTGATCAACTGGATTGAGGTCAAAGAACAAGCCAAAACTAAGGTGCGTTTTGGGTGGTATGACACCATAGACGATCTTGATGTAAGTCGTATGCTCATAGATGCTGTACACTTGTGGGGAAAGCAAAATGGGTTAACATATCTCGAAGGGCCAATGGGCTTTTCCAATATGGACAAAGCAGGGGTTTTGGTGCAAGGCTATGAATACAAAAACACCATGATCACATGGTATCATTACCCCTATCAAAAGAAACACCTTGAAGACCTGGGGCTTGTCAAACAAGCAGAATGGGTTGAGTTTCAAATTAAGATATTCAAGGCTGAGGATGCCCCTGAAAAGGTCAAGAAATATGCTGAACTCATTTCAAAACGATACGAACTGAGTGCGCTTGAATTTTCGACTCGAAAAGAGTTGGTGCCCTACGTCGATAAGATGTTTGACCTACTAAACAAAACCTATAACAACCTACAGTCTTTTGTACCTATACAACCTTATCAAATTGCGCATTATAAAGAAAAGTATTTTACGTATATCCATCCCAGGTTTATCAAGTGTGTGGCAGATAAATCTGGCAATCTCATTGCCTTTGCCATCACCATGCCCTCATTTTCAGAAGCCTTAAAAAAAGTCAATGGCTCTCTCTACCCCTTTGGATTTCTTCACATTATGCGTGCACTTCGAAAAAACAACAGGGCTTCATTTTATTTGATCGGCATCGATCCAGCCTATCAAAACAAAGGCGTGACAGCAATTTTATTTGACGCCATCCAAAAAATGTTTAATGCACAGGGGATTACTGATGTGGAAACAAATCCTGAACTAGAGGAGAACAATTCGATTCAACTCATGTGGAAAAACTATGAGCATAAACTACACAAGCGTCGGCGTACTTACAAAAAAGAAATCAGCTAGTTTTTGTTTTTTACTTTTGCCACATGCAAAATGAAGGAAAAACCATAGTCGCATCGGCTACTGCACCAGGCACAAGTGCCATTGCCATTGTTCGTCTGTCGGGTGATGAAGCTATAAGCATCGTTGATCGTGTTTTTCGATCAGTGCATGGCAAAGCCCTTGCAAAGCAAAAATCGCATACCATTCATCTAGGTCATATTGTGCAAAACGACAGCACGCTTGATGAGGTACTTGTAAGTTTATTCAAAGGACCAAATTCATACACTGGCGAAGATGTTGTAGAGATTTCGTGCCATGGTTCAATCTATATTCAACAGCAACTGATCCAATTGCTGCAAAAAGATGGAGCACAAATAGCAGCGCCTGGTGAATTTACCCTTCGCGCTTTTATGAATGGGAAAATGGATCTAACCCAAGCAGAAGCAGTTGCAGACCTCATTGCCAGTGAAGGAGAAGCTGCACATAGAGTTGCCATACAGCAACTTCGTGGGGGCATCAGCAACCAATTGGAACAACTCAGACAACAACTGATCGACTTTGCTTCGTTGGTAGAACTTGAGCTTGATTTTAGCGAAGAGGATGTTGATTTTGCAGATCGAAATGCATTGGATAAACTATTGCAAGAAGCCCAAGACACGATCAAATCACTTGTTGATTCATTTGCTGTTGGGAATGCCATGAAACAAGGCGTTCCTGTTGCCATTGCAGGAAAGCCAAATGCTGGAAAATCGTCTTTGCTCAACGCACTTGCTCAAGAGGAAAAAGCCATCGTTTCTGAAATTGCAGGTACCACACGCGACAGCATAGAAGATACTGTTACGATTGATGGGATACAGTTTAGATTTATCGATACTGCTGGCCTTCGAGAGACTGAAGATACCATCGAAGCCATAGGCGTTGAAAGGGCCAGAACCAAAATTTCAGACGCGCAAGTCCTTCTCTATGTAGTGGATCCAAAAACAATGACAACAGAAGACATCAAAACAGAAGTCAAGGCACTACAGCATCAAAGCCCTTTTGTGTTGTTGAACAAGGCAGACCTTCACGATACAAACCAACTCAACAACCAGAGCACAAGACTGGGCGATATAGATTCAATCGTTATCTCAGCAGAAACAGGTGCAGGCTTGGATAAGTTGAAAAAACATCTGGTACAGCTTGTGAATCACACCAACTACGATACGATTGTGAGCAACAGTCGTCATCACAATGAACTCCATCAAACCCTCACAGCGATCTTGACTGTTCGGGAAGGCTTATCAAGTGGTTTGAGTGGTGATTTGTTTGCAGTTGATTTGCGAACAGCACTGCATCATTTGGGTATGCTCACAGGATCGATTTCATCCGATGAACTCCTGGGAAATATATTTGCTAATTTTTGTATTGGGAAGTAATTAAAAAATTACTGTTTCACCACACGCCTTGTCACCCATTCTTTATTGTCTTTGCGATACAGTCGA
>DJCM01000040.1:16612-16761 GCA_002430545.1 Flavobacteriaceae bacterium UBA5950
GGTAAGTAGTTAGGACTGCAAACAATAGCCTTCATATAATTATAACGTCAAACAATAAGATTTTTAGCTTTATTTGAGTTAGCACCACCTTCGTACAGTTTTAAATTTTAACAATAAATAATTTTATCAAATAATTGATTTTGATATTA
>DJCM01000016.1:0-18302 GCA_002430545.1 Flavobacteriaceae bacterium UBA5950
GGACCCTCCTTAGGCAGGGGTGGTGCAGAAAGAGTGATGGCGGACATGTCAATTTTTCTTTCCAATTTAGGATATGAGGTTACTTTGATAACCGCTTATGATGATATTGATTATAGCTACAAAGGCAACATCATTTCATTGGGTCTTAAAAAGAAATCTTCACTTCTTATTTTTACAAGCATTCATGCTTTTTTTATTTGGGGGAAATTGGTAAGTCAATTATCTCCAGACGTAATTATTGATGCTCGAGCTCGCAGAAACCCGATTCGTGAAATGATGATTCATTTATTTATTTATCGAAATAAATGTCGCAAAATCTTTATTTGTCACAGGTCAGATTTGGAAATTTATTTTCCTAAACCGAGAATTTTATTTCGTCTTATATACAATAAAATTAGTAAAATAGTTAGTGTCTCTATGGATATTGAAAACAAACTAAATTTATTAGGGCTTGTGAACACACAAACGATTCATAATGGGTTTGACTTCAACAAAATCAATAAAATCAAAAATGAAAATCATTCGTTTCAAGAAAAATACGTTCTGTGTGTTGGTCGTATGGATGATAATGTAAAGCAATTTAAACATGCAATTGAGTGTTATAATAACTCTATACTTCATTCTAAAAACATTCACCTTGTTATATTAGGTCAAGGTAAATTGAAACAAAGCCTTGAGGCTTATACAAGATTATCTATTCACTCAAAAAAAATTCATTTTATGGGTTTTGTTTCCAACCCTTACGCTTATTTCAACAAAGCAGAATTTTTGGTTGTCACAAGTAAGCTAGAAGGATTTCCTATGGTAGTGATAGAATCGCTTGCATGTGAAACACCAGTTGTTTCTTACGATTGCCCCACAGGTCCAAGAGAGATTATTCAACATGAGAAAAACGGCTTACTCGTTAAGGTAAATGACAAGCAAATGATGACTGATGCAATGAATAGGATGGTTCTAGATAACGGCCTTTACAATAAGCTTCGTGCAAATGCAAAAAACTCAATTGCACATCTATCTATGGACAAAATTGCTTCTGAATGGCAATCCCTAATTGAAGATATTTAATTTTTCTTTTTTACTTCAACCACCTTTTTATCTTCACACATCAAGGTTCTTTTGGGGAATTTGGAAATCAAATCAAAGTCATGCGTTGCCATCAAGATACTTGTCCCTTTCCCATTGATTTCATGAAGGAGTTCCATAACTTCTTCACTTGTAATGGGGTCTAAATTCCCAGTTGGCTCATCGGCTAAGATGAGTTTTGGTTCGTTGAGCAAGGCACGTGCGATGTCAATACGTTGTTGCTCGCCACCCGACAACTGATGAGGAAGAAACTTTAGTTTGTCAGCCAACCCAACAGCTTCGAGTACCTCAACAATGCGATCCGATCGCTTGTTTGCAGATTTCCACCCAGTGGCTCGCAAAACAAAGTCTAGATTTCGCTCTACACTCCGATCAGAAAGAAGTTGAAAGTCTTGAAAAACAATACCAAGCTGTCGACGTAAATCAGGAATACGACGATCTCTTAACTTCCTTAAGTCACAATTCACAACTGTTCCAGTACCTTCTTTGAGCTTGATGTCGCCATAGAGCGTTTTGAGAAGACTGCTTTTTCCAGTACCTGTTCTCCCAATAAGGTACACAAAAGCACCTTGATCTAGTGTAAATGAGACGTCATGAAGCACAATTTTTTTTCCCTGTGATATTGTGACATTCTCAAATGAAATAATGTGTTCACTCATGATTTAGCCCCCTAAATTAAAAACTATAAAACAAACAATCTTAAACTTTTGAACTTATTTTTTATTCAGAATATATAAATTTCATACAAAAAATAGTGTTTTAGTTAAAATATAAAGGCAAAATGCAATAAATGCTTTTAATTATATACACAAAACATATCTTTGTCAAAAAATTTGATATGTGTGGTATAGTTTGTGCTTACAATGATAAAATTGAAATAGAGGAGCTTCGTCCCCAACTATTGTCCATGTCTAAACAGATTCGCCATCGTGGACCTGATTGGAGTGGTATTCATGTAACCAAGAATGCAATATTGGCTCACGAACGCTTAGCTATCGTTGACCCTGCTTCTGGAAAACAGCCATTATACAGCAAAAACAAGCAGCTTGTTTTAGCAGCCAATGGTGAAATCTACAATCACAGAGAGTTGCGCAAGCAGACACCAAATTACTACTATCAAACAGGCTCTGATTGTGAAGTTATCCTTGCTCTTTTTCAAGAGAAAGGATTTGATTTTATAGATGAACTAAATGGCATTTTTGCTTTTGTTCTTTTTGATGCAGAGCAGAATACATTTTTTGCTGCGCGCGACCACATGGGCATTATTCCTCTTTATATGGGGTGGGATGCCAATGGCACACTTTACTTTGCATCAGAGCTCAAATCCTTAGAGGGTTATTGTACAAAAATCGAAGTCTTTCCTCCAGGACATTATTATGATAGTACCTCAGGAGAGCTAACAAAGTGGTATGATCGCGACTGGCGTGACTATAAAGTTGTGGAAAACAACAAAACAGATATTGATGAATTGCAAAAAGCACTCGAGGACGCAGTTCATAGACAACTGATGAGTGACGTTCCTTATGGCGTTCTTCTTTCGGGTGGTTTAGACTCATCAATTACCTCTGCTATTGCAAAAAAGTTTGCAAAAAAACGAGTGGAGTCGGATGATAAAAAAGATGCTTGGTGGCCTCAATTGCACTCATTTTCTGTTGGGCTAGAGGGTTCGCCTGATTTAGCAGCTGCGCAAAAAGTATCCAAACACATTGATACTGTTCATCATGAGGTTACATTTACAGTCCAAGAAGGGCTTGATGCAATTCGCGATGTAATTTATCACCTCGAGACCTATGATATCACAACAGTTCGTGCATCAACTCCGATGTACTTGTTGGCTCGTGTGATCAAGTCTATGGGTATTAAAATGGTTCTTTCGGGTGAGGGTGCCGATGAAGTCTTTGGGGGCTATTTATATTTCCACAAAGCTCCTGATGCAAAAGAATTTCACGACGAAACAGTTCGTAAACTCGATAAGTTGTATCAATACGACTGTTTGCGCGCCAACAAATCACTAGCAGCTTGGGGAATTGAAGGTCGTGTTCCATTCCTCGATAAAGAATTTATGGATGTAGCGATGCGAATCAATCCAAAGGATAAGATGATTACTCCTGATCGTATGGAGAAGTGGGTGCTTCGAAAAGCATTTGAGCAATATCTACCAGAAAGCGTTGCTTGGCGTCAAAAAGAACAGTTTAGTGATGGCGTAGGTTACAACTGGATTGATAGCCTAAAAGAAGTTGTTGAAAAGGCAGTTAGCGATACTGATATGGAAGTTGTTCAGCATCGATTTCCAACTCAACCGCCAAGAACAAAAGAGGAGTATTACTATCGTTCAATTTTTGAAGAGCATTTTCCTTCAGAGATTGCAGCACTCACAGTGCCATCTGTGCCATCTGTGGCTTGCAGTACGCCAACAGCCCTTGCGTGGGATGCTTCATTTCAAAATATGAATGAACCCTCTGGACGAGCAATCGGAGCAGTGCATAATGATGCCTATTAGCATCCTTTTTTTTAGACATTATTGTTAATAACTTGATGATTTTAGGGCCTCTCCAATAGGTTAATTTCAATCAACAAAAAGTATCTTTGAAAGTATGTGATTTAGTTAAATAAATTACCAAGTAACTATGATTGAAAACAACCAAAAAAACCACTATTCAGCAGATAGTATACAGGCCCTTGAGGGCATGGAGCACGTTCGAAAACGACCTTCGATGTACATTGGAGACGTTGGTGTTCGTGGATTGCACCATTTGGTCTATGAAGTCGTCGATAACTCTATCGATGAGGCACTCGCTGGGCACTGTGACGAAATTACTGTAACAATTAATGCCGATCAGTCTCTAACAGTAGAGGACAATGGTCGAGGTATCCCAGTTGGTATCCATAAAAAAGAGGGCGTTTCTGCTCTTGAAGTCGTTATGACCAAAATTGGTGCCGGGGGTAAATTTGATAAAGATTCATACAAGGTCTCTGGTGGTCTGCATGGCGTTGGTGTTTCATGTGTCAACGCACTATCGGAACAATTGCGCGCAACTGTTCATCGCGATGGAGAGGTCTGGGAGCAAGAGTATGAGAGAGGTAAAGCACTCTACGAGGTCAAAAACACTGGCAAAACAGACAAAACAGGTACGATTGTCACGTTTAGACCCGACACGACCATCTTTACCCAAATAACGGAGTTTAATTACGACACACTTGCTGGAAGACTTCGCGAACTGTCTTTTTTGAATAAAGGCATTTCTGTGCGTCTTATTGATTTGCGAGGTAAAGATCCAAACACGGAAGGAGAGCTATTTCATTCCAAAGAGGGTTTACGAGAGTTTATACGCTTCTTAGACGCAAATCGTGAGCCATTGACTGAGGATGTGATTGCAATGGAAGGATCCAAAAACGATATCCCTGTTGAGGTTGCAATGATTTACAATACCTCCTTTAATGAAAACCTGCACTCATACGTCAACAATATCAACACCCATGAGGGTGGAACACATTTGTCTGGCTTTAGAAGGGGTCTCACATCAACACTAAAGAAGTATGCAGATGCATCTGGTATGCTTGATAAGTTGAAGTTCGAAATTTCAGGTGATGATTTTAGGGAAGGTTTGACAGCGATTGTTTCTGTAAAGGTTGCAGAGCCACAATTTGAGGGACAGACAAAAACCAAATTAGGGAACAGAGAAGTTACATCTGCTGTTTCTCAGGCTGTTTCTGAAATGCTTGAAAATTATTTAGAGGAACATCCCAGCGATGCTAAAATTATCGTTGAAAAGGTTATTCTGGCTGCGCAGGCGCGTCATGCTGCTCGTAAAGCACGCGAGATGGTGCAAAGAAAAACAGTCATGAGTGGGGGAGGACTGCCTGGAAAATTGTCAGATTGTGCCTCACAAGACCCTGCAGAGTGCGAGGTGTTTTTGGTTGAGGGTGACTCGGCAGGAGGTACTGCCAAACAAGGAAGAGATCGCCATTTTCAAGCAATATTACCCTTAAGAGGTAAAATCCTCAACGTCGAAAAGGCAATGCAGCACAAAGTGTTTGAAAACGAAGAGATTCGCAACATCTACACTGCCTTGGGCGTCACTATTGGTACAGAAGAAGACAGCAAGGCACTGAATTTAGAAAAGCTACGTTATCACAAAATTGTGATTATGTGTGATGCTGATGTAGATGGAAGTCACATATCAACTCTTATTCTAACTTTCTTCTTCCGTTATATGCGTGAACTCATTGAATGTGGATACATTTATATCGCAACACCCCCTCTCTACCTCGTCAAAAAAGGTTCGAAACAGCAATATGCTTGGAGTGATGACCAGCGTGATATATTGCAAAAAGAGTTTGGACAAGGCAGCTCTGTACAGCGATATAAAGGTTTGGGAGAGATGAATGCAAATCAGTTGTGGGAAACCACGATGAACCCTGAGCATCGAACGCTCAGACAAGTAACCATAGATAATGGAGGTGAAGCTGATCGTATTTTCTCGATGTTGATGGGTGATGAAGTTCCCCCTCGTCGAGAATTCATCGAGAAGAATGCTGAGTACGCCAATATCGATGCTTAACAAATAATAAGATTTACCAATACAAATCAACAGACATGAAAGTAACAATCGTTGGCGCGGGTAATGTCGGCGCCACCTGTGCTGATGCCATTGCTTATCAAGGAATGGCGAGTGAGGTCATTTTGCTCGATATTAAAGAAGGATTTGCCGAAGGCAAAGCACTCGACATGATGCAAACGGCCACCACACTTGGATTTAATACCAAAATCGTTGGCACCACATCTGATTATAAAAAAACAGCAAACAGTGATGTTGTTGTGATCACCTCTGGCGTTCCTCGTAAGCCTGGCATGACCAGAGAAGAACTCATTGGGATCAATGCAGGGATCGTAAAAAGTGTTGCCGATCAAGTGTTAGCGCATTCACCTGAGACAGTAATTGTGGTTGTTTCTAATCCTATGGACACGATGACCTATCTCACACTGAAAGCTACAGCCTTACCTAAGCAGAGAGTGATTGGTATGGGTGGAGCCTTGGACAGCAGTCGTTTTAAAACCTACCTGTCTTTGGCGCTAGAAAAGCCAGCAAATGACATTCATGGTATGGTAATCGGAGGTCATGGGGACACAACTATGATACCTCTAACTCGCCTTGCCACCTACAATGGAATACCAATTTCTACCATTCTAAGCGAGGAAAAGTTAGAAGAAGTAGCTGCTGCAACGATGGTAGGAGGTGCAACACTCACAAAACTACTTGGCACTTCAGCATGGTATGCTCCTGGTGCTTCAGTCGCATATCTTGTCAACAGTATATTACATGATCAGAAAAGGATTATTCCATGTTCTGTAATGCTCGATGGGGAGTATGGACAGTCGGATATCTGTATTGGCGTGCCAACAATCATTGGTAGAAATGGATGGCAAAAAATCGTTGATGTTCACTTGAATGACAAGGAATCAGCTGCCTTTGAAAAAAGTGCATCAGCCGTTCGAACAATGAATGATGCCCTTTCAGGAATTCTTTAATAAAAATCAATTATAGATATCAGAAGTAAGCATTATATTTGCTTGCTTTTTGATTAAAACAAACTATCATGCAAAATAACGGACTGGTTAAATTATTTGCCGTATTATTTGTGTTGGTGAGTATTTACCAACTTTCTTTCACCTTTATTGTCAATCGTACAGAGGATAATGCCCGCGCATACGCCTTGGAAAAAATCGATGAAGGCAGCACAGATTACTTTGATGCCCTCAACGCAGCTGAACGTCAATATTTAGATTCTGTTTCGACTGATCAACATTTTGGGTATGCAAATGCTAAAATGAGAGAGCTCAACAAAGGTCTTGACCTCAAAGGGGGGATCAACGTTATTTTGCAAATTTCTGTTAAGGACATACTAAAGGGATTGGCTGAAAATACACGCAGTCCTCTTTTTAATCAGTCACTTGCACAAGCAGATGAACTCCAAAAATCATCTGATGATAGCTATGTAGAGAGCTTCTTCATTGCCTTTGATGAACTTAAGGGCGATCAAAACCTTGCAAGTCCAAGCATATTTGCAAATCGCACCTTGAGTGACGATATCCAAATTGACATGACTGATGATGAGGTAAAGCCAATTATTCGCACAAAAATTGATGAATCCATTGTTTCGGCATTTGAAGTTTTGCGTAAGCGTATTGATAAGTTTGGTGTTACACAACCAAATATCCAACGCCTTGGGAACTCTGGTCGGATTTTGGTAGAACTCCCTGGCGCAAGAGACATCGATCGTGTAAAAAACCTCTTACAAAGCACAGCTCAGCTTGAGTTTTGGGAAACCGAATCAAAAGATAAATTGATCTCTTTTCTATTTCAAGCCAATGAGGTTTTAAAACAGACAGTTGTTCAAGAATCTACAGAAAAACCACAAGACGACAATTCAGAAATCGATGATTTATTGGCTGATATTGAAGCGCAGCAAGATTCGATTTCGGTTGTTCAAAATCCCATTTTTGATATCGTTGTCGATATCGATTTTCCTGGACCTGTTCTTGTGCGCATTGCCGAAAAAGACAGATCAACCTTCGATTCTTATTTGAAAAGGTCTGAGGTTAGAGGTTTGTTGCCAGCAGAATTGAGATTTACAAAATTCCTTTGGAGTAAAAGTGATCCAAATTCTGAGCTAATCGACCTTTATTCAATTCGATCCAATCGAACAAATACACCCCCATTGGGTGGTAGTGTCATTGTTGATGCAAGAAGTACTTATGACCAGTTCAACTCTCCAGCTGTGAGTATGCAAATGAATGCAAAAGGTGCTCGTGCTTGGGAAGAAATGACTGGTAAGGCTTTTCGTGAAAATGGGAATATTGCTATTGTTTTAGACAATTTGGTTTACTCAGCACCAGGTGTTTCTAAAGGAGCAATTTCTGGTGGTCGATCGGAGATTTCGGGTCAGTTTACAGTCAATGAGGCGACAGACTTAGCAAACGTACTTCGTGCAGGTAAACTCCCTGCAGCAGCTGAAATTATTCAATCTGAAATTATCGGCCCATCTTTAGGCGCAGAAGCGATTGAGAGTGGTATCAATTCGTTTGTGATTGCATTGTTGCTCGTTTTGGTATGGATGATGTTTTACTATGGTAGAGCAGGTCTCTATGCTGATGTTGCTTTGACATTAAATATCATACTCATTTTCGGTATTCTTGCAGGTTTAGGAGCAGTACTTACTCTACCAGGGATTGCAGGTATTGTTTTGACCATCGGTATGTCTGTTGATGCCAACGTACTGATATTTGAAAGAATACGTGAAGAATTGACTCGTGAAAAAGGTTTGAGACTATCTGTGTCAGATGGATTTCAAAATGCACTTTCATCAATCCTTGATGCAAACATTACAACAGGTTTAACAGCTTTGATTCTCTTTCTATTCGGGACAGGCCCGATCAAAGGATTTGCAACAACTTTATTGATTGGAATCGCCACCTCCTTGTTTACTGCAATATTTATCACAAGGATTTTAGTTGACTCTCGCGTAGAGAAAAAGAAAGCACTTCATTTCTCTACTTCTGCAACCAAAAACTTATTCCGAAACCTGACATTTACCTTCTTGGGGAAACGAAAATTCTCTTACATAATTTCCGGGTTTCTGATTGTCGTCGCCATCACATCATTGTTTACCAATGGTCTTAATCAGGGTGTTGATTTTGTTGGTGGTCGATCGTATACAGTTCGATTTGATAAAGCCATCAATTCTGCCGAAGTGCAGTCTGATCTTGTTGCTGTTTTGGGTAATGCCGAAGCCAAAATTTTTGGTAATGATAATCAGTTAAAAATCACAACTAACTACAAAGTCGATGTTGATGGACAAGCTGTTGATGATGAAATACAACAATTGATGTATGGCGCATTGCAAGCATACCTTCCCGATGGCACTGACTACAAAAGCTTTGTCACTACAAGCGAAGAGAAGCAGGTGGGAATCATGTCATCCATCAAGGTTGGTCCTACAATTGCTGATGATATCAAAAGCAATTCCTTCTTGGCTGTTTTTGGGTCGCTTATTGTAGTGTTTTTATACATCCTATTAAGATTTAGAAGGTGGCAATTTTCACTTGGAGCAGTTGCTGCTGTTTTTCACGATGTGTTGTTGGTCTTGGGTATCTTTTCATTGACCTATAATTTTATGCCATTCAATATGGAGATCAATCAGGCTTTTATAGCTGCAATACTCACTGTTATTGGATATTCTTTGAATGACACAGTTGTTGTGTTTGATCGTATTCGCGAGTATGCAAAAGCGCATAGCAGTTGGCCTTATGAAAGAACAGTCAATGTGGCTTTAAACAGTACCTTGAGTCGAACATTAAACACCTCTTTGACAACACTCGTTGTGTTGCTTTCCATTTTTCTATTTGGTGGTGAGGCCATTCGTGGGTTTATGTTTGCCTTAATCGTGGGTGTAATCGTCGGTACCTATTCTTCTATGTTTATTGCAACGCCGATTATGTTTGATACAATCAAACAAAAATCACTTGAAGAAAACAAGGAATAATTTAAGTCGACTTTAACTGGGCTCTCCTGAGCAGATAAAAACCAACAAGGATGAGTGGTATACTCAGCCATTGTCCTGTGGAAAGAACTCCTAGTGATGTTTCAAACCCTCCTTGACTTTCTTTTACAAACTCTGCGATGAAGCGTACGCCAAACAGCAAAACAAAAAAGGCACCAAAGAGAAAACCAGTTTGGTCTTTTCGGTTTGTATTCCAGTACAAGTGATGCAGAATGAGGAATACAATTAAATATCCAAAGGACTCATAAAGTTGTACAGGATGTCGTGGCAATACTTCGCCTCTATTCAGAAAAACAACCCCAAAATCACTGTTGCTATAAAGACCAACAATCTCAGAATTAAAGAAGTTTCCAATTCGAATAAAAATTCCTGCAAATGCAACTGTAATACATAAACGATCAAGTACCCAAAGCAATGGTTTATAAGAGTATTTTCTTTGATACAAATACAAAGAGGTGATGATTCCAATGGCAGCACCATGACTCGCCAATCCTCTATAGCCAGTAAACTCCAAACCATCAGCTGTTACTTTGATGGGCAATAGAATTTCAGCCAAGTTGTTTTGATAATAATCCCAATTGTAAAAAAATACCTCGCCCAAACGAGCTCCGAGAAGTGTACCAACAATGGTAAAAATAAATAAAGGCTCAAGGTATTCTTCAGACACTTTTTCATGCTGATAGAACTTTTTCATCATATAAAAACCGACAGCAAACGCAATGACAAACATCAAGCTGTAGTAGTGAAGACCAAACGATCCGATTTTAAAAATGGTTTCATTAGGTGCCCATTCAAATTTATATAAAATCATAATTGGAATTTTTGTAAAGATACTGTTTTGATTGATTAGGGTACTGGGTCATATCCTTTGCCACCCCACGGATGACATTTTGATATACGACTGATTGATAATCGAATTCCCTTAACAAGCCCATGTTTTTTTAGTGACTCTGCTGCATAGTGAGAGCAACTGGGATCGAAACGACAGCTTGCAGGGAAAAAAGGTGAAATCGCAGTTTGATAAATTTTGATATAAACCAAAAAAGGAAAAATCAAAATTTTTTTCACTTTTTCAGAGTGTAAGTGGTTTCCTGAGCACCATCTTGCAGCAGAATGCCGGCTTTCGCCAACTCATCGCGTATCTTATCTGAGGTTGCAAAATCTTTTCGATTTCTAGCATCATTTCGCAGTTCAATCAAAAGATTTAATGAGTTTTCTAGATAATGATCAACTTTTTGCTCTTCTTGTGTCAGTCCCAACACATCATGTATGAAGTTGTGAAGGGATGATCGTAACTCATCTAAATCCCCTTTCGTAATACTCTCACGACCATCATATACATTTTGAACAATTTTGACAGCGTCAAACAAGTTGGCGATAAGGATGGGCGTGTTAAAATCGTCATTCATTGCATCATAGCACTTCTGTTTCCATTTGGCAACATCAAATCCAGTGGTTTCTTTGGCAGTGTTGAGTGATTCTAGAATTGAGAGTCCATGCATGAGTTTAGAAAACCCTTTTTCAGAGGCAAGCATCGCATCGTTGCTGATGTCCATCACAGACCGATAATGTGCCTGAAGCATAAAAAATCGTGTGACAGCAGGCGAAAACGGACGATCCATAATGTCATTCTCTCCAGAGAATATTTCATTCGGCAATATGTTATTTCCAGTACTCTTTGCCATTTTTTTACCATTGAGCGTAAGCATGTTTGCATGTATCCAATAATTGGCAGGTGAACAGTTCGAAACTGCCTCACCTTGGGCAATTTCACACTCGTGGTGTGGAAATTTAAGATCCATCCCACCTCCATGAATATCAAACTGATTACCCAAGTACTTGGTACTCATTGCAGTACATTCTAAATGCCAGCCTGGAAAACCATCACTCCAAGGGGAGGGCCAACGCATAATGTGCTCAGGTTGCGCTTTTTTCCATAGTGCAAAGTCCTGAGGATTGCGTTTTTCACTTTGGCCACTTGTTTCACGTGTGTTGTGAATCATATCCTCAAGCTTCCGACCACTTAGTTTTCCGTATGCTGAACTTTTATTGAATTTTAATACATCAAAATAGATAGAACCATCGACTTCATAGCCATAACCTGTATCCATAATCTGCTTCACCAGCTCAATTTGTTCAATAATATGACCTGTAGCAGTGGGTTCAATACTCGGGGGTAAGGTGTTGAATTTGGCAAGAGTTCGATGAAAATCAACTGTGTATTTTTGAACCACTTCCATGGGTTCAATCTCTTCGATTCGTGCTTTTTTAGCAATGCGATCTTCTCCTTCATCTGCATCATTTTCCAAATGACCAGCATCTGTGATGTTTCGAACATACCTGACTTTGTAGCCCAAGTGTTTGAGGTATCTAAATATGATATCAAAGGAGATAAATGTTCTACA
Organism: Flavobacteriaceae bacterium UBA5950; assembly: GCA_002430545.1. Taxonomy (GTDB): domain Bacteria; phylum Bacteroidota; class Bacteroidia; order Flavobacteriales; family Flavobacteriaceae; genus UBA724. The sequence goes on from DJCM01000016.1 coordinate 12,051, forward strand.
ATTACCAAGATGAACATTATTGTAAACAGTAGGACCACAAACATACATCCCCACCATCTGATCATGAATGGGTGTGAACTCTTCTTTAGAACCACTTAAGGAGTTATAAATTTGAATACGCTGTTCTTTGCTTATTCCCATGATCTTTTAGAATGCAGTTTCTAACCGAATGTATTCCAAAAATTCTTTTTTTACTTCTGGCTTGCTGAATGCTCCTCCAAATTCGGCAGTGACTGTGCTGCAGTCCACATCGCGAATTCCTCTCGAGTTGACACATAGGTGCTTGGCATCGATTACACAGGCAACGTCTTTTGTTTCAAGGGCAGACTGGAGCATATGCACAACCTGACGAGTGAGGCGTTCTTGTACTTGTGGTCTTTTTGCAAAGAAATCGACAATTCGATTCATTTTAGAGAGCCCAATAACAGTACCATTCGAAATGTATGCAACATGTGCTTTTCCAACGATGGGCAACAAATGGTGCTCACAAGTCGAGTAGAGAGTAATATTTTTCTCCACAAGCATATGCCCATATTTGTACTTGTTTTCAAAAGTGGAAAGCTTGGGTGATTTCGCTGGATTAAGACCTCCAAAAATCTCTTGAACAAACATTTTGGCGACACGCTTTGGCGTTCCCCTCAGACTGTCATCAGTCATATCCATCCCTAATGTTTCTAAAATATTAGAGACATCTTTTTCAATTCGATTGATTTTTTCCTGATCAGAAAGATCAAATGCATCTTCACGCAATGGGGTATTGGCCGAGTTACTTTGGTGATCATTGGCGTCAAAATCCTCTAAAGAATCCTGTAATAATTTATCAAATTTCATTGCATCCATATCAAATGCAAAGATACTTATTTATAAAGAATAATTTTATGCTAAAACTTGAAGTTCCAACTCACTGTGAAATGCTTAAAATTGATATCGTTATCAGCACGATCTGTCAGCCCAGTATCATAGAGTTGATGACTACGGCTTTGACTACTGTTGAGGATAGATAAATTGACAACGCTAGATTTAAAATTAAATCCAATTCCGTAAGATGTACCAGATCTGTCCCCTAGCAATTTTTTATCGTTGTATGGAGATTCTTCAAGGTGGTAACCAGCGCGAAGACTTATGCCCCCTAGTCGGTATTCACCTCCAACTCGATAGGTCGATACCGAACGCCAACTTTGATCAATTTGATTGTTTAATGCAATAAATACATTGTTATCATTTGGACCAATGTGTGAGTTTTGGTAGTCCTTTAAAGAGTAATCAAAAGATAAAATGCCTCGTTTGCCAAAAATATATGCCAAACTTCCACGAAACTCACTCGGCGTTTTGATCGTGTAGCTTTCATATACATTAATGACATCTGTCAAATCAATTACGTCATTATATGAATTTCCATCGCTATCTGTTGATTTTGTTTCGAGATACTGGGAAAACTCATCATTCAATTCATACCAAGTTGGGGTCTTATAGCTTATTCCTAATCTTACATTTTTGTTTGGCATAGCAATGGCACCAAACTGAAGGGAAACTCCTCCACCGTATGTGTAAAGTTCATTTTGGAAATAAGTTTCTTGTAAGAAAGATTCAGTAAGATATCCAGTTTCTTTGGTTGAGGTAATTTGTCGATACTCAACGTTGGAAGCATTGATGTTTGCACCCAAATACAACCAGTCATTGTATTGCCCAGAGAAAGTAAACGCCATAGACCAGTTTTCACCACTTGTTTGGATCGAATGATTGTGTTGGACAGAAGAATATATTGCATTGGACACAAACAAGCTATCATCTGGAAGGTAATCAAAAATATAGGCATTATAGCCTAAAAAAGCTTGTTGATACCCAAACCCATGACTTGATGATTCTCCAAAAAACTGATAGACATCACGAACAGATTCAAAATCACTCAAACCAAGCTTTCCACCATCTTTTCCAGCAGCGTAGTCCAGGAAGTAGTTGTCCAAACCACTCTCAGCGTTAGTGCCATTGATTTGAATATTGTTGTGATAATAACTCTGCATTTGCGCATTAAAACCAAAGGCAATTTTTTTCCATGCTGTATCAGTATTGTCGTTCTTGAAAACAAATACACCGCCTATTTGGTTCATTCCTCCGTTTTTGTTTTGTGTAGGTGTGGAGGTCACAAAATATGTGGTCTTGTTTTCAGTTGTTAGTGTCGACACACTCAAACCAAATTCACTTGTATTATACACAGCACTAGCCGCTGGATTGATGTGAATGGCTGAGAGATTACCACCCAATGCTCCAAAAGCACCAGACATGGCTTCATAACGAGAATTACCACTGAGATTTTCTTGTGCAATGCTGTGAATTAGGTCTAGATTTTGGGCAGGTAATATCCAAAAGCTCAATAGAAATGTAAAAAAAGAAATTGAGAGGGTTTTCATTGACGTTATTTTATTATTTATCTTCTACCACGACTGGATGATCGAGAGTAGGACCCACTTGAGTTACTTGAACTCCTTGTACTCCGAGAGCTGCCAGAACTATAGGATCGATTGTTCGATCTAGAAGTGTTAAAATTATTATTTGATGATCTGGTTTGTCGAGATTGATAAGTGTTGTTGGACTTAGAATATGATCTAGAATTGGTAGTAGAGTTCGAATTAGAGCTCGATCTGTAATTTCTCTTATTTGAGTAATCTCGCGTCATAAAATCAGATGATTTGTTTTGCTGACTTGTGTTTTGCGTAGCAGTAGTATTTGATATGCTATTGGATGTACGTCTTCCAACATTGTAGTTAATTGTACTGACATTTCCGTTGGCTGTTCGACGTTGTACGCTATACCCTTGGCCATCAGCAGAAGTAGAGGAGTTGCTTCTCAAACTGCTGTTTCCTCCCGCTGGCGCACCACGACGCCCAGCACTTCTCACATATTGATTAGGATTTGAGTAATAATAATTTCCATAGTGATTGTAATAAGGATTGTAGTTATAATAATATGGATAATAGGTGTAGTAAGGATTGTAATATGACCACCCGTAGTAATATGGTTCATAGTGATATGACCAGTAATTCCAAGACCGGTACCTATGATGTCTCCACCAAGGACGGTAATAATAACTATTCCAGTAGAAATGGTCATAATCATGATAAATACCATGAGAACCATAGCCATAGACATTGATGTTCACTGTACCAGCATTGCCATTGTTACTTTGGTCTGTTGCCAGAGAATCTAAAACAATATTTTGATTATTGTCAGCTAATTCCTCAGCTTTTTCTCCAAAATAATTTTTATAATATTTTCCATTGGAACTTTTGGTGTACTGTTTTTGAGGAGGAGGCGCATCACCATAAATCCCATCGTTGTAATACGAAACAGGGCTAAACGAGCCGCAACTTACGAACAACGATGTAGCTGAGAATAAAATCAACGTGACAAATGAATAGTTGGATATTTGATTTTTCATAATGATACAATTGCGAGTTAAACTCTTCAAATTTAATTAGCTTTGTTAAAAATACTTATTTCAAATTCTATGCCAAACTAAAAATGGGGCAAAATTTAACAACACGTAGTCAGGATTATTCAAAGTGGTACAACGAGCTTGTTGTACGAGCAGACCTAGCAGAGAACTCAGCTGTTCGCGGATGTATGATTATCAAGCCATATGGCTATGCCATTTGGGAGCGAATGCAAGCTGAACTCGATCAAATGTTTAAAGATTCTGGACATTCCAATGCATATTTCCCACTGTTTGTACCAAAAAGCCTATTTGAAGCTGAAGAGAAAAACGCAGAAGGCTTTGCAAAAGAGTGTGCTATCGTTACGCATTACCGACTTGAAAATGATCCAGATCGCACTGGGAAACTTCGTGTTGACCCCAAAGCAAAACTGGAAGAAGAACTGATTGTTCGTCCAACAAGCGAGGCCATAATCTGGAGCACCTACAAAAATTGGATACAGTCATACAGAGATTTACCTATTCTTCTGAACCAATGGGCAAATGTAGTACGTTGGGAAATGAGAACTCGTTTGTTTTTACGCACTGCCGAATTTTTATGGCAAGAAGGGCATACTGCACACGCAACCAAAGCAGAAGCGATTGAGGAAACAATTCAAATGAATGAAATCTACGCAAAATTTGTTGAGGATTTTATGGGTATTCCAGTCATTCAGGGAACAAAGACAGAAAGTGAGCGTTTTGCAGGTGCAGTGGAAACCTACTGTATCGAAGCACTTATGCAAGACGGAAAGGCGTTGCAGGCAGGTACTGCTCACTTTTTGGGACAAAATTTTGCAAAGGCATTCGATGTAAAGTTTGCAAACAAAGAAGGAAAACTTGAGCACGTATGGGCAACTTCTTGGGGTGTGTCAACGCGCTTAATGGGTGCTTTAATCATGACTCATAGTGATGATAAAGGGCTCGTTCTTCCTCCAAACCTCGCACCATTTCAGGTTGTGATTGTACCGATTTTCAAAGGTGAGGAGCAAAGAAAATTGGTCGTAGATCATGCAACGAAAATACATGTCAGCTTGCAAGCAGTTGGTATTCGTGTTAAGCTTGATGATAGAGATACCCATACACCTGGATATAAATTCAATGATTATGAACTCAAAGGGGTTCCTATTCGACTGGGGATTGGCCTTAAAGATATTGAAAAAGGATCTGTTGAATTGGCTAGAAGAGATGATCTATCAAAGTCTTTTGTCTCCCAAGATAAATTAGAAATTCATATCAAAGAGCTGCTAAAAGAAATCCAAAACAACTTATTTGACAAAGCACTCCAGCACAGAGATCAACACATTACCAGTTGTGATACTTATGAAGATTTTAAAAAAGTACTGGAATCAAAAGGAGGATTTATCGCTGCTCATTGGGATGGAAATACAGCGACGGAAATGAAAATAAAACAAGAGACCAAAGCAACCATTCGTTGTATTCCAATTGACTCTGATAAGGAAAATGGAACTTGCATTTACTCTGGTAAACCATCTGCTCAGCGAGTACTTTTTGCAAAAGCTTACTAAAATTGTTAGATTTCTGTTTTTCGATTCAAAACATCTTTATATTCCAAAGTAAATCCACTCATATCCTTTACAATTTTGTGATACTAACTGTTTGTATATCACAACCTTTCTTTACATAGATTGGATAATTTCTGTAAAAAAGGTTTCATTTATGAAAAGATGAGGAAACATTTTCTTTCTCAGTATTTGCTGAAATTTGATTGATAAAATGAGTTTTTAACTCTCTTTGTCTTTTTTGGTCATATAAACTATTGGAACAAATGAGAAAGGGAGACGACATCGAAATATTTTGTTTTTTGAGAGATAAGCCATCCCAATCGATTTGACTGATGGTCTTTGATTGTAAGTGAAAGAATACCTGTGTAAAAGGTGCAATATGACGAAGTGTTTTCTACTTCAAGTTGCCATTGCCACTGATAAGTTGATCGATCAAATATATACCTCTGCTTTTTGAGTGTTCGTTAGGCGATTTGCCTGTATTGTTCAAAATATACCCAAGTATTGATTTGGTTTTATTCAAACCTATCCAAGAGCCACCACTACTGATGTTTTTTGGAAATACAAGCTGTTGTCCATAGTAGTTGTGTATTTCAGGCGCTCTAGAAACTCTCTTGTAAACTTCATCTCTGCTGAATGTAATAGTAAAACCAATTTTTGTAGGAATATAACTAAGAATGCACATTGGATCTTCGATACATTAATGTTGATGGAGCAATTCCAAGCTCATCGTGGAGAATATGTTTTTGATCAACTGAATGAAGTCCAATTTTTATAAAATATTGATGATGTATGCAGTGATCGTGGCAATATGCGAATTCTCTTGCAAAGGATGTTAAAATTCGATGTTTTTTGCCCTCAGATTGGCAAAGACAATTTTCAAACTGCAGCGACTGCTGATCACATTTTGAATAGAGTTCTTCAAACTGATCCAATATATGATCGATAAACTGAGTACTTGATAGTCCACACTTTTCAATTAAACTGTTGCGTTTTCGCTTTCTGTGTTAAAGTGATCGACAGACAAACTGCTTTGCTGTGCAAGTCCTGTGAAAAAAAATAAAATACCAGTAATGAATGCAATGATTATTTGGGGCATATGCAAGATTTAAATATAAATGTATAAAAATTTAGGGACTTTCTCAAAAACTGTTTTTAATAGTTTTGAAGCAAAAGATCTTAAAATTATTGCATTATCATTTTTTTCAATTAAATTTGCCACCTAAAATAAATAAGGCCCGTTCGTCTATCGGCTAG
>DJCM01000016.1:18610-29407 GCA_002430545.1 Flavobacteriaceae bacterium UBA5950
CGATTCCCCTACGGGCTACAAAATTTAATTTAATTATGGCTAACCATAAAACCGCTTTAAAAAATATTCGCTCAGATGAGGCGAAACGCACTCGTAATCGTTTGCAGCACAAAACGATGCGAAATAATTTAAGAGATTTTCAGGAAATCAAAACCAAAAAAGCAGCCGACAAGGCGCTTCCTTCTCTGATTTCTCAAATCGATAAACTTGCTAAGCGCAATATTATTCATGCCAACAAGGCAGCCAATTTAAAGTCAAAAGTTACAAAGCATATCGCTTCTTTATAGGCGAATACATTTCAAAAAAAAAGGGCTTCTATCGGAAGCCCTTTTTTATTTTTCAATTTTCAAATCAGTTATTCATTGAGATCAAAAACTCCTCGTTATTGAGTGTTCTTTTGATTCGATCTTCAATAAATTCCATCGCTTCAACAGGGTTCATGTCTGCAAGATACTTTCTCATGACCCACATTCTTTGAACTGTATTTTCGTCTAAAAGCATATCATCTCTACGAGTACTTGAGGAAACCAAGTCTATTGCAGGGAAAATTCTACGATTTGAAATTCTACGATCGAGCTGGAGTTCCATATTACCAGTACCTTTGAACTCTTCAAAAATCACTTCGTCCATTTTCGATCCTGTTTCTGTCAAGGCTGTGGCGATAATTGATAATGAACCTCCATTTTCGATATTTCTTGCAGCTCCAAAGAAACGCTTTGGTTTGTGTAATGCATTGGCATCAACACCACCACTCAGAATTTTTCCTGACGGTGGTTGCACTGTATTGTAAGCTCGTGCCAATCGAGTGATTGAATCTAATAGGATCACTACGTCATGACCACACTCAACCAATCGTTTTGCTTTTTCAAGAACGATATTTGCAACCTTTACGTGCCTGTCTGCTGGCTCGTCAAAAGTGGAGGCGACAACTTCACCTTTCACATTGCGTTGCATATCAGTAACTTCTTCTGGTCTTTCGTCAATTAAGAGAATAATTTGGTAAACCTCTGGATGATTTGCAGCAATGGCATTGGCAACATCCTTCAATAACATGGTCTTACCTGTTTTGGGTTGTGACACGATCATTCCTCTCTGTCCCTTTCCGATTGGTGAGAACAAGTCCATAATCCGAGTCGATATCGTACTCTGCTTTTCGGCGATATTAAACTTCTCATTTGGAAACAGAGGAGTTAAATGCTCAAAAGATACGCGATCACGAACTACATTTGGACTCAAGCCGTTGATTATGCTAACCTTGATTAAAGGAAAGTATTTTTCACCTTCTTTTGGGGGGCGCACATGACCTAAAACAGTATCACCAGTTTTCAAGCCAAACAATCGGACTTGCGATTGGGAGACATAGATATCATCTGGCGATGATAGGTAATTGTAGTCTGAAGATCGTAAAAAACCATAGCCCTCAGGCATCATCTCCAATACACCTTCACTTTCTATGATTCCTTCAAACTCATAATCAGGTTGGCGATATTTATTGCGCGTATCCTTGTTATGGTTGTTTTCTTTCTTTTTGTGTTGGTTTTTGTTTTGCTCGCCACCCTGCGATTGCTTACCATTTTGATTGGAATTCTTCTTTTCAGTCTTTGGTTTGCTGTTTTGTGGCTTATTTGATGCTTCCTCTTTAGGTGTTTTTTTGGAAGTCTCTTTTGGTTTTGCGTCTTCTTGTTTTTCTTTTTTTGTTTCTGGTTGACTAGCAATGTGATCAATAATGCTGTAGGCAAGATCCATTTTCTTTTGACCAGTAATTCCTTTGATTCCTAAACCTTTTGCAATTTCTTGTAATTCAGGAAGTTTTTTTTGTTTTAATTCAGCGATTTCTAACATTATGTCGTGGAAAAAAATGATGTGGTAAAAAAATATTGGAATGAAGTTATTTCCAATTGCATTACAAATATACAACTATTTTTTACTTTTACTAAAACTTTACAGGTGATACAGCGAATTCAAACAATCTATCAACTCTTTGTTTTTCTCATGCAATTGGCTGCGTTCTTTTTTCTGCCAGACAGATTGATCTATAATGGTGAAACTGCTGTTGTCCGTCAGTCCTATATCTTTCTCATTACCAATCTATTGCTAGTTGTTGTACCTCTTTGGAATATCTTTTTGTACAGAAATAGAAAAAAGCAATTTATAGTGAATCGAGTGCTGTTGCTGATTGCTGTGGGCTTGTTGATCAATCAATGTGTTGGGTATTTTAATGATGAAGTGACTACAACCAAACAGCTCTTGACCTGTGTTCTGTATATGCTTACTGTTGTGTTTCTTTCTCTAGCCAACAAATCGATCAAACGCGACGAAGACTTGGTGCGATCTGCCGATCGACTGCGTTAGAAACTATCGCTTTACTTCAATGACTTCAATATTTTTGATGTCACTTTTATCGATCTCAAAGCGTACCATCGTGCGAACTTTATGAAACCCATGTTTGCCACTAGCACCAGGATTGATAAACAAAAGTTGATTGACTTTATCATACTGTATTTTTAAAATATGTGAATGACCACAGATAAATATTTTGGGCTTGATGGACTTTATTTTTTTTGAAATACCCTTTGCATATCGATTAGGTCTACCTCCAATATGAGTCATATATATATTTATATCTTCACACTCAAACAGCAATTCCTCTGGAAAACTAAGACGTAGCTCATGATTGTCGATGTTTCCAAACACAGCACGAAGAGGTTTTAGACTCGCTATTGTATCTGTTACCTGTGTGGTTCCGATGTCACCAGCATGCCAAACCTCATCAGACTCTTTTACATACTTCATCATATGATCATCTACGTGCCCATGCGTGTCGGAAAGTAAAAGTATTTTTTTCATTTGCAACGAACTGTGGTGATAGAAACAATATCTTTGTCGAACAAAAATAGCACTCCTTGCGTTATTTCATAGAACTATCTTACGACGGATCACCCTTTGTTGGTTGGCAACGACAGCCCACGGGTGACAGTGTGCAGTTGTGTCTTGAGGATGCATTGAAGACCTTGTTGCAGAAATCAATAAGTGTTGTTGGTGCTGGTCGTACAGATGCTGGGGTTCATGCACGTCAACTGTTTGCACATGTTGATTTGGATGATCAAGTCGATCAAAATTTGAAATTTCGACTCAATAAGCTTCTCCCGATAGAGATTGCTGTGAACTCTATTTTAGTAGTGGCAGATGATGCCCATGCTCGTTTTGATGCTACTGGAAGACGTTATTCCTACCACATCTCAACTCAAAAAGATCCTTTTTTGGAAAAACGTTCCTATTATTTCTCTAAGTCATTAGAAATAGAATTGATGAATCAGGCAGCAACTGTCATGTTAGATCACGATGATTTTAAGTGTTTTTCAAAGTCAAGGACAGATGTAAAGACTTATTTGTGTGATATTCAGGAGGCATATTGGGAACAAAATGGAAGTGATTTGGTATTTTTCATTCAAGCCAATCGTTTTTTGAGAAATATGGTCCGCGCCATTGTGGGTACTCTTATCGAAGTTGGTTTGAAAAAAATTAGCATTGATGATTTCAAATCAATTCTCCAAAGCAGAGATCGATCGAAAGCAGGATATTCTGTTCCAGCGCATGGTTTATATCTCGAAAAAGTATATTATCCAAAGCATATATTTGCTTTATGAGTTCAAAAGTAACAGGTTCTATACTCGACGTGTTCCTCTTCAAGAGACTTATGCGATATGTAAAACCCTATCGATTTACTTTTTTATTTGTGCTTGGCGCAGCCATTTTACTATCTATTTTTTCGACGTTAAACCCATACCTTCTAAAAATCACAGTTGATGATTATATCACGCTAAAAGATTATGATGGGATGCTTGTCTTTGTAGGGATCATGGCAGCTGTTTTGTTTTTAGAGGTGTTTTTCCAATTTTCATTTATTTATTATGCAAACTGGCTTGGGCAGCGAGTGGTATATGATTTGCGCAAGGACTTGTTTAGGCGAATGATTGGATTTCGAAAAACCTTTTTCGATCGATCAGCAGTTGGACGACTGGTCACAAGAGCAGTCAACGATATAGAAACAATCGCCAGTATTTTTAGTCAGGGATTATTTATGATTATCGCTGATGTACTCAAAATGCTTGTTGTGATTGTTGTTATGCTCAGTGAGAGTTGGCAATTGTCACTCATCGTTTTTGCAGTGCTTCCAGTGATTTTAATTGCAACTCGAAAGTTTCAAAAAGCGATGAAATTTGCTTTTGATGAAGTGCGAACACAAGTCGCCAACCTCAACACTTTTGTTCAGGAAAGAATCTCTGGAATTCAAATTGTGCAGCTATTTGTTCGAGAGCAAAAAGAGTATGCATCTTTTCAGCAGATCAACGAAAATCACAAAAAGGCTTGGTTAAAAACAGTTTGGTACAACTCTATTTTCTTTCCTATCGCTGAACTTTCCACTTCCATAACCATTGGATTGGTAGTTTGGTATGGGGGTTTGCGTGTGATTGCTGAAGAAAATAGCATCACTCTTGGGGCGATTTTTTTATTCATCCAACTGACCCAAATGCTCTTTCGTCCACTGCGTCAAATTGCTGATAAATTCAACACCTTGCAGATGGGTATGGTTGCTGTGCAGCGTGTGTTTGCAGTGATGGATAAAGATAGTCATATCGCTGATGAGGGTGATTTGGAGGCAGAACAATTTAAAGGTGAAATATCATTTCAAAATGTTGTGTTTTCATACAAGGAAAACGAGCCAGTCATCAATGATATATCGTTTGATGTTCATGCTGGTGAGACTATTGCGATTGTGGGTGCTACTGGTGCCGGAAAATCTACCATCATCAACTTACTCAGTCGATTCTACGACATCAATCAAGGAGCCATTAGTGTTGATGGAAATAACATAAAATCATACAAGTTATCCTCGTTGAGAAACGCCATTGCTGTTGTTCTACAGGATGTGTTTTTGTTTGCAGATACAATTTATAACAACATCACTTTATGGGATTCAGAAATAAGTGAGGAAGATGTAATGTCAGCAGCCAAGCACATTGGCATTGATCGATTTATTTCAAAGCTCCCAGGAAAACTCCAATACGATGTGAAGGAACGAGGAGCAATGCTTTCTGGTGGTCAACGCCAACTGATTGCATTTTTAAGGGCTTATGTTATCAATCCATCAATTTTGGTTTTAGACGAAGCCACCTCATCTGTAGATGGTGAAACAGAGCAATTGATTCAGATTGCGACAGATCGTTTGACTAAGGACAAAACAGCAATTATCATTGCTCATCGTTTGGCAACGATTCAAAAAGCAGATCGAATTATTGTGATGGATCAAGGAAAGATTGTAGAAATGGGTACGCACGAAAAATTGTTAAAAATCGATGGTGGTTTTTATCAAAATCTACAAAATGCACAGCTGAGTAAGGGTCAGGAAGTTGTGAATTAATCAGCTCAAATCTTCTTCAATAATTTCGATCAAGTGATCATTGCTTGAGAAAGAGATAAACTCACCATTTTTGATGTATGATATTTTACCAGTCTCTTCTGAAACAACAAGTACTGAGGCATCTGTTTTTTCTGAAACGCCCACTGCTGCTCTATGCCTAAGTCCATAACGCACAGGAATATCAGATTGCTCACTGATTGGTAAGGCCACACGAGTGGCCACAATACGATTTCCATCAATTACGATGGCCCCATCGTGCAAGGGTCCACCCTTAAAAAAGATGCTTTCAATGACAGGGGTTGAAATATCCATGTTTACTTTATCGCCTGACTCTTTAAAAATATCCAAGCTAGTGTTGCGTTCAAACACAATCAATGCGCCTACATTTTGAGCACTGAGCTCTGCACAGGCATTCACAATAATTTTAGCCTCTGATTTGCTATGGTATTCATTGTTTGTTAAGATATTCCAATAGCGTATAAAATTTTTGGGATTTGCTAGGTTGGTTGATCCAACTGTGAGAAGAAGCTTTCGAATTTCTTGTTGAAAAACAACGATGAGTGCAAACACACCAACACTGATAAATCCACCTAAAATATTACTCAATACATTCATCTGTAGGATATCAGTCAGCTTCCAGATCAAATACACAATCACAATTCCTGTAAAAATATTGATCGCAGCAGTGCCTTTAACAAGCCTGTAGATGTAATATAGAAGTATCGCAACAAGTACAATATCGAAGATGTCAATGATGCGTAGCTGCAGAAAATCGAGTGGATTCAAACCAAATTTTTTATAAAATTAAGTAAAATTCATCAGGATGAGGAAGTTTGTGATGACTGTTGATTCATAAAATTCACAATTTTGAAAACCTGAACAGCTTCCTTTACATCATGTACACGCAAAATAGACGCCCCTTGCAAGGCAGCAATTGTATGAACGACAGTTGCGCCGTTGAGTGCATTTTCGGCATCAACATCTATTGGCTTTTGGATCATTGATTTTCGAGAAGCACCAACTAAAATGGGATGACCTAATGATTGAAATTTATCAAGATGATGTAAAAGCTGATAATTGTGAGACAGTGTTTTTCCAAATCCAAAACCAGGATCAAGAATGATCTGTTGAATACCTTTTTTGATAGCACGATCACGATAGGTTTCCATTGCACGAAACACATCATCCACCACTTGATTATATGAAGGATTTTTTTGCATGGTTTTAGGCGTTCCTTGTATATGCATTGCTATATAGGGAACACCCAAAGACGCAACAACAGCAAGCATACGATCGTCAAAAGTTCCTGCAGAAATATCATTGACAATCGAAGCACCAGAAGCAACAGCCTTTTCAGCCACTACACTAGACGTGGTGTCTATCGAAATGATGGCCTTTGGAACATGCTGTTTGATGGCGTTTATGGCAGGGATCACTCGATTGATTTCTTCCTTTTCATCCACAGCATCTGCACCTGGTTTGGTACTAGCACCTCCGATATCTATGAAAGTCGCACCATCTTCCGACATTTGTTTGGCATGAGATACAATGACATTTAAATCCTTGTATTTCCCGCCGTCATAAAAAGAGTCTGGCGTTACATTGAGCACGCCCATCACATGACCTTCAGACAGGTCTATTGTTGTTGAATTACAGTTGATAACCATTCAAAATTGGATTGGGAAAGAATAGATTTTTAAAAAAATTTGACCGAAATTTACACAAAAGTTTTTCATCTTGGTTACAACAGATCAACAGTATGATGATGCAGTGCAAATGTGCAGGGATTTATTCCTCAAAAAAATGCATGATTATGGTTGTGCATGGCGAATCTTGCGAGTATCGTCGTTGACAGATCAAATTTTTATCAAGGCTCAGCGCATACGAACCCTACAACAGAAAGCAACACAACGTGTTGACGAAGGACAATTTTCAGAGTTTATTGGAATTTTGAACTACTGTGTCATGGCTTTGATTCAAATTGATAAGGGAATTGCCGATCAGCCCGATATGTCTGAAGATGAGGTGTTGTCTCTTTATAATGCGCAAATCGACTTGGCAAAGTCTCTCATGCAAAACAAAAATCACGACTATGGAGAGGCCTGGCGTGATATGCGTGTGAGTTCATTGACTGATTTGATTCTACAAAAATTATTGCGCGTCAAACAAATTGAAAACAATGATGGCCAAACACTAGTGAGTGAAGGTCTTGTGGGCAATTATCAGGACATGATCAACTATGCAGTTTTTGCGATTATTCACTTAGAGAATTCATGAATTTTTTAAATAGAATCACCTCCATATTTATCACCCTTTGGGGTGTTGCGACAGTGGTTTTCTTTTTGTTTAGTGTACTTCCTGGCGATCCTGCGAGAATGATGTTGGGTCAAAACGAAAATCAAGAGGAACTGCAATTGATTCAACAAAAATATGGTTTTGATCAGCCAATTTTTATACAATATATTAATTACTTAAATGACTTGAGTCCAATCTCAGCACACCCACTGCAACACGATTTTAATGGCCTTTCTACCCAACAATACACCTATATAAGTCTACTCAATATAGGGGAGAGGTCTGTTGTTTTAAAATGGCCCTACCTCAGAGAATCTTATCACAGAAGTGGCATAAAAGTAAGTCAGGTGATTGGAAACACCCTTCCAAATACTGCTATACTTGCGATAGCTGCACTATTGATTGCTATTTCCTTCGGCTTATTGTTTGGGATTTTATCAGCAATCTATGCCAACAGCACTTTCGATCGAGTGATTCAATTGGTGAGTACATTGGGGATGAGTTTGCCTTCTTTTTTTAGTGCAATTCTTGTTGCTTGGATTTTTGGTTTTTTGTTGCATCAATACACTTCATTAGACATGACAGGAAGTTTGTATGCGCTTGATGACATGGGGGAGTCGTATCGCATTGTTTGGAAAAACCTAATACTTCCAGCTTTTGTATTGGGGATTCGACCACTGGCAGTGGTTTCCCAACTGATGCGAAATGCACTATTGGATGAATGGAATCGTGGCTATGTCAAAACAGCTCGCGCCAAGGGATTGTCGACAGCAACCATTATCTGGAAGCATATGTTGAAAAACGCACTCAATCCAGTTATCACTGCTCTTTCGGGTTGGTTTGCAAGCATGTTGGCAGGGGCAGTGTTTGTAGAATATATTTTTGGATGGAACGGAATAGGAAAAGAAATTGTAAACGCACTCAATTTTCTTGATATACCAGTGCTCATGGGATCAGTACTAACTGTTTCGTTTCTCTTTATCATCATTAACCAAGTTGTAGATTTGCTCTACGCTTACTTAGATCCCAAAGTACAATTAAACAAATAAAAATCATGAGAAAACAAATTGTTGCAGGAAATTGGAAAATGAATAAAACTGAGTCAGAATCAATTCGGCTCATTGATGAAATCAAAGCCCAGAATTTGAATGAAAATGTGAATGTTTTTATCGCTCCTACTTTTGTAAATCTAGCGTCTGCTGTAAAGTCCACCAAAGACAGTGGGATTGAAGTTGCAGCGCAAAACATGCATCAATCGAGCAGTGGCGCCTATACAGGTGAAATTTCTACTGGGATGCTTCTAGACATAGGTGTGAAGCATGTGATATTGGGTCATTCAGAACGTCGTGCCTACTTTGGTGAAACAGATGAACTTTTGAAAGAAAAGGTACAAGCTGCCTTAGATGCTGGTTTGCAAGTCATCTTCTGCTTTGGCGAAGAACTTGATGATCGCAAATCTGGAGGACACTTCGATGTTGTCAAACAGCAATTGTCAACTGCTTTGTTTGACTTAGACAAGTCGCAATGGAGCCAGATTGTTTTGGCATATGAGCCTGTATGGGCAATCGGCACAGGCGAAACAGCAAGTCCAGCGCAAGCACAAGAAATGCATGCTTTTATACGCACATTAATTGAGGATCATTATGATAGCGCTTGTGCTGATGGGGTTTCCATTCTTTATGGTGGGAGTGTAAAACCAGCGAATGCAGCAGAAATTTTTACACAAACTGATGTGGATGGGGGTCTAATTGGAGGGGCTTCTCTACAAGCAGCAGACTTTGCAGCCATTGTCAATGGATTTGAATGATACTTATATAGAGATAGATTTTGATGTTTCCCCTCCTGCGGGTAGGGACATTCTGCTTGCCCTATTGTCGAGTCACCAATTTGAAAGTTTTATGGAGACAGAGACTGGTTTAAAGGCCTATGTCAGACAAAACAATTTGAAGTCAATAAACCTTGAACAACTGACAACCAATATGCCCTCTAACTTTGTTGTTTTACATCAGATTGCAGAAATTCCGTATGAAAACTGGAATCAAAAATGGGAGTCTTCTTTCGATCCCATTGTTGTTGGAGATTATACTGTACGCGCACCCTTTCACCCACCAAAAAAAACAACCAATGAACTGATTATTGAGCCCAAAATGTCGTTTGGTACAGGTCATCATCAGACCACCAAGTTAATGATGAACACTGCTTTGAAAATAGATTTTGAAAATAAGCGTATTTTGGACATGGGATGTGGGACTGGAATATTGGGAATTTTAGCATCTCATCTAGGAGCAAAAAGCATTGTGGCAGTTGACATCGAACCATGGTGTGTAGAGAATACAGTTGAAAACGCAAAGCGCAATGGATGTGAGCAGTTTTTAGAAGCATGCTTAGGGGATATTGATGTCGTTGCTGGTACTTATGATTTGATCTTTGCCAACATCAATCGAAATACACTATTGCGACACATTCCACAATATGTACAACAACTTCAGTATCAAGGGATATTGTTATTGAGTGGATTTTATGATAAAGATTTGGATGAAATAACTCAGAAATGTTTGCAAAATGGGTTGATTTTAGACTCACAAACATCTCTTGATGATTGGGTTTGCGTAAAATACGTATATTCAGACTTGTGAAGAATCGATTTGACCAACATAAAGAGCAAGAAAACCCAGAGCACGATGTGCTTGTGGCGACAGATCGTGAGCATGAAATCATATTGTATAACGATGACGTCAACACCTTTGATCATGTTATTCAAACCTTGATTTCTGTATGCGAACACACTGCCCAACAAGCAGAACAATGCGCCATGATTGTACATTACAACGGAAAATGCACAGTTAAGTCTGGAAGTTATAAAGAACTCGAACCAAGATGTCTGCGTTTACTCAATGCAGGTTTGAGTGCTGAGATCGTTTAAATAACTTCGTTTAAACCATTTTTTTTAGATTAATTATCTTTGAAAAAAAAGATTGCACAATGAAGACAGATAAAATTATCCTGGCTTTACTATTTGGCGCCAGCACAATGTATGCCCAAACAGATCATTTGAAAACGAGTATTCACCAATTTGTCGC
>DJCM01000002.1:0-46565 GCA_002430545.1 Flavobacteriaceae bacterium UBA5950
CTGTCCAGCGATATAGGTAAAGGAAACAATCAGTGCACAAAACACAGCTACCGAGCGGGCAGTGTTGGAGTAATACCTATCCCCTATAAAATCAGGCACAGTAAACTTGCCAAATTTTCTGAGGTATGGCGCTAATAGTAAGGCCAGTAGTACATAACCCCCTGTCCAGCCCATGAGGTACACTGACCCATCATAGCCACCAAAGGAGATGATCCCTGCCATGGAGATAAACGAGGCTGCCGACATCCAGTCGGCTGCAGTTGCCATACCATTGGCAATGGGGTTAACCCCTCCTCCTGCAACATAAAACTCTTTCGTTGAGCCAGCACGCGACCAAATCGCAATACCGATATATAATGAAAAACTAAGACCAACTGCTATCCAAATCCAATATTGAAGTTCCATAGTTTATTTGTTTTGTGTTTGATCGAGTTTGTTCATCAGGTAGATATAGGTGAAAATTATGGCAACAAAGCCAAAAATAGATCCCTGTTGGGCAAACCAAAAGCCGAGTTTAAAACCACCAATTTGAATGGTGTTTAACTGCTCTACAAACAAAATCCCACAACCAAATGAGACGATAAACCATAGACTCAAAAGAATGGTGATATAGCGAAGGTTTTTCTTCCAATAAGTGTTTTCCATAGGTGTATTAGTGTATTAGTTTCGTAAACGTTTGGCAGAAACTGCGAAAATAAAAATGATCAAATAACAATGGATGAGAATATAATAACTCTCTTGCGCAGAGGTAGCCAAAGCATCAGCAGAAGACACTCCTCCCTCAATCAAAGTTTCTTTTCCATGATCAACCAATTGACCATACAGCGGTGGGATAATTGCACCCCCAGCGATAGCCATGATTAATAATGCAGATGCCGTTTTGGTGTGCCTACCCAAGCCTTCAAGTGTGAGAGGCCATACAGCAGGCCAAACCAAAGCATTGGCGATACCTAAGGCAGCAACAAATAAAACAGATGTAAAGCCATCAGTCATTAGTATTAAAATACTAAAAACAATCCCCAAAAGAGCACTGATCTCTAGTGCCTTTTGTTGGCTGATAAATTTTGGAATCAACACCACCCCAAGTCCATAGGTCGCAACCATTGCCATGAGGGTAAAGGAGGTAAAAAACTTGGCTTTTGAAGCTGAGATGCCCAAAGCAATCCCATAGGCAATGATGGAATCTCCAGCAATCACTTCAGCACCGACATAGACGAATAAGGTTAGCATTCCAAGCCATAAATGAGGGAATTGAAAAATTGTTTTTTGCGACTTCTCACTTGACTGTTCATTGTCATCCAAGGCTGCATCTACGTTTGGCAAAGGAGCCTTGCGCATCAGTAAGCCTAAGACAAATAGTACAATCGCCATGATGACATAAGGTGTATATACACTATCAGCCATTTGATCGAGCAATAAGGCTTTTTCACTCGCAGAAACACTGTCGAGTTGAGCGTTGACTTCATCGATCCCTTTGAGAAGAATGGCACCAAAAATGAGTGATCCCAAAGCACCAGCGACTTTGTTAGCAATGCCCATGATGGCAATGCGTTGAGCACCACTGTCGATGGGACCAAGAATCGTGATGTATGGGTTTGCAGCAGTTTGTAGAATCGTCATTCCAGTACCTTGAATAAAAATTCCAGTCAAAAACATCCAGTAGGTTCTTGCTTCGGCAGCTGGAATAAAAAGCAAAGCTCCTGCTGCCATGATAAAAAGTCCGATAGACATTCCTATTTTATATCCTACTTTATGCAATAGATATGAGGCAGGTAGTGCCATGACGACAAAAGAAATGTAGGATGCAGAAGCAACAAGATATGACTGCGCTTCAGTGAGTTCATTGATGGTCTTCATAAAGGGAATTAAAGCCCCATTGACCCAGGTTACAAAACCGAAAATAAAAAAAAGGCCTGCGATTATGGCAATCGCAATTTTGTTGTTTGTGTTGGTATTCATCGGTTATTAAATTCACTTTGACAAATTACTTATTTATTTAATTCTTTTTGCAGTTTATTGCTGTTTTTTCGATTATTAAGACTTCATTATGAAAATAATTATAGAAATATAACAGTGTCTATATTCTGAAAAAATAGAATTAAAAACTATGGCTCAATGACATTCTGATTTGCAAAATATGTCTATATTTAAATCTTTGAGTGTTAATGTCAAAAAGGTTTCAACAACAAAAACACAAGCATTAAAACTAAACAATATCCAAAATGAAAAGAGTCCATTTCTTACAAAACATGTCATTAGCATTGTTTGGAGTTTCAACACTTGGATTTGCAAACAAAAGCATGGAATGATTTTACTGAAACTGTTGCTGCATTTACTGAAGTTAGTATTGCACTTTTTGATGCCTTTATTAGCTGCTGGGATGAAAAGTGGAATACCTTGGTTGTAAGACCTGAGACTCTCATCAATAAATACTATGATAAAGATTGGTTGCCAGTACTCCAAACGCCGCCTTTTCCCGAATACAAAAGTGGTCATTCTGTTATCTCTGCAGCATTTGCTGAAGTGTTGTCAAAGCGCTACGGCAAGTCGATTTCATTTTTAGATACCACTGAACTTCCCTATGGCCTGCCAGCGAGGTATTTTGAATCCTTTCAACAAGCGGCTGATGAAGCTGCAATCTCGAGACTTTATGGAGGAATTCACTACCGCATGGCTATTGACGAAGGGGTGATTCAGGGTAGTGAAATTGGGAAGTTCATCAATCAAAAAATTGTAACACAGAAATGATGGGTTATTTCTGAAAATCAATCTTAAAAAATACAACGCAAAAGCTGATCTAGTAATTGAATAAAAAGCCAATTCTTTGGACAAAATGAATATATTTGCTGATGAATGAGATTTTTTTTCATAAGTCAAGTAAACAAAATAAAAATTAAAAATGTCACCCTTTTTAGCTGAGTTTATTGGCACTGCTGTTTTACTTTTTTTGGGTATTGGTGTTGTTGCAAATGTTTCTTTGAATAAAACAAAAGCTTTTGGGTCAAGCCCAACTGGGAAATGGATTTTGATTACCACTGCTTGGGGATTCGCTGTGTTTTTTGGCGTAATTATTTCTGGAACCTACAGTGGTGCACACCTAAACCCTGCTGTTACGGTTGGATTCGCAATTGCTGATAAATTTGCATGGTCAAATGTACCTGAGTACATACTTGCACAACTTCTTGGTGCCATGTTGGGTGCTGCGATTGCATATCTATTTTATAGCGATCACATCCGATCAACAACTGATGAAAATACCATCAGAGGGTGCTTTTCCACTGAACCAGCCATAAGGAACTATGCGAACAATTTTTTTAGCGAATGTGCTGGTACGTTTATGCTTGTGTTCTTGATTTTTTTTATTGCAAGCCCTATCCTGACTATCGATGGATTAGACGATATTCAGTATGGAATAGGGTCGATGGATGCCTTTCCTGTAGGTGTTCTTGTTTGGCTTATTGGAATGACACTTGGCGGCACAACTAGTTATGCGATTAATCCTGCTCGTGATTTGGGTCCACGTATTGTATATGCATTATTTCGAGGAAAAAAAGCAAATCCTGATTGGTACTACTCATGGATACCCGTTTTAGGCCCACTTGCAGGTGGTCTTTTGGCTGGACTTGCCTACTCATTTTTATTTTGATAAAGCCGAAAATCGAGAATGTTAGGAGTGAAAAATTTGATCTACTAAGACAGTAAAATCAATTCACTTTAACTACCTTTTTGATCTGTGGAGCATATTTCTTTATGGTTGTCTCAACACCCAACTGCAAGGTCATTTGATTAACACTACAGGAAATGCAATTTCCCTCTAGTTCAACAATAACAGTATCACCTTCAATGGCAACCAACGATATATTTCCGCCATCGTTGACCAAAAAAGGACGAATTTCTTCTAATGCTTGTTCTACTTGTTCTTTTACTTCTACCATAATCAAAATTTTAGGAAACTGCCGAACAACCAGCCATGGTGGTGATCTTTACAATTTCTGTTGGGGGTAATTCTTTGTTGCGCTGCACAAGTTGCGTAATCAGTGATTGTGTGATACTTGTGAATGCATTTTCGATCGCTCCACCTTGCAGTACAGCTGGCCTACCAACATCTCCTGCTTCCCGAAGACCTTGCACCAAGGGCAAGTCACCAAGAAATGGCACATCTATATCCTCTGCCAAGTACTTTGCACCATCTTTTCCGAAAATATAATATTTGTTTTCAGGGAGTTCCTCTGGAGTGAAATAGGACATATTCTCCACTATGCCTAAAACAGGTACCTGTATTGAATCTTGTTGAAACATAGCTACTCCTTTTTTGGCGTCAGCAAGTGCAACGGCCTGAGGTGTACTCACCACAACAGCACCAGTGACTGGAAGGGCTTGCAAAATACTGAGGTGAATATCTCCTGTTCCCGGAGGCAAATCGATCAATAAAAAGTCTAGCGCACCCCAATCTGCATCGAAAATCATTTGATTCAGTGCCTTGGATGCCATTGGTCCTCGCCAAATGACAGCCTGATCAGGCTTTGTGAAAAAGCCAATCGATAACAGTTGAACACCATAGTTTTCAATTGGTTTCATTTTTGACTTGCCATCAACCTGCACAGACAGTGGGCGTTCAAAAGCAACATCAAACATCAATGGCATGGATGGCCCATATATATCTGCATCGAGAACACCAACCTTAAAACCCATGTTGGAAAGAGTAACTGCAAGATTGGCTGTTACTGTAGATTTACCAACGCCTCCTTTTCCTGAGGCAATCGCAATGATATTTTGAACCCCTTTCAGTGGCTTTCCTTTGATGAGGTTTGGCTTTTCATCAGTATTGTTCTTATGTGTAACTTTGACTTTACACGTATAGTCGTCACTTAATTTTTCCTTCAAAGCAGCCTCGACATGCGCTTCTATCTTTTTTCTAGATTGCAAACTCGGACTATGCATCAATAGATCGATAAGGACTCCCTTTCCCATGATCTGAACATTTGACAATGCACCAGCATCTCCTATGCTTTGGGAAGAACCCAGCAGTGGAATGTCTTTGACAATAGACGCAATGTCAGTTTTTTTCAAATTTGCTTTTTTAAAATGATTCTAAATTACAAATATAGCACAAAGCCAGCAACTTACATAGGGTTAACTGGATCCCAAAGCACTTTTTTGAAGTCGATGATTTGGTCGTTTTCGATTTGATGACCCTCATTTTCCAACAACTGCTGCATTACCCTAGATCCCCCAAAATGGTGTTTCCCAGTGAGCAACCCATTTCGATTGACAACACGATGCGCAGGTACATCTGGTTTTATATGCGCAGCGTTCATGGCCCAACCCACCATTCGTGCCGATCGACGCATGCCCAAACAAGCTGCAATTGCACCATAGCTTGTAACACGACCCTCCGGTATTTGACGAACAATAGCATAAACACGGTTAAAGAAATCGGACTCATTTGACTTGTCACTCATAACTAAATCTTAAGTAGGTTACTGGGATTTTTTGAGCCAAATACTTTTGCTCATAAAAGGTTTGAATAGAAATCACATCTGTTGGTGCATGAACATATTTATATACATCATGATGTGCCGTTTGAGGTTCAATTCCCATGCCGTCTAAAACACCAAGGGTATATCCATGTAGAAAAGAACTGTCAGTTTTTAGGTGTACAACTCCTTTTGGCTTGAGAACTCGCTCGTACTTCTGCAAAAATTCGGGGTTGGTCAACCTGTGTTTTGTGCGCTTGAACTTTAGTTGAGGATCTGGAAAAGTCAGCCAAATTTCGGAAACTTCACCTGCTGCAAATACATGTTCAATCAGCTCGATTTGTGTTCGAATAAATGCAACATTAGTGAGTTGTTGTTCATAAGCTGTTTTTGCTCCTCTCCAAAAACGTGCACCCTTGATGTCGATTCCAATGTAGTTGCATTCAGGATTTTGCTGTGCCAATGCCACTGTATATTCTCCCTTGCCACAGCCCAACTCAAGGATGATGGGGTTATTGTTTTCAAAATAAGTATCCCAGTTCGCTTTATAACCAAACGATTCATTGACCAGTGACTCCCTATTTGGCTGAATCACATTGGGTAAAGTTTCATTTTCTTGAAAACGCTTTAGCTTATTCTTACTGCCCATTGACTTCTATGTTTGGTCAACCGAATAGGTTGCCTTGTCTAAGGTAAAAGAAAATTGAGAACCAATATCAACTTTACTTTCAACAAACATTTCTTGCTGATGAGCTTCGACGATGTGTTTCACGATCGAAAGCCCCAAGCCAGAGCCCCCATCTTTACGGCTTCCACTTTTGTCAACGCGATAAAAACGCTCGAACAAACGTGGCAGATGCTCTTCTGCAATTCCCTCGCCATTGTCTGCAATATGAACTGTGATTGTGTGTTCATCAACGTCTTCAAAACGAACTTCTGTTGTCCCTTTTTCCTTTCCGTATTTAATCGAATTTACAATCAGATTTGTCACAACTTGCTGAATTCTTTCCTCATCTGCATGAACTTCAATCGGGAACAAATAATCTTTGTCAAATTCTAAAGATATATTGGCTTTGGCCGCTCGAATTTCTAGCAATTCAAATATATTTCTAACGTGCTCCACAATATCAAAATTTGACATCACCAGTGCTTGATTTTGTGTCTCAAGTTGTGTCAGCAAATCCAGATCTTTTACAATATAAAGCAGTCTATTGACCCCTTTGCTTGCTCGAGTAATATATTTTTTATTGACTTTTTCATCATACAAAGCACCATCTGATAAGGTTGATAAATAACCTTGAACTGTAAACAAGGGGGTTTTAAGTTCATGCGCCACATTGCCTAAAAACTCTTTTCTAAAGGCATCTTGACTTTTTAAAGTAGTGATTTCTAATTTTCGCTTGGAAACAATTTCTTTAACCCTATTCTCCAACTCCTTCAAATCAATGACTTCATTGGCTTGATAGAGGACTTCATTTTCCGCAGAAAAATCTTTGAAGAGTTCTTTGAGGTGGGCGTCCAAAAGTTTATTGATTTGTCTGTTGAGCCAGATATAAAGAGCGAACGAAAAAATAACTCCTAATCCGATTGAAAGGGTTAAGATATTGGGTGAAAATGGGTCTTGATTAAAAAGTAAATAACTCGAAACAGAAACTGCGATTACAACAATCAATAGGCAGGCAGTTGAGAATGCAATGGCAAGTGATTTTCGTTTCTTTGATAGCACAGGAGTTCATTTAGATGACGTATTTGTATCCAACACCTTTCACTGTTTTGAAGTGGCGATTGCCAATTTTTTCTCTGAGTTTACGAATGTGTACGTCAATTGTACGTCCACCAACGATGACCTCGTTTCCCCAAACACGATCGAGAATTACTTCACGCTCAAAAACTTTGCTGGGCTTACTCGCCAAAAGCGAAAGGAGCTCAAATTCTTTTCTAGGAAGAATTTTTTCATCACCCTCATATGTGATTTTATATTCTTCACGATTGACAACAAGGCTACCGGCTTCAATTATTTTTCTGCTTTCTTTCCCATCACTAACTCGACGCAAAAGTGATTTAACCTTACTGATGAGGACTTTAATTTTCACTGGTTTTGTGATGTAGTCATCAGCACCAGCTTCCAAGCCTGCAACCTGTGTATAGTCCTCACTGCGAGCAGTCAGAAAAACAATGATTAACTTTTCTCCCAATTTGGGTATTTTTCGCAAGTTCTCACATGCCTCGATCCCATCCATGACGGGCATCATGACGTCAAGTAAAATTAAGTGTGGAGACTTGCTTTTAGCTTTTTCAATAGCCTCTTCTCCATTGGTAGCAGTGTAGACTTTATAACCCTCATTAGATAAATTATAACTCATGAACTCTAAGATGTCTGGTTCATCATCAACGAGTAAAATCTTAATCTTTTTTTTATCCATTATACTTCAAAACCCAAATGTATAAAATTTATAGCTCAATCAACTGCTCAAACATTAGCATAACGTTAAAAATGTAAATTTGATGTCGATTTATGAACCAACTATCGTTTTACCAATCATCAAAAGCATTTGACCTGCAAGCGATTCAATTATATGAAAAGCAGTTCACAAACAATCCTATTTATCGTTCGTTTTGCGATTTGGTTCACAAACATCCTAGCGATTGTGAATCTGTTATAGAGATTCCTTTTTTACCCATTTCTTTCTTCAAAACACACAAAGTCCTCACAGGAAACCCAGAGTGTTCACATATTTTTGAAAGCAGTGGAACGGGAGGCAAAACAAGCTCTCATCATGTAGCAGATATTGAGGTTTATGAGCAGAGTTTTTTCAATTGTTTTGAATTATTTTATGGGCATCCCAACCAATTTGCTGTAATTGGCTTGTTGCCTAGATACTTGGAAAAACCCAATTCGTCATTGATCTACATGATGCAAAAGTTGATTGAAATATCGGATTGTGTCGACAGTGGTTTTTATCTCGACAACTACCAAAAACTACATGATGTTTTGAAACGTCGTGAGCAGGCCAATCAAAAAACTTTTTTGCTAGGGGTAAGTTTTGCTCTCATGGATTTTGCAGAACAATTTCCAAGCTCATTGCAGCATACTATCGTAGTCGAAACTGGAGGCATGAAGGGGCGTCGTAAAGAACTGGTGCGTGAAGAACTTCATGCACAACTCAAGCAAAATCTTGAGGTTGGGGATATCCAGT
Source organism: Flavobacteriaceae bacterium UBA5950 (assembly GCA_002430545.1). GTDB lineage: Bacteria > Bacteroidota > Bacteroidia > Flavobacteriales > Flavobacteriaceae > UBA724. The sequence continues at coordinate 8,675 of DJCM01000002.1, forward strand.
CAGAGTATGGAATGACAGAACTACTCTCTCAAGCCTATGCAAAAGACAATGGGCGATTTCGCTGTCCACCATGGATGAAAGTCCTTGTTCGAAATCCAAACAACCCTTTGGATATTCAAGCGCATGGAACAGGGTGTCTGAACATTATTGATCTGGCAAATAAAAATTCTTGTGCTTTTATCGGAACCGATGACCTAGGCAGGATTTATTCCGATGGAACCTTTGAGGTGATCGGTAGAGCTGATTCGAGTGACGTCAGAGGGTGCAATCTAATGGTTAGTTGAACACCACCAAAAAGTAGTTCTTTTTTCCTCGTTGAAGCAACAAATAGCGATCACAGATTAGATCTGATGCTTGTGCAGTAAACGACTCGTTTATCTTTTCTTTATTTATTGAAATCGAGTTCTCTTTCAGTGCTCGTCTAGCTTCGCCATTTGAGGATAAGAATCCTGTTAAGGAAGCGAGTAAATCTATAGCAGTGCATCCTTCTGCAAGGGTCGACTTGGATAAGGTGGCTTGAGGAACACCCTCAAACACATCCAAAAAAGTTGCTTCATCCAGTTCCTTTAGCGATGCCGAAGTTGCTTTTCCAAAGAGGATTTCTGATGATTGAACAGCCAACAACCTTTCCTCTTCAGAGTGTACCATCCTTGTCACTTCATCTGCTAGGGTCTTTTGAAGCTTACGCATATGTGGATCTTCTTGGTGTTCTGCAATGAGATTAGCTATCGTTTTTTCATCCAAAAAGGTGAATATTTTGATATAGCGCTCTGCATCATCGTCAGAAGTGTTTAGCCAATATTGATAAAATTTATAGGGAGATGTTTTGGTTTTATCCAACCAAACATTGCCCTCTTCTGTTTTCCCAAACTTGGTGCCATCGGCTTTGGTAATCAAAGGGCAAGTAAGCGCATAGGCCTTACCACCTGCTTTTCGACGCACGAGCTCTGTGCCAGTAGTGATGTTACCCCACTGATCACTTCCACCCATTTGCAACAAGCAGTTGTGATGTTCATACAAATGAAGAAAATCATACCCTTGAATCAATTGATAGCTGAACTCAGTGAAGGACATCCCTTCTTTGGCGTTACTCCCAAGGCGCTTTTTTACAGAATCTTTGGCCATCATATAATTGATTGTCAAATGCTTGCCAATATCTCTTGCAAAATCAATCAGTGAAAAGTCAGACATCCAATCATAGTTGTTGACGAGCTTGGCGGCATTGGGAGAACTTATATCGAAATCCAAAAAACGGCTTAGCTGGGTTTCAATCCCTTTCACATTTTTTTCGAGTGTTTCTTTATCGAGTAAATTTCGTTCCTTTGATTTGCCAGATGGATCACCAATCATCCCAGTAGCACCTCCGATCAATGCAATTGGACTGTGCCCTGCTTTCTGAAAATGCATCAAGATCATGATCTGTACTAAACTCCCAATGTGCAAAGAATCGGCTGTGGGATCAAAACCGATGTAGCCAGCTGTTGACTTTTCTTTCAATACTTTCTCAGTGTCGGGCATGATATCATGAATCATCCCTCTCCACTCTAGTTCTGTCACAAAGTTTTTTGCCATTGGTTTAGAATTACACAAATATAAGTCCTTCATGCTGATCAAAAAAGCATAGACTATTCATCCATTATTATTTTGGGAGACAGTTTCTTTCGAATAGAATCGAATGCTATTTTTTCGTTCTGGCTTTCCTGCACTCTTTTTTCAAAATCCTCCAATTTTTTTTTAGCTGTGCTTGCAATGCGCAAGTATGCTTTTGGTTGCTTTGCGTAGTAGGCGTTACTCACAGCAAACTGTGTGCTATCGATATTGTGGTACTTGTAAAATGACTCACTGTCCAAACCAATTCTAGATGTTTCTCCCTTCATTACAAAGACCTTACTGGCATCAAATAGTGCAAGCTCAAAAATCAAATCGGCCATTTTCTCCTCTCCAATTAGATTTTCTGGTTTTTCTTGATCAACTTGACCACAAGACAAAAACATCAAAAACATCAAAACCAAGAGTTTTTTCATCTGTTAAATTTTACAGCCATCGCAGCACTTTCACTTGAAAACACACCATTGTCATAGGTCAAAACCCCATTTACAATTGATTGCGTTACGCGCGACCGAAAGCGCTGTCCTTCAAAGGGGGACCAGCCACATTTATAGAGAATATTTTCTTTAGAAACAGTGTAGGGTGAATCCATATCTACAAGTACCAAATCTGCAAAATATCCCTCGCGAACAAATCCTCGTCGATCGATATCAAATAGTTTTGCAGGATTATGGGACATTTTTTCAACGATTTTTTCTATTGAAATTTTTCCTTGCAAATGACATTCTAATAACACAGACAAAGCGTGTTGGACCATTGGACCACCCGATGGAGCTTTGGTGTATGGATTCATTTTTTCTTCCATGGTATGAGGTGCATGGTCAGTGGCAATAATATCAATTCGATCGTCATTGAGTGCGGTCCAAAGACCATTACGATCTTGGAGTGTTTTTACAGCTGGATTCCACTTGATCAAACTCCCTTTTTCGTCATAATCAGCATCTGAAAACCAAAGATGATGAATGCAAACCTCTGACGTTATATTCTTTGTTTTTACATCGAAATGACTGTCAAACAATTCGGTTTCTTTTGCTGTTGACAGATGAAATACATGAAGTCTTGCACCTGTTTCTTTGGCAAGTGAAACAGCCTTGGATGAGGAAAGGTAACAAGCATCTTCAGATCGAATCTGTGGGTGAAAAGACATAGGGATATTATCACCATATTTTTTGATAAAAACCGACAAATTGTGTCGAATGGTTTGTTCATCTTCGCAGTGAACAGAGATTGGGAGTTTTGTATTTGAAAAAATATCTCGCAAAACCTCGGGCTTATCAACCAGCATATTGCCAGTCGATGAGCCAAGAAATAACTTTATTCCTGGCACAAGTTGAGGGTCGACGGCGAGTACTTCGTTGAGGTTGTTATTGGTGCCTCCAAACATAAATCCAAAATTGGCCCAAGAAGATGCTTTGGCAATTTCAATTTTGTTTTGAAGTTCGTTCCAGTTGGTCGTTTGGGGGTTTGTGTTTGGCATTTCAAAAAAGGTGGTAATGCCCCCAGCAACTGCAGCACGACTTTCTGTTTCTATTGTACCTTTGTGCGTGAGTCCAGGCTCGCGAAAATGAACTTGATCGTCGATGAGTCCAGGCAGTAACAACTTACCCGTTGCGTTGATTTCAACATCTGCCACATCATCGATTTGAGGCGTAATTTTAGAAATAAATGCCCCCTCGACGAAAAGATCAAGGGTTTTGATTTGCCCCTCGTTTACGACTTTTGCGTTTCGAATTAAGAGTGTTTGATTATTTGGCATACCAGCTTTTTATTTTCATCAAAATTATACCAAAAATAGCTTCACTAATAATTGATCGATTCATTTTTGAAACCCCACGCGTGCGATCTGTGAATACAACAGGTATCTCCTTCAAACGAAAATTCTTGACCCATGCTTTGAATTTAATTTCAATTTGAAAAGCATAGCCAGAAAAACGGATATTTTCATTTATGATGGCTTGAATCACTTCTTTTTTATATCCCACAAAGCCCGCAGTGGTATCTTTAATAGGCATTCGAGTAATCAAACGAACGTATTGTGAGGCAAAATAGGACAGTAAAATTCGAGACAAAGGCCAATTGATGACTTGAATTCCACGAACATATCTCGATCCCACAACAACATCTGCCTTGTCCTGCTGCAGTATATCATATAATTTGATCAGGTCATAAGGGTCATGAGAAAAATCAGCATCCATTTCGAATAGATACTGATAATTTAGATCCAATGCCCATTGAAATGCCTCTAAATAAGCAGAACCCAAGCCTTCTTTGGTTGGTCGTTTCAGGAGGTGTAAACGGTCTTTGTATTTTGGCTGTAGTGCTTCGACCAATTGAGCAGTTCCGTCTGGCGAATCATCATCTACAACCAGCATATCAAAAGGATAATCTAAAGCCATTACAACAGCAACCAATTCCTCGATGTTTTCGGCTTCGTTGTAGGTGGGAACAATAACTAGCTTTTCTTTCATGTTATACGCAAAACAAAAGTAGGGAATTCGGCGGTCTTGTTCCCATACCATTGTTTACTTTTGCACTGTGAAAGAATATACTTTATTGCCATACACTGCTGAAGATTCTACTGCTATGTGGTATTCATTGCTACTGTTGTGTATTTTTCTCGTGATAAAGGTCAGAGATCAAGGGTTGTTTTTTTCGATCACTCGTATCAGCCAAACTGACATTCCTTCGACCAAAAAAATTAACGCTCCCTCAGAAAATATAAAAATTCAAGACATCATCACCTTTGCTTTTCGTGGATTTGCATTTGGGTATTTCGTCTATAAACTATTGGTTCATTGGTATTTGATTGATGCGCTAACACCAATTTACTTGGTTATTGGCGTATGGCTTGGGTATACCACTGCCAAGTTTGTTTTAGAATTCATCATTGGATTGTTTTGGAAGTCATGGCGCATGTTGCTAGAAGTAACTTTGCGCAGAGGACTGCTAAAAACCAAAGCAGCATTTATTTTATTTATATCTATCTTATTCTCAAACTACCCTCCACTTGATCACCAAATATACTGGGGGTGTATTGGTCTGATATATATAATGTACTACATCGTTGGATATCAGTCTTTTGCCAAACCTTATCAACAATTGATACAAAAAAGGAAAGTGCTATTTATTTCTTATATTTGCACCCTCGAAATTGGACCCCTATGGGTCTTGTTCGTGTTACTGAATCAAACCAACACATAATACATTTATGAAAGTAAAAACGATTCTTGTTTCACAACCCGAACCAGCTGTTGAGAACTCACCATACAACCAACTTGTTGAAAAGAGAAAAGTTGCCATTGACTTCAGACCTTTTATTCACGTAGAAGGAGTTGCTGCTAGAGAGGTTCGCAGGCAAAAAATTGACCTGAGTAAATTTTCAGCAATTATTTTGACAAGTCGAAATTCAGTAGATCATTTTTTCAGACTAGCAGAAGAGATGCGCTACCCTGTTCCCTCCACCTTAAAGTATTTCTGTCAATCAGAAGCTGTTGCTTATTATCTTCAGAAATATGTAGTTTATCGCAAGAGAAAAGTCTATGTTGGCACACGAACGTTTTCAGATTTGATCGAGCTGATTGCAAAGCACAAAAGCGAAAACTTTTTACTACCCTGTTCAGATGTGCTCAAGCCAAGTGTTCCTGAGGCGCTTGATAAGCTCGAAATCAACTGGACAAAGGGTGTATTTTACAACACTGTTATCAGCGATCTATCAGATTTGCGTGATGTGTATTATGATATTTTGGTGTTTTTTAGTCCTTCAGGGATTGAGTCTTTGTTTCACAATTTTCCAGACTTTAAGCAAAACAATACACGTATTGCTGTGTTTGGCAATAGTACAGTCAAAGCTGCTGAAACTGCCAATTTGCGAATCGATATCCTCGCACCAACCCCTGCCAACCCTTCAATGACTAAAGCACTCGACGAGTATATTGCCAAAGCAAATAAGCGATAGTCTACTGCATTTATTGACTGCGTAAAATATAAAACCCTTAACTGATTGTAGTTAAGGGTTTTTTTGTGCGGGTGAAGGGACTCGAACCCCCACGCCGTGAAGCACTAGATCCTAAATCTAGCGTGTCTACCAATTTCACCACACCCGCTAGTAATGGGTTGCAAATATAAACACATTTAGCGATTTTTTATCTCTAAATTATACGATATATTAGTATTCAATTCAACATTATGTCAGCACAAGCTATCTACATCGAAAAAAATAAAAAACGCTTCCTAGAAGAACTGTTTTCGCTCATACGCATTCCCTCTATTAGTGCAGATTCGAGCTATTCCTCGCATATGCAAACTGCTGCACAAGCAGTGGCAGATGCCCTCACTACTGCAGGATGCACACACACCGAAATCTGTCCCACTGCAGGTTATCCAATCGTCTACGGCGAGAAAATCATTGACCCTTCCTTACCCACTGTGCTCGTTTATGGGCATTATGACGTACAACCACCCGATCCGCTAGACCTGTGGGACACGCCGCCTTTTGAACCAGAAATAAGAACAACAGATATCCATCCAGAAGGAGCAATTTTTGCTCGTGGTGCTAGTGATGACAAAGGGCAAATGTTTATGCATATCAAAGCACTTGAAGTGATGGAGCAAAATGGTGGCATTCCTAGTAATGTCAAATTTATGATTGAAGGCGAGGAAGAAGTGGGCAGCGACAACCTGGAAGCCTTTGTGCGTGAAAATACCGACAAACTCGCCAATGATGTAATACTGATCTCCGATACTGGTATGCTTGCCAACGACATTCCTTCCATCACTACTGGTCTACGTGGGATGAGCTATGTGGAAGTGGAAATCACTGGTCCGAATCGTGACTTGCATTCAGGTCTTTATGGTGGGGCAGTTGCCAATCCGATCAATATCCTGACCAAAATGGTGGCGTCCCTCCACGACGAAAACAATCGTGTGACAATTCCAGGCTTTTACGATAAAGTGGAAGAACTCAATGCTGCAGAACGCGAACAATTCAAACAAATCCCATTTTCCTTAGAAAACTATCAAAAGGCACTTGACATTGAATCGGTTTATGGAGAAAAAGGCTATTCTACACTTGAACGCAAGTCCATTCGCCCAACCCTTGATGTCAATGGCATTTGGGGAGGATATATTGGTGAGGGTGCAAAAACAGTTATTGCATCAAAGGCCTATGCAAAAATATCGATGCGATTGGTGCCAAATCAAAAGCCGGAAGAGATTACAAAACTATTCATGGATCATTTTGTTTCAATCGCTCCTAAAGGAGTGACAGTAAAAGTTACGCCTCATCACGGAGGAGAAGCCTATGTCATGCATCCCGATGGCTTGGAATTTCAAGCAGCATCAAAAGCATACGTTGAAACCTTTGGTAAAGCCCCTATCCCAGTGCGCGATGGAGGGAGTATTCCAATCGTAGCATTGTTTGAAGAAACCCTACAAAGCAAGACCGTATTGATGGGCTTTGGTCTCGACAGCGATGCAATTCACTCCCCCAATGAGCATTTTGGTGTGTTTAACTTTATGAAAGGGATAGAGACAATACCGCACTTTTACAAACACTTCACGACGATGCACCAAGCAAGTCAATAAGAAACAAGTCTGCAGAAATCCCATCAGCCAAAAATGCACCACTTCGAGTGGTTTTTAAAGCATTGTTTTCAATATGCAACAATCCTTCGTCTAAAAATCGTTTGGCTTGCTCCTCAAGATGCTGCCGATAACGCAGTCCCAAATTGCTTTCCATTGCCTTTAAAGACACACCCCAAGATGCGCGTAACCCAATCATAATCGATTCGTTGTATCGATCAATTACACTCAACTTTTCTATCGTTTGTGGCAGCTCGCCCTGTGTTATCTTTTGCATATAATTTGCATTATTGCTCACATTCCAATATCGATGAACGCCATCAAACCCATGTGCTGAGGGACCAATACCTAAGTAGGTTTTGCCTTGCCAATAACCAGTATTGTTGAGCGAATGATACCCCGGTTTTCCAAAACTTGATAATTCATAATGATCATAACCCCTGGCAGTTAGGGTGTCAACCAAATAATTGAACTGCGCCTCTACAAGCTGTTCGTCCAAAAGAGAAACAACCCCCTTGTGTACAAAACGTTCAAGAGCTGTTTTAGGCTCAAGGGTAAGTGCGTATGATGAAATGTGTGGCACATCTAGTTGAAGGGCATAATCAAGATTTTGTTTCCAATCATCTAGCGTGGTATTCGGATTGCCAAAAAGCAGGTCAATCGATAGGTTATTAAAAATTGCTTTTGCATCCTGCACTGAAGAAATGGCTTGACTGCCATTGTGTGCGCGATTCATCAGGGTTAACTCATCATCCAAAAACGATTGCACGCCTATCGATAGGCGATTGATGCCTAGCTTTTCAATGTCACTCATATACCCTTTGGTTAAATCATCGGGGTTGGCTTCAAGGGTGATTTCGGGGTTTTTCACAAGGTCATAATACTGATTCACTTCATCGATCAATAATTGGAGTTGTGCAGGGCTAAGCACAGATGGTGTTCCTCCACCAAAATAGACTGTCTCAATAGGGACTTTAGCATCTTGTTTTCGCAGTCGAATTTCCTGTTGAATTGCAGCCACCATATCATCAGCATAGCGCATCGAAGTCGAAAAATGGAAGTTGCAATAATGACATGCCTTTTTACAAAAAGGGATATGTAGATATAGTCCCGACATGCTATTTCTTAACGCGATGTGCCTCTTGTTTGACAAAGGAGCCCCAACCCGAATAGGTTTTTCCAGATTCCTGAGCAGGGTTGAAAAAGTGACAGACAGCAGCTGCCAACCCATCTGTGGCATCAAGGTTTTTGGGTAGGGTTTTGAGATCCACCAGTTGTTGAAGCATTCGAGCAACCTGCTCTTTAGAGGCGTTTCCATTGCCTGTGATAGCCATTTTTATTTTTCTGGGGGAATACTCGGTCATTGCCAACTCCCGTGACAATCCAGCAGCCATAGCAACCCCTTGTGCGCGACCCAACTTCAACATCGACTGAACATTTTTTCCAAAAAAAGGTGCTTCCAAAGCCATTTCATCTGGGTGAAATTTATCAATGATCTCGATGGTCTTTTCAAAAATCTTTTGCAAACGCAAATAGTGATTTTCTTTAGAATTCATCACTAGTTCATCCATGTGAAGAAGCTTCATTTTTTTTCCATCGACTGTGATAAGACCATACCCCATTATCGTTGTTCCTGGGTCAACACCAAGAATGATGCGTTTCGAGCTAGAGATTGTTTCTTTCATTGTTTGATCATATCAGTTTTGAAGTAGAATAGGTATGCGAAACTGCACTTGGGCAGTAACCCCTACATTGGTTTTTGTTGCTGGGCTTACAATTGGTAGTTCATCAATGGCTGTTTGCATGGCTTGCAGAATTGCCTTGTCTGTGGCAGGATCTATTCCTTTGAACAGCACTTTTCCACCTTGATCAACTTCTACATAAAGAATCACAGATTTTGGCGCATTGGCTTGAAGTGGTAAAGGATTTTCTGTAAAAGCCATGCTAATCGATCGAGAAATCGATGCCTGGAAACAATCCCATTGATCGGTAGTCGTTTCTCTACTCTCGCATCCAGGATATACAGGAGGTTGATCTGTTGATTGCCAAGCAGTGTTGGGCTTGCGAATTTGCTCTTCATCAGTTTGGTTGCAGGAATTCGCCAATATCAGTATCCAAATAAATAATGCCCTAAACATTGGTCATGAAAAGTACAAAAAAAATTATAGAATCATTTGCATACTACTCCCACTTCGCTAATTTAGCATCTCCTATTTTATACCATGGACATTATACTACTCATTTTTGGTGGTCTGCTGATATTGTTGGGCGTAGCAGGCAGTTTTTTACCCATCATCCCAGGGCCAGTTTGCAGTTGGCTGGGCTTACTTGTACTCCATCTAACAGACAGTGTTCCATCAAACACAACCTTTTTGACACTCACATTCACTATCGCTTTTGTCATTTTTTTACTCGATGCTTTACTTCCAGTATGGGGTACAAAAAAACTAGGTGGTACACGAATGGGTACCATTGGTTCGGGCATTGGTCTTCTCATCGGATTTTTCTTTGGGCCAATCGGACTGGTTTTTGGTCCTTTTGTAGGAGCATTAGCTGGTGAGCTAACGCAAAATTCAGACTTCAAAAAAGCTGTTCGTGCTGCCTTTGGTTCTTTGATGGGATTTTTAGCCGGGACAATGATGAAGTTTACCCTTGCAGTCGTTTATTTAGTCCTGTTTGTCAATATTTTTTGGAAACACAAAGAGTTGTTTTTTTAAAAAAGCCCCGGCAATCTAAAGTTCTAATCAAATCACAATACTATACTTAAAAAAGAACTTTTCAATGCGTGGAATTGTTTATTGCTACCTTAAAAATAGTCGAATCTATTATCAACCACTTCATAATGATCGCGAATGATCTCGTCTATCAATGGTCGAAGACGGTTCAAAACGTTTTCATTTAACGAACTCGAGTAACCATCGTATGAGGGCAATTGTGTTGATTCTTCAAATAAATCAACTTCTAAGACAAATATTCCTTGTTTTCCCTGTATCAATGCCGAGGTCTGATTCATTTCAAGTGAAAAACCTGACCCCACTACAAATGGCTCTGTCCCTGCACCAGCTATTGAGCCTGCTGCTGCATTGATCGCTGATGAGGTTAAAATACTTTGTCCATAATCCTCTGCAAGTGTTGCAAGTGATACATCACTGCCATATTTCGAAAGGAGAAGATCATGCTTTTTGTCTTGCATTAATTTAGCTTGTACAGCGCTTCTTGCATCTTCTACGCTTGAAGTTCCAGCTGATGATTTTTCTATCAATTTAGCAACAACATATCCACCACCAAGAAGGTCAAATCGTTTGATATCACTCACGCTTGTTTCTTCTTCAAAAGACCATTTCACAATGGTACGCTGAACTCCAAGACCTGGGATGCTCTCATCCATAAGCTTCAAATTGGATCCATTACGCAAATCGTAACCTAATGACTCTGATGCAGTTGAAAATCCGTTTTTCTTACTCTCTATTTCAAACTCTGTAGCCAATCGAAAAACTTCGTTGCTCGTAGATTCAGATGGTACAATTTTTTTGACAACAGAAGCAATTAAGACTACATCTTCTTTTTCCTGTACCTCAATCACATGATAACCAAAATCTGTTTCAACGACGCCTATTGAACCAGTTGGTTTTGAAAACACAAAATCATTAAACGCCTCAACCATATCACCACGTCTAAAAAATCCAAGATCACCACCTCTATTTTTGGATGGCCCATCAGAATAAGTTCTTGCCAACTCGGCGAAGTCAGAACCATTGGAACGCACCAAACGAAGTACGCGATAAGCCTCTTTTCTTGCTTCGTTTTTTGTTCTAATCACATCGCTAGATGCACTCTGTGACCCTTCATAAGCAATCAGTATGTGACGTGCTTTCACAGAACCTCCTCGATCGAAATCCATCATGCGAGATAGCTTAAACTGATTTCCATCTTTATATGGTCCGAAAACTTCTCCTTCTTTTAGGTCGAAAAGTGTATTTGCGTAGGTGCCTAGTTGGGCTCTGGTTTTATAAGTCTCATCATATGCAGTTTCTGAATATTCGGTAATAAACTCCTTTACATTATCTGTCTGGGAGAATGATGGTAAAGTTTCTTCAGCCTCACTAACTTCATTAAATATGACCTGAGGTTCGAGTAATTTTTTGAGCTCGTTTTCGATTTCCAAATTGTCTTCTACAGAGGCTGTTTCATCAAAAACCACATACTGAATCGATCGGCTTTCTTCCACTTCAAATTCTTCTTCGTTAGAATTGATGTATTTTTTGATGTCTCGATCTGAAATCGTCACCAAACTATCTGGAATAGAGCTGTATGGCACTTTTACAAAAGATATACTAATCTTATCATTTTCGAGTTTGTGTTCTGTTTTTCCATCAAATGAAGTGTGATAAATGCCAGCTTGAATCATGGTGTTGTACAACTGTCTGCTGATGGTGCTTCGTATTGATTCTTCCTGTAGCTGCCATTGGCTGTATACCTCAGGATTGTTTCTCTTGCTGTCATTGATAAAATCAGTAAAAGCAACGACATCAAATTCACCTAATGCGTTTTGAAAACGGCTGTCTTGTCTAAATCCAGGAGAATTGGTAATAAAATTTTCAACATGGCTTCGACCCACTTCAAGACCAAGTTCTTCTTGCAATTGGCTGAACGAATATTCGGCTACAATTTGGTTCCAAACAGTATTGGCTGCTTGCACATTACTCATCCCTGTATTTCGTTCAACAGCATCCACGCGCCTGCTAAACTGTTCGATGGTTATTTCCTCATCTCCAACAATAGCGACTGGTTCTTGGCTGATAGTTCCAGCGCCGTCAAAAACACCTGAAATGACAAACGCAAATAGTGCCATTCCAATTACTAGTATTAGTACGATTGATTTTTCTCGAATTTTACCTAAAATCGCCATGAGTTATTTTTTTTGATAGATGGCGAAAATACAACTTCTTTGGTTGAAAAAAAAGATGTTTACAAGGTGTTATGTAGCAAGGATTTTAATAAGTTCAATTTTGCTTGCTGTTACCTTTTGGATTTCAAATTCGTATTCACCAATTTCTACGATTTCGCCTTTTTTAGGGATACTTTGCGTGTGATGAACGATGAAACCCCCTAAAGTTTCATATTGATCATCTTCTATCAAGTCGAGCTTGTATTTGTCGTTGAGGTAATCGACCTCTAGTCTCGCCGAAAGCAGATAATCGCCAGATTCCAACTTTAACTCGATTAAATCGACCTGATCGTATTCATCTTCTATTTCTCCAAACAACTCCTCAACGATGTCTTCTAAGGTGATCATTCCGGCTGTACCACCATATTCGTCAAGCACTATGGCAATGCTTTTTCGCTTTTTGGTAAGAGAATTTAAAATATCCTTAATCAACATCGATTCTGGTACAAATTCAACAGGATGTGTAATCGAGCGAATATTTTTTGGCTTCTTAAACAAGTCAAATGCATGAACATATCCAACCACATTGTCTAGGTTTCCCTTATAAACCAAAATTTTTGAAAAACCAGTGCTTGAAAAAAGGCTAATAAGTTCCTTGTTGGACACATAACGATCGACAGCAGTTACTTCAGCTCTAGGAACCATAATTTCTCTCGCTTTTAGATCGTTGAATGTCAATGCATTGTGGAAAATTTGCACCTCACTGTCGAGCTCTTCATCATCTGTTGATTCGACCTGTTCACTCACATATTCTTCGAGATCTACTCTGGAAAAAGCTGTTGGGATATGATCCTCACTCGTTTTAAAAAAGCGTTTTAGAATGACATTGGAAAACCACAAAAATGCATCTGTCAAAGGACTCAATATATGATAAAAGAAGACTGTTGGGATTGCAAAAAATTGCAGCAAAGCATTGGCATAAATCTGAAACACAACTTTGGGCAAAAATTCTGCAGTAATCAAAATTACCACTGCAGAAATAACAGTTTGTATAAAAACGGTCGAAAGCGTTAAATCATCAACCCCCACCATATCAGGGTAGATTTTAGAGATGATGAAGTCTCCCATAAACAATCCATAAATGACCAACGCGATATTGTTTCCAACCAAAGTGGTTGCAATGAATTTTGAAGGGTTTTTGGTGATGTTTGCCAAGGCAGAGGACACTAGCCCAGGTTGTTTGATTTGCAATGCCAAGCGCACTCTATTTGAGGATACAAAAGCAATTTCCATCCCCGAAAAAAAAGCAGATAGCATCAAGCAACCAAAAATGACAAACAGCTCAGAGGTCATTTCTGATTTTGATTTCTACTTTCAAATTTTTTACGATACTTACGTCGGAAGAAAAACATTCCAAAAGCAGCAGCTCCCAATATACAGGAGATATAAAAACGCTGATTCATACTTTGAATGTTTACAATGGCCTCGATGATAAATACGAAACCAAAAAACAAATACATTTTTTCTGAAAATCTGTGAAACTTATTCATTTAATCTATGTTTTCGTCTTTCACTAGAATATTACCCCTTATCATTCCTGTCATCAGTTTTTGAAATGAGCGATTGGCATCCAATCGAACTGCTTTGATGTCATATGAACTGTTGGTAAAAGTAAAATTTTTTTCTGTGAACAACCACTCTTTGCCCGCATCCCAGTACAATTGACTTGTGTTCAACTTTGTTCCTGTTGTATCAGAAATGACAACATTGCCTCTCAGGTCAATGATTTCTGTTTTGGGATAATAGATCCCATAATCCGATCGAATAAAAGTGATTTCACCTCGATCTCCATACAAAGTGGCATCTAACCCCTCAGGGAACTCCGAATAAGGAAATTTTTGATTTGTAAAATCAATATTTACAGGGGCAATGAGCTCTGCTTCTTTGCGAGCAGAGTCAGAGTAAATCAAGTGGAGATCTTCTGTAATACCAACTGGTATCTCATCAAATTTATTCATCTGTTGCACAGCTGAAAACTGATCTGTGCAACTTGCAAACATCACTGCAACCAAAAGAACAAGATACCTCCCGGTAGTCATGTGCTTATAAGTTGGGAACAGTAACAGATGATCGAATCCAACAGTCAAACGTGATCACCTCACCAGCCTTTCCTTGTGTAAAGATATCGGTTTTGGAAGGTGCTCGTCCACTATAACTCGCTTCGAGTTTTTGGGATGTTTTCTTTAAGGATGGATCAACAGAAACTGCTCGACGTGCCGTTTGGGCTGCCAACCAATATACTGCTTGTTTTTCAAACTGATTGTTCCCACAGTCATTGGCACTATCGGCATACAAACCTGCTATCAAAATATATGCTTTACCCATCGATGGTTTGTTCGACAAGGCTTGGTTTGCATATTTTCTCGCTTGGCTTTTCAAACCTCTTTTCTTGAGTTTTGAAGCGATTTTGTACATTATTTCTGCCTTTCTGTAAGTATCTGTTTCTAGTTTGAGGGACTCCTCATAGAAGGTAATTGCTTCAGTTGTGTTTCCAGCCTTATCCTTTAAGATACCCAAATAATAAGCAGAATCTGCAGAGGGGCTTAGGCTGTGAAGAGCTTCGACAAGCTCAACAAACAATTGGTCGTCTGAACACTCTTTGGCATCCATACGACTTGCTGCACGCTTGAGCCATTTCTCATCCGATTTGTTTTCATCAAAGTTTGATCGATACAATGGAATCAGGTTTTCACATGACGCTTCTTGCGAAATCATGGCATCTAGATTGTTGGCATAAGTTGAATTGGCGCGTGAATTGATCTCAGCAACGCGTTTACTTCGTTTATCTCTCGAGGTCAAGCTTTCGCCAGCATCTTCCTTTTTTATGATTCGATCAAGTGTTTTGGAGAGTTTTTGATTTTCAATATTAAATTTTTCAGATACATCCTCAAACTTTGAAAACAAAACATCCATGGTCACATTGTCTTCTCCGTTTTTATACATGGTGTATAAAGTCTTAAAGTAATTGTAGAGTGCTTTTGGATTGTTAAAACTCTCAACATCAGATAAGTACGCCTGGTCAAAAATTGCATATATCTCTGCTAACGGAGCTGTTTCATGCTCAAACATAGACTGTGCTTTAGCAGCCAAAATTTTCCCTTGTTGCGATTTTCCTCTTCTGTCTGTAGGGAAATATTTTAGCCAATCGTCGTAGAGAGACGCCAACATTGTTTTGAACTCTGCGTTATCCTCAGTGTTTTTGATTTTGTGGTTGAGGATGCGTTCTCCATAAATATATGTCGCCTCGTTCAACTCTGGGCAATGGGTTTTTACTTCGAGCCAAGGTGTATAGGCTGAATCGTAATTTTTGACTTTTGCAAACTCGGCAAAAATGCTGAGGTTGGCTGGACAATCTGCTGGGGATTGTGCAGATAGTGTTCCAAATGAATAAGTGAGTAATATTATTAAAGTAAATTTTTTCATTTTAATTGTATTTACGTTTGATAAACCAACGATCATTGAGCGAAAACCCAATGCGTGTGTTGAAATAATTTTCTTGAATATGGGTTTCGCCATCAGCACCTAATTTTCCAAATTCGATTCCGATGTTCAAATTTGAAAAACCAGCAACTGGGAGTCCAACCCCAAAAGTTATGCCAGTATTAACGATTGCTTTGTCATTTAAAATCATTCCCGTTTTGGATGATACAAAACCAGCGCGAAAAACAATGCGTTTCCAATAAGACGAAAAAGAGTCATATTCAGGAATAAAATACCCCCCGAGTGATAATTTTGTAGCAGGTTCATATCGAACAGATCCTGTCGAGTAAAATGCATTATCGATAGACTCTTCTGATGAGGACCATTGCCCTCCAATAAACCATTTTTTAGGCTCGCCAATCCCTCCCCCAAATGTTTGTTTGGATGGTAATCTACTGATCGTTTCATCGAGGCCATCGTTGGAGAGGTTTACATCTTGAAAATCACGTGATTCGCCAAGTGATGTAAATGTTGATATCGTTCGAGAATTGAAAGATTCTAGGTCCGCACTAGGTTGATATGCATAGTGCAATTGCATCTGAAGACGATTTGAAAGATCAATCTTATAATATGATGAAAGATTCATCTCAACTCCTCTTATTTCAGATTCACTGGCCAATTGTGAGAGCAAATCAATGCCTTCGTCTTGACGGGTATGAAATCGTGAGATTGACCCAAAATTATAATGTACCGCCAGTCCGATTCCTGCATTTTTTATCGGAGAGAAGCCCAATGAAAAGAAAACTTGGTTGATTCCTCCACTTCCTTCATAATTCGAATTAGTGTTCACGCCATCAACTTGATCATCAACACTCAATCGATAACCAACTGCCGTTTTGGGAATTAAACCAAATCCAAATCCAAAGTATTTGGTTGGAATGGCTACTGACATATAATCAATCCCAGCAGTGACATTATTCGTAGAATTGTCTTCAGAACTAAATTTTCGGCTTGAATGATTTGCCCCTACTGCGTAATTGACAAGTTTTAGATCTGCCAACGATGCAGGCGACGAGATGTTAAAGTGAACACTATCGACATGTGCGACCAAACCACCCATAGATCTTTGGTCTATGGTTCCTTCAAACAATGGCTCTCCCAAACCATAAAAAGAGTAAGGGGATAATGTACCCTTTTGAGCAGACAAAAGAGGTGTAATAAAAAGGAATGTGATGATAAAATAGCGAGTCATTTATGACTTATTCGTTTCGAGCAAAAGATTTAAACCAAATGCTAAAAAATTTGCGTTCGCTAAGATGCTATTTTTTACTCGTTTAGACAAGAAACCAGCGTCTCCACCTGTTAAAATTGTCATAAAATTTGGTGTATGAGTCTCAAATCTACTGATAAATGCCTCTATTTCAGCTGTCACACCAGAGATAACCCCATAATGTATGGCTTCATTGGTATTTGTAGGTGGAAATGCAGCGGGCTGCTGTATCTCTAAGTTTGGCAATTGATGCGTGTTTTTGTGCATGGCTTGATATCTCATGGCGAGACCAGGGCTGATGATACCTCCAAGATGATTTGCACTTACAGTGATAAAATCATAGGTGATACAAGTCCCTGCATCGATAATCAGGGCATTTGTTTTGGGAAACAAGTATGTTGCAGCTGCCAATCCCACAACTCGATCAATCCCCAAATTCGTAAAAGGCGCATATACAGATTTAAATGGGAGTTGAAGCTGATGATGCACCTCCAAACATTGGGTGTTGGCGTAGAGGTCATCTAGTGCTAACTGTTGATTTCCAACCTGTGAAACAATGGCATGGGAGACTTTATTTGTCGAGACAATCGATTTCCATTCGATGTGTTCGTTGGTTCTATACTTCTCTGTAAATTTCAACTCCAAACCTTCAAAAAATCCGAGCTTGGTGTTTGTGTTTCCTATATCTATTGTGAGGTTCAAAACGATACTTTGTTGGTGCTAATGTACTTCAATTTTCAATAGTCCCTTGTCAATTCTATAAAGGGTTTTATATTTGCATCTGCCAAAGTGCATGGTACCTTAGCTCAGTTGGTAGAGCAAAGGACTGAAAATCCTTGTGTCCCTGGTTCGATTCCTGGAGGTACCACAAACTCCGAGTTTTATCAAACTCGGAGTTTTTTTATAACATTTTCAAATAATCTATTTCTTGTTTCGACAGGTGACGCCAAGTGCCTCTTGCAAGATCTTTTTTGGTTAGACCTGCAAAAACAACACGATCAAGCGATATGACTTCATATCCCATATGCTCAAATATACGCCTCACGATCATGTTGCGCCCCGAGTGTATTTCCAATCCAATTTCTCTTTTGCTCGCACCTTTGACATAGCTGACCTCATCTACTTGAACAGGGCCATCGTCGAGAGTAAGTCCCCGCCGAATCTGTGCCAAATCATGTGGTTTTAAACTTTTGGAAAGCACCACGTGATAAAGCTTTTTCACCATCGAAGAAGGGTGTGTGAGTTTTTTTGCCAAATCTCCATCGTTAGTAAAGAGGAGTAAGCCTGTTGTAGGGCGATCTAAACGCCCAACTGGCACAACCCTCGATGAGGTAGATTTTGCAATCAAATCCATTACAGTTTTTCGACCTTTTTCATCTTTTGTTGTTGTGATAAATCCTTTTGGTTTGTTCAAAAGCACATAGGCCTTTTTCTCTGGGGTTATGCGTTTGCCATCAAAATGAACAACATCACCTTCCTTGACCTGGTAACCAAGCTCAGTCATAACTTTATTATTGACCTTCACCACACCCAAACTGATATGCATGTCGGCCTCTCTACGAGAGCAAATACCAGCGTGAGCGATATATTTATTGAGTCGAGTTGTGTTCGAGGAGGTTGATTTCTTCGCAGTTGGTTTTTTTCTTCTCATTATTTGGCAAAGGTATGATAACTATATTGGGATTTTCAACAATGGTAAGCAGATGATTCCAAGTACGATAAGTGCTTTTATGCCAAACAACAGCAATACCAATTGTTTCGGTTTTGAGGATACCCACAACAATACTGTAAAGAACACAAGAAAACCTAAGCTTGCCAGAAAATAATAGACCATACTTTGTAAGGAAAAAAAGAAATACAACAAGATAAAAACACCAAAACAAAAAACGACCAAAAGGGAAATGAGTCGTTTGGCTCTGTTTTCGCCATAAACAGTGGGTATGGTTTTATAATTGTTTGATAAATCCCCCTTGATATTACAGAAGTCTTTAAGCAATTCTTTGATAGAGATGAGCAACAATAGATATGAGGCGAGAGTAAACATTTCGATTGAAAAGTTCTTGAAATAGACAGTTATGGCAAAAAATGGAAGTACTGTTAGCAGTGCAGAACCAATATTTCCAATGAACAAATATCTCTTCAAAAAAGCAGAGTAAAACGCCATAGAAGCGATGTATGCGCAAAAGAACAAAGCAGACCTTTGCGAAACACTGCTTGCCACCAACACAGCAGTCCCATTCAAGAATATATACCCAATCATTTTTGATCGTATAGATATGTTTGTTTCCAACAGGGTTTTTTGTGGTCGATTAATCAAATCTTTTTCTTGATCAAAAAATGCATTGATGATATAGCCAGCTGCAACAGAAAGCAGGGTTGCACAAACAATCAACCAAAGATTGATGTCCAAAAGTGTTTCTCTAGGACTTGTGGCAGATGAAAAAATAAAAGCAGCTGAGAGGAGTTGAGCAATGACCAAAACAATAAGATTTTGACCTCTTACCAACGATAGCAAGCTTATTGATTTTAGAATTATGCCTTTTCTAGTGGGCATAGCAAAAAAATTAGAAGGTATATACCACTTCCAAACGATGATCTTTCAATACATCTCTTGCCTTGGAAATATCTTCAGTGAAGCCAAGAATGTATCCACCACCACCCGATCCACATAGTTTGAGATAATAAGCATTGGTATCAATACCTGATTTCCATAAATCGTGAAACTGTTTTGGAATCATGGGTTTAAAATGAGTTAGAACAGTATTGGAAAGCCTCTTCAAATCACCAAATAAAGATTTGATATCTCCATTTAAAAAGTGTTCAACGCAATTATCAGAGTATGAGATAAACTTTTCTTTGACCATTTTACGAAATGAAGCTGACTCCATATTTTGCATAAAGATATTGACCATCGGGGCAGTTTCTCCCATCGTTCCACTGTCGAGTAAAAACACAGCACCTTTTCCAGCTTGCGACTGCGATGGAATTCCTGTAGCTTCTAAAACATCTTTGGAATGAATGAGAATGGGCAAACTCAAAAAACTGTTTAGTGGGTCTAAACCTGAAGACTGCCCATGGAAAAAAGACTCCATCAGTCCAAAAATCTGTTTGAGTTTCAACAGCTTATCACGTGTAAGGTTTTCCAAAATTGTGATTTTGTTGTTGGCATAACGATCATAAATCGCTGCAACCAATGCACCACTGCTGCCAATACCATAGCCTTGTGGAATACTACTATCAAAGTATAATCCTCTGCTCAAATCCAGACGAAATTGCTCGGAGTTGAAAGACACCAATTTGCTGTCTAAGTTTTCAAGGTAATCAGCAAATTCAGTTAGCTTCTGATTAGAAGCTTTTGCCGAATTAGTTTTTGTATTGGAAATTTTGAGGGCTCCTTTGTAAAAGTTGTAAGGTATGGATAGGCCTTTGGCATCTTTGATGATTCCGTACTCTCCAAAGAGTAAAATTTTGGCGTAAAACAATGGCCCTTTCATATGATAAAACTACGCTTTTTTTAGTCCCATTCCAACCCGATCGTGAATCAATTCCTTGTTTTGACAAAACTGACCTAAGTCAGATTCAATAAATTCAACGATGTGTTTTGATTGATCTTCAGGATAGAGCAAATGAACATTGGCCCCAGCATCGAGAGTAAAAGTCAGGTTAAAATCAGTTTTGTTTCTAAAATTTCGCACCCTTTGAATGATTTCCAATGTGTTGGGATGCATCAAAATATATGATGGAGAAGAGGTCAACATCATGGCATGTAAGCTCAATGCTTCTTGCTCTACAATGTTGGTAAAGCCACTCATGTCCCCATTTTGTAAAACACCAAGCAATGCTTGGTAGTTTTTTTCTGCTTGCGAAAAACGTCTTTCAGCAAAGGGATGATTGTGCATAAGGTTATGCCCCACTGTGCTGCTCACTTCTTTCTCGCCCTTGTCCACCAAAAGGATGGTGTCTCTGAAGGTATTAAACACCTCTGCCCCTTTGATCCATCGAACTCCAAATAAATTGCTGCTTTCAGGAGTGTTGGCGTGTTCTCCCCAAAGCACAACTGGCCCTTCAACGCTTCGCGCTGCACTCCCCGACCCCAATCGAGCTAGAAAGGAGCATTTTTTCGTTTGATGATTATTTGTCATTAAAGGGAAGAGCTGCTTTTCAAAATCCATGATCGCAGCAGCTAGCGCAGCCATAGCAGATGCAGACGAAGCAATTCCACTACTGTGGGGAAAAGAATTTGATGTATCGATTGTAAGGCTATACTGCTTTAGATAAGGAGCATATGGCAGTATCCTATCGATAAATGTTTTGATTTTGGATTCAAATGAAGGCGCAGGTTTTCCATCATATTGAATTGTAAATGCAACATCATCTTGTGCATCAAGTTGTTTTTCAAATCGAACAGTGGTTATTGTGCGACATTGATCGAGCGTAAAACTAACAGAGGGATTGCAAGGGATTTGTAACTCTTTTTTTCCCCAGTATTTCACCAAAGCGATGTTGCTAGGTGCTGTCCAAATGGTATTGAACAAGGAAATTTCCATCTCCCCACCTTTGGGAACAAATTCTGTACGAATCATCATAGTTGATACAAAGATAGCACCCATATTTCATTATGGCCTATTTCATAGGTCAATAGATTTATTATATCAGTACTGTTTAACCAAATTCTTAATATCATGTTTAGTAAAAATAGAATCATCTCAACTTTCGCAAATTTTGTACCGATTTACTTTTTACCTTGGATTTTTTATTCTTATCTCGCTGCAGACTTTTTCGAAAGTCAAATGTTACCCGACGTTTCGAATGGGGTAGATATGTTACTTCTACCTCTTTCCCTAGTCTGTATCATTATGGCCTATGTATTTTCTTCCATTTATGAAGGATGGGATAAGGATTCCTACAGCGTTCCTATTGGCATTCGATTCGGCGTATTGATTGGGCTCTTTTTTGGAGCTGGAATTGGACTTGTCATGTATGGAACAGAACTGCGAACCACTGCAATAGGGCAATTGATTGATGGCATTTTTTGGGTAATAACTTACGCTATTACTGGAATCGTGGCAAGCATCTTGTACAAACGATAGCAATCAAAAAACTATTTATAAAAAAACCCCGATTACTCGGGGTTTTGTTTTTGTCAAACGTATTATTTAAACAGACTTTACAAAAGGAAGTCCTGTTCTTTCGTTTTCAACAACTTTCTTACCAGCTGGTAAATCACATGCATTGCTGCGTTGATCTTTTGCGAAGTAATAAATTGTTTGGTTTCTACCACCCTTAAGAGTTACATCTTTGGTGTGTAAGTAATACGTTTTTCCTTTACTATTTTCAAATGAATAAGCCATGATTAATAATTTGTATCTAAAATACGTAAATTTTCTCATATTACCCCTTTAGTTAACAAATTATCGAAAGAAAACCCCTTTTTTTATAAGGTTGATATTTTTTAAATGATTGCCAACAGATCAACCAAAATCATTAAAATGATAAAAAAAATATATGTATCTAATTGATTATGAGTATTTTATGATTATTTTGATTATAAAATATAATCTTCAATTGCATCAAAAAAGAGTCTTTCTTTTTTGTTCAGAAAAAATCGAGAAAAATGTATCTCAACACTTTTAATTTCTCGATTTTGGGCTAAAATTCTATTTTTTAAACCTATGCAAACTGATTTCAGAAGGTATAGGAGTCCCTTTTTCGATATAATCATAGAGAGATCTAGCGCAAAAAGGGGCTTGTAATACCCCTCGAGAACCCATACCATTGAAGATGGCGAGTTGTGAAAATTGTGGATGAACCCCTATAACAGGTTTTCTGTCTGGTATGGTGGGGCGAAAGCCTGCAGAATGACTCACAATTTGATAGGGAACTTGAATCATTTTTTCCAACTGTTGTTGTAGCCTTAGTTGCGCTTTCTGTGTTGGCTCTTCGTTTTGATCTTTCCAATTGTAGGTCGAACCTACTCGATATCTATGATTTCCAATGGGTATCATAAATACACCTCCTTTAATGATGCTTTTTTCATGCAAATCTTGACTCTCAATAATCATCAATTCTCCCTTTGTTTGCTGCAGTGGAACTTGTGAGAACCATGGATTGTGTGTCAGTCCTCCAACACCCTGGGTAAAAACGATGTGTTTGGCTTTGATATCTCTATAGCGAACACAGTTGTCGTCTATTTGCAAGTCATTAGCTTCAAAAGTTGCTTGCATCAACTTTTCCTTGCTCTTCATATGTGTTGTGAACTCATCAACAAGCAATGCAGTATCCACCCAACCTGTGTTGGTCACCTTGCCAAAACCAAGTGCTGTACGAATGCCAGGATTTCTATTTTGCTGTATGTTTGGATTCATATATGGTTTGCAATCGTCTTTCACACTTGATTGGTGCCAGTCATTGATACCCGCCTTTTGATGAATGATTTTCAAAATCGAGGCATGATGAATAAGGCGAACGCCAAGCTCTATTTCTAATGCCTTGTAGGTCGGCATCGAGTTTGACATCAGTTGATGGCCCATCCATGCCGGTTTGGTGCGCTTGAGGGCAATGGGATTGAATAAACCCGTCCAACACGACTAGCAGATTGTTTTCCGTTGTCAATGACGACAAATGAATGCTGCTGTTTTTGGAGTTGATGGCAAAAGGAAATTCCTGATAATCCAAGTCCAACAACAATATAGTCGATCACTTTAGAAAATTAGATGCATGAGAAGTAAAGAGAGATGATTGTAGGCAACTAGTTGCTCCACATATCATGTTCAAAGTTTCGAATAATTTCTTTGAGTCTTTGTGATTCTGTGATTCTCAGATAAGGGTCATCAGTGATATATGGCGTATTCAGTAAATCACGATCATTCATCACATTATCAATTCGGTACAAATATGTATGAAACTTACGCGAAAGAAGGAGTTGATCGAAAGTAATTCGCTTGGCATTGTTTCTGTCACTAAAGACATAGTGCTTGTGTAAAACCTCACGTATATCTTTATACCAAATCCAGAAAAAAGGTGCGGGTTTTAAAGGTGAATTTTCTTGCTCAGCTCTAATTTGGGCATCACCTAAATCGAATGCAGGGTAACCAACGGGCTGAATTCCGATTAAACGATAGCGTAGCTCACCATATTTTTTATCAAAATACCAAACCCCTTTTAAATTGTAGCCAACAATATTTTCAGAAGATAAATATTCAAAATCATCTTCGCCACCCTTGATGCCATCAAAATTCCAATCTGTAGGTTGGTCAGGATTAGGAGTGTTTACCAAATATGGAACGTCTCCAACAATTTCAGCGGGTTTAGGTTCTCTAATATTGTAATCTAACTTTAGGTTGAAATTTCTGTAATCAGGATGATATATCGTTATTGAGTCCTCACTTTCATATAAATACTCTCTAAGGACACGCCAAAGTGATTTACGATCTGCGGAAAACTCAGAATCTTTTGTTGGGAAAAATAATGGGTAATTAAACTGCTCATAACCATCAATATACTCATACACAACTTTGCTCCAGAGCATATCTTTGTCATCGACATAAGGATAAACTAAGGGTTCATTGTAGTCCAGTTCTTGTTGCTTTTCAGTCTTTTTACCAACTTCATCGGGGGATGAAGCATTCAACAAGTTGAACTGCCCATAGGAAGCAGTAACTAGCAAGCAAGCAAGTATGTAAATGAACTTATGCATGGCGTTATCTGAGTTTAATGTTGAAATCTTTAACCTTTACATTTTCTACATATCGTCTGTTACCACCAGAATTAAAGTACGCCCTAGAAATCACATTATCAAAGAAGGCTCGTGCTCCCTTTGGCTGAGCTTCAATAACTGCGAACAAATCATTTAATCTATCACCTTTGATTTCTCTTGCTGCTGAACTTCCAATTTGGAATGTAAAGCTAACTACTTCTATTGTGAGTTCATAATCAAAATCATCAGGAATTTTGGCTGTCAATCTTCCTCTTTGAAGGCCTCTTTTACTAACGCCAGTAGAGCTCGTGTAAAAATTATTGTTGTAGAATAAAGAACTTTCCATCTCAGGTAGGTCTTTTACTCTAAATGTTTTTTCTTTTGTTACTCTTGCATTCGATCGATCTCCCACAGTAACTTTTACACTTTTCACATTGCTTTTGGGTATGATCTCAAAAGTGCTGCTAGACCCAAGAATAATATCTGCAGAGCCAGATCGTAGTGTCATATTACTCTGTTGAATCTCAGGATCAATAACACGAACTTCGTTTGGTAATCCACGATACAACACATTCATTCTTGGAATCTCGATGAAAAAGTCAGTACGATTATTCACAACTAAGGTTTGTTCAACAGGGATTGGCTCAAGATTTCCATCAGCGTCAGAGAAAAATAAATCACCTGTAATTTTCTTTTCTCCACCAGAACTGAAGATCAAATTGAGGTTGATAGCACCATCTTCGATCGTAAAGTCTCTACCCTGTCGCAATTGGCGATTATCGATTTTAATCGAAACCGAGTCGGGTTGGAAGTCACTTGCAATTCGGCCAATGAGTATCTTGGCATCATTGATGCGCTCACCAACGAAATAAGTTGATTTTGCGTTCAATAGCGACTTCGAGGTGTTGATGTTTACAGCACTACCATCACTTAAGATTTTCGTGTTAAACGCATCCACCAATTGAAGTTCTAATTCACGAACATCAGATTGTAGCTTTGTGAGTTTAGAGAGAGAAGCAATTTTCGGAAAGCCTTTGTAGTTGTAATCAAGATATGGTTGGACCGTACCTTCTGAGTTCACAACAGAGTCCTGAAAAGTAAAACTTCTGCTCAACAGATCTTTACTGATTGAAAAATCGTGTGGTGTTCTTTTGACAGTCAATCGACTTTCTTGCAAGGCAATAGAATCGATAATAGAACTTATCAAAGAAGAATATGATTTGAATTTATCAACGAACACAACACCCAAGCTATCGTAGTTGTTACCTTCAAAAAACATATCATCAAGATCGAGCGATTTGTCCATCGTCTGATAATTTGTAATGCGTAGGGTATCTGATTTGTTCGGGCCGTCTTTGATTAGGATATCCTTCTTATATTTATTTTTCCCGTCTTTATCTAGTAATAACGTATCTTTTATTCCCTGGATAAATGAATAGTATTCGAAGGTGGCGTCTTTAATGATAGGAGCCCACTCTTTCGCAAATGAATAGCTTGGGTTCTCTGCATTTTGCTTAAACAAGCTATAAAGTTCTTCACTTTTTTCACTTTTGGATTTTATCGAATTTTCTATCTCATCATTCAAAATACCCAAAGTGGCGAGTACCTCCTTACTAATATTCAAAGCCAACATGGCGATAAACACGAGGTACATCATGTTTATCATTTTTTGTCTAGAATCTTGTTTTCCTGCTGCCATTAGTTGTCGACAAATATTATTTAATTACCCATTGCTTTAGAAATCGCAGAGTACTTTTCGTTTAGCTGCTTCACAAGAGAGTTCATTTCTTCTAGTTGCACAACAAGCTTATCACTTGCAGAAACAACGTCTCTGTGTGCGTCAGGCTGTCCATCCAAGCTTTTTTCAATATTGCTATACACGTCCTGTACTTGCGAAACAGAAACACTAGCCGAAGCAAGGCGATTGTTTAGCTCATCTACGTTGACTTGAAAATTTTCGGGAATCTTAATTGTTGCTGCTGCGATTGTAGCAGCTTGTAAACTTCCTGTCAAATTTTGTATTTGGTTGGTGGCAGATACAAAGGCTTCTTTCAGCGCATCTACTTCTTTAGAAACGTCAGAGATTGCAGCCTCTGGGCTTACTTCATCAGGATCATCATCCTCGGTTGTGACAGTATAGCCTCTAAGACCTGCAATCATAAAAATCACTGCCTCAGTTATAAGTCCAGCTGTTAGCCATGTGTTTCCACTAAATACAAAATCCTTGTGTGTAATTTTCAAAAGTGCTCCAATAATAACGACTGATGCCCCTAGTCCAAAAATTAATTCTAAGTATTTTTCCGGTATAAAAAACTTTTTCTTCATTCCTATTTAAATTATCTACTGTTTGATCCTAAATAGTCACGTACTAAACGCAACCCAATATAACTCTTTGCACTGTCGGCATATTCGTAATCTCTACTTCCAACTTTTAAGAAGTAGGCTACATCTTTCCATGAGCCTCCTCGCACTACTTTTCTTTCATTCCCTGGCATATACACGTCGGGGTTAAAAGTTGTGTTGAACTCGTAACTCTCATTATAATAAGGTGATGAGGTCCATTCAGCTACATTTCCAGACATATTGTACAGTCCAAAATCATTTGGTTCATAGGAATCTACCTCAGCAGTGTAAACGATGTTATCAGCTGAGTAATCGCCTCGTTTGGGTTTAAAGTTTGCAAGAAAATCCCCACGATTGTCGACCAAATAAGGCCCACCCCAAGGGTAAATTGCAGATTGCTTACCACCACGAGCAGCATATTCCCATTCTCCTTCAGTTGGCAGTCGAAACTGACCTACTGTTGTTTTATTTTTTTCTCCTCTCAAATAATCATTCCTGTATTTTGTTCTCCAATTCGCAAATGCTTTTGCCTGCTTCCAACTGATACCCACTAAAGGATAATCAGCATAAGCAGGATGCCAAAAATATTCGTTAAACATTGGTTCGTTGTAACTGTACTTAAAGTCTTTGATCCAAACTGTTGTATCAGGATAAATGCGAACAGCGTCGTGAACGAGATAATCAGAACGATTGATGTTATCTACTAAGTTTGGATTCTTCATATCATTGACCAAACTATCCGTCTTTAATTCTGAATAGCGATAAACCAATATTTTGGTGTCAATAGATCGAACGCCATTATACCATTCTTCTTCGGGAAGATATACCTCATCTTCCATCACTTCTGCATAGTGGATGTCTGGATAATCTTCTCTCTCCCAAAAAATATCAGTATCTCTATCTAAGGGGAGATAGTTGTGAAATTGGCTGTCAGGCTTATTTCTATCTCTCAACCACAAAACGATAGGGTTTTCGGCTCTGTATCGAATAAGTAATTGATATCCGTTGAGTCCACTAAATTCTTCGCCAGCGTCACCATCAGATTCTTCAACACCAACATAGTTGGCTATGGCAGGGAAATATGTGAGTATTTCTCCTTTTTCGGCAGTATAGAAATCTTCTGGACTGCTGAAGTTTTCGTTTTCATCTGAAAGGTCATCTAGGTTGGGCATTTTAATTTCACCTACATCATAGGTGTTTACATTGTCATTAGATTCTGACTGATCATTAAACTCTGACCAGCTTTGCTCTGAATTTTTAAAATCCTTAGTGTTGTCTTGCGTAACTCCCAAGGCTACATAAACTGCTTTTTCTGCGAGTTTGGTTCTCACGATTGAGTCTTTCACCCATTCGATAAACTGCATATACTCACGATTGGTGATTTCGGTTTCGTCCATGTAGAAGGTTCGTACAGTCATTGTTCGAGTGATATCGTTTTGCGCATCAATCATATCCTCGTCGGAAGAACCCATAATAAAGGATCCACCAGGGATTTCAACCATCCCATGTGGGTTTACCTTGATAAACTTTTTTGTCTTAACTCCAATTAACTCTCCCTGATCGCGTTTTCCACAACTCAAGATCAAAATTAATAAAGCAAGTAATGTAGTTCTGCTTCTCATTACGTATGCGAAATTAAGATATTTATAAACAATACTGTTGGCAAAAATATACATTTTAAATTATACTACGTCGAATGGCCTTCCACCAACGCTCAGGAACAACCCCTTTTTCTGCTGTATAAAAATCATTTTCAGCGCATGAAATCAGCATGATTTGCTGATTAGAGTCCTGTTCTGCTTGTACTTCCAACCACCAGCGTTTACTCACCGAACTTTGATAAAAAACCAACTCTTGATTATCACACGAGACGACATACTTTACACAATTTTCCTTTGTTGAAAAAGGATATTCATTCACTCTAAAATGCATCCCCTCTATGATATACCACATTGTTTGAGCTGTCAAATTCGCAGCGGCACTGGTGTCTGGAATATTCTGTATCCCTACAAATCGAACCTTATCGCTGATACCAACATAACGCCCCAATGCACAAAATTGTTGTGCTGTAAATCCATTAACTTGTGTCAATCCACCTTGAAGCTCGTTGGATTTGACTGATGTCATGTCCATTGAAACGATATCAGAGTCACGCATCAGGGGTTCTACAACTCTGAGGTCGGGCGTCAATGCACCAAGGCGAAAGGACTCAAAATACAAACGCTCCATGAGGTCAATTTCGTCTTGAGCTACCATATAACTCTGATACCCCATGCTACAGAAATTCGACATATAATTGGGTCGGTTTGCAATGAGCTTTGACATATAGGAATCTGGCGAAATGAGATTGCCATCGCCTCCAAAGTCAAATTTATAATCTATCGATGTTAAATTGTAATAAACCTCCAGTTCGTTATACACACTACAAAGGCCAAGGGTATTTTCCTGGCTTCCTCCAAAAGCGATCAGCAGTATGTTGCGCTGATACATTTCTTTGGCGATATCGTGCAGTAACTTCATTGAGTCACTTTCCTTATCTCCAATGGGGACATCTCCAAGATCGATGATACTGTTGCTCCAGTTTCCAATATATAAGCTGTAAAGGGCTTTGCGAATGCCTGTTAGGTTTTGTTTGCGCTGATGGGGCTGACCTATGGATCTTGTTTCTTGAACCCCGACAATAGCAATTCTGTTGTTTTTGAAGCTCGGAACACCTCCTGTTTCAGTGTGAATTTTAATTTTATTCCCCAATGTCTGTGGCTCTGAAGTGGTTCGAAGTGATAAGACTTCTTCAGAAACAGGAATAAGAAACTCAATCGCCATTTGTTATTTTTTTTTCTTTTTTGAAGGCTTCTTTTTGCTCAACATCTCTTTGGCTTGGTCAAGGGTCATATTGGCTGCGTCTATTGTTTTGTTGAGCTCAACCTTCGTTTTTCCTTTGATGAGGTTATGCCTCCCCCACCTTTCTTTTTCGATTCGAATGCCCTCATCTTCCCAAACACGAACAACTCGCTCTGCTTCTTTTTTCTTCTTTGCTTCTATGAGTTCTTCGATATTTTCATCTGAAAGATCATCAAAGTCATATTGCTTTGATACGTTGATAAACCAACCATTCCACTTGATAAAGGGTCCAAATCGACCCTTGCCTTTGGTGACACCCTGACCTTCATAGGTTGCGATTGGTGCATCGTCTTTTCGTTTTTGTTCAATGCAAGCGATGGCTTGTTCCAGCGTCACTGTGAGTGGGTCTGTGCCCTTTGGCAGAGAAACAAATAACTTGTTGTGAAGCACATATGGCCCATAACGACCATTGTTGGCTTGCACAGGCAATCCCTCATATTCGCCAATCGTTGCAGGCAGTTTAAACAAGTCTAGAGCCTCTTCAAAAGTAATTTTACCTAAACTAAGTGTATCTGGAATTGAAGCAAAAAATGGCTTTTCTTCATCGTCAACAGTACCTACCTGTGCCATTGGACCAAATTTTCCAAGGCGAACACTTAATTGACGACCAGTTTTTGGATCTGCTCCCAAAATTCGCTGTCCTGTTTCTCGTGTAGCGTTTTTCTTTACATCTTCTACAACTGGATGAAAATTAGAGTAAAATTGCTTCATGATGGACTTCCATTCAGAATTTCCTGTTGCAACTCGATCAAAATCCTGTTCGATGCTTGCAGTAAATCCATAATCAACTATTTCCTTGAAGTTGTTGATCAAAAAGTCGTTGACCAAAAAGCCAATATCTGTCGGAACAAGTTTGCCTTTTTGCGAGCCTGTTTTTTCAGATTTGTTTTCAGTTGTCAGTTTGTTATCCTTGAGTAGCAGTTGTTTGTATGTTCGCTGATCACCTTCGTGTGTGCCTTTGGCAACATATTTACGATTGAGAACAGTTGATATGGTAGGTGCATAGGTTGATGGTCTTCCAATGCCAAGCTCTTCCAATTTTTTGACCAGTGATGCCTCTGAATAACGATAAGGAGGTCGACTGAAGCGTTGTGTAGCAACGATTTGTTTGGCATGGGCAAGCTCACCCTTTTTCATTGCTGGCAGCAGCGACTGATCTTCATCTGCTGGGTCATCAACACCCTCTAAATATAATTTTAAAAATCCATCAAAAACAACCACTTCTCCTCGTGCAACAAATGCATGCGGATGATTGTCTGTAACGATTTTGGCAACTGTCCTTTCGAGTTTTGCCAAGCTCATCTGTGAGGCCAAGGTACGCTTCCAAATCAAATCGTAGAGTCGCTTTTGATCATATTCTAAATTCGCTTCCATTCGAGTCAAGTCAGTTGGACGAATGGCTTCATGCGCTTCTTGTGCTCCTTTCTTTTTTGTGACATACTGATGGGTTCGTACATATTGTTTCCCATAGTTGCTTTCAATTACTGAAGCAGCCTGTCCCAAGGCTTGTTTTGAAAGGTTTACGCTGTCAGTTCGCATATAGGTAATCAAACCTGCTTCATACAATCGTTGTGCATTTTGCATGGTTCTACTGACAGAAAACCCAAGCTTTCTCGATGCTTCTTGTTGCAAAGTTGAAGTCGTAAAAGGCGCTGCTGGCGCTTTTGTGGCTGGCTTTTTTTCGATAGAATAGATATGAAACTGAGCCTCAATATTTTGATTTAAGAAATCTAACGCTTCTTGCTCACTCGAAAAAGTTTTAGACAGTTCGGCAGTAAAGGCACTCCCCTGTGCTGTGGTGAAATTTGCCTGAACTTTAAATGTTTCTTTAGGAACAAAATTTTCGATTTCACGCTCTCGCTCAACAACCAAACGAAGCGTAACCGATTGCACACGCCCAGCAGATAATCCACCCTGTACTTTACGCCAAAGGATTGGAGATAGCTCATACCCCACGAGTCGATCTAACACCCTTCGTGCTTGTTGCGCATCGACTAAGTTTTGATCGATTTGTCGGGGGTGTTCAATGGCGTGTTGGATCGCAGTTTTTGTGATTTCATTAAAAACAATTCGTTTTGTGTTTTCTTTTTGCAACTCAAGTACATTCGACAAATGCCAAGCAATCGCTTCTCCTTCTCGATCCTCATCACTTGCAAGCCATACAGTGTTTGACTTTTTTGCAAGGGTTTTTAACTCTGATACAAGTTTTTTCTTATCACTTGACACTGTGTACTTTGGCATAAAATTGCGCTCGACATCAACCCCTAGTTCTTTATCAGGAAGGTCTGAAATATGACCATAACTGGACACAACTTTGAAGTCAGCGCCAAGGTATTTTTCAATTGTTTTTGCTTTGGCTGGAGACTCTACAATAACTAGGTTTTTTGCCATATATCAGAGTGAAAGTGGGAACAAAAGTAGTAGAATTATTTTTGAACATGCAAAATTTTTCTCTTAAAATGATCAATTTTTAGTGGTCTTTTGCCATGATTCATTCATCAAAATAGTATAATTTTGCGCAGTGATTGCAAGACTTTTTCCGATTTACAACGACCTACTGAACTATAAAAAATCAGCTTTGTTTAGCAATCTGATTTCATAGCTTTCCATTGCAATCATTGTTATTCAACAAGGTCTTGCCTATGCAATGATTGCAGGACTTCCTCCTATCTACGGGCTCTGTGCTGCTCTCATCCCACAATTTATTCATGGCTTGATGGGTACATCTCGGCACCCAGCTGTTGGGCCAGTTGCCCTTGACTCCCTTCGTTGATTGCAGTCATCGGATTTTTTATTGGGGGAATTATTATGAATCATTACCTCATTCGTTTTATATTATGAGAACACTGACTTATTTTTTTATTGGTATACTGTTTGGCATTACGCTATTCAAGTCTGAAGCTGCCTCTTGGTTTCGCATCTATGAAATGTTTCAATTCAAATCCTTTCATATGTATGGTATAATTAGGTCGGCTCTTGTCTTGGGTGATATCATTACGCAAAGCATCAAACGCTTTAAAATAAAATCATTTTATGGCAATACAATGACATTGGAGACAAGCCAAAATTGCTAAAAAGCAACTTGTATGGAGGCATTATTTTCGGACTAGGTTGGGCGCTGGTAGGGGCTTGTCCAGGACCAATTTTTGTTCTTTTGGGCGCAGGGTTTACACCCGTTTTAGTGCTATTGTTTTTTGCTACCCTAGGCACTTTTGTCTATGGCAAACTCAAAAAACGACTGCCTCACTAAAAAGTAGTCGAACCCCTTTTTGAACAATTACTGACAAAATGTCGGGATTTTTGTATTTTTGCTTGCATTTATTTATTAAAACACTCCATTGCACGCTAAAACTACAGAACCGAAAAATCCGAATCTATATAATGGGGATGTGCTTGATGTCCATGACCCTAAGGCAAATGGCAAAAAAATGTACATTGAGAGTTATGGGTGTCAAATGAATTTTTCTGACAGTGAAATTGTTACTTCTATCCTAGCAGGTGCTGGATACTCAACAACGAATGATCTCAAACATGCCGATTTGGTCCTAGTCAATACTTGTTCGATTCGAGAAAAAGCAGAGCAAACTGTTCGGAATCGATTGGAGCAATTCAACAGTCTCAAAAAAAGCAATCCAAACCTAAAAGTTGGGGTATTGGGCTGTATGGCTGAGCGTTTGAAATCAAAATTTTTAGAAGAAGAAAAAATTGTTGACCTCGTTGCTGGCCCTGATGCATATAAAGATCTTCCGAGTTTGGTCAAAGAAGTTGAAGAGGGTCGAGATGCTGTCAATGTGATCCTTTCCAAAGAAGAAACATATGGCGATATACGACCCGTTCGTTTGCAATCCAATGGTGTAACTGCCTTTGTGTCCATTACACGTGGTTGTGACAATATGTGTAGCTTCTGTGTGGTTCCCTTAACTCGCGGTAGAGAGCGCAGTCGTGACCCTAAAAGCATCCTAAAAGAGATCAATGATCTTGCAGAAAAAGGATATAAAGAAGTTACTCTACTGGGGCAAAACGTTGACAGTTACCTGTGGTATGGTGGTGGACCCAAAAAAGATTTTCGAAAGGCATCTGATTTGCAAAAGAAAACAGCAATCACCTTTGACAAGCTACTCGATATGGTTGCAAATGAACAACCAAAAATGCGATTTCGATTCTCCACATCCAACCCCCAAGACATGACTTTAGATGTGTTGTATGTGATGCAAAAACACAAAAACATTTGCAACTACATCCATTTGCCTGTTCAATCAGGTAGCGATCGTGTGTTGGAAGCAATGAATCGACAGCATACGAGAGCTGATTATATTGAACTTATTGATCACATTCGAACGATTTTGCCAGACTGTGGTATATCACAAGATATGATTAGTGGCTTTCCAAACGAAAGCGAGGAAGATCACCAAGACACACTCAGTTTGATGGACTATGTAAAATATGATTTTGGGTTTATGTTTATGTATTCTGAACGCCCAGGAACACCAGCTGCCAAAAAACTTGAAGACAACATACCCGAGAGTGTAAAAAAACTTCGTTTGCAAGAAGTTGTCGCAAAACAACAGCAACATAGTTTGTATCGAACACAACAGTTTGTTGGCAAAACAGTTGAGGTTCTCATCGCAAAAGAATCCAAAAAATCAAGTGAACATTGGAGTGGTCGCAATCAACAAAACACTGTGGTTGTTTTCCCAAAAGAAAACTTTGCTGTTGGTGATTTTGTCAATGTAAAAATCGAAAGTTGTACGTCTGCAACTCTAATTGGTAAAGCTCTTTAAGTATGGACAAAATTCAATCCATAAAACAACGTTTTGAAATCATTGGAAATGATCCCCAACTCAACAGGGCAATTGGCAAGGCAATTCGTGTTTCGCCTACTGACATATCTGTATTGGTGACTGGTGAAAGTGGGGTTGGTAAAGAAAGTATTCCACGAATAATTCATCAGCTTTCCCTTCGAAAACATGGGAAGTTTATAGCAGTCAACTGTGGCGCGATACCTGAAGGCACCATCGACTCCGAGCTATTTGGACACGAAAAAGGAGCGTTTACAGGTGCCACCTCGACAAGAAGTGGGTATTTTGAAGAAGCCGATGGTGGAACTATTTTTCTTGATGAAGTAGGCGAATTACCTCTAACCACCCAAGTCAGGTTGTTGAGGGTATTAGAAAATGGTGAGTTTTTAAAGGTTGGTTCTTCGGCAGTACAAAAAACCAATGTACGAATCGTAGCAGCCACCAATCTCAATATGCCCAAAGCCATCCAGCAGGGGAAATTTAGAGAAGATTTGTTTTATCGCTTGAGTACAGTTGAAATTGTTCTTCCCCCACTGCGAGAAAGAGATGGTGATATTCACTTACTCTTTCGCAAGTTTGCAGCAGATTTTGCGCAGAAATACAAAATGCCCACTGTGCGACTCGACGAACAAGCACAACAACTTCTGGAAAGACAACAATGGCATGGGAACATTCGTCAACTTCGCAATGTGGCTGAGCAGTTGTCTGTGTTGGAACAAGATCGCGCGATTGGGGTAGATACATTGAGTTTATACTTGCCCAATCATGATATGCGTTTGCCAGCTGTTGTGTCATCCTCGTCAGATCAAGGAAGTGATTTTAGCTCAGAACGTGAAATTTTATACAAGGTGTTGTTTGACATGAAATCTGATTTGAATGATTTAAAACAACTGACATTAGAGTTGATGAACTCCTCCAACACTGACCAGGTACGCACTGAGAATGAAGGGTTGATTCAAAAAATTTATGGCAACGAACAAGACCAAACAGAACGCTTATTGCCTTCTGCCAACGAACCAAAACCCTACACGCCAAAGACAGAGCACAAGTTTGAATATGCTGAAGAAATTGAGGAGGAAGAAACTTTGAGTTTGATTGAAAAAGAGCTCGAACTGATCAAAAAAGCACTTGAGCGCAATCATGGAAAACGAAAGGCTGCAGCCTATGAACTTGGAATTTCAGAGCGTACGCTGTATCGAAAAATAAAACAGTTTGATCTCGATTTATAATGAAAAAAATCTTTTTATTCAGTCTGGTTTTTATTGTCTTTGGATGCAAATTTTATTCCTTCACTGGAGCCTCTATCCCTGAAAATGCTGAGACTGTTCAAGTCAATCTTTTTGTAAATGATGCAGCAAACTCCATTGGTTCTACCTTTGAACCAGGGCTTGATAGAGATTTTACAAATGCCATGCAAGAGGTGTTGATCAATCAAACGAATTTAGAACTGACAGTGGCAAATGGAGATTTGATATATGAGGGAGAAATCACAGAATATCGTGTGACGCCAACAACTGCTACTGCTCAGCAAACAGCTGCACAAAACAGACTCACAGTAACGATCAATGTTCGTTATATGAACACCAACAACAAAGAGGATAATTTTGAAAAAAGATTTTCTCACTTCTATGATTTCCCTGACACTGCGCAACTTCAAAGTGTGAAATCAAACGCTCATGATGAGATATTTGAGCGAATAACGCAAGATGTGTTTAACCAATCTCTCGCAAAATGGTAAACCAAGAACAGACCATTGAAGAGCTAAGCAATCTGTCCAAAACCAATGCTGAAGAAGCACTAATTTCTATCAAAAAAATGATTAAGAAATATCCATATTTCAACTCTTTACGATTGCTGGAGTTGGAGGTTCTTAAATCCTCAAATGCAAAAGGCTATAAAAGTGCTCTTCGTTCTTGTGCGCTTCAAACGACCCAAAGGAATGTTTTGTATCAACACTTAGAGCATTTGGCTCAAGGAATAGAAGGTGGTAAGGAACAAGTGACAATGCCTAGTGAGAGTAATATGCACTCCTTTTTGGAATGGCTAGAGGTTGTTAATACGAAAAACGAAAACAAAACACCTTCAAAATTTGACTGGATTGACAAGTTTGTCAGCAGCAATCCAAAGATTGGTGCTGTGAAAAAGACTGGCACAAAAAAAGACTTGTCGAAAGAGAATACACTGTCAAAAAATAAAATCATGACAGAAACACTTGCTTACTTGTACTGGAAACAAAAAAAGTATGATGAAGCAAAAAAAGCCTTCAAAATCCTCTCTTTGAAATATCCAGAAAAAAGTAGTTTATTTGCAATCTATATAAAAAAAATAAAATTAGAGGAGTCGAAATAACATTCTTATGAGTACATTTTCCATCTTTATCACTCTCATTATTATTGTATCGTTTCTATTGGTACTTGTCATCATGGTTCAAAATCCTAAAGGAGGTGGGCTTTCTTCATCTTTTGGTGGTGGTGGACAACAAATTGGTGGTGTACAAAACACAACAAACTTTT
The DNA here is from genome assembly GCA_002430545.1 of Flavobacteriaceae bacterium UBA5950. Lineage (GTDB taxonomy): Bacteria > Bacteroidota > Bacteroidia > Flavobacteriales > Flavobacteriaceae > UBA724. The sequence continues at coordinate 45,753 of DJCM01000002.1, forward strand.
TGGATCGAAGCACTTGGGTGTTGGCTACTTTACTCTTGGTTCTGATATTATTGTCAAACTCAATGATTTCACGACCAAACACAGTCGAAGACTCTAGTTTGTTGAGTGATGAGGCAATTGAAGAGGTTGATCCTGAAGAGATACCTGAAGAGTTGCCAGGATTATTTCCTGAAGACATCCCTGAACAATAATCCAGACGAGAACATCAAAATGCCATAATGTCACAAAATGACAGATGAAATCAATCGATATTAAGTTGGCATGGTTCATGCCAAAAAGAAATAAAAAAATAACACTAGATTATGAGCAAATTAAATATAAAACCTCTAGCTGATCGAGTGGTGATAATCCCACTTGAAGCTGAGACCAAAACTGCATCGGGAATCATTATTCCAGACACAGCAAAAGAAAAACCTCAAAAAGGAACAGTAGCAGCTGTAGGAACAGGAACCAAAGACGAGTCGATGACCCTCAAGGTTGGTGATACAGTTCTTTATGGAAAGTATGCTGGTACAGATTTGAAACTAGATGGAACAGATTATTTAATCATGCGCGAAAGCGATGTTATAGCAATTGTATAAAATAAAACAAAATGACAAAAGATATTCAATTTGATGTTCAGGCTCGTGAGGGGCTCAAGCGTGGTGTAGATGCTCTCGCCAACGCTGTAAAAGTTACCTTAGGTCCAAAAGGAAGAAACGTAATCATCGACAAATCCTTTGGTGGTCCTCAAGTGACGAAAGATGGGGTCACAGTTGCAAAAGAAGTTGAACTAGAGGATGCCCTAGAAAACATGGGTGCTCAAATGGTCAA
>DJCM01000002.1:46830-47172 GCA_002430545.1 Flavobacteriaceae bacterium UBA5950
AACATGGGTGCTCAAATGGTCAAAGAAGTTGCATCTAAAACAAATGACTTGGCTGGTGATGGTACAACAACTGCCACCATTTTGGCACAAGCCATAGTGCATGAAGGCCTTAAAAATGTTGCTGCTGGCGCCAATCCTATGGATTTAAAACGAGGTGTGGACAAAGCTGTTGAAGCCATTATAAAAGACCTCGATAAGCAAGCTGTACAAGTAGGTGATTCTTCTGAAAAAATCAAACAAGTTGCATCCATCTCTGCAAATAACGATGAAACCATCGGTACACTCATAACAGAAGCCTTCGAAAAGGTTGGCAAGGAGGGTGTTATCACTGTGGAAGAAGCA
>DJCM01000002.1:47489-47775 GCA_002430545.1 Flavobacteriaceae bacterium UBA5950
AGGTTATTTATCTCCATATTTCGTCACAAACGCTGAGAAAATGGAAGCTGATTTAGAAAGTCCTTATATACTTTTGTTTGACAAAAAGATTTCGACGATGAAAGACCTCTTGCCTGTCCTAGAGCCTGTGGCACAAACAGGAAAACCACTCGTTATTGTGGCTGAGGATGTTGATGGGGAAGCATTGGCCACCCTTGTTGTCAATAAATTGAGAGGAACAGTCAAAATCGCAGCTGTAAAAGCGCCTGGTTTTGGCGATCGCCGAAAAGCAATGCTTGAAGATATT
>DJCM01000002.1:48039-71349 GCA_002430545.1 Flavobacteriaceae bacterium UBA5950
GAAGAAAAGCAATGCTTGAAGATATTGCGATCCTTACAGGTGGTACTGTCATTTCCGAAGAACGTGGTTTCAACCTTGAAAATACCACGATCGAAATGCTTGGTACTGCTGAAAAAGTAACCATTGATAAGGACAATACAACCATCGTAAATGGATCTGGAGACGCAGAAGCAATCAAAGCGCGAATCAACCAAATCAAAGCGCAAATTGAATCGACAACCTCCGATTACGACAAAGAGAAACTACAAGAGCGACTAGCAAAATTGGCTGGTGGTGTTGCTGTTCTCTATGTTGGTGCTCCTTCTGAAGTAGAAATGAAAGAAAAAAAGGATCGTGTTGATGATGCATTACATGCCACTCGCGCTGCTGTTGAAGAAGGTATCGTTTCAGGTGGAGGTGTTGCTTTGCTCAATGCAAGAAAATCGATTCAAAAAATTAAAGCTGAAAACACTGACGAGGCAACTGGAAATCAAATTGTCTTTAACGCTGTCGAGGCACCTTTACGCACAATCGTAACCAATGCTGGTGGCGAGGGGTCTGTTGTTGTATCCAAAGTTGAAGAAGGCAAAGCCAATTTTGGCTACGATGCCAAATCGGAAACTTATGTAGATATGCAAGATGCTGGGATCATTGATCCTAAAAAAGTCACACGTGTTGCTTTAGAAAATGCAGCCTCTGTTGCTGGCATGGTGCTCACAACCGAGTGTGCACTGGTCGACATCAAAGAGGATGCTCCTGCACCTGCTGCTCCTCCAATGGGTGGTGGCATGCCAGGGATGATGTAAATCGAAATCGATCACTACTGCCCCTCTTGGGGCAGTTTTTTTTATGAAAACAGATTCGTTATTTGCTAAAATCGAAGCGAAAATCAGTTCAGGTATCGATCAAAAAGAAGGACTGCAATTGATCTGTCAACTTCTTTATGATCGTATTGAAAGCTACGACTGGGTGGGTTATTATTTACATCACCCCGAAAAAAAAGAGCTGGTTTTACACGCTTATGTTGGCGAATCGACAGAGCATACAAATATTCCATTTGGCAAAGGGATTTGTGGGCAAGTTGCATTGAGCAACAAAAACTTTATTGTCGATGATGTGAACGCACAAGACAATTATATTTCTTGCAGTTTGGATGTAAAATCTGAGATTGTCATTCCATTATTTGTCAATGATAAAAATATTGGTCAGATCGATATCGACTCCCACCAATTAAAGGCTTTTACAGAAAAAGACGCAGCTTTTTTAACCCAAGTCAATCGCCTGGCTGCTAAGCATTTGTTTTAATCAAGCTACTGAGATTAAATTACGCTTGAAAATTGCTACTTTTGCAACCTATTTGGGCTTATGCAAGATACAATTCGCGTTTCATCCGCTCTGATTTCGGTTTTTGATAAAGATGGTTTAGAACCCATTGTCAAAAAACTCAACCAGCTTGGTGTGACAATCTATTCGACAGGAGGTACAGCAGATTATATTTATTCTTTGGGCATCGAAGTTGTTCGAGTCGAGTCGATAACAGACTATCCCTCCATCTTAGGTGGGCGCGTTAAAACCTTGCACCCAAAGGTATTTGGCGGAATTCTCAATCGCAGAGACAATGGCAAAGACGCTGAAGAACTATCGACCTATGACATCCCTTCTATAGATGTGGTGATTGTTGACTTATATCCATTTGAAGAAACTGTAGCACATGGAGGAACCGAGCAAGAGATCATTGAAAAAATTGATGTCGGTGGTATTGCGTTGATTCGTGCAGCTGCAAAAAACCAAGCTCATGTAGTCTGTATTGCTTCAAAATCTGAGTACAAACATCTGCTCTCCATTCTGATGGATGAAAATGGGACGTTTACCTTAGAACAAAGGAAGTATTTTGCCAAGCATTCGTTCAATGTGTCATCTCATTATGACAGTGCCATTTTTAATTATTTTGATGATGGGTCTTCTGCACTAAAGTTGAGTGTTCAGAAAGGTCATCAACTTCGCTATGGTGAAAACCCCCATCAGGAAGGCTATTTTTTTGGTGATTTAGAGAAATTATTCGATAAGCTAAATGGCAAAGAATTATCATATAATAATCTTCTTGATATTGATGCTGCTTTGAGCTTGATGGAAGCCCACGAATCAACTGATCCTACCTTTGCAATTCTCAAACACAACAACGCTTGTGGTGTTGCCACTAGAAAAATACTTAGTGAAGCCTATACAGCAGCACTTGCTGGCGATCCAATTTCTGCATTTGGTGGTATTTTAATTGCAAACCGCCCAATTGATATTGAAACAGCACGTCAAATTCACGAATTGTTTTGTGAGGTCGTTATTGCGCCATCTTTTGACGAGAAATCACTTACCCTTCTCAAGAACAAGAAGAACAGAATTTTACTTACTCAAAAAACAAACACTCACACAGTAAAGTTGGTTCGCAGTTGTCTCAACGGATATATCGTCCAAGACAAGGATCAAATTATTGATCATGAAAAAATGTTACAGACAGCTACCACTACAAAGCCAACTGCAGCGCAGATTGAGGACATGCTGTTTGCCTCGAACATTTGTAAAAACACTAAATCCAATACTATTGTGCTGGCCAAAGATTTACAATTGCTTGCCTCCGGAACAGGCCAAACATCGAGAGTTGATGCGCTATCACAAGCGATTAAAAAAGCAGAAACATTTGGGTTTGATTTGACAGGAGCTGTCATGGCAAGTGATGCATTTTTCCCTTTTCCTGATTGTGTTGAAATCGCTCATAAGGCAGGAATTACAGCAGTGATTCAACCAGGAGGATCGATTAAAGATCAGCAGAGTATAGATTTTTGTAATGCTCATCAGATGCCGATGGTGATGACAGGTGTGCGTCACTTTAAACATTAATTTCGTATAATTACAATATAATTGAACTATGGGTTTTTTCGATTTTTTAACAGAAAACATTGCAATTGACTTGGGTACTGCAAACACACTCATTATTCATAATGAAAATGTAGTGGTCGATAGCCCATCTATTGTTGCGCGTGATCGTGTTACAAACAAAATCATCGCTGTTGGACATGAAGCAGCCCTGATGCAGGGAAAAACCCACGAAAACATAAAAACAATACGCCCATTAAAAGATGGTGTTATTGCTGATTTTGACGCCTCAGAACAGATGATTAGTATGTTTATCAAAAATATTCCTACACTTAAAAAACGATTTTTTACTCCTGCTCTTCGCATGGTCATCTGTATTCCATCTGGAATCACTGAAGTTGAAATGCGTGCTGTGCGTGAGTCAGCAGAACGTGTCAATGGAAAAGAGGTATATCTTATTCATGAACCCATGGCAGCAGCCATAGGTATTGGTGTGAATATCATGCAGCCCAAAGGAAACATGATTATCGACATTGGTGGAGGAACAACAGAAATTGCTGTCATTGCCCTCTCTGGTATTGTATGCGATAAGTCTGTAAAAGTGGCTGGTGATGTGTTTACAAACGATATCATTTACTATATGCGAACGCAACACAACCTCTATGTAGGAGAACGAACAGCAGAGCGCGTGAAAATTTTGATCGGATCTGCCCTTGAGGAGTTGGAAAACCCACCAGAAGATATGACTGTTCAAGGAAGAGACTTGCTGACAGGAAAACCAAAAGAAACAGTGATTTCTTATCGAGAAATTGCAAAAGCCCTCGATAAATCAATCATACGAATTGAAGACTCTGTTATGGAAACCCTATCTCAAACACCCCCAGAACTCGCGGCAGACATCTACAACACTGGTGTTTATCTTGCTGGTGGGGGGTCGATGCTACGAGGACTAGACAAGCGATTGTCGCAAAAAACAGATCTTCCTATTTTTATCGCCGAAGATCCATTGCGAGCAGTTGTAAGAGGAACTGGAATTGCGCTAAAAAATATTGATCAATACAAAACAATCTTAGTTAAATAGCTGAACAATGCAGCAGCTTGTCAATGCCATTATTCGATTCCGTAACGGCTTGGTTTATGTTCTACTTATTTCATTGAGTATTTTCCTATTACAACAATCAAGTTCTTACCACCGAAGTTTGATTGCAAATGCTGGCCTTTATTTTGGCACGCAGCTAAATTCTATTGTTTATTCCCTTTCATCATATGTTAGCTTAAAAAAGACCAACGAGCTTCTCATTGAAGAAAACCAAATTCTTTTAGACCAACTCCTTTCTGAAAAAAAATTGCCATCCGATACTTTAAGCTACAGTACTGTGAGGCTACAAGTGATTCGAAATTCTTTTATCAATAGCTATAACTATATTACATTAAGAGGGGGTAAAAATATTGGGGTTGAAAAAGAAATGGGGTTGGTAACTTCAAAAGGGATTGTTGGTGTTGTACAGTTTGTCGAAAATCGATATTCACAAGCGATCTCCATCTTAAACAAAGATCTACAAATCAATGCAAAGCTCAAAAACAGCAACCACTTTGGAAGCTTAACATGGTCAGGAGATGACCCTACCAAAATGGACTTGATTGATGTGCCAAAAACTGCCATCCTGAACCTCGGCGATACCATTCAAACAGGTGGTATGTCAACCATTTTTCCCCCTGGCATTCCAATAGGTATGATTTCAGATTTTATCGACGATCAATCTCTAAGTTTTTACGATATCGAAGTCTCTCTTTTTCAAGACATGACTAATTTGGGATCTGTTTTTGCCATTGACCACCCCATAAAAGAAGAAGTAAAAAGCATTCAACAATCAACAAATGAATAGTAATTCATACCCTTTTGTCGTCTATTTTCTTTTGCTGCCTATCTTACAGGTGATGGTGTTTGATCAGCTCAATTTGGGGGTTCAACTGGTTCCTCAAATCACACTTCTTTTCTTAATTTTTTACCCAACTGACGCTGAACAAACCGTCTTTCTTGTCATTGCATTTTTATTTGGTCTTTATTCAGATCTACTACACTCGACTATGGGTGTTCAAGCTGCAGCATGTGTAACCGCAGCTTTTCTTCGACCAACAATTATCACTTCTGTTTTTGGTAAAAATCATGGTTATGTCAACATTCGCTTGCAACAAACACCATTCATTGCCTTGTCTGCCTACAGCTTAAATATGGTTCTCCTTCACCACTTGGTGTACTATCTACTGGGTTTAGCCAGTTGGCCCAAAACACTATGGGGAATTCAACAATTTATTTTTGGAAGTCTATATACATTGTTATTTTTAATTGCAATTATGTTTGTGTTGCGAAAGAATAAGCAATGAGAAAAAACCTGTTATACATTCTTATCATAGGAAGCGGAATTATTTTTTTGATCCGTCTTCTAAGCCTCCAAGTCTTGAGCTCTGATTATGATGATCAGTCCTTACAAAACTCTGTTTTGCGAGAATATATATACCCTGAACGAGGGTTTATTTATGACCGAAATGGAACATTGATCGTCGAAAATCAAGCAACCTATGATCTGATGATTATTCCAAGGCAGTTGCAACAATTCGATACGCTTGAGTTCTGTAAACTATTGAAGATCGACAAAAATAATCTCGTCGAAAAAGTCCAAAAAGCTCGCTCCTATTCCACCAGAAAACCATCTGTTTTTTTGGCGCAATTATCCAAAAGTGACTATGCAGTTCTGCAAGAAAAACTCTGGAAGTATCGAGGATTTTATGTTCAAAAAAGAGCTGTTCGAAAATACAACACAGCATCAGCCTCGAACATCTTGGGCTACATTAGTGAGGTCAATCGATTTGATATCAGAAAAGACCCCTACTATCAATCTGGTGAATTGATTGGGCGGCAAGGAATCGAGAAAACCTATGAAAAAACATTGCGAGGCGTAAAAGGGGTTCGCTATCTTCAAAGAGACAAATTCAATCGAGTAATTGGACCTTATCAAAAAGGTGAGCTCGATACCCTTCCAACAAAGGCTCAAGATCTCTACTTGACAATTGATATTGCGCTTCAGGAGTATGGTCAAAAACTTCTGCAAAATAAAAGAGGTGGTATCGTTGCTATAGAACCTGAAACTGGTGAAATTCTCGTCAATGTGAGTACCCCGACATATGCGCCAGACCTATTGGTTGGTCGAAGTCGATCTGAGAATTTCAACGTGTTGAAGAACGACACCATCAACCGTCCCCTTTTTGATCGAGGCCTACAAGGTCAGTATCCCCCAGGATCGCCTTTCAAGCTCGTCAATGCACTGGTTGCACTTCAAGAAGAAGCAATTACTCCTCATTTTCGTGTGCTCTGCAATGAGGGGCATTATTATGGCAGAACTGATTTTATGAAATGTCATTGTAATTATGGGACAAAAAACCGACTAAACAGTGGTATTTACAACTCTTGCAACACTTACTTTGCTACAATCTATCGCCGAACCATAGATCGTTTTGACGATCCAAAAAAAGGGATGAACATCTGGAGTAATCACATCAAAAGCTTCGGAATTGGCAATTATTTAGGATACGATCATCCAACTGGTCAAAAAGGGTTTATTCCAAATTCTGATTATTATGACTACTGGTATCCAAACCAACGCTGGGGAGCAACAACCTCACTTTCCAACTCGATTGGACAAGGTGAGGTGTTAACCACTCCCATTCAATTGGCAAATATGGTTGCAACCATTGCCAACAGAGGATATTTTTACAAACCTCATTTTGTGAAAAAAATTCAAAAAGACTCGTTAGCCGAAAAGTATAGAACACCAAATTACACCACCATAGACTCTATTCATTTTGAACCAGTCATCGAAGGGATGTCTAACGTTGTGAAGTGGGGTACTGCTCGCGTAGCTCGTGTCCCAGGGGTTGAAGTGTGTGGAAAAACAGGAACAGTTGAGAATTTCACTAAAATAGATGGAGAGAAAGTACAGTTAACAGACCACTCGATGTTTGTGGCTTTTGCACCCCGAGAGAATCCAAAAATTGCAGTTGCTGTTTTTGTTGAAAATGGGTATTGGGGTGGCCGATGGGCTGCACCAATTGCAAGCCTAGTGATAGAAAAGTATCTTACTGGAAATGTGAGAAGAACCTGGTTGGAAAATCGTATGCTAAATGGAAGTTTATTAGATGAGTATCAAAAACCACTGAGCGGAAAACCTTTTGAAATCAATGAATAATAAATACCTTTTAAAGTTTGATTGGTACACCTTTTTGGTGTATTTCGCCCTTGTTTCCATTGGTCTAGTCAACGTTTACTCGACTGGACATACACTGGAAGAAAACATGCTTTCTTTGAACCACACCTTTGGAAAGCAGTTGTTTTTTGCTCTTTTGAGCATCGGTTTGATTTTCTTCATACAGTTTCCAAAAGTGAAGATTTATGAACGTTATTCAAGTATTTTTTATCTGATTATTCTTGCGCTTCTACTTGGTCTTTTTGTTTTTGGAAAAGAAGTCTCTGGCGCTCAATCCTGGTACTCATTTGGGGGCTTTAGTTTTCAACCAGCAGAGTTTGCAAAAGTGGTCACTGCTTTAGCACTGACAAAGCATCTGAGTGAAATCAATACAGACTTAACAAAAATTTCAGATCAACTCACCTCCTTTCTTCTCATCTTTCTTCCTGCACTAATCATCCTTCCCCAACCAGACCCAGGTAGTACAGTTGTGTTTCTGAGCTTTCTTTTGGTTTTACATACTGAAAAACTGCCCTCTCAATTTTTGCTTTCTTTTATTGGGCTTGTTGTTTTGTTCATCATTACTTTGCTGATAGATAAAACACTTGCGACAGCTATTGTTTTGGTGATGGGGCTTGTCTATATTTTTGGTTTGGATCGAAAGAAGCGTAGAAAACGGCTGCTCTCTATCATTTTAACAATCGCCATGGCCTCTGCCTTTATTCAGTCTGTTGACTTTGTATTTGAAAATGTGTTCGAGCAACGCCATCGTGATCGCTTCAACATTGTTTTAGGGCGCGAAGTGGATACACAAGGAATTGGATATAATATCAACCAATCTCAGATTGCTATTGGGTCTGGAGGGATTCTTGGAAAAGGGTTTCTTGAAGGTACGCAAACCAAAGGAAATTTTATCCCAGAACAACAAACCGATTATATTTTTACCACTGTTGGTGAAGAATGGGGCTTTGTTGGATCAGTTTTAGTTGTTGTCCTATATGTGACTTTAATGCTTCGCATACTCATAACATCTAGGCGGCAAAAAAATAGTTTTAGTAGAATCTACTGCTACTCTGTCGTTTGCCTTTTGTTTGCCCATTTTAGCATTAACCTCGGTATGGTTTTAGGTCTCTTGCCTACCATTGGAATCCCACTGCCATACTTGAGTTATGGAGGGTCAAATCTTCTAGCATTTAGTCTGTTATTAGGAATCTATTTGAAGTTCGATGCCAATCGGGTGAATGAGTGGTGATCAGCTTTTTTGAGGATCGTAAAGATCCCTCAAATTGTTACCAATGATCATAAAAGAACTCACTAAAATCATGATTGCTAGACCTGGAATCAATGCCAAATAAGGTTTTCCCATGACCAGAAATTGATAATGATCCTTAATCATTGTGCCCCAGCTCGGTATGGGCGGTTGAACACCTATCCCCAAAAAACTCAACCCACTTTCGATGAGTATCGCAGCTGCAAAATTGGAAGCAGTTATCACTGCCAATGGCCCAAAAGCATTGGGGAGGATGTGACCAAAAAGAGTGCGAAATGATGAAAACCCAAGCACTTGCGTAGCAATGACATATTGACGATTCTTGATGCTCATCACTTGACCCCTGACAATACGAGCCACTTCAACCCACATTGTCAACCCAACAGCGATAAAGACTTGCCAGAATCCTTTCCCCAATGCAACAGAAATTGCTATGACAAGTAGTAAAGTTGGAATTGACCATGTGACATTAATAACCCACATGACTGCTTTGTCAATATTGCCCCCATAAAAACCCCCCAAACTACCGATGATAATGCCAATAATCAAAGAAATAAAGACTGAAATCAAACCAATAGATAGGGAAATTCGCGTGCCAACCAACAATCGACTCAATACATCTCGTCCAAACAAATCGGTTCCCAATAAGAATCTACGGTTTGAAATATGCTGATCAACGATTTCCGAAGCTGATGTCAACGCACCAAAAGAGGAGGTAGAAAACCACTCTCTTTGTCCTGGAGAATCAAAATTGTAGTGTTCTATCCATATGCCATTTTCCCCTATTTCATAAGAAGATATTGGATACTGAATAGCAGGGTCAGGATTTCCAAGTAATAAGGTATAAAAGCTGCTGACCTCTTTGTCTTTCGTAGAAGGAATACTCAGCATTTTGACCTCAAACCCAGGGGATTGCGAATGAATAGAGAGGTGCATTTGATTTGCATTGACCGAATTGTCTGGCACAATGACATAGGCAAAAACAGAAATGATGGCGCAGATGATGATTACCCCAAGAGCAAGATAGCCTCCCAGATCATATAAAAACGCTCTGTTGGTTGTGTTTTGCAATCGTTTTTTGGTTTATTTTCTGGCGAGTGGCTCTTGTTGATAAATCCCAACTTTGAGATCCTGTAGGATATTCACTGCTTCCTCTACATAAAAATCTTTCGATAAGTTTGAAAACCAGCGTTCTCTTTTTTCTAAAAAGATATCGTCCTCTGAAATACGTTTTTGATCAGCTGGAGAGATGGTAAAATCTAGATTGTTGTCGTACTCTTCTACTGCATCAAATCGATCTGCATAAGTTCGATCAGACTCAATTTTTGAAACGTATTCTTGATAATTCAAAGCAATTGTATTGTCGTTTTGACGCTGCTCAATCCACTTTGCATCTTGGTCAACAAGGTTAAAAATGGGGTGGTCGTTGACTCTATCTTGGCTCTGTTTTATGACTTCATCATAATTCAGGTAGCCATTCCATTTTGTATAGACCAAGGGGCTTATACGATCCCATCTCATGGGGTTGTCTTCATCTCTTTCGCCAACATCGACATATCGATATCGGTCTGGAGTAATCACATCACTTTTTACCCCCTCAAGTTGGGTCGAACCACCATTGATTCTATAAAACTTATCTGTTGTAATTTTTAAAGCCCCAAGATTACCATAGGTGCTATTGGAAAGGAAACGATTGAGATCAACCACATTCTGTACTGTTCCTTTGCCAAAAGTTTGCTCGCTGCCAATCACAATGGCGCGTTCATAATCTTGCATTGCTGCAGCCAAGATTTCAGAGGCAGAAGCAGATAGTTCATTCACAAGAATGACCATTGGTCCGTTCCACAATGTTTTCCCATCTCGATCTCGCAAAACTTCTGTTTTGCTCACTGTTGACTTGACCTGTACAATAGGACCTTCGTCAATAAAAAGACCTGCAATATCAACCACAGTTTGAAGTGAACCTCCTCCATTGTTTCTTAAATCAATGATAAGGCCTCCAACGCCTGCCTCTTTTAGGTTGATCACCTCTTGCTCAACGTCGTGTGCAGCATTTCTTTCTTTGTAACTTTTAAAGTCAACATAAAATTTTGGGAGGTGAATAAGACCATATTTTTGGTCTTGTAGATTGATAACTGTTGACCTTGCATAAGACTCCTCAAGAACAACCAAATCTCTTTTCACAGGGATTGTTTCTATATTTCCATCAACTTTCTTGACAGTCAAATACACCATTGATCCCTTAGGACCTTTGATCAGTTTTATCGCATCATCTAGGCGCATAGCACGAATATCAACAGCATCTCCATCTTCCTGTCGCACCAACTGGATTTCATCTCCTACTTCCATCAACTGATCGCGCCAAAGTGGCCCCCCTACAATGATGTCAACTACTTTGATTGCTTGGTTTCGTTTTGAAAGTCGTGCACCAATTCCTTCAAACTTCCCAGACATGCTCATGTCAAATCGATCTTTGTCATCAGGGTTGAAATAATTTGTGTGAGGATCAAATTGTAAGACAAATGAGTTGATATAGATATCAAACCAGTCTTTACGTTCCAATTCATTCATCAAGTCAAAGAAATCTTCCATGTTCTCACGAGTGGTTGTTCGTGCTTCAGCCTCCAACTCCATCCACGAAGATGAAAGGTATGCTGGTGTTGTTTCGTCATTGTTTTCTGCCTCTTGCACTTTGTCGTACAACACGCTCAGGGTGGATAATTTTAGCTGTTTTCTCCACTTTTCAGATCTTGCTTTTTGAGATAATGGATAAAGATGCTCGTCATAATCTGTATCGAATCCTTCTTCTTTCTCAAAATCAAAAGGACTAGACAACAGAGAACCATAGAGGCTTTCTACTTCATTCATGCGAAGAATAAGTCTTTGATAAGTCAAATCAAAAAATGTTAAGTCTAATTCTCTAATTTGATCATCAATCTGATACATATATTTCGAGAACTCTCTGTAATCGCTTTGAAGAAAATATCTTTTTTGACCATCAATACTCTCTAAATAGGTGTGAAAAACTTGTTCAGACATATCATCGTTCAAAGATTTGACGTCGTAATGACCACGCTGAATCACATGTGAAATCAACTCGATGAGAATGCGATCTTTATCATTGCTGACAAATTCCTTTTTTAAAGGGTTGGAGGTTGCTGTGAATAGGTACAAAACAACAGCAACAGCAAAAATCAAATAAGAGGCATTCTTTTTCATTTCAATCTATTGAGGACTTACGAATATATAGATAATATTCAAAGTATGAAAATATCAAGTTTATTGGTCGGAAAGGCAAATTGAAATCTGTATTTTTGTGAAAACAGACATCCGTAATGAGCAGTAAACCATTGATTCTTGTCACAAATGACGATGGCATAAGTGCCCCTGGGCTTCGTACCCTTGTTCAAATTATGAATACCATTGGTGATGTGGTTGTGGTTGCTCCCGATAGCCCACAATCTGGAATGGGTCATGCAATCACTATCAATAGCACCTTGCGATGCACCAAAGTAAAACTCGATGATGGGCCTCAAGAGGAGTACTCTTGTTCGGGCACACCAGCTGATTGTGTAAAACTTGGTGTTCATGAAATTCTGAAACGAAAGCCAGATTTATGTGTTTCTGGTATTAATCATGGATCAAACGCAGCGATTAATGTCATTTATTCTGGAACGATGAGTGCTGCTATTGAAGCTGGAATCGAAGGAATTCCAGCGATAGGTTTTTCTTTGCTCGATTATGCTTGGGATGCCGATTTTGATTCTCTGACAAGTTTTGTCAAAAAAATAACCAAATCGGCACTACAAAATAAAATCCCAGAAAGTACAGTACTCAATGTCAATTTCCCCAAACGAAAAAAAGGTGAGATCAAAGGAATCAAGATTTGTCGACAGGCAAATGCCTATTGGATTGAAGAATTCGACAAACGCCAAGACCCCATGGGAAAAGAATATTATTGGATGACTGGCGCCTTTATCAATGATGACAAAGGGGAAGATACTGATATCTGGGCACTCGAAAATGGGTATATTTCAGTGGTTCCAACTCATTTTGACCTCACTGCACATCATCATATTCAAAAACTCAACTCATGGGCCTTTTAAAGAAAATCAGTTCTGGCTTGTTGGGATGGCTTATTGGTTTGGCGATGCCTTTTGGCATGCTTTTACTTTTGGTCGAATTTTCGGCTGATGGCAATGCCTTGGATACAATCCCCATCCTCTATGCATACGACGAACTAGGCATTTGGATAACGATGGCTTTACTTCCCAATCTTTTTTTCTTTTGGTGGTGGATTCAAAAAAAGAACACGCGTGCTGCCCAATCCATACTTGGAGCAACCATTTTTTGGGCCTTTGTTAGTCTGTTGTTAAAATTTGGTACATGAGATACTACCTAATTGCTGGCGAGGCCTCTGGAGATTTGCATGGTGCCAATTTAATTGCTGCATTACAACAAAATGACGATTCAGCAGTGCTTCGTGCTTGGGGTGGAAATAAGATGCAGGAACAAGGTGCGCAAATCGTAAAACACTACAAACATCTTGCTTTTATGGGGTTTTGGGAGGTGCTCAAAAATATAAGAACCATCTTGGCAAACGTTTCCTTTTGCAAGAAAGATATTCTCAACTTCAAACCAGATGCATTGGTCTTAATCGACTACCCTGGCTTTAATATGATCATCGCAAAATGGGCCATCAAATTGGGGATACCAGTGCACTATTACATATTACCACAGGCTTGGGCATGGAAAGAAAATCGTGTGAAAAAATTGGCGAAACACACCAACTTTCGATATGTGATCTTGCCTTTTGAAGTTGATTTTTTTGATCAAAAACATAAGCTCAGTATTGACTTTGTTGGACACCCACTCATCGACGAGCTGTTTGCAATTCCAGACTTGGAGGAAGATGCATTTAGAGCACAGTTGAGTATTCCAAACAACCAAAAAGTAATTGCGTTATTACCAGGCAGTCGAAAGCAAGAAATCAATAAAATACTCCAAGTGATGGCGAGCGTCATTGACGCCTTTCCAAACCATCGCTTTGTTATTGCTGGCACATCAAACATTGATAAATCACTCTACCAACGTTTTGCGCCAAATGTAGATGTTGTGATGGATCGAACCTATGACGTTTTACGCATAGCTCAAGCAGCCATTGTTACCAGCGGAACAGCTACTTTGGAAACAGCACTGCTCAAAATCCCTCAAATCGTTTGTTATAAAACGAGCCCTTTGAGCTTTGCCATTGCAAAGCGAATTGTCAAACTTCCATTTGTTTCACTAGTCAATCTCATTGCAGGTCGCTTGCTTGTGGAAGAGCTGATTCAAAAGGATTGCAATACGTTTGCCTTGACAGATGCATTACAAGATGTCCTATCTCCCAGTGGCAGAAAAAAGGTGTTGTCTGGATATGACGATCTAATTCAAAAATTAGGAGGTAGAGGAGCAAGTGAAAAGGTTGCCAAACTCATTTACAAACGAACGCATGCGTAAGCTCATTTCTTTTGTTGCCATCGCAGTTCTCGCTACAAGTTGTGTGGTATTTAAAGGTGAAAAAAAATTAAAACCACGAGATGGCGTTGTTTTATATGCAAAGGAGTATATGGGTACTCCATATCTTTTGGGTGGCAACAACACTCGCGGAATTGATTGTTCTGGACTGATTCACAACGCATTTAAAAAGCAAGGTATTCGTGTGTCAAGAACTGTTGACCTTTTGCGTAAAGAGGGAAAACGTATTTCGATTGATCGTGCAAAACCAGGAGATATACTCTTTTTTAGAACCTCCAAAAAGCGAAAGCTCACCCATGCAGGTATCGTTGTTGGACGTAAAAGAGATGTCCCTCTATTCATTCATGCCTCATCTTCAAGAGGGGTAATCATTTCTTCAATGAACGAAGGCTATTGGAACAAAGCCTACGCACAAACACGAAGATTGATTCGCTAACATTTCCTATCTTTCAAGCATGTCCCCACTTGCTTACTGTACGCTTTGGTTTGTCGCATATGGAAGCAACTTCAAAAATTGTATTGATCAGTGGAAAAAACCTAAGAATCAAATGGAATACAATTTTATGATACCTCAATAGAGGGAGCGTTCATCCTCAACCTTTGAATTGAGCAGTGAAGTTCTTGTAGTAATTGGTGAAATCTTCCTGTGACTTAAATTTTTTATAATCGTTGGATGAAAATAGCTTTAGATAAAATTCCATTTGCTGCACATTGTGATAGCCAACAATAGGAGCAATATAATTGGCATTCTCATCAAAGAAAGCCACTGTTGGATAGCCAGTAATACCTAGATATGCAGTGAACTGATGCCGAGCATTTCTTCCCTTTCGGTTTGGGTCATATCTAGGGTTTTCAAAACGATTTCCATTGAAATTCACCTCCTCTTTGCCCTCAGCATTAAATTTTACAGGATAATAATTTTGATTGATAAAGGCACTGATTTCAGCATTTCCAAAGGTGTTTTTGTCGAGGAGTTTACAAGGTCCACACCAGCTTGTATATACGTCAACAATGATTTTTTTGGGGTTTGATTTTTGAGCAGCCAAAGCCTCATCCATCGTCATCCAGTTGACTTGGGCATATGAAATGGTGCAACCAATAAAAAAAAGAATCAGACTACGTAATTCCATGCATTTTTCGAATCAGAGTTTTATTTAGGATAAGCATCAGTACCCCTGCAAGCACAGGGACCGCAGTAAAAATAAGGAAGAAGTTAGATAAGCCATAGGACTCTGAAATTGAGTCAATAAAACTACCTGTCCAACCCCCGAGGAAATTGGCAATTGCGCTACACACAAACCAAAATCCAAACATCAAACCAACCAATCGTTTGGGAGCTAACTTGCTCACATAAGACAAGCCCACAGGAGAGATACAAAGCTCCCCCAAGGTGTGAAATAGGTATGCCAAAATCAGCCACGCAATACTCACACTTGCTGTGCTTGCACCCAGTGGAATGCCAGATGCCCCATAGGATAAAAAGGCAAATCCAAATCCGAGTAACATCAATCCTATGGCGAACTTAACTGGCCCACTTGGATTGAGTGAAGAAGCCCATATTTTGGAAAAAATTGGTGCAAAAATAACAATAAAAAGTGAGTTGAGAACAGAAAACCAAGATGCTGGAATTTCACCAACATCAGAAGCAAACTCTCTATTGAGCATCCATATCACTATGCCCCAAATGATGGCAAAACTCAATCCTAAAAAGAAATTAGATAGTATATATTTCCCCAACATATTGCGAAACAATTCGTATAGGACATAAGTCAAGATTACCATTGGAACCAGGGTGATGATGGAGTTTACAATATTGAATGTTTTTGATGCAGTACCGACCAAATTTCTATCTGTATAGTCATTTGCAAATATGGTCATCGAGCCACCTGCTTGTTCGAAAGCCCACCAAAAGAAAATGGTGAATAGAGAGAAAACAACCACTACAAAAAGTCGATCATTTTCAGTTTTTTTAGGTACTGCTTCTTCTTCCGTCTCAATTTGCGTTTGCGCTAGGGCTTTTGGAGACAAACCGATATTTCCAAATATTTTCTGGGCAAACCAAAATTGAAGCATTCCAAAAAACATAAAAACCCCAGCTAGACCAAAGCCTAAATGCCATCCAACCTTTTCGCCGATATATCCACAGAGCAAAATTCCTAGGAAAGCGCCAGCGTTGATACCCATATAAAAAATGGTATATCCCCCATCTTTACGAATATCACCATCCTTGTATAATTGTCCAACAATTGATGAGATATTGGGTTTAAAAAATCCATTCCCAATGACCAAACAACTCAGACCAATGAAAAAGAATGTTGTGGAAAAAGTTTCCAATGCCATGGAGGCGTGACCAAGAGTCATGATGAAAGCACCTAAAACAGTTGCATTTCTGTACCCTAAAAACTTATCAGCAAAAAAACCCCCCAGTATAGGCGTTAAATACACCAACCCAGTGTACCATCCATATAAAGTCAATGCATCTTCTCTCTCCCAAGCCCAACCTTCATCGAGGATGGATGAGGTGAGAAATAACACTAAAATTGCACGCATACCGTAGTAGCTGAATCGCTCCCACATTTCTGTAAAAAACAATACAAATAACCCAACAGGGTGTCCAGCAATGGTTCTTTGATTGAGGGCGGATCCTCCAAATTGGTTTGACATGATACCAAGGTTTTAGTTGAGATTTGCTAATATATGACTTTTCAATCATTCGCTGATTCTTTTAATATTCAAGATATCTTATCTTTACAGCATGGCAAATGAGGGTATTCAAAATGGATTGGTTTCGGGCTTTTCCAAAAAATCAAAACAAGAGAAAATCGAATGGATTGCCAATAAATACTTTTCCAATCCTACGCAAGCCAAAGAGTTGCTTCAAACCTATTGGAACTCAGACGAACATTTACAGAACTTACACGATGAGTTTATTGAAAATGCTATCAGTAACTTTTATTTACCCCTAGCAGTTGCGCCTAACTTCGTCATCAATGGGAATAGCTATGTTCTTCCAATGATTACAGAAGAAAGCTCGGTGGTTGCTGCCTCGGCCAATGCTGCTAAATTTTGGGCTACTCGGGGGGGGTTTCATGCCGAAATAGTGGGGACAGAAAAAACAGGTCAAGTTCACTTTTTATTTACAGGATCTTTTCAAAGCCTGAAGAGCTTTTTCAACACTGTCAAACCCACGCTACTAAAGGAAACAGAAGCCATTACCAAAAACATGCGTCAACGAGGGGGTGGTATCCTTGATATTGAACTGCTCGACTGTACCAAAAATATGGCAAACTATTACCAGTTGCACGTTCGCTTTGAAACTGCAGATGCAATGGGTGCTAATTTTATCAATTCGTGCCTCGAGCAACTTACCCAAACGCTCCAAAATGAAGCTGCTAACTATCCTCATTTTTCTGAAACTGAAAAACAAATCGAGGTGGTGATGAGTATCTTATCGAACTATGTGCCTGGTAGTCGCGTAAAAGCCTGGGTAAGCTGTCCTATTGCAGAGTTGGGAGATGATGGTGATGTCCTCGCCAAAAAGTTTGTACAAGCAGTTGAAATCACACATCACAACACCTATAGAGCAGTCACGCACAACAAAGGCATTATGAATGGGGTCGATGCGTTAGCCATTGCTACAGGCAATGATTTTAGGGCAGTGGAGGCTGGCATACATGCCTATGCTGCAAAAGATGGAAACTACAGAGGGCTATCAAAAGCACGAATAGAGAAAGATGTGTTTTGGTTTGAGCTAGAAATACCACTAGCAGTGGGAACAGTTGGTGGGTTAACAAAGCTTCATCCCATGGTTAAATGGTCGCATCAATTGCTACAAAATCCAAATGCAAAAGGGCTAATGCAAATCATGGCAGTGAGTGGATTAGCGCAAAATTTTGCTGCCTTGCGTTCATTGGTCACCACTGGTATCCAGAAAGGACATATGAAAATGCATTTGCTGAACATACTCAACCAAATGGGTGCCAACCAATCCGAAAAAGAGGCAATGATCAAGCACTTTACAACCAATGTTGTTAGTTTTAATGCCGTTGAACAAGCACTAGCAGCATGGCGGAAAAACTGACATATTATAGCGCTGGGAAGTTGCTCATCACGAGTGAATATGCAGTAATTGATAGGGCTTGTGCCCTTGCTTTACCAACCAAATTGGGGCAACACATGACTATTGTTGATGCAGAAAAATATCGCTTGCATTGGGTAGCAAAGGACATGGATGGAAAAATTTGGTTTGAAAATGATTTTGACACGATTGATTTTAACCCCATTCATCAAAAGGACAATGTGTCGAAACGGCTCCAACAAATCTTAATCAATGTGCGTGAGCAAAACCAAGATTTTTTGGCAGAATCGAGAGGAGCAGTTGTTGAAACCCAACTCGATTTTTCAAGAAACTGGGGTCTTGGAAGTTCATCGACATTGATCAACAATATAGCGCAATGGGCGAATGTAAATCCATTTGATTTGCAACAAAAAGTTTTTGGAGGAAGTGGATATGATATTGCATGTGCCCAAAAATCTAACCCTATAACTTATCAGCTAATCAATCAAAATCCCATTGTAACAGATGTGAGCTTTCACCCTCCATTTCATCAGCATTTGTTTTTCGTGTATATGAACAAAAAACAAAACAGTCGAGCTTCTATTCGTCATCACTACAAAGGTGTGACAGATCAGCTGATTGATGCACTGAACACACTCACAAAAAGGTTCATAGACGCCAAAACTGTGAGTGATTTCCAGATGCTAATGCTTGCACATGAAAGCATTGTATCCAAACTCATCGGCATTGAGCCAGTACAGGAATCTGAATTTTCAGACTATGAAGGAGTAGTCAAGAGCCTGGGTGCTTGGGGAGGAGATTTTGTTCTTGCTTGTGGCCCAACAAAAAGCAAGGAATATTTTGCAGCAAAAGGGTTTACAGTGTGTTTTCCGTATGCTGATCTTATTTCTCCAGTGATTTAAAATCAAGAGGGATCATCAAAGTCACTGCTGTTCCACTTGGCCTTCCTTTGTCATCATATAAATACTCTATATTGAAACTCAATTCATATTTGTTGTAGTAATTGAAGGTGTCAATACGCTGTTTCATAATTTGTGTGGCAAATGACTTGTGTGTGTTTTTATACTTTTCACTTTCCTCTGCAGCTGCTGTACGTCCGATTCCATTATCAGAAATCCTACATTATAAAAAATAAGGGAGTTTTGTAAAGTGGATATCAATCTTGTTTTCGCCATCTTTTTTTACAAGTCCATGAACAATTGCATTCTCTACAACGGGTTGTAACATCATGTAGGGCAAATAGGTTGTCTCTAGTTCAATTTCATCATCAATATGAATTGTTGTTTGAATTGCTTTTTCGAGTCGAAGTCCTTGTAAATCAATATAATTTTCAATGTAGTCCAATTCATCGTCAAGCGATATTTTGTCAAGGTTACTCATCTCGAAAGTGTTGCGTATCAGTTTAGAAAATGAGGATATGTATTTGTTGAACTTCTCTTCTCCATGAAGAACCATAGCTGCTTGCATAGCATTGAGGGCATTGAAAATAAAATGTGGATTCATTTGGGCACTATAGGCATGTGCTTCGAGATTTGAAATCTTCAAATCTCTATCTTTTTTGATTTTTAAGATGCGATACTCGTCTAATCTCTACAAAGAAACTATGCCTAGAACCAGCATAACCATACTAAGGAGAACCCACCAAGTGCGCCAATAGGGTGGTGGTACATCCATTTGCAACTCAATAATGTTTTGTGATTGTTGACCAGACTCATTTCTTGCCATAACCATCAAATTGTACTCTCCATACTCAAGTCCAACCAAGCGCAACTCCTCCTCGAAACTGAGCCACTCATCTGAAACTTTAGAAGTGTAAAGTTTAAAATAGTAGTCTAGGGTCTGCCCTGTAACGGAGTCCTTTTCTGGAAAATGAATGGCAAAAAAATTTTCGACTCTAGAAAGATAAATCGATCTAACTCTCTCAAGTTCCTCTGTTATTGTAATGAGTTTGTGAGTGTCGGGGCAGATATATTCAATACGATCTGAACGTACCGAAAAACTTTGCGCTTTGACTATATGCCCCTATGAAAAATAAAAAAATATAGCTTAAACCTTGGTGTAATTTCATTTTTTAAAAATTTGGCACGATAAATGTATTAATATTAAATGTTTTAATAATTTTTGTTAGTTATTGTTTTTTACGCCTGCACTACTTATCCCTTGGTGCAGGCGTTTTTTATAATCTTTAGCTATCTTTATAAATGATATAAAAATAATACCTTCACTTTTTTATGGATTTAAATCGTTACTTTTTTATTGAATTTCTAAACAAACAAAATATTGATATTGGTCTTTCTTGGTGGATTGATTTTATTGTTACATCATCCCTACTTTTACTCCTGTCTTCTCTATTGGCAATTTTTTCAAAAACGGTTATCAAAAATATTTTAATTAAACTTTCTAGACAAACAAAAACCCATTTGGATGACTACCTTTTATCGTCTGGTTTTCCAAAATATATCTCTAGGGTAATCCCTTATGTTTTTCTACTCTCTTTAGTACCATTTTGGATTGTTGATAGTCCTACTACAAACTCGAATGTAATGTTGCTGCTCAATGTATATGGGGTAATCGTTTCGATTTGGATTTTTAGAAGCATTCTCCAAACGTTGCGTTCTTTTTTGCTCACACTCGATTCATTTAAAGACAAGCCTATAGACAGCTATGTTCAGGTTTTTATGTTGCTCATTTGGATCATCGGAATCATCGTAATTTTTTCTATCCTTACGGGAAAAGAAGTAGGATATTTCCTAACAGCAATGGGGGCACTATCGGCAGTGCTACTATTGATATTTAAAGACACCATTTTAGGGTTTGTTGCCAGTATTCAGATTGCAGCCAATGATTTGGTGAGAATTGGCGATTGGGTTACGATGGAAAAATATGGCGCAGATGGCGATGTGATAGAGATTAACTTGTCAACTGTTAAAATTCAAAACTTTGACAAGACCATCACAACCATTCCAACATATAATCTGATTTCCGATTCGTTTAAAAACTGGAGAGGAATGGCAGAGTCTGCCGGGCGGCGAATCAAACGCTCCATTCTGATCAGTACGCCCAGTATTCGCTTTCTGGAAAGTGATGAATTAGAAAAACTGCGTCAAATTGAACGAATTTCAACCTATCTCTCAGAACGAACCTCTGAGATCGATCAAGACAATCAAGCATCGAAAAGCGATAAGTCGCTTGCCATTAATGGTCGAAATCTTACCAATTTGGGTGTTTACCGACAGTATGTTGAAAATTATCTAAAAACGCATCCCAAAATCAGTGATCAACTAACCGTAATGTGTCGCCAGCTTCCCCCTAATCAATTTGGTGCAACTCCATTGGAAATTTATGCCTTCAGCAATGATAAAGAGTGGGTGGCATATGAGCACCTGATTGCGGATATATTTGATCATTTATTGGGTGCATTAGAATATTTTGATGTAAAGAGTTTTGAAGTAGGTTCTCCAAAAATTCGAGATTAGATCTGTTTTACCTACTTTATAGATGAAAACGGGAAAACATAGCTCATTCCCATCTGGATCCCGATTCCTTGTGCATCGGCTGGAGTCACAATACCACCAAAATCATTTATTGCCATATGGAATTGCAAAGGTCCAAAACGAAATGCTGCAGCACAAGCCCAGACGGTATCGCCTCCAACAATCATCATTGTAGGTGATAAGCTAAGTGCGTTACGAATCCCTAAATTAGCAGAAAATGCATAGGTGTCTCGCTTGTAATAAGGAGCCGAGTAGTGGGCATACATTGCGCCAAAGTCAAGGTTTTTAAGCAAGCGAAACTCCGCACCCATCGAAATCGTATATGGCAATTTCTCTGTGTAGGAATCATCAGTAAGCTGGAAACTAAATTCATTTTTGATATCCTCTTTAAGCTCGTCTAATACATCCTCTGGGCTTTTGTAGTTGTCTGCCTGATCGTCAATCGAGTCACTGAAATCAGTCCCTGTATAGCGATATGTTGTGTCAAGGGTTAGTTGTTTGACGTCATTTTTCCATCGTATTTGGCCAATATCCGTAACAGCTGCACTCAATACAAGCTTTGGAGTGACCGTATAGACAAGTCCCAGATCTACCGCACAGCCCGGATTGTCGGTTGAAAAGATTTGGTTGGGGGGGTCCACGCTGATTTCATCAACCAAATCGTAAGCATCCAAAGTAAATTCTATGGGTCCAGAAACGCGTATATCAGCCTGTGCGCCAATCACAACCTCGTTGTCCAATTCGTTTCCATTGAGAGACAAGGAAAGCTTATTTGTGGTAATGTTAAATCCACCCAATAAATATTTTAATCGGAGACCAAGCCATAGTTTATTGTTTATTTCTCTAGCATAAGTCGCACTCAATTCGCTGTACACCGAGCTGTTGATTCGAGCATGTCCTGTAGAGAAGTTCTGGTCATAGAAAGGTCCATTGCCTTGGGTTAGCAATTCAATATAGTTTCGATCGAAGCTAATTCCACCTTTTGCACGCTGTCGAACTCCAAATCCATAATAAGAGCTACTACTCTTTGTGTCAATTTTTTTGTCAATTTTATATTGATTAGCAGTCCTTACAAAACCAAACTGAACGAGAAGAACTTCTCCGCTGATATCAAGATAATTTTTATTTTCCAAGGCCTTACGAAATCGATTAAAATCTAAAACTAGAGAGTCTGCCAAATTTCCTGTCCCCTTCTGAATCAGGTCACTATATCTAAAATTCAAATTTGTTTCCAAGGCAAAGGATTGGATATCGATGTGTTTGGTTATGGAATCCGCAACAAATAATACAGGATTAAAATGAAGCTTTGAGGTATTGTTTTTCTGGTGATAGGTGGAATAACTAATTTGTGAGTAGCTCCAAGATATCACAAATAGTAAAACGAAAGACAACCTACCTCGCATAAAATGTAAAGTTGTATTATTCATCAACATCGATTTTAACTTCAACTTGGACCTTTAATTCGATTGTTGAATTGGCAGAAATTATAGCATTCTTGGTTTCGGCGTCGGAAGAGCTAATCGTCAATTCAAAAGGAATCCCGTTTACATCCGCTAAGTCCGTGATTTCGTCTTGTGTTAAAGAGATCGACATTCTTCCTGTAGCGGGCTCCGTCACCTCCCCGATGTCAGAAATAGGAGCGGGATTTAGCAATAATGGGTCCAGCTCTAAAAATACATTCTTAGAGAGAGTATCAATCATTTGTGTTCGTAGTTGAACCTCGAGAGGTAGTTCTGAGCGATAATCAAAATGTAGCGTTGCTTCAAGTATTTGGTTAAGATCACTTGTGTCAATCGCTGAACCGATGGTCAAGGTGTCTAAAATTTCTACATTATTAATATTAAAATGCAAAGGCGTTTCCGC
>DJCM01000036.1:0-201 GCA_002430545.1 Flavobacteriaceae bacterium UBA5950
ACAGTTTATCAAGTGTAAAAATATTATTTATATAAAAGATTATTATAATAAAAGCCATTTGGCAAACAAGCATATGGTTATCCCTACTACTGATAGCCCAGAAGTCAATAAAAAGGTGTTTGAGGACTGCAGAGAACAGCACATTTTAGTGAATGTAGCCGACAGCCCTTTGCAATGTGATTTTTATATGGGTAGCATTGT
>DJCM01000036.1:481-812 GCA_002430545.1 Flavobacteriaceae bacterium UBA5950
ACAAAGGGAAATTTGAAAATTGGGATCTCAACCAATGGCAAATCCCCAACATTCGCCAAGCGATTTCGACAATGGTTGGAAAACTTCTTGCCAGAACAAATCGATGATATTCTCAATAAGTTATACATTTACCGATCGAAAATCAAAGGGGATTTTGAGCAAAAAGTTGAAGCGATGAATAAAACAACTGAAAATCTAATAAATGAGCATGATTAAAACAGATATCGTTATTATAGGTGCAGGCCCTGTTGGTTTATTCGCTGTATTTGAAGCAGGATTAATGAAACTTCGTTGCCACCTAATCGATGCTATTCCACAAGCTGGAGGTCAG
>DJCM01000036.1:1106-14681 GCA_002430545.1 Flavobacteriaceae bacterium UBA5950
AAAACCAATCTATGATATTCCTGGCTACCCCACTGTCTTAGCAGGTGAATTGGTGGACAAGCTAATGGAGCAAGCTGCTCCTTTTAAACCTGGATTCACACTCGGCGAACGTGCAGAAACCATCGACGAATTGCCAAATGGAAACTTTGTCGTAACCACAAGTCAAGGCACCCAACACGAGGCTCCTGTCGTTATGATTGCAGGTGGGTTGGGAAGCTTTGAACCTCGAAAACCCATGATTGAAAACCTCACTGACTTTGAACAAAAGGGGGTGAATTATATCGTTAAAGATCCTGATCAATACCTCGGAAAAGAAATGGTTATTTCAGGTGGTGGTGATTCTGCCTTAGACTGGGCAATTTATTTTGCAGAGAAAAATGGCTTTGTTCATCTTATTCATCGTTCTGATCGATTTCGAGCACACAAAGACTCTGTTGCAAAAGCCTATGAACTCGAACAACAGGGCAAACTGAAGTTTTACACTTTTGCTGAAGTCAAACAATTGGAAGGTAAACAGCAGCTCGAAAAGGTAATCCTCGAAGCCAAAGATGGAAACATCCCAATTGGAACTTCTTTGTGGTTTCCACTCTTTGGACTGTCACCAAAGCTCGGCCCAATTGCAGATTGGGGCTTGGAAATTGATAAAAACGCCATTGTTGTTGATACCTTTGACTACCAAACCAACCGATCAGGTGTTTTTGCGATTGGAGATGTGAACACTTACCCAGGAAAGTTGAAATTGATTTTGTGTGGGTTTCATGAAGCAACATTAGCTGTTCAATCGGCATACAAACGAATCAATCCTGATAAAAAATTTACATTAAAATACACAACCGTTCAAGGAGTTCAAGGGTTTGATTAATTTCAATTGTCAGTCGTGAGTGATATCAATATAACAGTTACAGATCGAAAAGGAGTGTCCCATCAGCTCACTGCCCCTGTTGATATGAATATGAATTTGATGGAAGTGTGCAGAAGTTATGATCTTCCTGTTGAAGGGGTTTGTGGTGGCATGGCAATGTGCGCATCTTGTCAAGTGTATGTACACACTGAACAGTATCTTGGGGAGCGCAACAACGATGAAGAAGCAATGCTCGACGAGGCCTATCATGTCAAATCGAATTCACGATTGGGATGTCAAATTCCCATCTCAACTGAACTGGAGGGTGCAATATTCGAGCTTGCCCCAGAGGAGCCCTAGCGCTTTGCCAAAAAAGCTTCAATACGCTGACGAGAATTCTCTCGTATGTCTTTCCAAAAAATGGTGATATCGGCAAAATGATAATCCTTCACAAATGACAACCAAAATCGCTTTGGTACTTTTGGCGTTCTCGTCCAGACCATGCCATCAATGATTTCAATTTTAACACTGTTTGGGTATAGCTTTTCATCATAAAAAGTGAGCCCCTTGTGCTGATCATAAGTCGTTGCTTTTTGATCATCCCAAGTGATTGGATTGGTGGTTAAGCTCCCTTTATACCACTGTTCATAGTCATCAGGCAAGTGCTTTCGTTTGTAGGTATTCCAGGTTACAAACCCTCCTGTTTCATCAGGCTTTGTCATAAAAGTGATGCTTTGAAAATAGTGATCCTTTACAGCTATTCCAACCAAATAAGCAGCCACCAACTGTTTTTGCAGTGGCTGGTCTTCAAAAAAATCTTTTAGCAGTTGACCTGCGTGCAGAGTCCCTTGACTGTGGGATACAATCAAGATCGGTCGACCTTTGTTTTCATGCTTTAGATAGTATTGAAAAGCAGACTTTATATCATGATATGCTGATTGCAAGGCGGCATCCCCTCCTACTGGTTTAAACTTATCTTGAAAAGAGCGAATATGCGCATCACGATAAAAGGGCGCAAAGGTTCGCCCAAGTCCATACCAAGCCGAGCATTGGTATTTTATCGCAGTATTTAAGGTTGCTTGACGATAATTTTCATCCAGAATATTACCACGCCAAGAGTTGTCTTTTGGACTTGTAGTGATGGTTGGGTGGATATAAAAAACATCTACATCATAAGTGTTCCCATCTGGTTTCACAAAATCGAGCTGTGAAGGCTTGTTTTGAGGATGTACAGCCCAATTCTCCAAATCTTTATAGTCAATCGGAGCAGTGATGGGTTGATATACAGAGCTCAAATATCGCTTTGAACATGATTGGAGTAGGAATAATGAAATGAGTAAGGTTAGGGAGTTAACTTTCTTTTTCATACTGCAAATATCATTAATTTGAATATATTGCTAAAAAATAGCTTTTATGACAACAAAATATAATATTTCTTATCTGTTCTGCTTGATTTTTTCATTTTCTGTTTTGTCTTGTTCTGAAGACAAAACAATTGTAGTGGAAGCAGAGCCAAAAAGCGATTCGAATGTGACTGGCACAATCACCTTTTCAGAAGATGGCGATCAAGTTCTTATGAATGCTGTATTCACTGGACTAACGCCGGGATCACACGCCATTCACCTACACGAATATTCTGATTGTTCTTCTCCAGATGGCAAGTCAACAGGGGGGCATTGGAACCCAACGTTTGAGGATCATGGCGCTTGGGGAAATGAGACAGGTTTTCACAGAGGGGATATCGGAAATTTTGAAGCGAATGAAAATGGCGAAGCGACCATCAGTTTTGAAACAAATCTTTGGTGTATCAACTGCGATGATGAAACCAAGAACATCGTTGGGAAAGCAGTTATTGTCCATCAAGGGCAAGATGATTTTGTCTCACAGCCCTCAGGAGCTGCTGGTTCAAGGGTGAGCTGTGCAGGGCTGATTCAATAGCTCAAGACCATTCACGCTTTTTGTTTTCAGACTCGTAGGCCTTTAATTCTTTTTCAGGGATAACTTTCATCATTGAAGGATGCTGCTCGATGGCAAACTGTAGCTTTTCTACAATCGCATCTATGCTTTCATTTTCGTAATCAATCTTGAGTGGTTGTTTGATTTCCATCGACTGTAAAATCCCTCGCTTCTTTATGAAAATGCCTTTTTTGTCAAAAGAACGTCTAAAACCATCAATCACAATGGGAACAACAATGGGCTTATAAGTCTTGATAATATGGGCTGTACCCCTTCGTATGGGCTTAAATGGAGTTGTGGTGCCTTGTGGAAAAGTAATCACCCAGCCATCATCCAATGCAGTACCTATATTTGAAATATCACCCAACTTCACTTGACGTTTGACGTCCTTTCCCTTTTCTCTCCAGGTCCTCTCAATCGAAATCGAACCTGCATAGGCAAGGATTCTGGGAAGTATGCCAGATCGCATGGTTTCCTTTGCAGCAACAAAGTAAATATTGAGCTTTGGCTTCCATAAATAACCCATATTTTTGAGGGTGTCTTGTCTGCCAGATAAACTAGCGTTAAACACATGAAACATCGCTACAACATCAGCAAAGTATGTTTGATGATTGGAAACAAAAAGAACATTTCGTTCGGGAAGGTTTAAAATGTTTTCAGAACCCTCAATTTGAAGTTCATTAAAACCCTGATATCTTCGATGACTAATCATGCCAAAGATGCGAATCAACCAAGTTTTTAGAATATCATAATGACCAAAGGGATTTCTTTTAAACACTATAAATTTTTATCAAATGTACAAAGGATTTAGTTTTGGACTTGAGATAAAATCGACTTTATTTCTGCCAACATCATGGCTGTCGCTCCCCAAACGATGTTATCTGACAAAGTATATATGGGGACTTCAACGCCATTGCTCCCCACCTGACTCGAAAAACCACTGTTTGCATTGAGGAACTCATGCACAGCAACTGTAATGACCTCTTGAACTTCGTTGGCATCAATCATCAACTCAGTTTTACCATCTGTATAGCCTATAAAACAATCGACCAAAAAACGACTTGGGGGAATATATAGGGGGGTTATTTCTTTGATGAGCGTAACACCGTTTGCTGAAATACCAATTTCCTCTTCAAGCTCACGCTTAGCAGCATCCCAAGGGCTTTTGTCTGTCGAGTCGATTTGACCACCTGGAAAACCAATCTGATTGGAGTGAACCCCAGGGTAATTTGATCGTCGGATGAGATAAAAAAAAGTCTTATGATCAATGCCCTCATGGAACAAACAGACAACTGCAGCTCTTTTTGGATTGTCAATTGGCTGCTCAATGAGTTGTTTTCGAAATGGTGGAGCCATCTTCAGTTGTTGCGCAAGACCAGGTAAATTCAATTCACGTATTTTTGGTATAAATTCTAGAAATGAATGAAATTGCATAATAGAAATATCCTTTACTGTTTTGGCTTCTTACTTCTGCTGGGCTGTGTTGCAAAGCCAAGTGCAAAACCTGCACCCAAAGCACCAACCCTTGAACGTAAAAATACCAATATCACGGAAGTAAAACCCAAAAAAGAAGATTTTGTTTTAACAGATGACAATGCGATTCCCTTTTTCTTCGAATATGCATAAAAGAATCTGCAAAATCGAGTGAAAATAGAAACGGATTATGGGAGTTTTGTCATTGAACTGACTGAAAAAACGCCTTATCACAGAGCAAACTTTATTTATTTGACAAAAGAAAAATACTTTGATGGCACTTTTTTCCATCGTGTCGTGCCTGATTTTATTATTCAAGGGGGCAATTCGGACCATAAAAGCACTTCAGAAAAAAGAAGACGTATCGGCAAATACCTACTCCCTACTGACACTCGAAATGGGTTGCGTCATCATAGAGGTGCAATATCGATGCCCAGCAGTGAAATTGAGAATCCACATCGAATCGCTTCCCCTTATGAGTTTTTTATCGTACAACAATCTCCTGGCGCGTACCATCTTGACGGAAAATATACTGTGTTTGGATATGTCGTTGAGGGAATGGAAATTGTTGATCAGATCAATCGTGTGCCGATTGATAAAAGAGAGTGGCCGAAAGATAACATCAGAATGAAAGTCAGTATCATCGAATGATTGCAATGACTTGAATCTCAAGTTTTGTGTTGGTTTGGGATTCTTAAGCCGATTTGCTTTTGACTGACCAGTGAAATGAAAAACGACTGACTTCATCTCCACTTTCATCAATACCAACACTCGTAAACCAATGAAGTTGGCCATCACCAGAAGATATCGCCTTTTGAACCAAATCCTTCGCATCCTGTGCTTGTTCACATGAAAAACGAATCCTGCCTTTTGCTTTTTTTGAAAAACTAGCTTTGGTTTCTATCACAAGCATCGAAACTGGTTTTTTTTGTTCATCGATCTCACGCATCAGCAGTGCGCCAGTCGTGAGTTCAGCAGCCATGCCCTGCACAGCCCAAAACAACGAACGAAAAGGGTTCTGATTGATCCATCGCAACCTCACTGAAGCCTCAACTCTATCCTCATTTATCTCTGAAATTCTTATACCACTAAGGAAAACAAGTGGCAATTTGAAGAGCGTAAAATACCGAATGGATCGTTTTGTGATTTTCATACCCAAAGATAAAAGATAATTTTTTTAGTACTTTGTTATACATATTACCTTTTAATACATTAACTTTGTCCCCATGCAGATAGAAAACACAAAAGCACAACTACGAAAAGGAGTTCTAGAACTTTGTATCCTTTCGATTTTAGCGAAAGAAAGGAAGTATGCTTCTGAAATCATATCCCATTTAAAAGATGCCAAGCTCATCATTGTTGAGGGTACGCTATATCCCCTATTAACACGTTTACGATCTGCTGATTACTTGGCTTATGAATGGGAGGAGTCAAAAAATGGACCTCCTCGGAAGTATTATTCAATTACTACACAGGGAAAGGACTTTTTGTCTGAGCTTTCAGGAAGTTGGAACGAACTTAAAGATGCAGTAGAACAACTTACAAATCACAAAAATTAATTCCTATGAATACAACCATTAATGTAAATCTTACTGGTCAACACTTTTATTTTGATCAAACTGCCAAAGTCAAAATTGAAATTTACTTTGAAGAAATCAAATCTTATTTCACTAACGAAAGCTTCTTACAGGAGCTTATGACAGATGTAGAAGCTCGTATTGCAGAGTTGCTGAATGACATCAGAATCGATTCAAATCAAGTGATTACAATACAACATATCGAAAATGTGATTCAAATCATGGGTGTGCCCAACAGCTTTAAATTCGATGAAGAAAAGACCCAAAATCAGTCCGAAACCAAAGCGATCAGAAAGCTATTCAGAGACCCCGATGATCGTTTTCTAGGAGGAGTCGCCTCAGGGGTGTCTAACTACTTTGGCTTGCAAGTGAGTTGGGTGCGTTTGATATGGCTTCTTCTTGGTTTATTTTCATGGGGTGGCTTTTCGATTCTGTATATCGCACTGTGGATTTTTGTGCCTATCGCAAAAACAACCTCTGAAAAGTTTATGATGAAAGGAGAGCCGATTAATTTGTCGAATCTTGAAAAAAAATTAAAGAGGAGTTTGAAGAGGTTGCCGATCAAATCAAAAATGCTGATTATCAGAAAGCTAAACGAAAGTTAAAATCAAAAACAGCTCGATTTTTTAATGCTTTTGCAGCAGTGCTGGTGAGCTTTGCCAATCTGTTTTTGAAGTTTTTAGGAATCATCATGGTGATTGCTGCGAGTTTGAGCCTGCTTGTCATTTTTACATTTATGTTTGGTATAGGCTTACATGAGATGTTTGATATTTATTTGGGCAATCCTTTCTGGCCCGAAATTGATATCATGCATGCTGGGGTTTCTGTTTGTCAAACAGTTTTTGTTGGGTTGATTATCGTCGCTGTACCAGTCATTTATGTGTTTTTAATCGGACGATTTTTTATTGACAAAAAACCCAATTGGAGGAACTGCAACACATCTCATTTTACTTGGGATTTGGTGGTTTGCAGTGCTGCTCACGATCGTGATGGGCTTGCGCTTTACAGATGGTTTTACGAACTTTCTATAGCAGCCAAATAACGTTCTGCATCAAGAGCAGCCATACACCCTGTACCAGCAGCAGTAACTGCCTGACGATATTCTTTGTCTTGTACATCACCTGAAGCAAAAACACCTGGATAGTTGGTTTTTGTCGATTTCCCTTCTGTGATCAAATAGCCAGCGTCATCCATTTCGAGTTGGTTTTTAAAAATATCTGTGTTAGGTTTATGACCAATCGCAATAAAAAGTCCAGTGATTGAAATCTCTTCTTTTTCACCTGTTTGGTTATTGACAATGCGTAGCCCTTCCACAACTTGATCGCCCAGCACCTCAGCGATTTCGCTATTGTATCGCAAATCGATGTTCTCTTTTGCATTGACACGGTGTTGCATGGCTTTGGAAGCACGCATATGATCTTTGCGAACAAGCATGGTTACCTTTTTACAGATGTTTGCCAAATAGGTCGCTTCTTCTGCAGCAGTATCTCCCCCACCGACAATGGCGACTTCCTGTCCTTTATAAAAGAATCCATCACATACTGCACAGGCAGAAACACCACCCCCACGAAGTCGCTGTTCGCTAGGTAAACCGAGATACTTGGCAGACGCGCCTGTCGCGATAATGATGGTTTTGGTTTCCAACACCTTGTCGTTGTCGATGGTTACTTTATGTGTACCCCCAATTTCTTTGGACAATTGAACAGCAGTTGCCATACCAATGTGAACTTCAGTGCCAAAACGCTCTGCTTGTTTTTGCAAATCGACCATCATCGTAGGGCCATCAACGCCCTGTGGATAACCTGGGAAATTATCAACCTCTGTTGTTGTGGTAAGCTGTCCACCTGGCTCCATTCCTGTGTACAAAACAGGTTGCAGATCAGCTCTTGCAGCATAAATCGCTGCTGTGTATCCAGCTGGTCCTGAACCAATGATCAGTGTTTTTAACGTTGAACCTTCTGTGCTCATTGTCATATTTTTTTCAAAATTAAAACAATGCTGCACAGTGCCACAACAATCATTCAAAAAGTTATAAGCAATTTTATATGTGATGTTAATTTGATGATTAGGCTAGTTGATTATTGCCTAATTTAGTGGTTTCTTAAATAAAAGTTTTTGCTTGATAACGCATGATGAATGATTCACAAAACGGCATTGTATATTATAAAAAATCCAAAAACATAGGCGACGATATACAAACCTATGCTGCTTGGCAATTGGTGGAGAATGCAGTGTTTTGCGATCGTGAACAGCTTCATCAGTATCAAACCCCCACAAAGCTGTTGTGCAATGGTTGGTTTATGAACAATGGAGCCAATTGGCCTCCTGCTTCACATATAGATTCGCTGTTTCTTTCGTTTCACATTTCGAGTAGTTGTCAAAATGAAATGACTCGTCCAGCCTCTATTACTTATTTTCAGCAGCATCAACCTGTTGGATGTAGAGATATACACACACAACAGTTATTGGAAAAGCACAAAGTTGAGTCCGATTTATCAGGATGTTTGACCTTGACTTTACCTCATTATAAGGGAGATCGAAACGATGAAATTCTTTTTGTTGATGTGATGCGAAAAAACTATACCTCATCCTACAGAAGTTTAATTGTCAAAAAGCTGATACCCAAAACATATAAAAATCATGTGAAACACCTCACTCATTTTTCAAATGATCTAAAACACAAAAGCATCGGACAACGAATGAATGATGTGGAAAATCTATTGGAACGATACAAAAAGGCAAAAGTGGTGTTTACCTCATTAATTCATTGTGCGCTTCCTTGTATTGCGATGGGAACACCTGTCGTGTTTGTCGATGCAGGCTTTAATAACAATGCTGCAAAGAGAGATCGCTTTGGTGGTATTTTGGACTTGTTTCCAAATGTCGTTGATGTCTCATTGCCTTTCGGAAAACGAACGTTGCTACATCGTCTGATGCGTGTTTCTGGGTTATATCGCTTATCCCTTAAGAAGTTAAAACCGCTAGACGAGACATTGTTTCGTCTCACTCCAAACCAGTCAAATGCCCAAAAAATCGCCAAGAAAATGAAGGAATCTGTACAACACTTTTTTTCAAATACCTAGTTATGTTGTCAGTTGTGATCTGCACATACAATCGAAGTGATGTCTTGACAATTTGTTTGCAAACGATTGCTGAATTCTATCCAAAAACATTTGAAATTGAAGTCATTGTTGTCAATAACAATTCAATTGATGATACCTCTATTACCCTACTAGATTTTTCAAATACATATGCTTGGCTAAGTATTATTGATGAGTCACAACAGGGCTTAAGCCATGCAAGAAATGCTGGATATCAAGCTGCAAAACACGATTGGGTACTCTACCTTGACGATGATGCTAAAATTGATCTGCATTTGTTTGATCGAGCGTTTTCACATATCAAATCATCGACCTACAAGTGCGTGGGTGGGCTGTATCTGCCTTGGTATGAGACCAAAAAACCAAAGTGGTTTCGTGACAAATGGGCTAGCAATCAACTGAAATATAGTGATGTTCAACCCTTGCAATCAAATGAGTTTGCAAGTGGTGGGGTGTTTTTAATTCACAAAGATCTTCTTGTTACACAGGATGGTTTTAATCCCAAATATGGGATGCATGGCACGCACAGATGGTATGGCGAGGAAACTGAACTGCAACAAAGGATTCGAAAAACTGGTGATCAAATCGCCTATGATCCAAAGATGATCATTTATCACTTAGTTCCCTCGCACAAGATGCGTGTGGGTTGGCAATTAAGATCATCATATCAGATGGGGATAACGTTTTTACAGACTGCTGGATACCCACATAATATTGTAAGTGGCTTCGTTGCACTTTGTATTGGAATTGTGCAAATCGTTTTATTTGTGCCAATGTACTTGCCACTACTATTGAAGCAGGGGTATTACATTCAAAATTACATCATTGATGTTCTGAAAAAACCTTTAAAGTGGTTTGGTGCATTTGTCTCAACAGTGACCAAATCATTTCAAATTGCAGATTGAGGGAAAAAACATTCTTATATAAGGTTTGTTAATGCAACATTAACTTTTATATTTGCAGACCTATTTTCGGGGTGTAGCGTAGCCCGGTCATCGCGCCTGCTTTGGGAGCAGGAGGTCGCAGGTTCGAATCCTGCCACCCCGACAGAATTGATCCTTACGGGATGTGGCGCAGCCTGGTAGCGCACACGCATGGGGTGCGTGGGGTCGCAGGTTCAAATCCTGTCATCCCGACAACATGATGCCTAACTTTGTCAGAGTTAGGTTTTTTTGTTTCTTTGAGGGATATGAAAACAAAGTGTTTATTTTTTATTTCGCTTCTGCAAGTATTCGTTGCTTGTGGACAGACGGATGTTAACATTTCCGTTCCAGATCAAGTAAATTACTCCTTAGAATTGGTAGTCCCCAATCTCGAAATCCCTTGGGGCATCGCTTACCTTCCTGACAACAGTTTGTTGATTACTGAAAAACAAGGGGAACTCATTCATTTTAAAAATGGAAAGAAAACAAGTATTCAAAA
Organism: Flavobacteriaceae bacterium UBA5950; assembly: GCA_002430545.1. Classification (GTDB taxonomy): domain Bacteria; phylum Bacteroidota; class Bacteroidia; order Flavobacteriales; family Flavobacteriaceae; genus UBA724. The sequence goes on from DJCM01000036.1 coordinate 11,477, forward strand.
TGTACCCGATACCTATGTCAGAGGTCAAGGAGGGTTGATGGGAATCGCAACCCATCCCGATTTTGTTGAGAATAACATCATATATTTCACTCAATCATCTACTGTAGAATCTGAAGAATCAGGTGGAAATACTGCGCTCTATCGTGCTGTTTTACAAGACAATGCCTTGCAAGATGTTACGTTATTGTACAAAGCCAAACCAAACACCAAAAAAGGAAGTCATTTTGGCTCTCGAATTGTGTTTGACAACGATGGGTATTTATACTTCACTGTTGGAGACAGAGGCAAAAGAGATGAAAATCCACAAGACCTAAGTAGAGATGGCGGGAAAGTATATCGCTTAATGGAAAATGGCGATATCCCTACTGACAACCCTTTTGTGGATGTGAAGGATGCCAAAAATGCTGTGTTTTCCTATGGCCATCGAAACCCACAGGGAATGACCAAACACCCTATTACAGGAGAGATATGGACACATGAACATGGTCCGAGAGGTGGTGATGAAATTAATATCGTTCAAGCAGGAAAAAACTATGGCTGGCCATCGATTACCTATGGGAAAAATTACTCTGGCACTACCATCACCAAAGACAAAGCGCTGCCTGGCATGGAACAACCTTTATACTATTGGATTCCATCGATTGCTCCTTCTGGAATGGCTTTTATTCACAATTCGAAATACGCAGATTGGGAAGGAAATTTGGTTGTTGGATCACTAAAATTCAATTACCTAGAACGCTTAGTTATCGAGAATAACAGTGTCGTTTTTAGAGAAAAAATAGCTGCCGGCACCGGTCGTGTTCGTGATGTGATTCTTGGCGCAGATGGATTTCTATATCTAGCTGTTGAAAATAAAGGGATTTATAAAATCGTTCCGAAAGGATGAAAATATCACTGCTGTTTTTCTTTTTACCAACAATCGCTTTTGCACAACAAAGTCTTGGAGACAGCTATGAACGTGGCAAGTTATTGTATGATGATTTTTGTGTTCGTTGTCATCTGTCAAATGGACTTGGAGAATCTGGTCTTGTACCTCCCCTAGTCAACGCTGATTTTTTGGAGGATATTAAAGCCACTGTTCATAGTATCAAATATGGCATCTATGGGCCAATCATTGTGAATGGTGTAGAATACAATGGGGCGATGTCCCCTATGGGTTTGGATGATGATGAAGTTGCAGATGTCACAAATTTTATTTTAAACAGTTGGGGCAACACCTCAGATGTGATGATTGATGAGCAATACGTTAAAAAAGTGAGTAAGGTAAAATTATGATCATAGGTGTTTGTGGTGGATCTGGCTCTGGCAAAACAACTTTGGTTGAAGCTGCTTTTAATCATTTGACAGCTGATACAATTTGTCGAGTATCACAAGATTCTTATTATAAAAATAATGACACCCTTAGCTTTGAAGAAAGATGCCAATTAAACTACGACCACCCCAACGCCATAGATTATGACTTGTTTATTTCACAAATTAAACAGCTACAAGAAGGAAAATTAGTTCAGGCACCAGTCTATTCGTACATTGATCATTTGCGTACAGATCAATTCATAAACATCACTCCAAAACCAGTCGTATTGGTCGAAGGGATATTGATTTTTGCACATACACCACTTCGAGAACTGTTCACGCATACTATTTTTATCGATGCTGATGATGAAACACGTTTGCGCAGAAGGACTGCTAGGGATATTCAAACGAGAGGTCGAACAGTCGATGAGGTCAACCAACGATTTAGAGAGACGATATTACCAATGCACAATGCACATATTGAACCCTTCAAAGGTGAATCTGATTATATTTTCGACAACAGCGCGGATGATCTGAATCGATTGGGTTCTTTTTGTAAATTGGTCAGTAAATTAATCAAGTGAACCTAAAAGAGATTCGAAATTCACGCTGGTTCAAAGTAGGTACAAATATCTATTTGTTGGTAAGTGTGTTTTTTATTGTTTGGATGCTGTTTTTTGACACCAATTCATTTCGAATCCTATGGAGTTTAGAGTCCAAAATCGATGACCTTGAGCAACAGAAAAAAGAACTGATTCGTCAAATTGACGAAGATCGATTGATGATACAAAAATTATCAGATTCGATCGAATTAGAAAAGTTTGGAAGAGAACAATACTATCTCAAAAAAGCAGATGAGGATATATTCATTGTCGAATTTAGGGATAGCGTAAAAACTTCCTCTTAAAAATTGTATTTTTAACCCTATGACACATACCGACAAAATGCTCCGAGATGGGAGTTTATCAGGAAAAGTTATCGTAGTAACAGGAGGTGGAAGTGGCCTAGGTAAAGCGATGACTTTATATTTTTTGGAGCTTGGCGCAAAGGTTGCGATCACTTCACGTAAGATCGAAAAACTTGAAGCAACAGCCAAGGAGTTAAGCGAATCGACTGGTGGTGAGTGTTTTGCAGTAGCGTGTGACGTGAGACATTACGAGCAAGTAGAGCAAATGCACCAACAGGTCACCGATCATTTTGGTCCAATTGATGTGCTACTCAACAACGCAGCTGGAAACTTTATCTCTCCTACTGAAAACCTGTCTAGTAATGCCTTTGATACCATTGTAGATATCGTGCTCAAGGGAACAAAAAACTGTACAATGGTTTTTGGTAAACACTGGATTAAAACAAAACAAAAGAACGTCAATGTGTTGAACATCATTACCACTTATGCTTTCACAGGCTCTGGCTATGTTGTGCCATCTGCAACTGCAAAAGCAGGTGTCATGGCCATGACACGCTCATTGGCAGTCGAATGGTCAAAATATGGAATGCGTTTCAACGCCATAGCACCTGGACCATTCCCCACCAAAGGGGCTTGGGATCGATTATTGCCTGGGCCATTGGTAAAAAAGTTTGATCCTTCCAAAAAAGTACCCCTCGGTCGTGTGGGTGATCATCAAGAGTTGGCCAACCTAGCAGCCTACATGGTTTCGGATTTTGGGGGATACCTCAACGGAGAAGTGATTGTGCTGGATGGTGGTGAGTGGCTCAAAGGAGCAGGGCAATTCAATATGCTTGACAAAATCCCAAAAGCACTCTGGTCTATACTCAAAAAAGCAATGTTGAAAAAAAAGTAATCTTTTTGCTTTTTAAAGTGCCTTTAAACACAGCGATATTGTATTTTTAGAAACAGTTTTAGAAGGTGCCTCATGGGAAAAATCATTGCCGTTGCGAATCAAAAAGGTGG
>DJCM01000036.1:14937-19245 GCA_002430545.1 Flavobacteriaceae bacterium UBA5950
GTTGGAAAAACAACAACTGCCGTCAATCTTGCAGCTAGTTTAGGTGTTTTAGAAAAAAAAGTATTGCTTATTGATGCCGATCCTCAAGCAAATGCCACTTCGGGGCTTGGTCTTGATGTTGAAAAACAAAGCAAAGGAACCTATCAATTACTCGAACACTCCATTCCACTAAGCAAAGCGACAACAACTGTTCCTGCGATCAATGTTGACATCGTGCCTGCGCACATCGACTTGGTTGCTATTGAAATCGAACTTGTTGACAAGCCAAACAGAGAATACATGCTTTTTCAAGCATTGGAAGGTGTTCGTTCACAATACGATTTTGTGATCATTGATTGCGCTCCGTCTCTTGGGCTTCTCACGCTCAACGCTCTCACGACATCAGACTCTGTTTTGATCCCTATTCAATGTGAATATTTCGCTTTGGAGGGTCTGGGAAAGCTGCTCAATACCATTAAGAGTGTGCAACGTATTCACAATAAAAATTTAGAAATTGAGGGCATGCTCCTCACCATGTACGACTCCAGACTACGACTCTCTAACCAAGTCGTGGACGAAGTCAAAAAACACTTCCACGAAATGGTCTTTAACACTATTATTCAAAGAAATGTGAAAATAGGTGAAGCACCTAGTTTTGGGGAATCTATTTTAGATTATGACAGTACAAGTAAAGGTGCTGAAAATTACTTAAATTTAGCCCATGAAGTCATTGAAAAAAACAAGTTAAATGGCAAAAGCAAATAAGCGCCAAGCACTCGGACGTGGGTTGTCTGCATTGTTAGACGACTCCGAAAAATCTGGAGCAAGTAAAGAAGAAATCATTGGAAATGTAGTTGAACTTCCACTAGATAAAATCGAAGTCAATCCATTTCAGCCAAGAACAAACTTTAACGAAGAATCGATTGAAGATCTAGCAAAATCGATTCAGGCACTTGGTGTGATTCAGCCAATTACAGTTCGGAAAATTGAAAATGATAATTTTCAACTTGTCTCAGGTGAAAGGCGTTTGAGAGCTGCCAAAAGTTTTGGGTTACTAACAATTCCTTCTTTCATTCGTATTGCCGACGACCAGGAGTCGCTGGAAATGGCTTTGGTGGAAAACATCCAACGTGAAGACCTAGATCCAATTGAGATCGCACTCTCCTATCAACGACTAATCGACGAAATTGAACTGACGCAAGAAGAATTGAGTGAGCGTGTTGGAAAAAAACGTTCGTCAATTACAAACTATATCCGACTCCTTCGCCTAGATCCAATCATCCAAACAGGTATGCGAGATGGATTTATTTCAATGGGTCATGGGCGAGCTCTGATCGCGGTTGAGGATCGAAGCAAACAACTGAGCATCTATGAACAAATTCTTGCCAAAGGCTTGTCTGTGCGTGCCACTGAAAAGCTTGTAAAAACAGATGCTTCAACATCCACCAAAAAAACGCCAGCGTCCAACCCATATGTAGAAGGTAAACTAGCTTTCTATAAAAATATGTTTGGTGAGAAAGTACGAATTCAACTCAACTCCTCTGGGGGTGGGCAAATTGTCGTTCCATTTTCATCCAAAAAAGAATTTAAAGCCCTGACAAAACGACTCCAAAGTGATTCGTAAACTCACACTATTGATTCTACTGCTTTCTTTTGCCACTTATGGACAAAAACAAGAGTTGTCTACCTTTAGTGAAAAGGAATATGACCCTCTTCGACCATCAAGGGCTGCTTTTTATTCTGCTGTTTTTCCAGGTTTGGGACAAATCTATAATAAGCGATACTGGAAGCTCCCTCTAGTGTATGGGGGAATTGGCGCTTCGATTTATTTCTATGATCTCAACAATATTAAATTTAGGCAATATAGAAATGCTTATAAAAGAAGGTTGGCAGGGTTTACTGACGATGAGTTTAAAGGCATTATCCTCGACAATGATCGATTGGTGGATGGCATGAATTTTTATAAGCAGTACAGAGATCAGTCGATGTTGTTCATCATTGGCACCTATTTTCTCAACATCCTTGATGCCAATATCGATGCACACCTCAAACAGTATAACCTCAATCAAAATTTGAGTCTTAAACCCTATATGGATTATCACTCAATTATGGCTGATCATCATATTGGGGTTAGTCTTAATTTCAATTTTTAAATTTGTCAAATGAAAATCGCACTTCTAGGGTATGGCCGTATGGGGAAAGCAATCGAAAAAATTGCAGTTGAAAGGGGCCATACCATTGTTGCTAAAATTGACAAAGACAATGAAAATGAGTCCTATGTGGCAGATGTCGCAATCAATTTTAGTGTACCAAGCGCAGCATACAAAAACATCAGTGATGCCCTCAAAAGAAAAATCCCTGTGATCTGTGGTACAACAGCTTGGCTAGATCAGTTGGGGGAAATCGAATCGCTATGCCGAGAGAAAGATGGTGCATTCTTATATGCTTCTAACTTTAGCCTGGGTGTAAACTTATTTTTTGAACTCAACAAAAAATTGGCAACAATGATGGCAAAGCATCCTCATTATGATGTTTCCATTGAAGAAATACATCACACTAAAAAAATTGATAAACCCAGTGGCACAGCGATTACACTCGCTGAAGGAGCATCATCAGATCAAAAATGGCATTTGAAAGAAGATCAGGGGGAGGGCATCCCGATTAGTGCCATTCGAAAGGATGATGTGCCTGGCACACACACTGTTACCCATCATTCTGAAATAGACGAAATATCTATCACTCATACTGCTCTCAATCGTCATGGATTTGCCTTGGGTGCTGTTGTTGCTGCTGAATGGATTCTAGGGAAAAAGGGTATCTTTAACATTAAAGACGTGCTACAATTGTAATACATTTTACTCAATAAATTCATTTAATTATGACATTCGCACAATGGCTTCTTTTTATACTCTGCATCCAGGGTGTTCACTTTTTTGGAACATGGAAGTTGTATCAGCGAGCAGGATTCAAAGCTTGGCAAGCAGCCATACCGATTTATAATGCATTGATATTGATGAAAATCATCAATCGACCTATGTGGTGGGTGGTGATGTTTTTTATGCCAATTATCAATTTGATCATCTTCCCTGTCGTTTGGGTTGAAACCGCCCGAAGTTTTGGCAGAAGAAGTACGCTAGACACCTTTCTTGTCATTTTTACCCTTGGACTTTATCTATACAGGTTCAATTACGATGATCGACTTACGTATATCAGCGATAGAAGTTTAAAGCCAAAAACTGCTTTTGGAGAATGGTTTAGTTCCATTTTGTTTGCTGTGATCATTGCAACTTTTGTTCACACATACCTCATACAACCTTATATCATCCCCACTGGTTCATTGGAAAAAACACTACTGACAGGTGATTTTTTATTTGTGAGTAAGTATCATTATGGTGCCAGAGTGCCCCAAACAGTGATTTCATTCCCAATGGTGCATGACACAATACCCCGAGCGCGCGTGCGATCCTATCTCAAAAAACCACAGCTCCCATATATGCGATTGCCAAAGCTGCAACGCATCAAGCGAAATGAAATTGTTGTGTTTAGTTGGCCTGCAGATACTGTACGACAGTTTTTTAAGAAAGAAGCAAGGGTTGATAAGCCCATTGATAAAAAATCTAACTATGTAAAACGTTGTGTGGCAATCCCAGGAGATACGTTGGAAATTATCGATGGAATTATTCATATCAATGGCGAACGAACACAACTTCCAGATCGTGCAAAACCACTGTATGGCTACACTGCTTACAGCAGTAAAGGGATTTCGTCGCGAGAACTCATAAAATCAGGAATCACAGATTTAAAGAGGCGTTTTCGCATTGAAAACAAAATCAATCACATCAATCAACAACAACTCAGTGCCTTGTATGCAAACAATATCAATGTCATTCGACAAGGAGATAACTTCATTGCGATTTCACAAGCAAAAGGAATTCCAGCGGATCTCATTCGCAGATATCGCCTACGATTAACAGAGCTAAGTGAAACTCGAAAAACAATTTTCCTCACGCTAGATGAAGCAGAAAAGGTTAAAAATAAAGTCAGTTTTGATAGTTTGGTGCGCAACATCAACATGCAAAAAAACTATAACACTAACTTTTTCCCAAATGATATTCGCTACAATTGGAACGAGGATAATTTTGGGCCAATTGTCATGCCCAAAGAAGGTGCAACTGTCCAATTGACAAAAAACAACATTGCCTTGTATCGAAAGTTGGTTCGAGATTATGAGCAGAAAACACTCTCCTACGAAAATGGTATGATATTGATTGATGGTGAACCTGTCAATGAATACACCTTTACACAGGATTATTATTGGATGATGGGAGA
>DJCM01000036.1:19528-19966 GCA_002430545.1 Flavobacteriaceae bacterium UBA5950
CGGAAGACAGTCGTTTTTGGGGCTTTGTTCCAGCAGATCACATTGTTGGTAAGCCGATTTTCATTTGGATGAGTATCGATAGAATAAACGATGGGTTGTCCAACTGGAAAATCCGATGGAATCGTGTATTTACCACAACCAATGGTGATGGAGAGCCTGTATCCTATCGCTGGCACTTCTTGGCAGCTATAGTTGCCTATCAAATTTTTGTTCGCATTCGAAAGCGACGTAAAGCAAAATGACCCATACCCTACTACCGATTGCTTATGCTGGACCAATTTCACATTGGATTCCGATTTGTAAGGAAGAAACAATTGTCTGGGAAGTCGAAGATAACTATCAGAAACAAACCTATCGGAATCGCATGGAAATCCACGCTGCGAATGGAAAGCTGATGCTTAGCATCCCGATTCAACACCTTGGATATGATGGTCATCA
>DJCM01000036.1:20200-20606 GCA_002430545.1 Flavobacteriaceae bacterium UBA5950
CACATTTCCCTGGCAAAGAAACCATTGGCTATCTATCAAAATAGCATATCAATCATCCCCATTTTTTGAATATTACGAAGATGATATCGCACCTCTTTTTCAAAATACCTATGACTCTCTCATCGATTTCAATAAAGAAATCATCCAAACAATTTGTGAATTGTTACAAGTCGCAACCCCAGTCGAAACAACAACCATCTATAAAAAAGAAAGTCAATGTGATGATCTAAGACATTTGATTCATTCAAAGAACCAACAACCAGACATAAATTTTGAATACACACAAGTCTTTAGTGATAAAAATGGTTTTATACCCAACTTGAGTATTTTCGATTTGCTTTTTAACCAAGGGCCAAAGACTGTTGCCCTATTGAAATCCTTATAATTTTTTTATATTTATAAAAAC
>DJCM01000003.1 GCA_002430545.1 Flavobacteriaceae bacterium UBA5950
AGGTTCGATTCCTCTCGTGCGCACCATTTTCCATTTATATTTTTTTTCCTATGTTTGTTTAATGTTTGTTAATTAAAAGTTAAACAAAATGAATCGGGTTAAAACTAGTTTTAGTATCAAAAATCTGGAGCACTTATCCGGAATCAAAGCCCACACAATCAGAATTTGGGAAAAAAGATACAATCTTTTTGAACCTGAACGAACATTGACAAACATACGTCTCTACAATTTGGACAGTCTCCAGAAACTCCTCAATGTTTCGATGCTGTATAAAAATGGCTTTAAAATTTCGAAAATTGCAAAAATGGAGGCAAGTGAAATCACCAACAAGGTGCACTCCATCACCCTCCAAAAAAGTCCATACGACTGGTCACTTGGGTTATTTAAGCTTTCGATGATTAATTTTGATCAACGTTTGTTTACCAACACCTTTGACGAGCTGATGGAAAAAATGAGTTTTGGTGAAATCTTTCAGTCTATTTTCACACCACTCATGATTGAGCTTGGCGTTCTATGGCAAACAAACTCGATTAGTCCCTCGCACGAACACTTTATCACCAGCTTAATCAAACAAAAAATTCACTCACTCTGCGAAAAACTTCAGGGGTCGCAACCAACCCATTCAGACAAAACCTATGTATTGTATCTCCCAGATAATGAGATTCACGAGTTGGGGTTGCTGTATTTGAACTATGAAATACTCAATCGAGGTTACAAGACAATTTTTTTAGGGCAATCTGTTCCTACAACCAGTTTGTCAAATTTTCTAGAAAAATATGATAAAATGGTGTTTGTGTCCTGCTTTACCATTGAACCAAACAGCGATAGTGTTGAGGATTATTTAATTGATTTTGAGCAAGAAGTTTTAGCTGGCGAGGGATCAGAATTATGGATTACAGGCTACCAAGTGCAACATATTACAAACCATAAAAATCCAAAAATTCGGATTTTTAAATCTTCAGTAGATTTAATTAAAGAGTTATAATTTTTTTTTAGACTTGAATAAACAATAAAAAAATTATAATTTGCATTAATTATTTGTTTAAATTTTATTTGTGAAATCTATTTTTGATACTGTATCAAAACGATGTAGCAAGGAAATCACAGAGTCGTATAGCACTTCTTTTTCCTTGGCAACTAGGATGCTTTCTTCTGAAATACGACAGGATATTTACAATATATATGGGTTTGTGAGGCTGGCAGATGAAATTGTTGACAGTTTTCATGACTATGACAAGCTTACGCTTCTCAATCGTTTTGAAGAAGATTTGGCCTATGCGTTAGATCATAAAATTAGTACAAACCCAGTGCTGAATGCATTTCAAGAGACTATTCATCGGTATGAAATTGACAGAGAATATATAGATGCTTTCATGCAAAGTATGCGTTGGGATCTTTCAAAAAAAGTATATGAAACAGATGAAGAATACAAAAACTATATCTATGGTTCAGCTGATGTTGTTGGGTTGATGTGTCTTCGTGTGTTTGTCAAGGGGGATCACAAATTATTTAAAGAATTAAAATCATCAGCAATGGCACTTGGGTCAGCATTTCAGAAGGTTAATTTTCTTCGTGATCTGAAAAACGATTTTGAGCAACTCGAACGATCATACTTCCCTGGAGTTGACTTGCGACAGCTTGACGATGCCTCCAAACAAAAAATTATAGCCGAAATAGAATCTGATTTTCACAAAGGATTGTCAGGTATTTTCAAACTACCCAATGCTGCTAAATTTGGGGTCTACACTGCTTACAAATATTATCTAAGGCTGCTCAAAAAATTAAAACGTGTTCCCTCTGAACAAATTAAAAATAAGAGAGTCCGAGTTGCAAATATTCAGAAGGTAGATGTTTTGGCTCGCTCTTATGTAAGGTATCGTTTCAATATTCTGTAAGCTATGCTCCTCACTTTACAGGTTTTTATATTTTTCTTGACGTTTGTTTTTATGGAGGGTGTGGCTTGGTTTTCTCACAAGTACATTATGCATGGTTTTTTATGGTCTCTTCACAAAGACCATCACAAAAAAGATCACGACTCGCACTTCGAAAGAAATGATGCTTTCTTTTTATTTTATGCAGCAGTGAGCGCAGGTTTTGTTGTGTTGTGGGGCGAGTATGGGTTTTGGCCAGGAATGGCGATTGCCCTTGGGATATTTACCTATGGACTAACGTACTTCTTTGTTCACGACATCTTTATCCACCAACGAGTAAAGTGGTTTAGAAATGCCAATACGCGATATGCAAGAGCCATTCGCAGAGCACATAAAATTCATCATAAAAATCTCAGTAAAGAAAAAGGAGAATGCTTTGGAATGCTTTGGGTGCCGATGAAATACTTTAAAAAATAATAGCCTAGAGCCTAGCCATTTGAATGGCAGCCGCAGCAGCTTCCTCTCCTTTATTTCCTAAAGATCCCCCACTTCTCGCTCGAGATTGTTCGAGGTTATCATCTGTCAATACACAAAAAATAATAGGAATCTTGCCTAGTGCATTGAGTTGCTGAATACCATTGGTAACCCCCTGACAAACATAGTCGAAGTGACTTGTTTCCCCTCGTATAATACTGCCAATAGCAATCACGGCATCATAACCTCTGTCGATAGCGCTACGACTTGCATAAACCAACTCGAAGCTGCCAGGAACATCAATCCGATCAATTTGTGTGGCGTTTTTTTGTGACAAAATATTTTTTGCCCCTTCGTATAAACTTTCTGTGATTTCAGTATTCCAATGGGAAACAACTAAGGCAAAACGCAACCCTTTCGCACTTGGTAGTGTATCGAGAAGTAAGTGATTACTGTTCTGGTTTTCAGTTGCCATTTTATCTACTGCTTGCCTGACCGAGCAAAGCGTCGATGTTGCTAGCTTCTACCCCATCAGAGAATTCATCTTTAATGATAGAAAAGTATTCGCTTGCTGTTTTATTATCTCCTAATGATAAAGCAACTAGCCCAGCCTTTCGCAAATAGCGAGGATAAGTGACCTTATTGTCACTGTAAGACAATGCCTTTTCGTAGTATTGAAGAGCATCAGAAAATTGTTCCAGTTCTGCAAAAGCATCTCCTATACCTCCCAATGCAAGAGGTTGTAGTACATGATCGGAAGATTTAAAATCCTCAAGATAGTCGATGGCTGTTTCAAATTCTTTCAGATGAAGATATATCATCCCAGTACTGTAAGTGGCAATATCTGCAGCCGGCGTTCCACTGAAATTATCAATGATATCAAGGAAACCATATTTCCCATCGGCACCATTTAATGCATTTTGAAAAAGAGAATCACGTTCGTTTTCATTGGCAAATCCCTTTTGGAAGTAGTCTTGCGCAAAATAAATTTCGGTATTGGCCTCAGCAACTTTTGGAGCAACAACTAAGTTCTGATAGCCCAAATAGGCAAGTACAACAATGATAATCCCAACAATCAGTACAAGAATTTGACTTTGATAGTTTGCGATCCAATTTTCAATTCGAGATGCACCAGTGTCCAAGTTTGAAAAAACTTCTTCTGTTCTATCGACTTCTGGATTGTGCTGAGAAGTTCTCGTTTTCTTTGCACCGCGCTTTTTATATGTTGCCATAGATTGTAAATCGTGTTTGCAAAAATATGATAAATATTGAAATGAACATTCTGTTAAAACGATCAAAAATCAATAATTTGGTGATTCGTAACAAAGTGACACAATTTTTGGCCTGTGAATGAGCTATTTTTAAACAAACTTTCGATTGTAAACTACAGAAACCTCACTGGTACTGACTTCGATCTGAACAACAATATCAATTGTTTTATTGGGAATAATGGCGTTGGCAAAACAAATGCCTTGGATGCAATACACTTCCTAGCAATGGGGAAAAGCTATACCAATAGCATTTCGAGTCAAAACATTAATCATGAGGCGAGCTTTAGCATGATTGAGGGAATCTTTGATAAAGATGGTAAAAGCCTTCAAATTCAGTGTCATTTGGAGCGTGATGGCAAAAAAACAATCAAACGAAATCGAAAAGCGTATAAAAAAATTGCTGATCACGTTGGGCTGATCCCTGTTGTTGTTATTTCTCCAACTGATATTGACTTGATATCCGAGGGTAGTCTTGTGAGAAGAAAATTTTTGGATCGCACCATTTCGCAGTCTGATAAAAACTATCTGAACAATCTAGTGACCTATCATCGAATTTTACAACAAAGAAATGCTTTACTCAAACATTTTTCATCAACCAATAGCTTTGACAAAGACACCCTATCAACTTACAACGAAAAGCTTGTCCAATTTGGCAACCCAATCCACGAGGCAAGAAAAACATTCATAAAGACTTTTCATTCCTTATTCCACAATCGATATCAGTTTATCAGTGGTAATCATGAGCCTGTTGCTGTGAGTTATGAGTCGAAACTCGATGACCATTCTTTTGAAACTCTTTTAGAAGAATCATTGCAAAAAGATCGTATGTTGCAATACACCAGTGTTGGCCCACACAAAGACGATTTGCGTTTTCAAATCAATGATTTTCCGATCAAGAAATTTGGTAGTCAAGGGCAGCAAAAAACATTTTTAATCGCGCTCAAACTTGCCCAATTTGATATCATTAGAAATTTGATGAATGTATTACCCATTTTGCTTTTAGATGATATTTTTGATAAATTAGATGATAGTCGAGTGATGCAAATCATAAATCTGGTCAATGACGATTCCTTTGGGCAGTTGTTTGTTACAGATACCAATAAGGAGCGAACAGAAAATATGATTAAAGAAACAGCGCAAAGCTATTCTATTTTTAATTTGTAAAAAATCTAAAAACACATGAGTGATGATGCGCAAAAAATAAAAGCAATCCTTGGAAAATTCATCTCAAAAAACGCGCTTAGCGATGGGATTGACACAGCACGAATACAAGAAAATTGGAGCTCAATTATGGGGGAAAACATAAGTGCTTACACAAAGGAAGTGAGCTTAAAGCAAGATGTTCTTATTGTAAAATTAAGCTCGTCCGTACTTCGCCAGGAGTTGAGCTATGGCAAAGAAAAAATTGTTGAAATGATCAATAAATCTTTGGGGGGAAACAAGATTCAGGACATTCGATTTGTCTAATAGATTTCACGCTGAGAGAAATGAAATGCACACTCAATTGCTGCGTTTTCATCACTGTCAGAACCATGAATTGCATTTCGACCAACAGACTCAGCAAATAGTTTACGTATCGTTCCTTCGGCTGCCTCTTCAGGGTTTGTAGATCCAATCAGTGCTCTAAAATCAGCCACTGCATTGTCCTTTTCTAATACTGCTGCCACAATTGGACCACTTGTCATAAAGGCGACCAATTCACCAAAAAAGGGTCTTTCCTTGTGGACTTCATAAAATGCCTCAGCTTCTCGCTGACTGAGTTGAGTCATTTTCATTGCTTTAATCTCAAAGCCAGCGACTGCTATTTTTTCAAAAATGGCACCAACATGCCCTGCACTAACTGCATCTGGCTTTATCATAGTAAATGTTCTATTCGACATCTATATTTTTTTGCAAACCTACTAAAATTTCAATCTTCCCCAACTATGAACTTTAGTTTGTAGTTTTGACTTATGATTCGAATTTGTATGATAGGCGCTGGAAATGTTGCAATTGCACTTGCAAAAGAAATCCTTGAAAACAATGCGCTTTCTCTTGAACAACTCATTTGCAGAGAACAAAACAGGATTCCCAACGATCTAAGCCATCTCCCAATTTCGAATCATTTCAACACTCTTCCCGATTGTGATTTTGTGCTGATAGCAGTTTCTGACAATGCCATACATGAAGTGAGTCAAAAAATACCCCTGTCAGATGCCATCGTGGTGCATACTTCTGGGGCATCTTCGATCGATTTACTCAACAAACACAGTAAAAGGGGAGTGATGTATCCATTGCAAACATTTTCGAAAGATCGTCGATTACATTGGCAAAAAATCCCTTTGCTGTTGGAAGGAATTAACACAGATGTCAAAGACAAGTTGGAAAAACTTTCGAAAACGATTAGTACTGTTGTTACATATGCCAAAGAAGAAGAACGTTTACATATGCATCTTGCTGCTGTTGTCGTAAACAATTTCACAAACCATCTATATGTGGAGGCAGAAAAGTTCTGTAATTCAAAAAACCTAGGTTTTGACATGTTGATTCCTTTGATCGAAGAAACAACGAGAAAACTTTCGTCTCTTGACTCAAGAAACAGTCAGACGGGTCCTGCGTCGAGGGGAGATTTGCAAACGATTGAACGTCATAAATCGATTGCAATGACAAAAGAATTGGCTGATATTTACTTATTTTTTACATCACAATTATTAAAGCAATACAATGAAAAACTTTAAAGAAGAACTCAAACACATAAGAAACTTTATTTTTGATGTTGATGGCGTCTTCACCGACGGAAGCATATTGATTCACGAAGATGGATCGATGTTGAGAACGATGAACACCAAAGATGGGTATGCTGTCAAAGCAGCATTACATGCTGGGTTTCGTGTTTGCATTATCTCTGGTGGCACAAATCCTGCTGTTCAAAAAAGACTCAGTGATTTGGGGGTAAAAGATGTTTTTCTAGGCATTCATGACAAAGTGAAAACACTCGAAAAATACCTGTCCGATAACAATCTTAAATCCAGTGAGAGTTTGTTTATGGGTGATGATATTCCTGATATACCAGCCATGAATAAGGTGCATTTGGCTACCTGCCCAAACGATGCAGTTCCAGAAGTTCGCGCTGCTTCTGACTATATTTCTCATGTCCCAGGTGGAAAGGGATGTGTGAGAGATGTGATTGTACAAACGCTAAAAATTCATGGCAAATGGGGTGATTTTTTTGAAGCTAGAAATGATACCAAATGAACATTCCTGAAGGGGTAGAAATTATTCTGGGGTCAGGGTCGCCGAGACGACAATCCCTACTCGAGCAAATGAATATTCAGCATCGTGTTGAGTTGCGAAGCATCGAAGAAAAGTATGACTTGCGTTTACAAGCTGAGCAAATCACAGACTATTTGGCGCAACAAAAAGGAAAAGCATTTCAAGACAACCAACTCTCATCCAATCAAATCGTCATTACTGCTGATACGATTGTATGGTTTGAAGGCAATGCCCTGGGAAAGCCTAAAAATGAGTCAGTTGCCAAGCAAATGTTACTCTCTCTTTCTGGAAAAACACATCGTGTGATTAGCTCCGTTTGCTTTACAACCCTGCGCCAACAACACACGATTCATTGCTTTACAGATGTAAGTTTTACAGATTTAAACGAAGATATTGTTGCACAATATGTGGCAACTGGCAGCCCTCTAGATAAGGCAGGTTCTTATGGCATTCAAGACACTTTTGGACTGTATACTGTTGAAGAAATCAATGGTTCCTACACCAATGTAATGGGATTGCCATGTATGCAAACCTACAAGGCATTAGAGGAATTGGTTCAAGCTGGTTTGTGAATTCAATTACTTTTCAGTCCATTCACGCAACTTCTTTTTGTTGAAATTCACATACTGTTGATTGCCTGCTGATTCTGCCAATTCGAGTGACCTTTGGGCTGCATCTATCGCCATCTTCAATTCACCAAGTGCTTCGTGTATCAAAGATTTTTGACGATAAAACCAAAACGCATCATGTCTCAACGCAACTGCCTTGGTTATCCACTCTTTAGCCTTTTGAAGATCTTTATCATTATTAAAATAATACACTGCTGCAGTGTATAAATCATTGGCAGATGCAGTGTCGACATTCATTTTTGATAAATTAGACTCCATGATTTTACTTGTTGGAAAAACAATTGGAAGCTGTATCGCTGTTTTTCCCCAAGCCAATTGTAAATCTGCAGTATCAAGGGTAATTTTTTCGATTGAAATCCGAAATGATTCTGTATGAGAAATATCTTGCACCTCTGCGCGAACAGCAAGGCTTATTTGTTCTTCATCCCATTGTACTGGAGTTCCCCAATTGTCAGTTTTATTATAAATAAACACCATCCAAGCATCTTTGTTTGGAATTGTGTACAATGCATAAGTGCCCTTCGACAGAGGCTGGCCAGAAATGACAACATCATGTGAGAAAGTAATCAAAGTGTTTCGATTTGCACCTGTTCGCCAAAGGACATTATAAGGAAC
The DNA here is from genome assembly GCA_002430545.1 of Flavobacteriaceae bacterium UBA5950. Lineage (GTDB taxonomy): Bacteria > Bacteroidota > Bacteroidia > Flavobacteriales > Flavobacteriaceae > UBA724. The sequence continues at coordinate 8,113 of DJCM01000003.1, forward strand.
CAAATCTCCAAAAATCGTTCGCTCTCGAACAGATGGCCTTGCGTAATCGATAGTGACCTCCGAGAGGCCAACAGTCTGCACTAACTTGGCTTTTGGGCTGAGTTGAGGCCTTGGTATTTGAGCATGAATGCTTAGCGTGACAAAAAGAGCGAAAAGGAAAAATAGAGGTTTCATTTTAATTGGGTTTAATTCTCAAAGCTACACATTTCATACAAACGAATAAATATTATTTTTGTTTAATCTTTTTTTTAATTTATTAAACAAAATGATATATTTGAAAAAAAAAGTGTACAGCTATACATCAGAGCAAAATTTACCAATCGATATTAAAGAAGCATGGGAGTTTTTGTCAGATCCCAAGAATCTAAAGACGATTACGCCAGATTATATGGGTTTTGATATTATTTCGGGTGCAGATCGTAAGATGTTTCCAGGGCAAATCATACAGTATATACTGACTCCTATTCTCAAGATTCCTTTTCGTTGGGTGACTGAAATCACTCATGTGGAGCATGAGCGATACTTTGTTGACGAACAACGCTTTGGGCCCTATACTTTTTGGCATCACAAGCATTTTATTGAAGAAATCCCCAATGGGGTGAAAATGACAGATATCGTAGATTATAAACTGCCTTTGGGTTTGCTGGGGCGTTTTGCGCATTGGCTGTTTGTTAAGAACAAAGTGCGATCCATTTTTAATTATCGCAAGCAAAAGCTCGAAAGCATCTTTGGAAAATATAAATAGAACATGAAAAAGAATATCTTATTTATTGGAGGGTCGAGTGGTATTGGCCTCGCGACGGTGAAACTGCTTGCCGAAACCCACGAAGTATATGTAGCCTCTCGATCATCAGAGTCCCTCGCAGGACTATCCATCAATCATCTCCCCTTTGATGTGACTACTGATGATTTATCAACGCTCGACTTGCCTAGTGAATTGTCAGGGCTTGTGTATTGTCCAGGCAGTATCAATTTACGCCCATTCAAAGGGCTTAAGCCAGAGGCTTTTGAAGCAGACTTCAAGATCAATGTTTTGGGCTTTGTCAGTTGTATGCAAGCTGTTTTGCCAAAGTTGACTACCAACAGTAGTGTCGTATTGTACAGTACAGTCGCAGTAAAAGTGGGGATGCCATTTCACGCGAGTGTGGCTGCATCTAAGGGAGCGCTTGAGGGTCTTGGCAAGTCACTTGCTGCTGAGCTAGCACCCAACACTAGAGTGAATGTGATTGCGCCGTCGATTACCAACACCCCTTTGGCAGATCGCTTTTTGAACAATGAAACTAAGTTGGAAAAATCGGCACAGCGACACCCATTGAAGCGAGTTGGCAAAGCTGAAGACGTCGCATCAATGACGTGTTTCTTGCTCAGCGATGAAAGCAGTTGGATGACTGGTCAAATCATTGGCTTGGATGGAGGGATGTCATCACTAAACACACACTAAATTGGATTCTATTGCATTGTTTTGGTTTCGTAGGGACTTACGTTTAGACGACAACGTGGGTCTTTATCATGCCCTGCAGAATGAATCGAAGGTACTTCCCGTCTTTATTTTCGATAGTGATATTTTGAGTCGTTTGCCCAAAGACGATGCTCGTGTTTCCTTTTTATTTCAGCAAATCGAAGATATGAACAGTCAGCTTGCCCAATCAAAGAAGAAAATTCATGTTTTTAGTGGCAAGCCGATCAATGTATTTAAAGAGATTTTAAAATCGAATAAGGTTAATGCCGTTTACGCCAATCGAGATTATGAACCTTACGCCACAACAAGAGACTCCGAAATCAAAACCCTACTAGAAGAGAGCAATATTTCTTTCTCAACTTTCAAAGATCATGTCATTTTTGAACAAGACGAGGTTGTCAAGTCAGATGGCACTCCCTATCGCGTGTATACACCTTATTCCAGAACTTGGCTGGCTGCATTTGCAGAGGATAGAGATCTCAAAGACTACAGTGTTGCATCTTTTGAAAAACTTGTTAAACTTACAGCACACAACAATCCGAGTTTGTCAGATATTGGCTTCACAACATCCAAAATTGCTGTGCCGCAGTATAATACTTCAAAACAAATCATCGATCAATATGAGGAGTTGAGAAACACCCCCTCAGTTGCAGGCACTTCAAAAATAGGAGTTCACTTGCGTTTTGGTTCTGTTAGTATTCGAAAATCAGTTGCCAAAGCATTACAATCTACAAATCAAACTTTTTTGAAGGAGTTGATCTGGCGTGAGTTTTTTATGCAGATATTATGGCACTTCCCACACACCGAAAATCAAAGTTTCAAACCCCAATACGATCGAATTGAGTGGCGTAACAGTCCAGAAGATTTTCAGCGTTGGTGTGATGGCGAAACAGGTTATCCATTTGTTGATGCTGGCATGAAAGAAATGAACCAAACTGGATTTATGCACAATCGAGTGCGTATGCTTGTTGGTAGTTTTTTATGCAAACATTTACTGATCGATTGGCGCTTGGGTGAGGCATATTTTGCCCAAAAGCTTTTGGATTATGAAATGGCTAGTAATGTTGGTAATTGGCAATGGGTCGCAGGATGTGGGGTTGATGCAGCGCCTTATTTTAGGATTTTTAATCCAACAGAGCAGATCAAAAAGTTTGACAAAAACCATGACTACATTAAAAAGTGGGTGCCCAACTATCAATCGCCCTTTTATCCCAAACCTATCGTTGATCATAAAATGGCACGAGAGCGTTGTTTGGAAACTTATAAATCTGCATTAAACAAATGAGAGGAGTCAAAAAAGCTGATCTCCCCGAAAAGCTTTGTTTGGTATGTGGTCGACCATTTAGGTGGCGAAAAAAATGGGAAAAAAATTGGAATGAAGTTAAATATTGTAGTCAAAAATGCAGGAAAAACAAAACACAGCTTTAGTTTGGTTTAGGAATGATCTTCGGATCGATGACAACCAATCGCTTTATGATGCTACAACAACGCACGACAAGGTTATAGGTCTTGTTTTGATTCCAGATTTTTGGTTAAAAGAAACAGCGTTTGGATTCAGAAAAATGGAAGTGTTTAGAGCACGCTTTTTGATCGAAACCATTGAAGATTTAAGGCAAGAGCTCAAGACGTTAAACATCCCTTTGATCGTAAAGGTGGACGATGGAACCTCTTTGAAAAAGCTTTGCGATCAATATCAAATTACTGATTTGTACATGCAAGAGGAATGGACAAAAGAGGAAGTTGATCAGCAAAAAAACATACCTGACACTGTCAGTGTCCACAAGTCTTACAGTCAATTTGTATTTCATCCTGATGATTTGCCTTTGGCAATTGAAAACCTTCCTGAAGTTTTTACTGTTTTTCGAAAAGCTTGTGAAAAAAATAGTATAGTTCGACCCTGCACCCCAAAGCCCAGAAAGCTTGCAGACAAAAACGATCAAATTCCCTCAAGTGAACCATTGACTTTACAGGAGCTCGGATATGCGCCATTTGATATTCACCCCAACAGTGCCTTTCCCTTTCAAGGCGGCAGTGGTGCAGCAAGTGAACGATTAAATCACTATTTTTGGATAACTAAAAAGTTATCTTACTACAAGAAAACAAGGAATGGATTATTGGGGACTGGTTACAGTTCCAAATTTTCTTCATGGCTAGCAAACGGATCTATCTCTCCCAAATCAATTTATTGGTCGGTTAAAGATTATGAGCAAAAAATTGATAAAAATCAATCGACTTATTGGCTCATTTTTGAATTGATATGGAGAGATTATTTCAAGTATATTTCATTGCGCCATGGCAATTCTATTTTCGTTGTTGGGGGAATCAAAAAAAGGGTATATGATTGGCGGCAAAATGATCAGGTATTCGACCAATGGATAAACGGCACAACAGCTGAACCATTTGTGAATGCCAATATGCTGGAACTAAAAAATACTGGGTTTATGAGTAATCGAGGGAGACAAAATGTAGCGAGTTATTTTGCAAAAACATTGCAAATGGATTGGCGTTTGGGTGCTGCTTATTTTGAATCCATGTTAATCGATTATGATGTCCACAGCAACTATGGCAATTGGATGTATAACGCTGGAGTTGGAAATGACCCAAGAGATCGCGTGTTTAATGTAGGCCTACAAGCAGAGCGTTATGATGGAAAGGGGAAATATCAGTCCTCGTGGCTGCAAAAAACACTGTTCTAATGGAAGTTCGATTGATTCTTGGCGATCAACTCAATTCAGAACACAGCTGGTTCGAGCAAGTCAACAGCGATGTGATTTATGTGATGTTTGAAATGCGTCAGGAGACAAACTATGTCAAACATCATATACAGAAAGTTGTTGCCTTTTTTGGCGCCATGAGAAGCTTTGCGAAAGCAAAAGAAAGCGAAGGTCATCAGTTTTTGTATTACACCCTCGATGACCCTGAAAATAAGCATGATCTGACATCAAATCTCAACAAAGTCATTTCACTTTTAGACGCAAATCGGTTTGCGTATCAGTTGCCAGACGAGTTTCGCCTAGACGAGCAACTTCGTTTGTTTTGCAAGGACTTACACATTCCTTCAAAGTCGTATGACTCTGAACATTTTCTCACCAAAAGAGACGAGATGGCGCATTTTTTTGAAGGCAAAAAGAAATGGGTGATGGAGTTTTTCTATCGTTATATGCGTAAAAAGTTTGATATACTCATGGTGCATGACCAACCAGAAGGTGGGTCGTGGAATTATGATAAATTCAATCGCAACAAATGGAATGGATCGCCTGAAATCCCTCCTCCATTTTATCCAAAAGTTGATGAGACAGATGTCATACAGAAAATGATTGAAGATGAAGGGATCAAAACACTTGGAACTTTCTCAAAAGACGATTTTCTCTTTCCAGTGACAAGAGAAGAAAGTATCGACCAACTCGATTACTTTTGCCAGCATCTCCTTGCGCATTTTGGTACCTATCAAGATGCAATGCATCAAGAGCAAACCAATCTTTTTCATGCGAGAATATCTTTTGCTTTGAATGCTAAAATCATTAATCCCCTCGAGGTGATAAACCATGCGATTGACACTTATAGAAAACAGCCAGATGCCATTTCCCTTTCTCAAGTTGAGGGTTTTGTCAGGCAAGTACTGGGTTGGCGTGAATACATCAGAGGCTTGTATTGGAAAGAAATGCCCTCTTACAAAGAGTTGAATGCTTTGGAAAACAACAACCCCCTTCCAGATTTCTATTGGACTGGAAAAACAAAGATGAATTGTCTGAGCACAACCATAAAAAACAGTTTGGAACACGCTTATGCTCATCACATTCAAAGGCTTATGATTACAGGAAATTTTGCGCTACTTGCGCAAACTCATCCTGATGCTGTTGATGAGTGGTATTTGGGCATATATGCAGATGCAGTCGAATGGGTACAACTCCCAAACACACGAGGGATGAGTCAATATGCAGATGGTGGTATGGTTGCAACCAAACCTTATGTTTCTTCGGGGTCTTATGTCAATAAAATGAGTAATTATTGTTCGTCGTGCAGCTATAACAACAAAAAGAGGTTAGGTGATGATGCTTGCCCATTTAATAGCCTGTATTGGAATTTTTTAGATGATAAAAAAGACTTGCTCAAAAGCAACAATCGTATGGGTATGATGCTGAACTTGTTGCGAAAAATCAATCCAGAGGAATTGGCTGCCATTAAAACACGAGCTTACGAAATTATTGCGAATCCCGATGCCTACTAAGTCAGAAGTGTCAGTTTTTTGGTTTAAAAGAGATCTTAGGGTTCTCGATAACCCTGCGCTTCAAGCTGCTGTAATTGACCCTACACCTACACTTTTGGTATATAATTTCGAACCTCTATTGACAGAGAATCATCACTATGACAAAAGACATTGGAAATTTGTATTCGAAAGTTTGGAGGAACTCAATCATTTCTTTTCACAATACGACACAAAAATAATCATAAGCAGTTCCGACATACTGCACACGTTTGGGGAAATACAGAAGCGATACACGATCAAAACAATATACAGTCATCAGGAAACTGGGCTTGCTTGCACCTACACTAGAGATCAAGAGGTGGCTGGGTTTTGTAGTTCCTTATCGATCGATTGGAAAGAGTTTACAAATAATGGTGTTTTTCGGGGTTTGTCAAATCGAAAAAATTGGCGTAAAAAATGGTATCAGTTTATGTCAGAACCCATACAAAATTGGCAAGTAACAAAGGATTCATTTGTGTCTATTGCAGCAATCGATGGGATGAACTTTAATCCTTTTGAATGGACAAAACATAAGACTGATCAAATTCGCCAAAAGGGTGGCACAAAGCAAGGACTTGCCTATTTGAATAGTTTTATAGGTGATCGGCATAAGTCGTATCAAAACTCGATTTCAAAGCCAGAATTATCACGAAGAGCTTGTAGTCGATTATCTCCATATATTGCTTGGGGCAACTTGTCGGTTCGCTATGTATGGCAAACTGCCGAGAAGGCCAAACGAAAGGGAGCATCTAAATTTCAACTCAATGCTTTCACATCAAGATTGCGATGGCAAGCCCACTTTATTCAAAAGTTTGAGATGGAGGATCGAATGGAATTTGAGAGTATCAACAAAGGATATGCATCATTGGACAAAGCAGTTGATGAAAGCTTGATACAAGCCTGGAAAGATGGACAAACAGGCCTTCCATTGGTTGATGCATCCATGCGATGTTTGGTTCAAACAGGTTATATCAATTTTCGAATGCGTGCGATGTTGGTATCGTTTTTCACCCATCATTTGTGGCAACCCTGGCAACATGGTGTTACGCATCTGGCAAAACAGTTTTTGGATTTTGAACCTGGCATTCATTATCCTCAATTCCAAATGCAAGCAGGTGAAACTGGTATCAATATGTTGCGAATTTATAATCCAGTAAAAAATAGTTTAACGCATGACCCTGAGGGCGTATTTCTTTGCAAATGGGTTCCAGAGCTGCGTAAGCTTCCATTGCATCTGCAGCATGAGCCTTGGAATATCACAGCTATTGAGGAAGAGCTTTATGATTTTTCTTTGGGGAAAGACTATCCAAAACCTGTTGTTGACTTGCAAACTGCAGCAAGACATGCTTCCAAGAAACTTTGGTCGATAAAAGGATCTGCTAAAGTCAGGAAAGAATCGAAACGCATACTTTTAAAGCACACTTTGGCAGATAGAAACAACTTTGATTAGATGGAAAAAAAACAATTTAGTGTTGAACAAATCGACCGAATTATCGAAATGGCATGGGAAGACCGCACCCCTTTTGATGCGATTAAGTATCAGTTTGGTATCAAAGAGCAAGAGGTTATTTCAATGATGCGCAACAATCTTAAGCCCTCAAGTTTTAAGCTATGGCGAAAACGCGTTCAAGGCAGAAAGACCAAGCACAGCAAGCAAAGAGGCGAGGATGTAAATCGATTTAAATGCAGTCGTCAACGAGGGATAAGCAACTATAAGGTTTCAAAACGATAGGAATCAGCTGGCCTTATACACGCTTGATTTCAGCACCAATAGATTGTAGTCTCTCAACGATGCATTCATAGCCACGATCGATCTGTTCGATGTTGTGAATCGTACTCTTTCCTTTTGCCGACAAAGCAGCAATTAAAAGCGAAATTCCAGCACGAATATCAGGAGAGGTCATTGTTGTTCCTTTGAGGGAAGATGTGAAATCATGCCCAATAACAGTCGCTCGGTGAGGGTCACAAAGGATAATTTTTGCGCCCATATCTATTAGCTTATCAACAAAAAACAAGCGACTTTCAAACATCTTTTGATGAATCAGTACACTCCCTCGTGCCTGTGTAGCGACCACAAGCATAATGCTTAAAAGATCGGGTGTGAAACCAGGCCATGGCGCATCGGAAATGGTCATTATTGAACCATCGATAAAACTCTGAACTTCATAACCATCAGTATGTGCAGGGATGTAAATATCATCGTCGCGCTTTTCAATCCGAATCCCCAATTTTTGAAAAACACTTGGAATTTGACCCAAATTGTCCCACGAAACGTTCTTAATTGTCAATTCACTTCGCGTTAGTGCTGCCAAACCAATCCAACTGCCGATTTCAACCATATCAGGTAAAACGCGATGGGTAGTTCCAGAAAGGCTGTCAACACCTTCAATCGTCAATCGATTTGATCCAACGCCAGAGATTTTGGCACCCATCCTGTTGAGCATACCACAGAGTTGTTGTAAATAGGGTTCGCAAGCAGCATTGTAGATCGTTGTCGTGCCTTCTGCAAGCACCGCTGCCATCACCAAGTTAGCTGTTCCAGTGACAGAGGCCTCATCGAGGAGTAAATAGGCTCCTTTTAGCCTATCTGTCTCAACACTGTAAAAGTGGTTTTCGCGATCATAGGTGAAATCTGCACCCAATTTAATGAGTCCATCAAAATGAGTATCGACTCGTCTTCTTCCAATTTTGTCGCCACCAGGTCGCGGAATATAGCCTTTACCAAATCGAGTTAGCAAAGGACCAACCAACATAATCGACCCTCTGATTTTTCTTCCGTCAGACTTAAAATCATCTGACTTGAGATAATCTAAATTGATTTGGTCAGCTTGAAAAACATAGTGATTGTCACTCTTTTTTTCGATACGAACACCTAGAGCTTCTAAAATTTGAAGTAACTTATTGATATCAACGATATCTGGAACATTGGTAATTTCGACTGGCTCTGCTGTGAGAAGAACTGCACATAAAATTTGAAGTGCCTCGTTTTTTGCGCCTTGCGGCTCAATGGTACCTGACAGCGGCCTTCCACCTTCTACAACAAATATTCCCATTTTTACTTTCGACGTTTGTGTCGATATTTTTTATTTTTGTTGGAGTGTTGCTGCTTTTGACGACCAAATCGTTTGTTGCTCAATCGAATCAGTTCATCAGAGCTCGTTAACATTTCGCTTGAATTTTTGAGGTTGATTGCGCCATTTGAAATCTCAAACAAGTGCTCAAAAATAACAGCATCTTCAACAGTATCTTTGTTCCAATTCAAAAAACATTTTTTCATGTGATTTGCAATCACATAAACCAACGCATCTTTCTGCTCACCCTCCGAAAACGTAAGTGCAGCATCAATCATCCTCTTGATGTTATTTCCATAAAAGCGATACTTAGGGAAATTTTGTGGATAGCTCAATGGGTCTGGACGTGCAGTGAGAACTTCTTTTTCAGGGATTGGAAAAGGGGAATCTACATCGAGAGAAAAATCAGACATGATAAACAACTGATCCCATAATTTGTGTTGAAAATCAGGGACATCACGAAGGTGAGGGTTTAAATTTCCCATCACTCCTATAATGGCATGAGCCATTTTGTTTCGTTGTTCTTTTTTGGGTTCTTTCAAAGCCTGGTCTACCATCTTTTGAATATGACGACCATATTCAGGTATTCGCAAATGGCTTCGTTGAGTGTTATACTGAAGTGTTTCTTCCAATGTTAATGATTAAATGATACTGTAAAAATACTAAAATTACTACAACTGAATGATGCCTTTTATCTGTGAAACCTGTTTATATTTTGATATAATCTCATCTGGCGAATCAAATACACCTTCGATCGAGATGCTTACATAGGTGTTTTTTGAGGAATTTCTCTCTTTGATTTTGACAGGATGATTTATAAAAATGTTCTGTAAAGTCAACTTTTTTTCATCGTCAGCTGGCAAAATAAACTTAAACATATAGTTTGAAGGCCAATCTGTTGACTCTGAAAGTTGCTCACGAAGTCGGTTGTAAAAAGATGTGGTTTTATCTGCTTCAAACATCTTGACAAAGATATTGTTTTTAAGTAAGAATAATATTCAAAAATTGTAAATTGGCTAATCATATGGAAAAGCACAAAAGATATGTCCTCACTGGTGCTCCTGGAAGTGGAAAAACCACCCTTTTAGATGCATTGCAAAGCGATCAGGTGACGTGTTTTGACGAGGTGTTTCGGAAGCTATTTCTTGAAGCCAAATATCGAGGTGTTGACTCTCCTTTTCAAGATGAGCCACTGTCGCTGAGTTTGGAAATTATCAAAGGGCGTATTGCTGACTTTGAGGCTACTGCTGTATCTAAAATTCATATCTATGACAGAGGTATTCACGATGCAATTGCATACTTGGTTGGCATTCGAGTTGATGTGCCAGCACACTTGATCGAAATATGTAAATCACATGTTTATGACAAGGTGTTTATACTACCACCATGGGAAGATATTTTTAGAAATGATAAAGAGAGAATTGAAGACTTTAGCGAAACAGAAGCGATTCATCTAGCACTTGTCAAAACTTATACTTTATATGGCATGCCGCCGATAGTTGTGCCAAAACTATCTGTCGAAGAACGTGTTTCTTTTATCAAAAATCACCTATGAGCAAAGCCCACTACCTACTGAACAAATATTGGGGCTGGTCTGATTTTAGATCAGGGCAGGAAGAAGCAATACATGCTTCACTTTCAGCAGAAAACACCCTTGTTGTATTGCCAACTGGGGGAGGAAAGTCCTTGTGTTTTCAAATGAGTGCGCTTTTGCAAGAGGGGATATGTGTGGTTGTCAGTCCACTCATCGCCCTAATGATTGACCAAGTCAATTCGCTCAAGAGAAAAAACATTCGTGCGATGTCTATTCATGGAACTATGCGCGAAAATGAATTGGTGGAAGCCTTGGATCGATGTGCCTTTGGAAACATCAAATTGTTGTATCTATCACCTGAACGCCTACTCAACCCTATTGTAGTCCAGCGTTTGAAAACATTAGATATATCTCTTTTGGCAGTGGACGAAGCGCACTGTATCTCTCAATGGGGTCATGACTTCCGACCTGCCTATCGCAAGATTGGTGAGTTTCATAAACTGATCAATGAACCCCCAATCATGGCGCTCACTGCCACTGCAACACCAAAAGTCAAAGAGGATATTATTGCATCGCTGGAATTGAAAGACACAAAACTGATTCAGACTTCTTTTATTCGAGAAAATTTTTCATACAGAGTTGTTCATACTGAAAACAAACTCGGGGCAATCAAAGAAATGATCTCCAATCGCTCAGAGACCATCATCATTTATTTGCGCACAAGAAAGCACTGCGAAACGCTAGTCGAACAGCTTCAGTTGGAGGGTATTGCTGCTCGATATTTTCATGGTGGTAGCACAAACAAACCCCAACTCATCGATGAATGGCAAAGTGGAAGATATCCAATTATGGTAGCAACCTCGGCATTTGGGATGGGTATTGACCAGTCCAATGTGCGACAGGTGATTCATCTTGCACTTCCAGAAAGCATCGAAAACTACTATCAAGAAGCTGGGCGAGCTGGACGTGATAAGAAGCCCGCAACAGCTACAATTGTTACGAGTGCTCGTGATGTTCAAGTAGTAGAAAGACAATTTATTGATACTATTTCAGACCCTGCGTTTATTCGTCAAGTCTATTTTAAATTGTGCTCCTATTTTCAAATTGCCTATGGAGAACAGCCACAAGATCCACTTGATTTATCATTTGAGACCTTTACAAACTCCTATGACCTACCACCCAAAAAAACTTATGAAGCTTTCAAAGTTTTTGATCGTATTGGAAGTATTCGTTTGACGAATCTTGTCGTTGAAAGGTTTCGTTTACAAGTGCTATATAAGGGAAAAGAACTCCAAAAGCTGATTGCAAAAGAATCGGTTTTGTCGACCCTACTGAACACATTGGTGAGACTGTATCCAAATATTACAGAAAGAGCACAGTCGGTAGATGGCAACCAACTGAGTAAACGAACTGGGATTGGAATGGAAAAGCTCAAAGAGTATTTTGCTGCATTGGAGCAAAACAAATATGCTGAAATCACATCATGGAATTGTGACACCCGATTGTATTTTCTTGAGCCACGTGAGGACGATTATATGCTAAATCGTGCAGTAAATCATGTCAAGCAAAGCATACAGACTAGAAAAAATCAGTTGCAAGCTGTAAAAGACTATATCAACGATGATAAAAGCTGTAAGCAAACTTTACTCCTCGACTATTTTGGGGAGACGAACAACAACTCGTGTGGTCAATGCAGTAGTTGTGTTACTTCACCAAGAGCTGCGCAACTTCAAAGTTCTATCTTAGATGTTTTAAAACAACAACCCACAACAGTGAAAAAGCTTTCAAAATTGCTTGAAACAGAGGAAAAAACTATCATTGCAGTCGTAATGGAAATGCTCAACGAGGAGCTTGTTTTAGAAAAAAATCAGTTATTTCATATCAACCAATGAAACCACTTCGAATCATATATATGGGAACACCAGCTTTTGCAATATCACCTTTACAAAAGATTCTTGATAGCGAACACGAAGTGATTGCTGTTGTCACTGCACCAGACAAAAAATCTGGCAGAGGAAAACAGTTGACTGCATCCCCTATCAAGGTTTTTTGTACTGAGAATAATATACCCATTTTACAGCCCCCCAACTTAAAAGATGAGTCATTTGTTTCCGAGTTAAAAGAACATAATGCAGATGTGTTTGTGGTCGTTGCTTTTCGAATGCTCCCAAAAGAAGTTTGGTCTATCCCTTCAAAAGGCTCATTTAATTTGCACGCTTCTCTATTACCCAAGTATCGTGGTGCTGCCCCTATCCATTGGGCAATTATCTATGGAGAAGAGGAAACAGGCGTAACTACGTTTTTTATTAATGAACAAATCGATAGAGGAGAAATTATCGCACAAAAGCAAACAACGATTTTGCCTGACGAAAACACAGGAAACCTTAGCAATAGGTTGGAAAGTCAGGGTGCTGATTTAGTTCTTGAAACGCTTCAATCTATCGCAGCTGGGAAAGTTAATACCATTCCACAACCAAAAACTGAAGAGCATCTTGCCCCTAAATTAAAACGAGAAAATACCCAACTGCAATGGAATAAAGATGGAAAAGTAATTGAAAGGTTTGTCAGAGGATTACAGCCCTACCCTTGCGCATGGACAAGCCTTCAGAACAATGGTACATCAACCTACTGCAAAATTCATCAAGTCGAATTTTTTGAGGGGAAACAAATGCTTCAACCTGGTCGCGTTTTTATAGACAACCGAAAACTCATGGTTTCTGTACAAAATGGAAGCATTCATGTCAAAAGACTTCAACTTCAAAACAAAAAAACAATGAGCGATTTCGAACTGCTGAACGGATATGAAATGAAAGACCAGGCATATTTCGAAAATCCATAAAAAAAGTTGTACATTGTTGATATGAATACAAATCTTTCAAATGGAAAGTTGCTAGTCGCTGACCCATCGATTATTGGAGACTTTTCATTTACTCGTGCAGTCATCTTGTTGGCAAACCACAACAATGAGGGTTCTGTTGGTTTTATTTTAAACAAGCCAATGGCGCATGATTTGAGTACATTTGTTCCTGAAATTTCTCAACACTTTTCTGTATTTGAAGGAGGACCTGTTGACCAAGATCGGTTGTATTATATTCACAGTCGAAGTGACTGCATTCCCAACTCAAAACCCATATCCAAAAATCTTTTTTGGGGAGGTGATTTTGATGTGATTAAGAATATGATTAACGATGGTGAGTTGTCAAGTGCTGATATCAAGTTTTTTTTGGGTTACTCTGGTTGGAGTTCTGATCAGCTCAAAGAGGAAGTCAAACGCAACACATGGATTGTTTTGGATGATGATGATAAAAGAGTCAATATTTCTTCATCAAACGATGCGACTTTTTGGAAGTCGAAAATGATTCGGCTGGGTGGGCATTACGCCATCTGGGCCAATTCGCCCAGTCATCCACACTTAAACTAGTGCTTTTTCATTGAGAAGACCTACAGCTTGCACATACTTTTTTGATTGATACTCTTTTCTTCTGTAATTGGTCACTGCTCGAATTCCTTGTATACTGTTTGTGAGCCAGAGTTCGTCGGCCTTTTGTAGGTCGAAAGGGTTCACTGTTGTTTCTTTACAACTGAGATCTAGCTCATTTGCCATACGAATGAGTTGTTTTCTAATAATGCCATCCAAACAACCTGATGTTAAAGGGGGTGTATGAATTTCGTTGCCAAAAAGTAAAAATATGTTTGATTGAAGTGCTTCAACAACTTCTTTGTTGTCATTCACCAAAATACAGTTATCCAAGTCATTCTCTTTGGCAAAAATCGAAGCAAGTACATTGAGAATTTTATTATTTGTTTTTAGATTGGATAGCATTGCTGGCTGCACATAGTGATCTTTATACAAATCAACTCTATAATGGGGTACTTCACTCGAAAAGCTAGGTTGTTCTAAGGGCTCACAGGCAATAACAAATGAGACTTTATTTTCATCAGGGGTATATCGCCCAGTGCTGTCGCGAAAGCAAGTTAAGCGCAGACGCCATGCAGCAGAGCTAACAGCTTGAGATTCGATCAAACGATTACATTGATTAACAAAATACTCGGGAGTGAATGTCATTGGAATCTCCATTCGGAGCAATCGCATACTGGCCATGAGACGAAAGTAGTGATCTTCCCAAAAAATCAATTTACTGTCCACTGCTTTGACAGTCTCAAAAACTGCATCGCCATAGGAGAACCCTCGATTAAAAAAGGGAAGAACAGATTCGGAAGGTTGTACAAGATTTCCGTTGAAGTTGACCATCAAGCAGAGCCCAAAACCTGTTTGAGGTTTGAAATTTGATTGTCCCAAAACATTTTAGACTCTTCCAACTCTTCTTCATCGGCAAAATCAGAAACAATGAGAGAAACATCTTTGGTGATTTCATCAACTTGAATGCGCATTTCAAAGTAATACTTATCGTAGTCATCTTCATCAGTTAACCATTGAAAACGAACAAAATCGTTTTGCTTGTTTTTAATGAGCATGGCTTCTTCACTGGAATCATCCCAGAAAAACTCATATTTTTCAGAGCGTGAGTTAACGTTATCAGCAAACCACTCAGATAAACCAGAGGGCGTGAATAGGTATTGGTAAAGCAGTTGTGGTGATGACTTAATTACGAATTCAATCTCAAAATGATCTTTCACAGATATTATTTTATCAAAAAACCAAGATAATATCTTTTTTGGTTGCACAAAAATTTATTCGTAAAAATATAGTTTGACATCTGAGACAAAACCCTCTATATTTGCAGTCGAATATGGCGAGGTAGCTCAGGTGGTTAGAGCGTCGGATTCATAACCCGGAGGTCGGGAGTTCAAGTCTCCCCCTCGCTACACTTATTTTTCTTCATGATTTTAGTCACAGGCGGTCTCGGATACATTGGTGCGCATACAGTCGTATCACTGTTGGAGAACAATTACACAGTGGTGATTGTTGATGACTTGTCCAACACCACAATTGATGTGCTTGACGGCATTGAAAAGGCATGTGGAAAGCGACCGATTTTTGAACAAGTTGACTTAAAAAACAAAGTAAAAGTTCAGAAAGTTTTTGAGGATCATGAAATCAAAGGCATCATCCATTTTGCTGCTTTTAAAGCAGTAGGAGAAAGTGTTGAGAAACCACTCTACTATTATGACAACAATCTCACTTCCTTAATCAATCTGCTAAGTGTTGCAAAGGATCAAAAGCGTAGGATTCCCTTTATTTTTAGCTCATCTTGTACAGTGTATGGCGAGCCAAAAACACTTCCGATTACTGAAAATGAGCCGAGTAAATCTGCCTTGTCGCCCTACGGAAACACCAAACAAATTTGTGAAGAAATCTTGTCAGATCTTACAAAGGTAAATGACCTAATCCCTGTAATTGCTTTGCGCAGATCGGAAGAGCGTC
>DJCM01000004.1:0-139981 GCA_002430545.1 Flavobacteriaceae bacterium UBA5950
AAAAGCTGCAATACAATGGGTTCGTAAAAATGCGAAGGATTTAAATATAGATCAAAACAAAATTATTGCTAGTGGAGGTTCTTCAGGTGGATACCTTGCAGCAGCCTCCTATTTCGTTGATAAAAAAGTTGTGGGCAACATTGATAAAACAAACGAAAAACCGAATGCACTCATACTCTTTAATCCTGGTGGAATGGATATGCCTGAAGTTAATGAAGATGATTTTATAATGCGTTTTGGAGCTCTTAAAAAAGATGTTAACTTAATTGAACTAATTGGAATGAATGCGCCACCTACATTAATTTTACATGGAGATGTAGACAAAACAGTTGATATAACTACTGTGAGAAATTTCACTAAAAAAATGAATACTTCGGGGCATAAATGTGAACTAAAGGAATATAAAAATGAACCTCATGGGTTTTTTAATTTCGGTCGTTCAAATAATGGCCCATTTTACCATACACTCTCTGTAGCTGATAATTTTTTGATTGAAATTGGATTTCTCGATCCCCTTGCTGAAAAAAAATAAATATTTTGCTCTCCAATTACATTTTTATAATCAGCCATACTAGGGATTCAATTTGAATAAAAATTTGAACAAAAAATGGAATTAATCAACTGTTAAATTGCTTTATATTAGATTCAAAAGTATGTAATTCTATTAAAATCATCTTCAAAAAAGTTCGATTTCACTACCCTAGCCTCCACGATCAAGCGTAACATCGTTACGTTTTAATACACAAAAAGCGCATCAAGTTTTACTTGATTGCGCTTTATTGTTTAAGACGCCTGGACTGATAGGACAGGAAGTTACATTTGCAGGACTGGATTTATGGGAATAACCCAAGGTTAGTCCCTTTGAATCCACAAATTATTTCCGGGTAGAGTAATTTATTCTGATAAAGACTTATTTGCATTGGAACACATCCATTCCACACCATGTAACAATTGATTAATGATTTTAAACTCTCATTAATTGTAAGTGAGATGATTCGATTATTGCTTTGTGTCTAATAAATTTGTGTTGAGAAACACAGCATTAAACAACAATAATTTTCCGTTTTCCCAAAACGCTCTAAAATTGGGATTATCCACAAAATAACTAACGCTTCCTTTCCCAATCCGTTCTGTGCCAATAATCAATGACTTCTCTTGAGCATTAGCCACATTTTCACCTACAAAACCTGCTACAGCAGTTGCTCCTTTAGGGATGTAACTCACATTTATTCCTTTTTCTAAAAGTGAATAAGCCAAAGCTGAACGTTTAAGAGTGTAGTAGTTGGTGCTGTATCCCAGTCCAATGGGATGGGAATTATCTAAGATGGTTTTGTAAATCCCTCCATTGATAGCATTACTGATATTATTGCGCTTACGGTCTTCATAACGTTGGGTGGGATCCGGTGTTATTTTATTTTCCTTTCTTTTTATACCAAAGTCTTTTTGATCTTCAAAAAAGGACAAAGCGCGTTCTATTGCAATGATACGACCCCCTTGATTTAGCCAGCGCATAATCATTTCTTTTTTAGGTTCAGAACCTAGACTAGGGTATAACCCTGATGGCATGATGAGCACATCTATTTTTTTCATCACATTTTCAGAGAGTTGGTTAACACGAATTTGATGAAATGGATAATTTAAATCTTGCTCAAAATAGTGCCATAACTCACCATATGCATAAGGTGAAATTTTACCTTCTGTAAGCACTGCAATTTTGGGTTTTTTAATCCATTGAAAGCTATCTGAGCCCATGTCTGGTCCTTTTGAAGCATAGCCACTAGCAATCGGAATCAATTGCTTTTGAAATTCTTTTGCCAATCTATTAAGGGTAGCTTCAAATAAAGAGTTTTTCGTGTTTTCCCCTCTAATTATAAATAAACTTCCTGCTTTCCAGTATTTTCCAGCACTGCTAAAAGATTTTTTGCTAATGCGTAATTTGATATTAGCTTTTAGAAGTGCAGCCAAATATTTACCGTCTTCAAAGCTGTCATAGCTTGTACCCCAGGCGTAGGTTTCTAAAGAAATTGGCTGTTGAGGGAATGTTGATTTTTGTCGTTCATAATTGATTTTATTTTTGGTACCAACTGCTTTTAAACCGTAGGCATAAGGAAGAGACCAAGCGGTAATGTCATAAGTAAGTGAATCTTGAAGTTCTGTTTTAGGCTCGAACCATACCTGTAGCATTTTACCTTTAACTTGTTGAGTAGGAACTACTAAGGCTCCTTTTTCAAAGTTAGTACTGGAAATTGCCTGTTTTTCGTAATCATATCCTTTAATCGACAAATTTTGTTTCAAAAACCCAAATTCAACCTCATGTTGGTTGAGCAACCGTAATAACGGTCTCAATTTGTTGGTACTGCCTTGTAGAACATAATTTAGATATTTTCGGTCTTTATTCTCAAAGAAAGCTTGATAGTTCAGATTGAGAGCATGACGATTTTTAACAACAGTTTCGACAGTGGAAATGGCCGTTGTGTAGTGATGCTCAATACGATCAATAAGAGTTAATTCGATGCCTTCATCATTAAAAATACCCAGGCCCGCCACTCCATTACCTGCCTGCTCATAAGTCATTCCTATTGCACCTAAACTGGTTGGATAAGTGTCCCCATAACTTGGATATAGCAAGTCAAACACCTCTTTAGTGAAGTACAGCCACCCTTCACGATCGAAATAAAGGGCATGATTTTTTGCTAATTTATCTTGAAATTTCATCTGGTAGGGGGAAATAATTTCGTGTACTGGTTTAGCAGCGGGAGCAAAATAGTAGGGACTGTTGATTCCTTGTTCATGAAAATCCACATGTACATGAGGCAACCATTGGTTGTACTTTTTTAACCGTTGTTGTGTTTCAATTTGTGTAGCCCATGCCCAGTCTCTGTTTAAATCAAAAATATAATGGTTTGATCGCCCATTGTGCCAAGGCTCACTGTGCTCCCGAGAGAATTGATTGGCATCGTAAGGCTTACTGCGGTTTTGCTTGTACCAATTAACGTATCGGTCTCTGCCATCAGGGTTAACACATGGGTCAATGATTACAATTGTATTTTCAAGCCATTCAGTATGATTTTCAATTAAATTGTAAACCGTTTTCATTGCTGCTTCAGTACTTGAAGACTCGTTCCCATGGATATTAAAACTCAACCAAACAACTGCAACATCATCATTTTTTTCTCCTTTTACCAATCCAGTATTCTGGAGATGGCGTTGACGAATAGTTTCTAAGTTGGTTAGGTTTTCAGCGGTTGAAACATAGGCCAACTGAAGAAGACGCCCTTCATAAGTGGTGCCATAAGGATCCAAACTGACCATCTCGGAATGATAGTCAAGATGTTCAAAATAATCCACTACTTGATGGTGTCTGGAGAAAGTAGTCCCCAGGGTATAGCCTAAAAAACTATCTGGAGATTGTAATTGCCCAAGGACAGGTAAAGTGACAAGAAGAACGAATAAATGAAGTGTGATTTTTCTCATACATTTTTTAAATTCCCTTAATATACCAATTTATTTAATTTCCTTTAAAGAATTTTACACAACAACTGTCCAATTCCTTTACGAATACCAACCTATCACGGAGGGCTGTAAGAACGTATCTTGTAGTCGTTAGATACCCCCAACCCCCACTCCATCTTGTGTTAAATCAAAGAATCCCCTGACCAGCATCAAGATTTTTGGATGAAATCACGTGTAAATATTATTAAACTCGCTGAAATCAACACTAAAATCGTTTGATTTCACCCCCCAAGCTTCCACTATTGAAGTTATTGTTATTAAATTGTCAAACCTATTCTTTAATAATCTTTTTGATGAACACTTGATTTGTCATTTCTACTTGAATAAAATACATCCCTGCGCTTAGCTCTGAAATATTAAGTGATTTCTGATTTTTGGAAAAGCTTTTTGCCATGATCCTTTGCCCACTTAAATTTAAAATTTCAATCGATTTTATTTCGTCCTCATGAACAGAGCTTAGGTATAAAAAATCACGTGTGGAATTTGGATAAATCGATATTGGCAAACCATCAGTGCTGCCAAACGACAACAGATCCTCTGCGCTTGAACTAGCAATCCAATTTTCTGCTAAACTATTGTCATAATCCAAATCAATTAACTGTAAATAGTAGCCCTCTCCATCTGCAACTACAGGCCACGGTGCCTCGTCCAGATAAGTTACAGAGTCGATCAAATTACCGAAGCCGTCCAGCAATCTAATTTCTTGGCTGCGATTTGATAACTTCCTGGAAAATTCATCATAAGGAGTTAGGCCGTAGAATGATAAAAATACATCAGCATCGTTTGCCAATAAAACTGACTGATTTGGCCCAATTGATGAGCCTGAAGGAAACTGAAATGAAATTCCCAGGCCCCCAAAATAAATCCCAGTAGTATTTACAGTGTTGCTGCTGTTATTGGTAATCTCTATAAATTCGTAATCTCCATCATCACTCTGTTGCGGATGGTAATGAATTTTGCTAATAACAAGTGGTGGCGTGGTAATTTGGTCGCACAAAGACGTATCCGAAAGTTCGGTAGACAACCAATCGATTCGTTGTGTCACAAACGTTTTCATAGCGTTAATACGGTTTGTGAAATCGATGTCAAAACCCCATTGCAACTCTTGACGATCAACAGCTTCAGTGATCAGAGACACGGTTTTATCGATTAGCTCAAAAACCTTGTTCTCAGAAAGTGGTTGGCCCGTAGCTGTGAGCTCATTCCATCGTCGAGCTAAATAACATTTGAAATGGGGTTCGTTAAACAGGTTTTGCCAAAATTTCGAACCTACATTTCCATCCATGAACTGCCATACATTGTACTTGCTCCTGTCGAATCCCCAAAAAAACAAATCATTTCCAAAGGAAAGATTTAAATCCCAAATTGGACCTGCTCTAAGTTTACCACGTCGGTCTTTGTGGAAAAAAGTACTAAACTGATATGCATCTGGGTTAGATGCCAACTCGTTGATTAAAATAAAATCCACAAAGGAAGGAATGTCAATTATGGAAGGATAACCTTCTGACAAAGAAATATTGGCATCCAGAGACTTTTGATCTAAATCAAAAAATACACCTTGAATATAATCATGTTGATAGGTTGTTATTTCATCTGGTTTTGGATGCTCATGAGCATACTTTGTTTCCCAACCTGCATAATTTGGCATCTCCCAAGCTTGAATCTCCTCTCCCTCAATTTTATCTGCTTTTGTAATATATCCTCCTGTTATATTAGGTAATGTATTATCGTCCTCATCTACTTTTTTGATATCAATTCTACTGTCATCGGCTTTAAGTTTTTCCAGCAGCATATAAATCCCTTTGTACTCTCCATTCAGAAGGAGTTCGCAGTACTCAGCCCTAGATGCATATTGACCGATTGAGTTAGATAACTTATAGCTCACAAAATCACGAACAAAAGTCGTATCAAATGCAAGACCACTTAAAATCCAATCATTTTCTTTAGGCATCCCCAATAACTTCACATTGTCTTTTTCTCCTGCATCATCATAGGTTGTTAAGGCATATTGTTTTTTTGAAAATAGGGATGAACTAGAACCTCTTACCTCAATCTGAATAGGGCCTTCATAATCAACAAAATTATTGTTGTTTTGATCAGTGACATAATTTCTTTCATTATTTGGGCGTTTAATAATTTTCATTGATGCTGATATTTTGGGTTCATTTGGAATTTCATCGCCGTTGGTGTCTAGCATCACAATTGGTAAGTTTGAAGATACAAAGTTTATCTCGACGAGTTCTGGTGTTGGGTCTTGAAACCATACAGGCGTTTCATTATAAATTTGCTCATTTCCAAAAACTTCAACTGAAAGAACTGGTAAGGCACTCATGTCTGAGGAATCGGGTGATTGATTATGAACCTGAACAGCGAGGGTGTTTGTTCCATTTTCCAAAAGAGAATTATCTAAAAAAACTCGATCTGGACTATTCCCTTGGTAGAGCATTGCTTCATGATATCCCTCTGCCAAATCATTGAAATTAATTGTACTTCCTGATAATAAATTTCGTCCGATTTCAACTCCATTTAAATAGGCGATGAATGCATCATCATAGTCGATGTCTAAAAGTATTCTATTGATCTGTGAGGTATCTGGTACTTGAAACTCCTTTCGCATGTATACAGAAATTGACTGCGGTATTACTGTCGCATCGTCCCCATCACCATATCCAATTCCAGAGGGACCTTCTAACCATGACGATGTGTCAAAACTTTGATTTTTCCAACTGTCCGATGGCTGGGTGTTTGGAAGTATATACTTCCAAGTTGTTCCTGCTGATACAATCGTCTCCCAGTGAGTTTGTTGTGCATTCAACGAGAACAAAAAAAAGAATGCAAAGCAGCTTAAAAATATAGTATATCTTATTAAAATCACAAGAGAATTATTAGTTATTGAATTAATAGCTTTTTTATTGCATGTTTATTGAATTTCAACAAATATAATCCTTTTTGCAGTTTAGGTTCAATTGAAAAATTGGTGTTGTTATCAATTAACAAACGATCAATCTGTTTTCCGTTTATACTATAAATTTCAATGAAATCAATTGGTTTTTCAGATTGAATAAATATTTTTCCTGTTGACGGGTTCGGATAAAGTGTTAAACGAGTTGGTGAAATATCGTTGTGGGAAAGCTCTTCAATAAATTCAAATTCTATCCAATTTAAATTAAACTCATTACCAAGAATATTCATTGTCAGTTCAAAGCTTCCTTCCATTAATTCAAACTCTTTTTCAATGGTTTGCCAGCTTTGCCAACCCCCCGTATTGGGAACTTGAAAATTGTTAAGTATAGTATCATCTGAGCTATCATCAGAGAGCACAATATTGAATACTCCTCCATTATAACTACTAGAAACTCTAGCTTTAATCTTATAATGTCCTGATTCTTCAACATGAACAAGGTATTTTGCATAATCGCCTTGGTTCATATATGATAAGTTTTGACCACCCCCTACATCATAGCAATTTTCTATGTTAAGACCACTTTCCTCCCAATAATCTTCGGCTTGCAAGTATCCCGGAATTTGAACTCCACCGTTTTCATCATAAATAAATTCAAACCAGTTGACATTAAACTCCCCTTCTAAAACATTAAAATTCAAAGTATAATTCCCTTCTTTTAAAAGAACAGTAACCGCTTCAGTGTCCTGCCAAATTTGCCAACCGTTTGTTTCAGTAGTAGTATATGTATGCAATATTTCATCTGATTTATTTTGACTCGATAAAGACAAATTGAATTGACTTTCGTCATAACCCGAAACTCTTGCTTTGATTGTATAATAACCTGTGTTGGGTACGTGAACCAAGTAGTTTGTGAAATCTCCGGGATGTAAGTAACTAATATTTTTGCCTCCTCCTATGTCACTACAATTTTCAGTATTTATTCCATAATGACTAAAAAAATCTTCTGCTTCAACTCGACCAGAAAGTGTTATCGGCTGCATTTCAGAGGACTGATAAACGAAGTCGTACCAATTGATGTTCACAGAAGAATTTATTGATGTCATTTTAAGATCGTAATTCCCTTGGGGAATCACTGCTTCTTGCTCTACCGTTTGCCAATTGTTCCAACCTCCAGTGTTATTTGCCTGAACTTCGGAAATGGGATAGGTTTTACCATCCAAACCTATCAGCTCAAGATTGTATTGTGCACCACTGTAAGCAGAGGCAACTCGGTTTTTAATCGTATATGTCCCCTGTTGTTCCACACGAACCTCATAGGTTGCGTAATCCTCAGCGTTTAGATAACCAAGCTCACTCCCTCCGCCAACGTCAGAAGTAGATGAAACAATCAAGCCCGTTTGATCATTGAAATCCTCAGCTTGAATGATTCCTGGAATGGGTTTTCGATTTATATCATTTGTAAGCACAAAATTAAGCCAATTTAGGTTGAACTCATTATCCAATGGCTTGAAGACAAGAGTGTACTTACCAGATTCCAATTCCCACTCTTTTGAAACGGTCTGCCAGTTTTGCCAATCGCCTGTACTGCTAAATGCTAGGTTAGCGTAACGTACCACTGTTTCATTATTTCGAAGTTCTAAACTAAATGAAGCATTGTCTCTTAATGTTGCGACCCTACACTCGACCACATAATTTCCGCCTTCACGAATATCTACCTCATATTTAGTGAAGTCACCAGGGTGAAGCTCTTTGATATTTGATCCAAGTCCAATATCAGTGGTATCTTCGATCCCTATACCATTTTGATCGTCATAAAGCTCAGCTTCAATTTTTCCAGGGATAAGGTTGATGACTTCTAATAAATTATAGATTTCAAAATTTGAAAAACCTAGCACATTATCATTTGAAGATGAAATTAAACTTCCAGCACTTGCACTAACTGAAATTTGGTCATAAAATGACAGGTAGTTGCTCAAAGTCAGTACAAGCTCTCTATCATTACTGCCTATCTGTGCATCCGTAACTTGAACTTCTTCGTCATTTACCAAAAGTGTGAATGCGTTCTTGTTTATGGAGGATAATAAAATAGGTTTGTTAAATGTAAGTCTGACTTGTTCATCATTTGAATCGCTAATCCCACCTATAATTTTAAATGCTGGGGATTGGTCTGTTGATGGACTAAAAGAAAAAGATTCGAGATTAAACTCCTTCTCACCTAAAACACGAATTTTTAGTAGATGTTCGCCTGCATGGAGAAATGAAGTCTTGCTAGATTGAGTTGTAAAGTTTGAAAAACTTCCTGATGAGTTGAATGATATAACAGGTGTGATTGCAGTATCATTCATTTCATATTGTAGTTTACCTCCTGAATCATTTGCAGCATATGTTGTTTGTATGTCGTAATATCCGGCTTGGAGAACATTAATCGTATATTTAATCCACTCCCTGTCACGAACATAACCAACAGAATACCCATTTGAATTGCTTCCCCCTGAATGATCCGTAGATATATCAACTCCATCATTTCGAAAAACCCATCCTCTATTCCAAGTGGTAGTCCCTCCAGAACCACTGTAATTTCCGTATTCTGTATCGTAATAAGCGATCCCCTGAGAACCCATATCATAATGAGTAGCGTGGATCAGTCCTGGAATTGAGTGATTCGCAAAGGGTTTTAACTCATCAGAGCTTGGCTGACGCAACATCGCATCGATAACATCTTTACGGAACTGGCAATTTTCAATTTTTGAGGCCTCTGCAATTTCGAGCAACCCTTGATAGGCAGTCGATGCACTTGGAGCACTTGCATTGCCTTTAAAATACTCAACTACTGCATTGTAATTGGAGTTAGATGTGATAGATAATGAAGATACAGTGGTTTCTATTCTTTTCCAAGGCCACCAAGCCCAACCAATATCGTTATCCTCGAAAAGGGAGATTGCTTCTTTGAACCACACATTGGAGTTTTCACCACTTTCGCCCATCCACAAAGGGATATTGTATTGATTTCGCATATCCAATACCCATTGAATGGTGTTTTGCGTATTGACATTCCAGTATTTATGAAAGCTGTAAACCATATTGTCATCCCAAGGAGGTGTAAGCCCAGTGTAATCATTCGCAAACCAATTCCCTTCAATGAAAATAATATGGTTAGTGTCATGGGAGCGAATTGCATTAGTGACTTGCACGTAGAGATTTCTAATTTCGCTTCCACTCAAATTCCAATTGGGTTCGTTTAAAATATCATACCCCCCTATCCATTCCTCATTTTTGTAGCGTTCAGCCAATTTGTCCCATAAAGCAACCATTTTTTGCTTGTTTGCATCGCTTTCCCATAAAGACGGTTTGCTGGTGTCATAGTCAGAGATACCTTCATCATAACCCTGACCACCAGGCGCAGCATGAAGATCAAGAATCAGATATAGTTGGTTGTCTTTGCACCATTCCAATAAATTATCTACGATTTCAAACCCTTTGTCAAGCCAGGTATTCTGCCCAGGCTCTTCTTGTTCAATAGGAAGTGTAAACAGATTGTAATGCATGGGTAATCGAACGCTATTAAACCCCCAAATTGCTATGGAATCAATGTCTGTTTTTGTCACAAAATTATCAAGCCAGTTGTCATAAAATTCTTGGGTATTTGTTTCACCAATTAAGGATTCTAACTTAGATCTAAACTGTTGCTGATTATTCGCTCCTCCAACAAAATTCATCATGTAGGGTTCCTGTAACATCCAGCCCCCAAGACCAACCCCACGCAAGATGATTGGATCTCCGTTTTTATCTAAAATTTGCTTTCCAGAAGTTGTAAGGAATTGGGCATTAGAGAAAACACCAAAAAATATTGTTATAAGTAAAACTAGACTACGGTTCATGTTATTAAGACTGCACCATTAAGTTTAAATTAGCTACGTTTCTCGTGCTTGACCCAATCTACTTCCATCACCCATTCTCCTTCCATTGGAGTGTCTGTAATTTTCGCAAAATTTAAAATGGCAAACATCGGCTCAGGGTAATTGTCGCCTAATCCTTCATTGCGATAGACCTCTTTATCATTCAAACGATAGACCAAGTCGCTTCCTTCCCATTCTACTGAATAGTTATTGAAGTCACTCAGTATTGTGTCAGCAGACGTACGTAAACTCCACCAATCGCCTTGATCACATTCTCCTAAGCTTTTTATTGCTCCAGTGGTATAATGTCCACTGCCATAATCTCCATGATGTTCAAATATGTCAATTTCACCAGATCCAGTCAGTGGCCAACAAATATTTTCATCGAGCTCTTGAACTGGTGGTTCATTATTTTGAGCACCTAATATCCACCAAGCTGGAAACATGGAAGCTTGACTATCACCATGAATACGCAGGCGGGCTGTCCATTTACCTTTTATAAACTCTTTCCGATTTTTGGATGCAATACGGCCTGCAACATAAGAGGTCTCTGGATGTTGCTTGCCATGCTTGTCCATATTGTCACATTCAATGTTTTTGCCAATATTAATGACCTTAATTTTTAAAGTGCCATCACTGACTACTCTTGTTCCATATTGATTTTCAGGAACATAACACTGTTTTTCATTATTGACCCAGAGGCGTTGATCTTGCCAATTGTCGTTGTTAAATGAATCGAAATCGTCGAAAAAATCAAGAACCCATTTCGAATCCAGCTCAAAATTTTTATCATGATCAGAAAACTGAAATTTGGTAAAGTTTGTAAATAGATAAATCAAAATAATTGGTAAACTAACAATGAGAACAGATAATTTATTTACTTTTTTCATTCTTTTGGTTATAAAAAGGCTTTATGGCAAATCACTGAACACGATGGTCTGTATTGAATGTTTTGGGATTTTTAATTGTGTTGATTTATCACCAATTGTGAGAAAATAATCTACTGCTTCTTCTTCTTCATTAAGGGCAATAACAACAAGACTGCCGTCTTGATTCATAAAAGAAGTTGAACTAATTCTATTTGATGTGGTTCCAGATGAAACTCTTTTGGCACCAGGGCGAATAAATTTTGAAAAATGACCAATATAATAGTATGAATTTGTAAACAAAAGCTTTCCTGAAGATGTGTCGCCATGAACAGGTGCAAAACAAAAATTACCTACATGGTTAGGTCCACCATATTCATTTAATAAAATATTCCAGTCTGTCCATGCAACTGTGCCATTATTAAAGTCATTTATCATGGCTTTGGCATATCTCTCTGGGAGTTTTGGATCTTGTATTCGATTGATATCAAAACCTTCATTACAACCTTCGGTAAAAATTAATTTCTTGTCTGGGAATGCTGTGGCTACCTTGCCAACATTATTGAACATAGGCTTGCCATCTTTCCAATCCTCATACCAATGAAATCCTGTACCCCATACATATTTATTTGCTTCGGGATCATTTAATATTACACTTGCTCTGTCAAAAAGCAAATCTCTATTATGATCCCAGACTATGATTTTCTTGTCCTTTAAGCCTTCACGCTCTAAAGTAGGTCCAAGATGATATTTTAGAAAATCACGCTCTTCTTCTGCAGTATAAATACACGACTCCCAACGCTGAACAGCCATGGGTTCATTTTGAATCGTTAGTCCCCATATAGGAATACCTTCATTTTCATAAGCCTTAATAAACTTTGCAAAATAATTTGCCCAAGCGGGGTAATATTCTTTTTTTAATTTACCTCCTAGCAACATGTTATTGTTTGTTTTCATAAATGCTGGGGGGCTCCATGGACTCGCATAAACAACAATGTCTTTGGTGGCTACATCCAAAACCCTTTTGGTAAATGGGATCCTATGTTTTAAATCTCTTTCAATAGAAAATGATTCAAGACTTTCATCTCCCTCCTCAATGTATGTATAACTTTCATTGGAAAAATCGCAACTATGAATAATGGTTCTAACAAGGGTATAACCAATCCCTTTATCTTTCGAAAAATAAGAATCTAAGAAGATTTCCTGCTGATCTTTGTTAAGCTTGTAAAATGTTTCCGCAGCGGCATCAGTAAGAGCTGCCCCTATACCAACAAATGTTTGAAAAGTGACTTTAGGGTTTACGAAAATTCCAGAATGAACTTCTTTTGGCTGCTGAATAGAAGTAAATGTTGGGACGATATTGGATTTTTCCAGCTTGACATTTGACTGGCTTTCGGTTGTGTAGATTCGAATATTAGAGTCAACCTGAACAGAATCAACAGGCATCGTAAATAAAGAACAAATAAGAAAAATTGAAAACATTTTAGTGGATTATAAGTTGTCTCTACCAAAAAGTGAAATCTCGGAACCGTGTGTAAACGAATCACTACCATAATTGGATCGTATACTGAACTTTAAGTAGCGGAAATTTGGTGAAATTTCATCTAAATTAAAATCATGGCCTGCTGCAGCTTCTTCTATTTTTTCGGCTGGAATCTCTCCCTCACTGTTTTTTGGATCTCCAATATCAAAAGAGCCTAGCAGCTCCCATTCGTTATTATCTGAGCTGACAAATAAATCAAATTCTCTAAGGTTTTCGGCTTGATAGTAATAGGGCGTTGTTGCATCAGGCCCATTGTACCAATAGGCCCGCTGCCAGACTTTAAAACGGTTTATTTTTACAATTTTATTTAGATCAATTACAATTTCAAGAGGCCAGCGCAATACGCCCCCGTTATCGTTTCGATTAATGATAAAATAACTATTGTCAGAATTTGTCGCAGCAGTATCAACAATATCATCCCAAAAGTTTACAGTTCTTCCCTCATAAGCATTTCCATTGATGGAAAGGTTTCCAACTAGCGACCACGTACTTTTGTCAATTTTCTCTTCAAATAGTGGTGTGTATTCTCCGAGTTCCGCAATTGAAGTGGAGTTACCATCAAAATCTTCAACTTTTACTGAAATATTTGTTGGCACTGCATACAAACCTCGAATAAATTGAGAATTTGTTTTTAAGCTTGATGACAATATACGGACGTCCTCTTCCCCATCAGCTTCTATATAAAAATAGATAAAAACAGTTTTTTCAGCTAGATTCTCCCAATACACTCGAACACCACCAAGATCTTCTGTCAATAAAATATTCTCAAGAATTTCATATATAAAAGAACGTTCTGGAGTAAGTGAAACAGTAACGCTATTTGATTCATTTTCGTTTTCATCAACAACGCGCAATGATATCTCAACTGGTTCGGCTTCAACCATGCCTGAAATTTCAATGTGGTTGTTGTTTTTACTTGAAACACGGAAAACATCTTCGCCTTGGGCATTTGTATAATCGGCTCGTACAAAGAGAATATCATCATCTTGTGGCAACAAGTATGTAATTATTCCACCGCCATTTGTGGGTGTAGTTGAAACGACTGTTAGTTCTCCAGGAGGGGTTGTATCTCCATTATTGGATTCCTCACACCCTAAGAGAATGAGAACAACAACTGGTAAAATGGCTCTGAAATGATTAAAAATTAGCTGGGTTTTTGAGAATGTTTTCATTACCAATATGGGTTTTGAATTAAATTTGGATTAGTAGTTAACTCGCTCGTTTTAATTGGGTGTAGATAGTCCCTTGGGCTTAAAAATGATCGAAGGCCAACTTGTATCGGTTGGTAAAATGCAGCTTCCGTACTTTCATCTACAGACCATCCAAAAACAGCTGTGTTAAAGTATTCTTCAGCCAGTTTCCACCTGCGAATATCATTATAGCGATGTCCCTCAAAGGCAAGTTCAACCATTCTCTCATGTTGAATGATTTCTCGCAATCCGTCTTTAGTCGTGTGCTTGTTTGGTGTTTTTGCAATTGTTGCATCACTCCAAATGGTTTCTATATGTGGAATGCCTGCTCGCTCTCGCACAACATTTATTGCATCATAAACTTCTTGGCTTGGTCCATAGGCTTCATTCATGGCTTCTGCATAGTTAAGATATAGCTCAGCTAGACGACTATTCGGCCAAGGGTAGCGCACAACCTTGTCATAGGTATCGCCTTCTGAATCTGGATGAACTAATTTCTTTAAAGCATAACCCGTTATAAGATAGTCACTAGTTTGTGCTATCCTTCCATGGGTTTGTCCTTTACGCATGCGTAAATTCCAGAGCTCTCCCCATGCACGATACTGTCCTGTATCAAATCCTAATGAAGAATAAAAACGAGGTTCTCGATTTAAATGTAAACGAACCGTTCTATTAAATGGTCTGGCGTATTGGCTTTGATCCCTTTCAACACGTACAACTTCATATCGATTTTCATAGTCAAAATCCAAATCCTGATCTATCGGAAGTCCATTTTTTGTGTAAAACAACTCAGCTATACGTAGTGTTGGTGATAGCCATTGCCAAGCAGCTTCAACTGATGATGCAGTTGGATTTTTCATTAATGCACCAGATTGTATTCTCCACCAACTATTCACAGGGCTTGAATCTCCCCATATCAGTTCCGAATTCCACTTATCAGTTATAGAATATTTTAGATCATAGAGCGTTTGATAAAAATCATCCTCAAAATTATTAACATCATATGGATTCGGCGTCTCAGTGAAATTATAAATCGATGCGCCTTGAAGCAGTGCGGCTTTAATTGCCTCATCAGCGACAGACGCTGCAACTTCCCATTTTGAGGCATCTATATTTTGATTGAAAAATGGATTTCCTTGATGATCTAAAAAATCATTGTAAAGCTCTGAGTTTCCATTGAAAAGAGGACTTGCCGAATATAGAGCCACCTTTGATTTGATGGCATGTGCAATGACTTGATCCATTCGACCCAAATCATTAGTTGATATAAAACGTTCTGGTAAATCAATGATAGCATTATCGATTGTTTGAAGGATATAGGCAAAAACATCATCAACAGACTCCCGAAAAACACGAAGTTCTTGATCAGAAGAATCTATAGGTAAATTGGAGTCCACAATTGGAATTGGACCATAATGAATAGCCAATAGAAAATGGTAATATGCTTTGAGAAGCTTGGCTTCAGCAGCCCAAATGTTTTTCTCCTCTTGATCCATATCAACAACACTATCGACATTATCGATTAACAAGTTGCAACTGCGGATGCCGTCCCATAATGATCCTTGATATTTACCACCTCCGTATCCACTCCAATAGTTCATGATGGGATCATCTGCATTTTGTTCTCCTTTCATGAGTTTGATCGAGTTTGGTTCTTTTGCAAAGGGCATCGTGATTTCATCACTAGCCAGTGCGAAAGTCCCATATAAATCATCGTTTTGCGGAAGGTAACTATAGCAAGTTGCAAGCGCTGTGTAAGCCGCATCCTTACGTTCAAACATCAGGGACACTTCTTGCGTTCGATCTGGTACGATATCTAAATAATCGTTACAACTCAAAAAGCTCAAAAGAATCACTAATCCGAGAAGATGTTTATTTAAATTCTTCATAATTAAAAGTTTAGCTGTAATCCAACATTTATTACACGTTGAGGCGGATATCCTAGTCCGTTTCCTCCCATCTCACTATCCCATAAATCAAAGGAACTTATATTTAGTAAGTTTAAACCACTCAAATACACCCTTGTATCAACAGAGTTGGTTTTGAATAAAGAATCTGGAAGGGTATATCCTAATTCAACATTCTTTAGCCGAATAAATGAACCACTAGCAAGCCACCAAGTGGAGTCATGGTTATTATTGTCGACGATTTCAGTAGATAATCGAGGCCAAAAGGCATAAGGATCAGGATTGTTCTCTGTCCAATTATTTTCGGTAACCACACTCAACGCATTGCGCTCATTGATGAATGGAGCTATATTACTAGGGTTGATAAAAAATGAAGACTTGGTAGCTCCTTGAAAAAAGAAGGAAAAATCAATACCCTTATAGCCCATTGAAGCACCAAATCCGTAGATGATTTCTGGAACAAATGGATCACCTATGGGCACACGATCCAATTCATTGATCTTACCATCTTCGTTGACATCTTTGTATTTGATATCTCCAGGAAGATAAGTATTCTGATTTCCAGACAAACCATTAAATTGTTCAGGAGAACTATCAATGTCTGCTTGATCAACAAATAATCGTTCCGCAATGTAACCTCTCGGTTGATTGGTATGATATCCAACGGCACTTAAATAATCGTGTGGGTATTGGGGTTCGTTTCGGACAACAACCTCGTTTGTTGCATAAGTTAAAGTTCCTCTTCCTGTAATAAAAAATCCATTCGAAAACGATTTATTGTAATCCACAGCAACATCAACTCCATGAGATTTGACTTTACCAGTATTACTGCTGACTACTGTAGTGAGTCCAGCAGTCTCTGGAAAAACGGGTCGGGATTCATAAATTTTTTCTCTGTTTTCAATAAAATAATCAACTTGAATCATCAGCGCATTCAGCAACTCCAGTTCAAGTCCGTAATTGGTTTTTTCTGCAACCTCCCAAGTCACGTTGGGGTTAGAGTAGCGATTGATATTATAGCCATTATAATAATTCCCATAGTCTTCACCCCAAGCATATCCACGTCCTCCGTCATTGAGATTCACATCAGATAGATAAAAAAATCGATCACTTGCTGCGGCAATATTGTCATTTCCAACGAGCCCATAAGTATACTTAATTTTAAGCAATGAAATTGACGGAAAGGTCTTCGTAAAAAAAGCTTCGTTTGAAACGATCCACCCCATGCCAGCAGAAGGAAAGAAGCCATATCGATTGTTCTCTGCGAACTTTTCAGATCCATTGTACCCAAAATTTGCCTCTACAAAGTATCGATCGTCATAGCCATAAGTTGCTCGCCCAGACAAACCCATATTTCTTGAGGGAAGATTTGCAAGAGCAGACCCCCCCGAAATAGTATTTAAGGACTCACTAAAATTAAAAACAATTAATCCACCAACTTGGTGTTTGTCAGCAAACAAACGATCATATTGAGAAACAAACTCATAATAGTAATTACTGTTTACATAGTTATCTGTCTGATTCTCGTTTAAATATTCCGTTCCTTCTTGAATCTGATAAAGTTTGTTTTCAATCCCAATA
Organism: Flavobacteriaceae bacterium UBA5950; assembly: GCA_002430545.1. Lineage (GTDB taxonomy): Bacteria > Bacteroidota > Bacteroidia > Flavobacteriales > Flavobacteriaceae > UBA724. Next base: position 17,402 of record DJCM01000004.1, read on the forward strand.
TCCGTTTGTGTTTCTGTTACACCATAATAAAATGGAGTAAAACTCCTTCTGTTTTCAGTTGACGAATAGCTTTTTATGGCGGCCAATGCACGCAGGGAAAGTCCTTCTGTAATAAAGCTTAAATCTTGTTCGATTTGGACTTGAGATAAAATTGTTGAGGTAAATCGATTTTTATAACCTCGAACCATTTCTGCATAAGGGTTGACATAACCGCCGTTTCCTTTATTGCCAAATAAAGTATGGTTAAATTTTTGGTTTGATTCTTCATCAAAGGTGTAGAATTTTGGAAAGTTGACTGGACTTGCCTGTGCAACCATTCCAAAAATGCCGCCAGCGTCAGAGATCGGACCATTGTAACGTTCAAATAATGAATTGAATTTAACAGCAATCTCGGTTGTTTTGGTCAAGTTGATGTTAATATTGGCCCTGAGATTTGATTGATTAATATCAATGTTATTGTTAAAGTTGTTTAAGGGATCTACTTTCAGAAGTCCAGTGTCATTGTTATGAGATGCGGACAGGTAGTATTGTGCAACATCACCACCACCATTTACATTTAAATTTAATTTTCGATTTATAGTACTACCTTTAAATAATTCATCATACCAATTGATATTTGGATAGATTTCTGGGTCAAGTCCGCTTCTTGTAGATTCAATTTTGTTTTTACTAAAAGTCAAAGGGGCTGAGGGATCTCGCAACCTCAATGCGCGATTATATAATTCCATATACTCCACCCCGTCCAAAAACTCAGGGGTTTGTGAGGGAGCGGATTGGGCAACTTCATAACGGAAAGAAACCTTGGCCTTCCCCTTGACACCCTCTTTTGTTGTCACAAGTATCACACCATTCGCACCCCTTGCTCCATATAAGGAAGTTGCAGTGGCATCTTTCATAATCGAAAAACTAGCAATATTATCCGGCTCGATACGAGCGAGATCATATGAACTTACTTCGAGACCGTCTATAAGAATGAGAGGATTATTGGACGTGCCAAATGAAGTAATTCCGCGTATAAAAAATTCTGCATTGTCTGCTCCTGGTTCACCCGATCGTTGATATGAAATGACTCCAGCGAGACGCCCTGCAAATGAAGCTGTTAAATTTGAACTCGGTTGTTTGAGTTCTGCGGGCTTGATCGTATTAATCGAACCTATGACACTATTTTTCCTTTGCTTTTGAAAGGCAACGACTTGAACCTCTTCTAAACTCTCAACATTCTCTTGCAGAATAACGTCTAAGTATCGCTTTCCCTCAATTGCAATTTGCTTACTGTCAAACCCAAGATAGGAAAAGATCAGAGTACTCACACTCGAACTTGTTGTCAAGACATAGTTACCGTCGAGGTCAGACACAACTCCATTGGTTGTGTTTTCCTCCACGACAGTAACTCCTGGAAGTGATGTGCCTTTTTCATCAACAATTGTTCCAGAAATCAAGTGTCCCTGAGCAAATATGGAGTGAAAACTAAGTAGGGACAGTATGAAACTTAAAAGGTAAAATTTGTTTTTCATCGATTAATTCAATGCAAATATGACATAAATATAATAATTTCAATTAATTTTAATTATTTAAAAAAAATTAACAACTGAAATGTGGTACTTTTTGTGAGTGCAATTACTTTATTCCTTTTGAAATTTAAATGAAGAGATTGTTGTATCATCGGATAACCTTAATACATAAATTCCACTGCTTAGAGATTGGATATCTATCTTAAATTGATCTTTGATTGTTGCATTTTTTGAGAAATACACAAGTCTGCCCTGGAAATCAAAAATCTTAATTTGTGCTTGAAAGGTTTTGTTTGTAGAAATATTTAACTCAGATTCAACTGGGTTAGGAAAAATTTCAAAGTCGAATTCACTTAATTTAGAATTGGACAATGACAATGGTTCTAGCTCAGACGTCCATAGTCCTCTACCATATGTTGAAGCGTAGAGTTTATTCAAGGAAGCATTTATCTCGAGTTCGGTTATCCTAACATTTGGCAAATTATTACTGATGGAAGACCAAGTGTTTCGATTAGATGAATAATTATAAAACACCCCATAGTTCATTCCTAAGACCAAATTATTCCCATGAAAGGTAATTGCAGAGGCTGAAAAATTTGGCAAGTCATTGTTCAAAATTTCCCAAGTATCTCCCCCATCTTGTGAATGAATAACTTTGTTTGACCCAGAAACAGCAGCAGCAATATGTTTTTCGTCCTCAGGGTGAATTGCAATAGCGTTGATGTTTCCAGTTGAATCTGGCAATGAAATTTCTTCCCAATCACTCTGTCCCTGGTTTTCAGTTTTATACATCAAGTCATTGACAGAAATATAAATCGTTTGATTATCACTTGGAGCGATAGACATCACGTCAATGTTTTCGGAAAAGGTTTGTGAAATTTTTTCCCATCCCACCAAATTAGTATTAGAAAAAACCTCGTCATAAGCCACATAAATTTTATTTGAGACCACTGGATCTTGTTCAAAAGGAACAACCCAGTTTGCACCATTTTCATCTCCTGCCTTATCTAATGGTGTGCTTATGTATTCATATGTTTGCCCTACATTCCTTGTCAAATAAAGTTTTCCGAACTGAGAAGTTCCATAAATAAAGTTAGAATCATCTTTGTCAATAAATGTTTCCATTCCGTCTGCACCCAACCAATCGCTCCATACACCATTATTCAAAACAGAAGTGCCGTTGTCCTGCGAGCCCCCTGTTACCATTTCTTGATTTCCTTTCGAAACACCAATTTTATAAAATTGTCTGATTGATAGACCAGTTGAGAGATCCTGATAATAACTAGATGAGATCGTGTTGGGTTGACTTGCTTTAAATACTCCCCCATCAGAACCCACAAATAAATTGCCATCTATAAACTCAGTAACATCAATGTCAGCATGACAATAACCAATATTTTGATTGAAAGCATTTGCAGGAATCCATTGTGAACTTATTTGAAAATTGTTTCCGCCATCGCTGGAAAACCACGATAATATACCACTCATGTAAACAATATTTTCATCATCTGGATTTATCGTTATGTCCATATCTCTCGGAGCTTGTCCCCTGTCATCATCAGCTGCTGATGAATAACCAAAATAATTATTCTCCCCATGATCAATTTTCAGAAAGGAATTCGCAGCGTTATCTGAAGAATATAATCCTCCAAACCTTCTATTTTTTTCTTCCAAAACATAAACCTTATCAGGATTAGCATTTGAAACGCCAATCATTTTAGCTCCAGTAGAAAAATTACCCGCCAATAGTGATTCTCTTTCCTCAAAACCTTCTTCAAAAAAAACAGTTCCTGAATTATTATCATGTATTGTAACTTCATCAAGTGTAATCCCACGACCGAAATATGATTTTGCCAGGAAGGCTATTTGGAAAGTCGTACTATTATTGAATATACTCGATAAATCAAATGAATAAGAAGACCAATCCTTAGCTACTTGTGTGATAACCTCCCCCGTTTGCCAACTATCTGACTCGCTCGTTTTCCAATACCAACTCAATTCGTCAGTGTCACCTCCCCAGTTTGCATTTGAATATTGAAAAGATAAAATAGGATTGATCGCTGAACTTAAATCTATTGCTCTACTTATCAAAAAAGCTTGGTCTCGATTAAAGTTTCCACTAAAATAATATGCTAGACCAGTACCAGCGTAGGGCGTAACACTTCCGTTTTGATTTTCGTCACTATAAACCCATTCACTATTTCCCTGTATAATGTCTTGCGACCATGTAGAATTCGCAATGGTTAGGTTGGGATTACCCATAATTTCAAATGTTGTGCCATTATCAATAGATTTAAAAAACGAATTTCCAGTAGCATACACTACAGTAGTATCTCCTGGTTTAAACTCAACATCAAATCCATTTGTGCAATCAGAATGAATCCTTGACCAGTTTTGACCAGAATCTTCAGATCTAAAAATCCCATAATTTTCAACTGTCGCATACATTACATTTGTAGTCGTTGGGTGGATGAGAATTTTATTCACTTTGTGATAGGACGAATTTCCAAGCAAACTACTTTGATTAATCAATGTCCAAGTTGAACCAGCATCTAGTGACTTATAAATTCTTCCCTCGTTACTTCCCCAATAAAAAACATTTGAATCATCTGGACTTATTGCTAGAGACCAAACGTCTATATTTGATAGATTATCGGTAAGTGAATTCCAATTGTTTCCTGAATCAGTCGTTTTCCAAATTCCACCAGTTGGGCTTCCAACTATAAAATGGTCTTTATCGATAAATGCAAGGGAAGTAATTCTCCCAACACCAGGATTCCATCCACTCGAATTTGAATCATTATAATAATCTGGACCTAAATTGGTCCAAGTAATCGTTGGCTGACTGGGCTGTAGGTCTTTAAAATTTGTTTGATAATTGTATCGATGTAGCGCATCTACATAATCACGGTTTGAGACAATACCTCCCTTTTCGTCTGCATCAATTTTGGCAAAATACAACCATCTCTGAAAAAACTTATCTTCTTTATTGTTTTTTACTTTTTTAAGATACTCATTCGCCCTTTCTTCAATTACTTTTATATTACTTTCTGTGGATATTAGTTTTTCAATGAAGCCTTGCGCACTAACATTATTTAAAATGAATAAACAGATTACAGATAAGTATCTCATCATTTTTTTTTAAATCAATCTGCAAACTAAATTAATTATTCAATTTTAACAAGAAAATTTATAAGTTAATCAAAGAAACCATAATACAGGTGGAGCTTTTTGACAGAGATATGTGGTGTCAGCAGTCACAAAGTCAAAAATGTATCTTGAAGATGTTGATAGTGAATATCTTAAATAGAGAAAAAGTTAAGTTTGGATAAATCTTCCCGCCAAAAATCTTTCGATTTCACTCCCCTAGTCTACAAGAGATTACTCTGAGGAACAGTATTTATTTTTAGAGATATTTTTATCATAACTTTCTAAAACTATTTTATCTTTATAGGGTCTAAACAATGCAATTTATTTCAAATGAATCTCAGAATTGGAATGACCCTTTTTGGGTTGTTATTTATGTCATGTGACAATAATGAGTCTTCAACTCAAAAAGATGAAGAAACTGAAAATTGTTTAACAGGAACTTCTACAGCGAATATTTTGGTAACCATTGATGAAGAAATTTACAATGATGACGAGTCTGTTTTGGCTTTTAGCAAGTATTCATGGTCATCAGATGGAACAAGCAGAATCTTGAACGGAAATGGCATCCCGAATCATAAAGTAGGCACCTTCCCCAATTCAAATAATCCAAACAGCATTAGCGCACAAAATGTTAGTGAAAGTTTTACGCTTTGTCCTTCCATAATATATGAAAGTGGTCTTGAGGTGATTGGTCCTGAGATGGCTATTGCTTATGCATTGAATAGCGTAAAATTTGATCCCGCCACTGCAGGTAGATGTAATGATGCTGGCGAATGTAGTTTGGCTCGCGGAGAAGGAAACTGGAATATTGAAGCATTGGGACATGATACCTTTGATTTTGGAGATGATATGAATCATGCGCATGTTCAACCCAATGGTGCATATCATTATCATGGGATGCCTGAACTACTTATTGATTTTTTAGCAAAGAATCATGGCATGACCCTAATTGGATGGGCATCAGATGGCTTTCCCGTCTATGCAAGGTATGGCTACGCTGACCCTGAAGACTCACAAAGTCAATTAAAAGCATTAACAACTAGCTATCGATTGAAATCTCATCCTGATGAAAATCGACCAAATACGTTAACAGCTATTCTTGGTGGACCAAATGCAACTAATGATATCAATAAACCCATCCCAATGGGTGCATTTACGCAAGATTATGAATATGTAGAAGGACTTGGAGATTTAGATGAATGTAATGGAAGGTTTGGCATTACTCCTGAATTTCCTAATGGGATTTACTATTATGTTGTTACCGATGACTTCCCCTTCTTTACGCGTTGCTTAAAAGGGAATGTTTAGCAAATGACGCCCATCAAGCATAGTAACAATAATTACAAACAAGGGGTACTCGACCAGTCTAAAATCTTTGTACTACTTGTCATTTACTTATTTATTTCCTGCGAAAAACAGCCAGTAAACTCCTCCGAAGCCCCAGAAAAACCTGAAAATACCTTACCTAATATTTTATTAGTCATTGCAGATGATATGGGAAAGGATGCTTTTCCAAATTATCCTGAAGGGCAAGAAAAGCCGCACATGCCAACCCTTAACAACTTAATGTCTGCTGGAATTACCTTCGACAATCTGTGGACATATTCTGTTTGTTCGCCCACCAGAGCATCAATATTAACGGGTAAATTGGGACATCATACAGGTGTAATGGAATTAGAACAAGATATTTCATTGAATGAACAGTCTTTACACGATTTTATAAAAGAAGAAACCAATGATGGTTATGATACTGCATTAATAGGTAAATGGCATTTATCGAATATAATCTCTGATCCAAACTCAATGGGAGTGGGTTATTTTTCAGGTATTATTGGAGGAGGTGTTTCCTCCTATACAAACTGGAATAGGGTGACAAACGGAGAAAGAGATATAGCGACTACTTACACCACAACCGATTTTTCTAATCATGCAATTCAATGGGTTAGTCAAAGAACAAAACCTTGGTTTTTATGGCTTGCCTACAATGCGCCACATACACCATTTCATCTTGCCCCTAACAGTTTGCATAGCCAAGGGAATTTGACTGAGGACGAGGCTGTGATAAAAGCAACCCCCTTGCCGTATTATTTTTCTGCAATCGAAGCCCTTGACGCTGAGTTGGGTCGAATTATTGAATCAATTACAAATGGTCTTGACAACACTATCGTAATTTTTTTGGGAGATAATGGAACACCTGGTAAAGTTGTTCAGTCTCCTTATGGAACAAGAAGGTCGAAGGGGAGTATTTTTCAAGGTGGTATAAATGTTCCTATGGTTATTTCTGGGGCAGGAATCACTAGAAAAGGAGAACGAGAGGATGCCTTAATTCAATCAACAGACTTATTTACTACAATCGCACAAATTGCTGGTTCTACAATTTCAGAAAAACACAACAGTAAAAGTTTCCATCAATTACTAATCGACACAGATGCTACTTCAAGAACATATGCGTATGCAGAGAACTCAACAGACGGAAATGTGAGTTATGCCGTTAGAGATTCCCAACATAAGCTGATCGTCGATTACGATGGTACAGAATCGCTTTATGATTTAAACAATGACCCTTACGAAAAAAATAATTTGCTGACCAATCCATTGACAACAATAAACGAGGTTCGGAATGAATTATTTCAAGAAGCTTTACGAATTCGAAAATAAGTTTCATCTACTTCTCAATTGATTTAAAATTTGTTTTAGACGATTGTGAAATGGAGTCAATAATAGAATCTAGTTATTATAAAATTAACATCTTAATTTTAACCAAATCATTTCCAAAATAATTCGATCACTCCCCTAGCCTCCACAAAATGTTTGCAGGAAAACTTTTTTTCCTTAGAATAATTTTTATAGCATTATCGTGCGAAATTTATAGAATGATTTTAGTACATTTACAGTGCTATGAAATTAAACTTTTCCACTGCTGGGATTACATTTACACGACATGTTTCCAAGGACCAAACGCCATTCGAGCGTCTTTTTGAAATTTTTAAGGAGTTGATTACACACACTTCTGGTGACTTTGATGAAGCCATTGATTGGCTGCGTGAATTGGATCAGGAATATGGGTTAACCAATGAAGGATATACCATAGATGATTTTATTGAAGATCTCTTACAACGTGCTTATATACAGCCGAAAGGAGATGATACAGGAGACAATACAGGCATGTCGCTCACTGCAAAAACAGAAAAACTTTTGCGCGAACACGCATTGAAGCAAATTTTTGGAAAACTCAAAAAAGCAGGAAGCGGTAACCACAAAACCAAAAGTACTGGTCAAGGCGCAGACGATACAGGCGAATTTAAAGCCTATCAATTCGGCGATCCACATGAAAAAATATCCATGACCGAAAGCCTTCGAAATGCACAAATACGATCGGCGGGAGTTGACTTTACATTACATCACGACGACCTTGTTGTGGAAGACAGTTATTACAATACACAAATGAGTACTGTTTTGATGATTGATATCAGTCATAGTATGATTTTGTATGGTGAAGATCGCATTACGCCAGCCAAAAAAGTTGCCATGGCACTGGCAGAGTTTATCACCACTCGATACCCAAAAGACACAATCGATATTTTGGTGTTTGGAAACGATGCATGGCCCATTGCACTGAAAGATATCCCCTATTTACAAGTAGGGCCTTATCACACAAATACTGTTGCAGGATTAACCTTGGCTATGGATTTGTTGCGTCGAAGAAAGAATAGCAATAAGCAGATTTTTATGATTACAGATGGAAAGCCAAGTTGTTTGAAAAACCCCGATGGAACCTATTATAAAAACAGCATGGGACTAGACGACTATATCGTGGATAAGTGTTACAATATGGCGCGACAAGCACGAAAACTTCACATCCCCATCACTACATTTATGATTGCACAAGACTCCTATCTTAAAGAATTTATCCGAACATTTACAGAAGCCAACAAAGGAAAGGCATTCTTTACAGGGCTTAAGGGCTTAGGCGAAATGATTTTTGAGGATTATGAACAAAACAGAAAAAAAAGATTGGGATAAATGAAAAAGAGTACGACACTAGGCGCACTAAAAAAATCGAATTACAAACCCCTATCCATTCAACAAGAGTTGGCACAAAACCTTAGGGCACGATTGCAAAGTGGCAAGCCAACATTTGAAGGGCTTTTGGGCTATGAAAATACAGTGATCCCCGACGTAGAACGTGCATTGCTTTCAGGACATAGCATCAACTTACTTGGCTTGAGAGGACAGGCCAAAACCAGACTGGCACGACAGCTCACGCAATTGTTGGACGAGTGGGTACCTGTGGTCGAAGGCTCTGAAATAAACGACGACCCCCTAGCGCCAATCAGCAATTTTGCTAAGGAACGAATTGCTGAAAAAGGAGATGATACCCCCATCACTTGGCTACACCGTGATGATCGTTTTTTTGAAAAACTCGCAACCCCAGACGTAAGTGTAGCCGATTTGATTGGAGACGTTGATCCCATCAAAGCAGCGAACCTTAAGCTGTCCTATGCCGATGAGCGTGTGATTCATTTTGGTATGATCCCAAGAGCACACAGGTGTATATTTGTATTGAATGAGCTGCCTGACTTACAAGCAAGAATACAAGTAGCGCTTTTCTCTATTTTGCAAGAAAAGGAAATTCAAATCAGAGGGTTTAAACTCCGATTGCCAATTGAAACCCAGTTTGTCTTTACAGCCAATCCTGAGGATTATACCAATCGTGGAAGTATCGTCACCCCACTGAAAGATCGTATTGGTTCCCAAATTTTAACGCACTATCCACATAACTTGGAAACAGCTAAGGCCATAACCCAACAAGAGACACATACAAATAAGGAAGTGCAAAATGCCATTCACGTTCCTGAGTTGGCACGTGACATTTTGGAGCAAATAGGCTTTGAAGCTAGAAAAAGTGAATATGTAGATTTCAAAAGCGGCGTGAGTGCGCGAATGAGTATCACTGCTTTTGAAAATCTTATGAGTACTGCTGAACGACGTATACTGATGTCTGGCGAAAAAAACACCTGTATTAGAATGTCTGACTTTTTAGGGATTATTCCTGCCATTAATGGGAAAGTGGAATTGGTTTATGAAGGTGAACAAGAAGGTGCTGAACAGATTTCATTTCACCTGATCAATCAAGCTGTAAAAAACTTATTTCCTATATATTTTCCTGAGATTAAAAAACTTGAAAAGCAAGATGTTGCAGGTCCTTATGACCAACTACTGGGTTGGTTTTATGGCGATAACGAATTGTTTTTGGAAGACAGTTTACATGACAATATCTATCAAGATACCTTAATGGGTGTCCCTCACTTGAAAAAACTAGTTGCAACTCATCAAGCAGATTGTCCGGCCGAAGAGTTGTTTTTTATGATGGAATTTTTGTTGTGGGGACTGGAAGCAAACAAAAAGCTAAATAAATACAGAACGATGGAGGGCTTTCAGTTTAAAGATGGTCTTGGAAATTTGTTGTCAGGAATATAAACGCTATTCAAAATCGTTTGATATCACACTCCTATGCTCCTCTATATAATTTATTCTGGCTGAATTGGCGTTATTTTGATGGCAAAACCACCCACTGGAACAGTCAGTAATTGTTAAACCGTTTGAGAAGAAATCATTTTTGATTCAATCTAATAAGCCTGTGGATTTGTTTTGTAATGTGCTTCTTTGTAATCACGATAGATGGTGACCATGTATTTTTTACCTTTTTCTAAAAAAGAGAAATCCACTGTCGCTTTGCGCTTGCTGTTTCCATTGGAGATTCCAACAAGCCAATTGGTCCAGAACACACTGTCAATTGACGAAAATACTGACTCTGCTAGAGTGTTTGTATCTACTACTGGAGACATCTATTTTGGTGAAAAAGGACAATATGAACTAGAGATTTTTAACCTTCAAGGGAAGCGTATTTTAAATAAATCTTTGGATACTCAGAAAAGAAATCAAAAGGTGAATTTTGGTTTAATCAAGGGGCTTTATTTACTAAAAGTTAAAAACGATAGTTCTACAAATAGCTTCGTCAAAAAGATGCTTATCTACTAGCTTCAAAGTCGTTCAATCTTGACGACAAGAATCCTCAAAAGCAAAATTTTGTTTTTGAGGATTTTTTTAATGCCCCACATATGAATTTTGCTCAATATATTTAATTAAATTCGAAAACCAAAAAATAAAACAATATGTCATATTTGAGCGAATTCCTCAAAAACAAAAGTGTTGGAGCTGTTTCTTCAAGCAGCAAGTCGTTGGGAAAGTATATGTTTGGGAACCTTGACTATTCCAATGCCAAGGTGATTGTCGAGCTCGGGGGTGGACAAGGTGTCTTTACCCATGAAATTCTAAAACTAATCAATCCTGAATGCAAACTTTTGGTTTTCGAAACAAATGAGGAATTTTGCAAAAAGCTCAAAGACACAACTCAAGATGATAGAGCTGTGATCATTCATGACAGTGCAGAAAAGATTGGGGATTATCTGCAAAAACACAATTTTGAAAAGGCAGACCATATCATTTCATCCTTGCCTTTATCCATGTTTTCTTTAGAATTGAAGGAAGATATTCTTCAAAATGCTATCCAGTTTTTAGGCGATCGAGGACAGTTTTTACAATTTCAATATGCCCCCTTTGATTACAAGAGATTAAAAAAACACTTCAGAAAAGTGAAAATGAATTTTTCAATTCGCAACTTCCCCCCGGCCTTTGTTTATCGCTGTTCGCTGTAGATTCAACCGAACCAATGGTCTATTTTTAACCCAAAGACAGTACCTTAAAATGACACCCTATTAAAGTTTTTAACTTTTATTAACATTTTTATAACAAAAACTTTAAGATTTTTATTTTAGAAACTGAATAATAATCTAATTAAAAATGAAAAAACTAGTATTACTTTTCTTGATCACTTGTGGCTTCTTAACTGCCCAAGTGACAACATCATCCATCTCTGGTGTTATTGTCGATGACGCGAACATGGAGCTAGAAGGTGCAAATGTTGTGGCTACACACATACCCACTGGAACAACCTATGGTGCTGTGACCAACCAAGACGGCCGTTTTAACATGGTAAACATGCGTGTTGGAGGTCCTTATACAGTCAGCATAAGTTATATTGGGTTCAATCAACAAGATTTTGAAGATGTATTTCTGACGCTTGGTAAGAGTGAAACCATATCCCTTGCAATGATTCCTGACTCGCAAGAGCTAGACGATGTAGTAGTAACTGCAAACGCATCTGAAGTTTTTAGTAACGATCGCACTGGGGCTCGTACGAGTGTCGGACGAAGACAACTTGCGACGCTCCCCTCCATTAGTCGTTCGGCTGCAGATTACACACGCCTTGAACCAACAGCAAGCAATGGCTCATTTGGTGGTCGCAATGATCAGTTCAACAACTATTCACTTGATGGGGCAATCTTTAACAACCCATTTGGACTGGATGCTGCTACGCCTGGTGGACAAACAGAAGCACAGCCAATTTCGATTGATGCCATTGAGCAAATTACAGTCTCAACTGCGCCTTACGATGTGACGCAAGCTGGGTTTACTGGTGCTTCAGTAAATGCAGTTACCAAAAGTGGTACCAACGAGTTTACTGGAACAGTTTACGGGTTTTACCGAAACGAGGATATGACAGGTTCTAAAATCAAAGGGCAAAGTATCTTTGTACCAAAACTTCTTCAGTCGCAGACAGGTGTAAGTATTGGAGGACCAATCATCAAAAACAAACTGTTTTTCTTTGCGAACTTTGAGCAAGACACAAGAGAAGATCTTGGTCAGTCATGGTTACCAAATAGAGGTACTGGTGGTATCAATGAATCCCGAGTGTTAGAATCCGATTTAACGGCTGTACAATCTGCCTTGTCTGGACTGGGCTACGATACTGGAGCCTACGAAGGCTTTATCCATGAGGCTGGTTCAACCAAAGGAATCTTCAAGCTCGATTGGAACATTAATGACAATCACAGAATGGCGTTGATCTACAATTTTTTAGATGCTTCAAAGGATAAGCCAGCGCACCCAACAGCACTTGGGTTTAGAGGGCCGAATGCTTCGATATTGCAATTTGAAAATTCAGGGTATCAAATCAACAACAAATTGAACTCTTATCAGATGGAGCTGAACTCAACCCTAAGCGATGCAGTTTCCAATAAACTACAGGTTGGGTATAGCCATTTTGATGACTTCCGAAATCCAATGTCAAGCCCAGCTCCTGCAATGACTATTCAAGATGATGCAAGTGCCAACTACATTGTTGTCGGTCATGAGCCATTTTCGATCAATAACCAACTAGATCAAAAGGTAATGCAACTAACAAATAACCTTACCTATGTCAAAGGAGACCACAACTATACCCTTGGTTTTTCTTATGAAAAATTTGAGTTTGACAACTCCTTCAACCTTGGCGCATATGGTTATGGTGATGCTAGAGGATATGCTGGAGCCTTTGGTGCATTTGCCTCTGTTAGTGATTTTACAGATGCTGTTAACAATGGTCTCATTGGAGACGCAATCGCTGCAGCACAATCGACTTTTAGTGCAGACAACTGGTCACTCGCAGAAACCAATGTCGGACAAATTGCGTTTTATCTTCAAGACGAGTGGTTTGTCAATGACAAGTTTAAGTTAACCTATGGTATAAGAATGGATAAGCCATTGTACTTTGATACGGATAAAAAAGCGCAGGAAAATATCGATAGAAACTGTTGTAACGATCCAACGATTCCTTATGTAAATCCAAACACAGGGCAGGTACAATTATTGGACAATACAAAAATGCCAACGGACAAGTGGATGATTTCACCAAGAGTAGGCTTCAATTACGACGTTAATGGAGATGGGACCACGCAGCTACGAGGAGGATCTGGACTTTTTACAGGTCGCTTTCCATTCGTATGGCTTGGAAATCAAGTACAAAACGTGAATTCATGGTATCACCTTATGGTTGATCCTGATTATCAATTTCCACAAGTTTGGCGAACCAATATTGGTTTAGATCAGAGTTATGACGATGGCCTCGTACTTTCCCTTGATGTTTCTTATACAAAGGATATCAATGGAGCGCATGTACAGCATTGGGGTCTCAAAAAACCAAGTGGGAACCTTGTTGGCTTAGATTCTAGAAAAATATATACAGATGCGGATGTCATTAATCGTGATGGGGCATTTACTTTTTCAAATTCTGACCTCGGTCGAATTTGGAACTATTCCTTAAAACTTCAAAAGACATTTGACAGTGGACTTTTCACTAGCCTGGCTTACAGCCATTTAAATGCGAAAGATGTCAACTCTATTGAAGCTGAAATCACAGGTGACGCATTTGTTGGAAATCCCGTTGTTGGTGATGCGAATGTTGAAACGCTAGGCTTCTCTAAATATGGAGATACACATCGCTTTATTGGTGTAGCCAGTCAGTCATGGAATTATGGGTCAAATGACAGATGGGGAACTACCATTACGACCCTATTCGAATACAATCGAGGAGGCAGATTCAGTTATCTTTATGGAGGAGACATCAATAATGACGGAAGTGGTATAAACGATTTATTATATGTTCCTACCGCTTCTCAAATATCGCAAATGAATTTTGCGAATCCTGCAGATGCCAATGCATATAACGCCTTTATCGAACAGGATGAGTATTTGAGTAGCCGCAGAGGACAGTATGCTGAACGCTATGGCGCTCTGAGCCCATGGACTAGTCGTTGGGATATTCGCTTTTTACAGGATTATCGTATCAAAAGAGCTTCTGGAAAAACAAATGTGATTCAGTTTAGCTTGGATATCCTCAACTTTGGTAACCTAATCAGTTCTGATTGGGGTCTTGTACAACAGCCCAACTCTATTCAGCCTGTGGGTGTTACTGTTACAGGTGGCGTACCGACCTATACGTTTGACAGTAACCTAGTCGATTCGTTTGTTTATGACTCAAGCTTACAATCGAGATGGCAAATGCAATTCGGATTGCGTTATATTTTCTAATCGCAATTGCTAACAAAAATAAAAGCCCACAAAATGTGGGCTTTTTTTGTTTTAGGGGTTAAAAATTTAGAGTCCTGATGATAATGGGGTTAAAAATGTTTCCTAAACTTTGTTGAAGCCAGGGTTTTGTTATTGTCGTCAAGAACTGTTAACACATACAACCCCTTTGCAAGGTGGGACAAATGCAATGGGATTTGATTTGTACCAGAAGAAAAGTCAGCGATGAGTTCTTGAACGATACGCCCCTGTAAATCATGGATTTGTAGTTGTCCACGCATCCACATTGGGCTGCTAAAGTGAATCATTGTATCATTCACAACTGGATTGGGTGCAACAACCAGCGAAGTGCTGTGTGTTGACTTTTCATATGGGTTGTTGAGAATTGGACTCGAGATCAAGTTTAAACGATTCTGATCATAGGCATCAAATTCTGTCTCAATGATATTCAATGACGATGCGCCAAGAAAGTCCCCGATGATTGTAGAATATACCTGTCGATAGTCATGTTGCATTTGTGTATCGAGATCAAAATGCTTGACATTGCCACCCAAAGTAAAAGAATCTAAAGACAAATGAGTACCTGTAAATCCTGGCTCAACACCAGTTCCAATGACAAACATTGGACCGAGGTTTCCGTGGTCTGTTCCTTTATTTGCGTTTTCAATCGGTTTTCTTCCAAATTCTGTAAACGTAGTGGTAACCACATTTTGATCGATTCCCAAAGACTCTAAATCATCTTGAAATGCTTTGATGGACTCGCTGAGCTCCAAAAGCAAGTCGGCATGCTTACCCAAATGGCTATCGGTTTGGCCAGCAACCTGATTTGCATGGTTGTCAAAGCCATCAATACGCAACAAAAAGAGTTTAGTTTTTGAACCTCCAGAAAGGATTTTTGCCACTGTTTTGAGTTGGTCACCAAGGTCATATGAAGGGTAGCTAACATTATTTGTACCTGCATTGAAAACAGCGCTAATTCTTGAAGCATAGTTGGTTGCAGTCACCTCCATCCCATTGATAAAATTGATGTTATCAATATATTCTGAAGATTGACCATCATAATCGGCCAAAGGGTTTCCGATGTTGGACAACTGAGAGTAAAATCCAGCCGCATCCTGTCCAGACAAATTGATATCGACTTTATGTTCAGCATCCGAATGAAATTCGTCTGCAGGTTTTTTATTTCCGAGCTGTATTCCCAATGGATCGTCATATGTTGTGTGATCAAAAGCAGAATTTAAATATCTGGCCATCCACCCATCAGGTTTATTGCTATTAGCATCCGTTCCATCACCACCTCTCGACATCAAGGCCCTGCCACTAAAGTGAGATTTGTTGAGAACAGGATATCCCACCCCATGAACGATATTTAGCTTTCCTTCGTCCCACAGCTCTTTGAAAGCTAATAAGTTGGGGTGTAAAAGTGTTTGGTCTTGCACGCCTAAAGAAGAATCAAGTTCAATACCTCTATTTGATCCTGTGTCTTTAATGCGAATCGTTGGTCGAATACTTGCATATTTATCATATTGATTTAAGGGAATTATCGAATTCAAACCATCATTCCCACCACTGAGCTGAATCATCACAATAGATCGATCCCGAATGACATCTTCTGAGACATTTTCAAGAAGTTTTGTTCGTGTAAAGGCATTTATCATATGACCATTCAACATGAATCCAGCCAAGGATCCAGTTGAGGAGAGTTGAATAAATTTTCTTCTTTTCATAATGATGGCTTAGGTTGTTTGATATTCTTGTGACCAGATCAAGGCTTCAATTAAGGATTCTAAAATACTGTGCACTGTGTTTTCTTTTATTCCGCCGAGGTAATCTGCCCAAAGGGAATTCCAATAATAATATTTGGCATCACCCTCTTGTAAAAGACTTCCACCATCAAACAAAAACGTATCGATAAAATATTGTTTTCTCTCTTGGGATGGTGTCTCAGGAAACATCATATCAGTTAGCACGTCTACTATTTCCTCAGGGTCTGAAGGATTTGGTACTACTTCTTTAATAAAGTCACCTGGGCTGAACCCAAAATTTCCCTTGAAGAAAACAATTTTACAGATGTTATACCTAGGGATAATGGTAGAGGAGTTAAACCAACTTTTATCAAAATTGGGCGAGGAATAGTGCGCAGGAAAACCAGCAGGTGGTGTATTTGTATCACCAAAGATTGGCTGCGCGCTGATATCCAAGAATTTTTTGATGATCGTATTCTCATAAAATACTTTGTAGTGGAGCTCGCCTTGAGTAATGGGATCTGGAACAGGAAAGTTGAGCAATGTAATGGTTTGCAGTACTAGCTCGAGAGGTGATTTGATTAATCCCCCTATAATTTCATCCGACGAATTTGTGTCGTCGGCATCATAAAAATGCTGACTTTTTAAGAGTTGAGTAATTACCTCTGTCAGGTTATAATTGGCTCTAAATGTTGCTGCTAATGGAATAATAATATCTGCTTCGATTTCTGTTGAAATATTTCTAGAGACAAAAAATCGGTATAGTTTTCTACAAATATACTTTGCTGTTTCATCTTGTTCCAAGATTTTGTCAATCAAACCTCTTAACTCAGATTCCATTTGGGCTTTTTTCTGACTTTCACTTTTAGCTGTGGTATCGAAAGCATCAATTTGATAATCATCGAAATATTCGCTCAATTGTTTTGCATCAAAATCATGTTCGTCAGGCAAAGCATATCCAGTGGGCAAATTACCATTTGCAGTTCCATTCAATGGCATTCCAGGACGATCGTTTTTATCAAACCGCCACCCTGTCAAAATTCGAGCAACTCTAGGAATATCAATTATCTCTGAATAGTTTAAAGGATCGCCATCAAAGCCAACATTACCATTATCATCTATATATATGGGTTTGCCTACCCCTATGGTGTAAAGCTCAAGAAGTTCTCGGGCGTAGTTTTCGTTGACTAAACCTTTGGTATTGAGGTCATTGTTTAGAAATTCAAGCATTCGAGGGTTGATAGAAACTTGGAAAATCAGCTCTTTCCAATCTGAAAGGCAGAAATGCTCAAGCAGCATCAAATAATCATAGTAATACGAACTTTTACCATTGTCTTTTTGAGGGGCTGTTAGGTTGGTGAACAAAAAATAAGTCATTTTTGAGCGCAACGAAGTGTCTCTTCTTGCCTCATCCATCCACCACCCATCTAGAAAATTGTTTAGTCTCTGACCACCCGAACTGTTATTTTCATTGACAGCTCCATAGTCAGGGTCATCATTGATCCAAGGCCTTGGTTGGGTTAAAGCCCCATTGACGTAATGGATTGGTTGGTTAAGATTTTTTTGAGAAGGAGTTAATAATACTGCAAGCGCTTGATCAACAGTGTATAACTCAAACTCATCAATTCTCTGTTGAGAGATATTAAAAGTAGCCCTGCGCAACAAATGCTTTGCCAGTCTCAGTCCGAGCGCACCTTCAAAGGGAGTTAATGAAGCCATAGGAATAATTTATTGTAATATAATCAAGAGATTGTGCAGGACAAAAATTAATTTATATATAAATCATCATTTTTGTGAAAATAATTAACACCTCAGCAATATTCAATATAAATTTATACATTTAAATTAAAATACTTAAAAAAATGAAAACACTCATCGAATCCCTTTTTTCCGAAAAATCAAAAAAGATGAGTGAAAAAATCATCATCAATATTGCAATTTTTAGCTTTGTTGTTCACTTGATTTTAATTTTTCTCAACCAATTTGGTGTCTTTGGAAGCCAATATGAAGGTTCTAGTTTTTTCTCAAGCCCCATTGCTGCGATTTACACTCCTTTTTCCTTTATTCTTCTATATGAGGTTTATCTATTGATTTATTATTTGCCAAAATCAATGACGATTTACATCGGAAAGCAATATGAAATCATCATGCTGATTGTCATTCGCAGATTGTATAAAGATTTATCACAACTTGAACTGAGTGATAATTGGTTTAGTATCAAAGAAGACCTCCAATTTACATACGATTTGTTGGGAACAATCATTCTCTTTATTTTGATTCATCTGTTCTACAAAATGAATAAATATCGCGTGCGAAAACTGCTAAAATACACTGAAACAAGATCTGAAATCATACGTTTTATCCAAATTAAAAAGAGGATTGCTTTGTTCTTGGTGCCATTGTTTTTTGTGATGGCCCTTTATGCCTTTGGAAATTGGGCGTACATCACTTTTCTAAACCCTTCCGAAGTGACTGACTTGGCCAATATCAACAACCTATTTTTTGACGAGTTCTTCACTGTTCTCATCCTTGTTGATGTGCTACTGTTGTTGTTTTCTTTCACGCACACAGACAAGTTTAACAAGGTGATACGCAACTCAGGGTTTGTGATTTCCACAATACTGGTCAAGCTATCTTTTGGAACTGAGGGGCTTTTGAATTCAGTTCTCATTGTTACAGCAGTTGGCTTTGGGGTGTTGATCTTATGGATTCACATGATGTTTGAGAAAAATAAAATCCCGACCAACTATTAAAAAAAGCCCACACTAGTAGAGTTTTGTATAAACTCTGAAATAAACAGGTTTGAGGCTACCAAATTGTTCAAGGATCCACTCGAAGGCGGCTTGCTTTTGCAACTTAAACTCACCTCTTTTAATTGAATTAGTGTTGAGTTTATCAAAAATAAAACCAATGCAGGCTATGTATTGTAATCAATGACCGTATGTAGCTATGTTATCGCAGATAACATCTCATCAATAGTACGTAATTTTTTTTCAATTTCATCAGTACTTTCACTACTTTTTTCTCCTTCTTGACGAAGCTGAAGAGCAAGCTGCAAAGCACACATTGCTAACACATCTTGCTTGTCTTGTACAGCATAATTTTGCTCATAATGCTTCATCATTTTCTCGATTTGCTTGGCCGAATCTCTCAAAAATGCCTCTTGCCCCTCTGTCACACTGAGTGGGTACACTCGATCGCCAATTGAAATTTTAATTTTTTGCATTTGTTAGGATAGTGATAAAAATTCTAAACAAGCATCAATTTCAGCGATGAGTTTATCAATTTGTGTTTTGGCTTTGGTGCTGCTTTGGCCAACGCCTTTTATCGATTTGGCTGTTTTTGCAGCCTCCAATTTCATTCGCAAATCACGAATCGTAGTGCTTTTTTGTTCCAACTCTTGTTTCGATACATCAAGTCGCTCATGCAAAGTTTTGTTTTCCTCCTGCAAATTCTTCATTTGCGCAACCACAACTTGCAATCGGCTGGCAATGGAATCGACAAGTTGGGTCGTGCTTTGCATCAAAATTTTGTTTGTACCTCTCAAAGGTAAAAGATTAGATCAACCAAAGCAAACAATGCAGACTTTTACTTTTTGTTGTAAACCCTTATTTTTACATCATGCGAGGATCTCTAGGACTGGTCTTATTTTTGATTTCACATGTACTTTGTGCCCAAAACAATGACCAACAAGATTACGCCCTTCCCATCGACATTCCGATATTTCTGTCTGGCACTTTTGGTGAGCTGAGAAGTTCGAACATACATGCAGGAATTGATATCAAAACACAAGGGCGCGAAGGTTTTCCAATCAAGGCGGTTTCGGATGGCTATGTGTCACGTATTAAGGTCTCAACATATGGGTATGGGAAGGCTATCTACGTCAATCATTTCGATGGCAATACGTCTGTTTATGCCCATTTAAAAAAATTCTCTTCCCCTGTTGTATTGAAGGTGAGAGAGAAACAATACAATGCTGAATCTTTTGAAGTTGAGCTTTTTTTAAATCCAGAAGAACTCCCAGTTTCGAAAAATCAGATCATCGGATTTTCAGGAAATACTGGAGGATCATTTGGCCCTCATCTTCATTTTGAACTTCGTGAAACAAATACCCAAAAACCAATTAACCCTCTCCTCTCCTACTACAATATAAAAGACTCTGTCAGACCAGTAATCAGAGCTTTATTCGCCTATCCAATTGGTGAAAATGCGATTATCAATGCATCACAACAAGAACTTCAAATCCCATTTCGGAAGGTAAATGACAGCATCTATGTTGCTGATAAAATTGAGGCCATTGGTACAATTGGGTTCGGGATAATCAGCTATGATCGACATGATAATACATATAATAAAAATGGTGTTTATGGCATCACTGCAAAATTGAATGGCATACAAATCAAGGGCATAAAGTTTTCAAAAATTCGCTTTTCAGACTCTGAACATCTCCCAACACTTATTGATTATCAAAGGTATAGTCGCACACGACAGCGTGTGCAAAAACTTTTTCGGTCATCCTCGAATGAGTTGGAGTTTTTCAATCATGTTGATGATGGATATATAGAGGTTGAGGTGGAAAAGAACTATGCCTATCAAATCAAAGTTGAGGATGCCAATCAAAACAATCGCTATCTCCTGGTGCCAATCGTTGGGAAAGAGCAAGAGGTTGCAGTACTACAAAAGAAACGCCCAGAGGGGAAAGAAATTGAAACAAACAGAGATTACTTGTTCCTTTATGATGGTGCTGAAATATATATTCCAAAAAATGGGGTGTATGATACCAGCCGATTTGAGCTTGGGTTTGAGGAAAATGAACTGAAAGTCGAGGCAGATCACGTAGCGATACGAAGAGATTTTCAAATCAAAATCAACGCCCCCGACTCTATTGATGGACACTATTTGGGTGTCAAATCTAAAAAGGGAAAAATAAGGTTTGTGAGCAACACCATTCGTGACAATCAGTTTATTGCAAAAACCAAAAAAACAGGAATCTACTCTGTTGCGCAAGATACAATTCCACCATCTATCAAGCCAGCGCAGCAATATGATCAGCGTTGGCTATCCAATTTTAAAACCTTGCGATTTACTATCGATGACAAGGAAACAGGAATCAGTTCGTATCATGCAACGATCGATAGAAAGTGGGCTTTATTTGAGTATGAACCCAAGAAAAAAGAACTCACATTCAACTTCGATAAGTACTTTACTTTAGAAGGCACAAAACATTCGCTTGAAATTAGCGTTATTGACAATGTAGGAAACGAATCGACCCATCAATTGGAATTCTTTAGAAAGTGAAAAATACATTCATTGTCCTTTTATGCATCTTCACCTTTGGGAATTCGATTGCCCAACAAGCAACTGTGCGTGGCATTATTACAGACGATCGTCAACAACTGATTCAAAATGCAACTGTTGTTTCTGAACTGGGTGGCACAACTTCCAATGAAAATGGCTTTTATTCTTTGCAAGTGCAATCAAAAAAGAATATCCAAATTATCTTTCAACATATTGGCTATGAAAATAGTATTGTAAAACTGCAACTATTGCCAGGTGAAGTCTATGAATTTAACCCTGTGATCAAGGAGTCGGAAGAGCAAATTGCTGAGGTAATTGTTCAGGCCAATCGAGAGCGAGTGGTTAAAGGAATGACAGCTTTGACGCCAGAAACCATTCGCAATATCTCAGGTGCAAATGCAGGAGTAGAAAACCTGCTGATTAGTTTACCAGGGGTCAACTCAAATAATGAATTGAGTACGCAGTATGCTGTTCGTGGGGGTAACTATGACGAAAATTTAGTGTATGTCAACGAAATCGAAGTCTATAGACCTCAATTGATTCGATCTGGGCAACAAGAGGGTTTGAGTTTTCTGAACCCTGACATGATTAAAGAAGTCCAATTTTCTGCTGGTGGATTTGAAGCATCATATGGAGACAAAATGTCGTCTGTTCTTGACATCACTTACAAAAGCTTTTTAGAAAATCAAACGCAATTGTCATTGAGTCGATTGGGAATGAATTTGAGTTTGGCTCTTGGAAATCAAAAGTGGAATGTGATCAGTGGTTTTCGTCATAGAGATAATGCCTTGCTTGTCGATCAGAAAGAAACGGAGACCAATTTCAATCCTAGTTTTACAGATTTTCAAACCTTTGCAACTTATTATCATCTCGACAAGTTGTTTTTTAACGTACTCGGCGCTTTTTCTATTAATAAATATCGATACGAACCCATTTATCGGGAAACAAATTTTGGTACAATAGAACAACCAAAATCATTGGTCGTCTATTATGATGGAAACGAAAATGACAATTACACTGCCTTCACAGGAGCATTAAAAACGACTTGGATTCCGAACAACAACAACAGCTATCGGCTGATTTTGTCAAACTATCAATCTGTTGAAAAAGAGCATTTTGATATTTTGGCACAATATGCACTAGGAGAGCCCAATACATCCATTGGTAGTGATGACTTGGGGCAAGTTACATTCACAGAGGGCGTGGGCTCACAGCTCACCCATGGGCGAAACAATTACGCTGCTCAAATCATCAGCGCAAAGCTCAAAGGAAAACATATCGATGGTATGCATCAAATCGATTGGGGCGTTGGATATAAAACAGAAAATATAGATGATCGCCTTGTTGAGTGGGAGGTTGTGGACTCTGCTGGTTTTTCCATTCGGCCACCTAGTGGCACGATTACAAATGACCAACCCTACAAATCTTTTAGAGGTCCACTCGTCCCTTTTGCCTATGTCCGAGCAACCAATGCAACCGAGATACAGCGAATGACTGGCTATTTGCAGTGGAGTCATAGGGGGCTCGCTAAAAATACACTCTATTGGCTTACAGCAGGCCTTCGTGGGCAGCGCTGGCAGTTGAACAATGAAAAGCCCAAATACATTATTAGCCCTAGGTTGCAGCTGAGTTTTCGACCAAAATATAAGGACTATTTGCTGTATCGTTTTGCAACAGGTATCTACGCACAGCCGCCATTCTATCGAGAATTGCGCACGAGCGAAGGACTCATTAACCCTGCGGTTGATGCGCAAAAAGCAATCCATGTCTCTTTTGGAAATGAATATCGCTTTTCCATTTGGGATCGCCCATTTTTATTCCAATCTGAACTCTATTACAAACTCCTAGATAAAATCAATGCCTATTCTGTAGAGAATGTTCGAATTCGTTATGAGGCCAATAACAACACCATGGGATATGTTTATGGTTTTGACTTACGATTGAATGGAGAGTTTGTTCCTGGAACAGAATCTTGGATTAGCCTAGGGCTGATGTCAACTGAAGAAAACAGAAACAACAGGGGATATATTCCAAGACCTACTGATCAACGTTTTAAGTTTGCCATGCTCTTCCAAGATTATGTGCCCTCCATGCCTTTTTTAAAAATGAATTTAAATCTGGTCTATAATTCTGGTCTTCCTGGGGGTGCCCCAAACTATGCAGATCCATACAATTATACTGGTCGCCTGAGAGACTATAAAAGAGCTGATTTAGGAATTTTTTATGTCATAAATGATGAAAAGAAAAAGAGGCTACCTTTTTTCAAAGACCTGATGGTTGGCTTTGAAATTTTCAATGTCTTTGATGTTCAAAATGCAATTACAATGACATGGGTGCGAGACGTTTCTAGCAAGTCACAATTTGGTATCCCAAACTATATGACCCCAAGAGTTTTTAATATCAAATTGAATGCCAGTTTTTAGTAGTTGATGTATTCTTCCAACACTTTCACAAGCTGATCAATATCTTTTTTGGTATTGAATTTAGAAAAGGATAGGCGAATCGAAGGAGATTGCAATTGCTGATCTGAAAGGATATGATTCAGCACATGAGAACCTGTTTCACTTCCTGCTTGACAAGCACTTCCCTTGGAACAACAAATTCCCTTCAAGTCAAGGGTAAACCCAAGTAAATTTGCTTTGTCTGCACTCATTGGGATTCGAACATTTAAAATCGTGTAAGTGCTCTTCGATAAATCGTCACAACAACCATTGAAAGAAAGGTTTGGAATTTTGCTCGCAAGTTGCGCTATGCAATAGCTTTTGATGTCAGCTATTTTTGATTGATCGTCGTCCAAATTCGTGTAAGCATGTGAGAAGGCTTCCCCCAATCCAACAATATTATGAACACTCTCTGTTCCTGCACGAAGACCCCTCTCTTGACCTCCACCAAAGAGCAAACTTTGAAGTCCTGTTTCTTTTCGAATAAAAACAAAACCAATGCCTTTTGGACCATGGAATTTATGTGCTGCTGCAACTAAAAAGTCAATTGGTAATTCTTGTAAATTAAAACGACAATGACCTATCGATTGGACTGTGTCAGAATGGAAAAATGCATTGTTTTTTCGACAAAGATTTCCAATGGTTTCCAAATCTATGATCGTGCCCAATTCGTTATTGACATGAATGAGGCTCACCAATTTCTTAGTGTTGTCGTTTTGCAAAAGTCTTTCAAGATCATCAATATCAGGTGACCCATCAGGCAAAACCTTGACATATTGGACTGTGACGGCAGCTGTTTTTTCTAGGTTTTCGACTGCATGAAGCACAGCGTGATGTTCGATTTTTGAAGTGATGATTGTCTCAATCCCCAACCCATGTACAGCACCTTGCAAAATCATATTGTCACCCTCAGTTCCGCCAGACGTAAAAATAATTTCCTTAGGTTGCGCACCCAATTCTTTCGCTATCGACTTTCGTGTGTTTTCGATTATACTTTTTGCTGTTCTTCCTTGACTGTGAATTGACGATGGATTGCCAAATGAAGCTGACAAAGTTTGTGTCATGATGTCAACAACCTCCTCTAAAACAGGTGTCGTTGCAGCATTGTCAAGATAAATGGAATCCATAATGACTAGTTACGAAGGTTCAAATTCACGCAGGGTATCAATAATAATTTTGATACAAGTCAGAAGTTCATCATTCGTGATCACTAGTGGTGGTGCAAAGCGTATAATGTTACCATGAGTTGGCTTTGCCAACAATCCTTTTTCTTTAAAGGCCATGCAAATATCCCAAGCCAAGGAACCCTCTTGACTGTCATTGATTACAATTGCGTTGAGAAGACCTCGGCCACGAACGCCAACAAGTACTTTACTTTCGCTTTTATATTCGTTCAGATGCGCTCTAAAAATCTGACCAAGCGAACGAGCATTTTGTGCAAGTCTTTCATCTTCAATCACTTGCAAAGATGCCATTCCAACTGCACTGGCAACTGGATTTCCTCCAAAAGTACTGCCATGCTCGCCTGGACGAATCACCTCCATCACTTCACGATCGGCCAAAACAGCTGAAACTGGATATACGCCGCCTCCTAAGGCTTTGCCTAGAATTAGAATATCTGGTCTTGCATAGGTTTCTTGTTGTTGCTCGCATGCCGATTGGCAAGAGCAATTACCACATACAGCAAGTAGCGATCCTGTTCGACCAATTCCAGTTTGAATTTCGTCAGCCATAAATAACACATTGTGTGCGTTGCACAAGGCTTGAACCTTTTGCATATAGTCATCACTTGGTGTGTTCACACCTGCTTCACCCTGAATGGGTTCAACCAAAAAACCAACAATATTGGGTCGTTCGTTGAATACTTTTTCAAGTGCATCTGGATCGTTGTAAGCGATGGATATAAACCCTGGTGTGAAAGGACCAAAATCTTTTTGGGAGACAGGATCTGTGGAGAATGAAACAATCGTCGTTGTTCTGCCATGAAAATTATTTTGGCAAACAACAATCTCAGCTTTGTTTTCAGCAATTCCTTTTTTTTGAACACCCCACTTGCGAGCAAGCTTGATCGCTGTCTCAACAGCTTCAGCACCGGTATTCATGGGCAACATCATGTCAAACCCAAAATAAGAAGTTGCCATTTTAGCAAATTGACTAAACTTATCGTTGTGAAATGCACGAGAAGTAAGTGACAATAGATTGGACTGATCAGCCAAAGCTTTTACAATCTTGGCATTTGAATGACCCTGATTCACTGCTGAATACGCTGATAAAAAATCGATATATTTCTTTCCTTCTACATCCCATACATAAATACCTTTCCCTTTTTTAAGCACAACAGGCAGAGGGTGATAGTTATGTGCTCCATAGCGAAATTCGTCTTGGATATAATCGTCAGCGGCATGCACAACTTTTGGGATCATAGTCAAAATTTTTTACGAAAGTAACTAAATTTTGAATCAAAAAAAACTAGATGGGCATCCCAAAAAGACTTTCAATCTTGTTTAACAAGCTTTTGTATTTATTACGTGGATGGGTATCTTAAACCCATTGGACATTATGTAAAAATAACTGAGACCACGTTCGATTTTTGAAATTTCGTGTAGATTAACAATGTGCGATCGATTGAGTCGATAAAACACATTGGGATCGAGGATATCTTCAATTTTGTTTAGGACAACTGAGCAAGGTTTAACAGATTCATCTCGCATAACCACAGTTGACTTTCCACCCTCTGAGTATGACGCCTCAATAAATACGATGTCTTTTGAATATACAATATCAATCGAATTTTTATTTTTAATCAGAACTGGTTTATCAAGACTTAAATTAGCATTGGAAAATTTTTAAATGGCACTAGAGTCATAGAGTAGCTTTTCATTTTTCCTGTCTTTTTCTCTGATTTTATCAATGGTGTTTGTAAATCTTGGATTTCGATTGGCTTCATTAAATAATCAACAACCTCGTATTGAATTGCTTTTAAAGCAAATTCGTCATGAGCAGTGCATATGACGATGTGTATATCTGAATAATCGATATTGTCTGAGTCATCACCATCGTCAAAATATCAAATACATCATTGACAAGGCCAAAATATCAAAGCCTGTGCCTTCATCCAATATCATATCCAAAAAAATGATATCTAGTTCACTCAAATTATCCTCATTTTCAAGATATTCTAATGCTGCTCTTTTTTCTGAAACTTCCGCCAATCTCAGTGTCTGTACTGTATTTTTCTAGGTAATAGGATAATAATTCGAGGTTTATAGGCACATCATAAACTAAAATAGATTTTAATTTTTTCATACTACATTTGGACTTGATACAAAATTAATTTTTTCATTGAAACAACAAAAAAAGTTGATAAAAATTTTGCAGAAAATCTAAAAAAATGCCAAAATGAAAGCAATATCTAGTGTAAACAATGACACTGTCAAAAACATCGTTGGACTGATTCAAAAGTCATCCTCAAGAAGAAAAAGTGAGGTGTATGTTGTTGAGGGTAAACGCGAACTCCAATTGGCTAAAAAAAGTGGCTTTAGAATTGACAAAATATTTTGTTGCCCGGAAATATTTAAACACTCAAAAATAGAAGAATGGTGCACACAAAATTTGGGCATCAACAATACAGTGCGCGTCACTGAAAATGTGTATCGAAAAATAAGTTATCGTAAAAATACTGAAGGAATTATTGCGCTGGTGAAAAAGAAAAAAATGAATCTTGACACTATTGCTTTCAAAAACAAAAATCCGCTGGTGCTGGTTGCCGAAAATATTGAAAAACCTGGAAATATAGGTGCAATGCTTCGTACGGCAGATGCATCCAAAATTGATTGTCTTTTGATAGCTGAGCCACAAACTGATATATACAACCCCAATGTGATTCGCTCAAGCGTGGGTGGATTCTTTTCAGTCCCCATCGGAGTGGGAACAAATGAAGAGATACATACATTTTTGAATCAACATCACATTACCCCTCATGCTGCTGCTTTGGAAGCAAGTGTTTCTTACGAAACTATTGATTTCACCAAACCCTCAGCTGTTGTCGTTGGTGCTGAATCAAAAGGGTTGAGCAAATTTTGGCTAAACGCCTGCAAATCAAATATAAAAATCCCAATGCTGGGAACTTTAGATTCTATAAATGTATCTGTGGCTGCAGGAATACTTCTTTTTGAAGCAACTCGTCAGCGCAATTTTTACAGAGACCAAGGAATTTAGTACTTTTATGATATGGTTCAAGCAACTGAAACAGTATCGGAAAATGCGCAAATCGCAAAAGCCTACAAAGACTTGTTGCGAATCAGCTATCAAAAGCTTACTGCCGCTGATAAAAAAATGATTCGGCTGGCGCTTGACACTGCTGTTGATGCACACAAAGACCAAAGAAGAAAATCGGGAGAACCATATATCCTTCATCCTATTGCAGTGGCTAAAATTGTTGCCGATGACATAGGACTTGGTGCCCCTTCAATTGCAGCAGCTCTTCTCCATGATGTTGTAGAAGATACAAAATACACCATTGACGACATCGAATCTATGCACGGCACTCAAATTGCTAAAATTGTCGGTGGTCTGACAAAAATTTCAAACTTGAAAAAAGATAAAAATGTGTCTTTTCAAGCAGAAAATTTTAGAAAGATGTTACTCACTCTCAATGATGATGCAAGAGTGATTATAATCAAAATTGCGGATCGTTTGCACAATATGCAAACCATGGATGCCATGCCTCATAATAAACAAATCAAAATTGCTTCGGAAACACTTTACATCTATGCGCCACTAGCACATCGCGTCGGAATGTATAATATTAAAACCGAACTCGAAGATTTGGGGCTGAAATACACTGAGCCAGAAGTATATCGTGATATTCAAAAGAAAGTACAGGAAAATCTCGAAAGCCAACAAGGGTTTATTGATGGTTTTGTGAAGCTAACCAAAAAATATTTACGTCGTGAGGGCTTGTCATGTAAAATTGAAGGTCGCCCAAAATCTATCTATTCTACGAGAAAGAAAATGGTATCCAAAAAACTGGATTTTGATCAGATTTTTGATCGCTTTGCCATTCGTGTTATTTATAAAGCCGACCCCCAAGAGGAAAAGTTTTTAGCTTGGAAAATATACTCGATTATCACTGATCACTTTCAGCCCAACCCCCTTCGATTGAGAGACTGGATTTCTGCCCCAAAATCAACTGGTTATGAGGCCCTGCATGTGACTGTAATGGGTCCTGAAGGACGATGGGTTGAAGTGCAAATTCGGTCGGAACGCATGCATGAAATTGCTGAAAAAGGATATGCTGCACACTTCAAATACAAGCATGGAAAACAAGACGAGAGAGGACTTGAAGTCTGGCTAAATCGATTGCGAGAAGTACTCGAGCAACCCAATTCAGACGCTGTTGATTTTGTCAAAGATTTTAGACTCAACCTTTACGCAAGTGAAATTTTTGTGTTTACTCCTGAGGGGGATCTAAAATCTCTGCCACAAGGCGCAACTCCAGTCGATTTTGCTTTTCATATTCACACTGAAATTGGGATGCATACGAGAGGTGCTAAAATCAATGGGAAAATTGTGCCCTTAAGCTATCGCCTAAAAAGTGGTGATCAAGTTGAAATCATCACCTCCGACAAGGCTTTTCCAAATCCAAGTTGGTTGGATTATGTGATTACATCTAGAGCACGCTCGAGAATTCGATCATTTTTGAAAGAGGATAAAAAACAAATCGCAGAAGAAGGAAAAGAGATTTTGAGAAGAAAGCTCAAGCAGTTGAAAATTAGTTTTAACAGCAAAATAGTTGAAAAACTCCTGGACTATTATAAACTCAAAACAAGTTTGGATTTGTACTATCGCGTTGGCATTGGCACCATAGACAATGCCAAGCTTAAAAAATTTAGTTCCGATCAAAACAATCGTTTTCTAAACTTATTTAAAAGAAAAACGCAAAAAAGTACATCGTTGTCTTTTGTCGATGAAGACAAAATAACCAATAAATTCGATCAACTTGTTTTTGGAAAAAACGAAGAGCAACTCGAATATCAACTCAGTCCATGCTGCAATCCAATTGCTGGTGATGATGTATTTGGATTCGTCACTGTGAGTGATGGTGTTAAAGTTCATAAAAATGAATGTCCAAATGCGCTCACATTACGCTCAAACTATGCCTATCGCATTGTCAATGCCAAATGGATTGATTCCTCTCAGGACGAATTTTCTGTTAAATTAAAACTCACTGGTCTAGATGATTTGGGACTTGTGAATAAGGTGACGCAAGTCATTTCAAATACAAACAATGTAAACATAAGTCGCATGTCTTTTGATTCAAATGATGGGACGTTTGAAGGTCATGTTTTACTAAAAGTGAAGAACAGCGCTCTTCTGAAGAAGATGATAAAGCAGCTTCAAAATATAAATGGAGTGCATAAAGTTATTAGAGAGTAAAAAAACCTACGTAAATTTGCAATGAACCATGGATAAAAATCAAGAAATTGTACGAGATGTTTTTATTGCGTTTTTAGACAAAAACGGACATCGAAAAACACCTGAGCGTTTTGCCATTCTCGAAGAGATTTATCGAAGTGATGATCATTTTGATATCGAATCTTTGTACTTGAAAATGAAAGAGAAGAAGTACAGAGTGAGCAGAGCGACTTTGTATAACACCATTGAGTTACTCCTCGACTGTGGCCTTGTTCGAAAACATCAGTTTGGCCCTCAACACGCACAATACGAAAAGTCTTATTTTGACAATCAACACGATCACATAATTTTTACAGATACAGGTGAGGTAAAAGAGTTTTGTGATCCTAGAATTCAAATGATTAAAAAAAGTATAGAAGAAGTTTTTGGGGTGGACATTCACAACCATTCACTTTACTTCTACGCAACAAAAACAAACAGTAAGAAATAAATATGGGATTAGATTTACTCCTTGGACTGCAATGGGGAGATGAAGGAAAAGGGAAGATTGTCGATGTATTGACAAAGAATTATGATATCATTGCTCGTTTTCAAGGGGGACCAAACGCAGGACATACACTAAAATTTGACGGAATTAAGCATGTTTTGCACACCATCCCATCAGGGATTTTTCACCCAAATGCATTGAATCTTGTAGGAAATGGGGTTGTCATTGATCCTGTGATCTTTAGAAAAGAACTTGAAAATCTTGATAAATTTCAAATCGATTATCATAAATCTTTACTCATTTCGAGAAAAGCCCATTTGATACTACCCACACATCGACTTCTTGACGCTGCCTCTGAAAAATCAAAAGGAACTAAGAAAATTGGCTCTACACTCAAAGGAATTGGACCAACTTATATGGACAAAACAGGTCGCAATGGCATTCGAATTGGAGATTTAGAGTTTCCAAATTGGAAAGAAAAGTATCGAGAACTTGCAAACAAACATGAAGAACTCATCGCTTTTTACAAAGTTGAGCTTACATATGACCTTCAAAAATTAGAGTCCGATTTTTTTGCTGCGATTGACTTTATCAGCAACAAACTCAGTTTTGTAGACAGTGAATCTGTTCTGGCCAATGCACAAGCAGATCACAAAAAGATACTCGCTGAAGGAGCACAAGGATCATTGTTGGATATTGACTTTGGCACCTACCCTTTTGTGACTTCCTCCAACACTACTGCAGCTGGGGCATGCACTGGCTTGGGTGTTGCGCCCAATAAAATTGAAGATGTTTTTGGCATCTTTAAGGCCTACACAACTCGTGTTGGCAGTGGTCCATTTCCGACTGAATTATTTGATGAAACTGGAGAACAAATTGCCAAAGTTGGAAATGAATTTGGTGCTACAACTGGTCGTCCCAGAAGATGTGGCTGGCTTGATTTGGTCGCATTAAAATATACTGTACAAGTCAATGGGGTTACGCAACTTATGATGATGAAAGGTGATGTACTTTCAAGAATTGACAAACTTAAGATTTGTACATCGTATGACTATCGTGGGGAAACGATTCATCACTTGCCGTTTTCACTAAACGAAGAAAACCTTACACCAAAATACATCGAGATGAGTGGTTGGCAAGAAGATATTACGCAATGTACATCTTTTGATGAGCTGCCCTCTAAATTTAAAGAATATGTTGCATTTATTGAAGATTTTCTGGAAACGCCCATTCGACTCGTTTCTGTTGGGCCAGATCGTAAGCAAACTATTTTTCGATAAGAAGTAGAAACGTGAAAAACCAATTGAACATTGTCAAAGCATCCACATTTTATCTTTTTTTTGTTTTTGACACTTGCCATTGGTAATGGGCAAGAAACTAAAAAAGTTGATATCCGTCAGGCTGCTTCATTTGAAGTCAATGAAAAGTTGTTTCCCGACGCCAAAATCCTAAAATCAAATGCTGAAATTCGTGTGCACCTTCATCATGACGGAATGGACATCTGGTCTGATATAGCATACTTTTATGAAACTGAAAACTCATTTAAAGCAGAAGGAAATGTGGTTGTCAAACAAGGGGACAGCTTGGAGCTAAACAGTGAATATATCGAGTATAGTGGAACAACAAAACTCGCCATTGCCAAACGCAAAGTAGAACTCGAAAACAATCAGTCCATCTTGCGAACAGATTCGCTTTTTTTTGATCGACAAAAACAAGAAGCATATTACCAAACCACAGGCGAAATCACAAGTGAAGAAACAGTGATTCGCAGTAAATCTGGCACTTATGTTGTTGATGATAAAAAATATGAATTCATCTCCGACGTCGTTGTCACAGATCCCTCTTTCACTATTTTTTCGCAGCGAATGGACTATCACACTGATGTTCGTCATGCTTATTTTTATGGGGCAACAACAATCAACGGAGAGGACTATGATGTGTTTTGCCATCGAGGTTTTTTTGACTCCAACCTTAAAAAAGGGTATTTCCAAGACCGAGCAACTGTCGACTACAACCTGAGAAACATCAAAGGGGATAGCATTTATTTCGATGATCATATTCAATATGCAGCAGCAACCAGAAATGTGCAAATCACTGATACCATTGGCAATAATGTCATTCGTGGAGAGTATGGAGAAGTATTTAAAGACAAGGATTCGGCGATTGTAACCCAAAACCCTATTGCAGTAAAAATACTGGATAGAGACTCTCTGTATATCCATGCCGACACACTCTTGGCTACAGGTCCTGCAGAGAATAGAATACTCACAGGCTATTATGGGGTTCGTATTTATAAAACAAACCTTAGTGGGGTTTCTGATTCGATACATGTCGATCAAAAATCAGGACTTATTCAACTGCTGCGCTACCCTATTGGCGATCGAGAATCACAGCTTTTGTCTGCTAGTGATATGACTAAGAGAAATCCTGTTTTGTGGTCTGCAAAAACACAGATGAGTGGAGATTTGATTCATCTGTTGACAGACTCAACGACGAATGCGATTGATTCGCTTAAGATTTTTAACAATGCTATAGTCGCTGAGCAAGATTCTCTCAACCCCCTTCAATTTAATCAAATGAAGGGTATTTATTTGCTTGGCAACTTTGAGGACAATGAGCTAAAGACAATTGATATCGATAAAAATGCTGAAATGTTGTATTATTTGTATGATGATACCACTCAGGATTTGATTGGAATCGATAAAGCCATTAGCAGTGCCATGCGACTTCAGATGGAAGATAATCAAATTCAGTCTATATCTTTTTTATCGAGGCCAGATGGGGCTGTTTATCCAATCGAAGAACTACCACTCAATGAACAGAAACTACCAGGTTTTTATTGGCGTGGGGATGAAATGATTTTATCAAAAAATGATTTGGTGATTGAAGTGACAAAGGAAAATCAAACGCCCTCAGAAACGAGCAAAATCATGGCTGACTTTAAGCAAAAATAAGATGAGTCAAACAATACGAGATTTTTTCTTCAACCATCAAGCGCAAACAACAGCGCAGCCCATTGGGCTTGAAATAAAGAAGGCACGTGGCAGTTATATCATCGATAAAAACAATAAGAAGTACCTCGATTTTGTAGCAGGTGTTTCTGCTTGCACCCTGGGACATTGTCATCCCAAAGTGATTCGTGCAGTTCGTTTTCAAATGAGAAAATACCTCCACGTTATGGTGTATGGTGAATTTGTGCAAAACGAACCTGTACAACTGGTCAAACTGTTGGCGGATCACTTACCCAAAAAACTCTCATGCACGTATCTCACAAACTCTGGAACTGAGGGAATTGAGGGAGCACTCAAGCTTGCGAAAAGGGCAACTGGCAGGCAAAATATTATCGCTGCCAATAATGCCTATCATGGCAACACGCAAGGAGCCATGAGCGTAATGGGGTATGAAGAGCGAAAAAGAGCTTATCGACCCCTGATTCCTGGAACATCTTATATACAGTTTAATGACTTTGAAGATATTGAAAAAATCAATACCAAAATTGCAGCAGTCATACTAGAGACAGTACAAGGTGGTGCAGGGTTTATAGTTCCATCCAAAGCCTATATGAAGGCAATCAGAGAACAATGTGACAAAGTTGGAGCGTTGCTCATCCTAGACGAAATTCAACCTGGAATGGGTCGAACAGGCAAGCTGTTTTCCTTTGAACACTTCGACATTGTCCCTGATATATTTGTAACTGGAAAAGGTTTGGGTGGTGGATTTCCAGTTGGTGCATTCTGTTCTTCCAAAGAACTCATGGACCTTTTGCAAGACAAACCAATTCTGGGACATATCACCACTTTTGGAGGGCATCCTGTCATTGCAGCAGCATGTCATGCGACATTAAAAACGCTTTTGCAAAGTGATTTAATTTCTCAAACGCTTGAAAAAGAAAGATTCGTTCGGGAATACCTGCAACACAAAGGAATCGAAGAAATTCGAGGAAAGGGACTCATGCTAGCCTTGATCATGACCTCTGAGGAACTCGCACAAGAACTGGTGAGAATTGCTTTGGAACGAGGGTTATTGCTGTTTTTTTTGCTGTTTGAAAAGCGAGCCGTTCGAATTACACCCCCGTTGACAATCTCCAAAAAAGAGTTGAAAAAAGGCTGCGATACCATCTTACATATCCTAGATGAAATCTGTTGATTAAATTGTTAAAAACAAAAAATCAGTTTATTTCATTCTAAGCCAACATGGGGTTAACTTTATAGTAAGAATTTAATATATTTGAAGAACCCGAATTCTAATAAAGACCACAAATCCCCACTGGCTCGTTTTGAGTTGATGTTACAGTCAAATCGAGTGTACTTCTTCGACGCAACTGAATTTGAAGAAATCGTTCAATATTATATCGACTCTGGCAGTTTACGATTGGCCTATAAAGCATTGGAAATTGGTGAAAATCAACATCCAGATTACAGTGGTTTAAAACTCCTCCACGTCGAATTGATGTTACTCAACAATCTGTTTACAGAAGCTGAAGAACTCATCGATGAACTCAGGGACATGGAGCCCTACAATGAATATGTTTATATCCACAAGGCAGTTATTCTTTCAAAAACCAAAAGGCATCAAGAGGCAATTCAGTTTTTGACCAAAGGGTTAAAATATTGTGATAGTAAAGCTGAATTTCATAGCATGTTAGCGATGGAATACCTTTTTTTAGATAGTTATACAATGGCCAAAGAGCACTTTATCAAGTGTATCAATGAAGATCCCAAAGACACACATGCATTGTACAATATCATCTATTGTTTTGAATCCCTGGAACAACCAGATGGTGCCATTCAATTCCTCAATGAGTATTTAGAAGCTGATCCTTTCAACGAAATCGCTTGGCATCAATTGGGTCGTCAATATGCAAGTAAAGGCTTACTCAAACAAGCCTTGTCATCCTATGATTTTGCAATCATTTGTGATTATGAATTCATTGGTGCCTATTTCGAAATGGGTAAAACACTTAAGAAAATGAAGCGTTATAATGAAGCCATTTTCGCTTTCGAAACAACTTTGTCAATAAGCGAACCCACAGCCTTTGCACTCTTGCACATCGGGCTCTGTCATTTCGAGTTAGGCAATACAAAACTTGCCATACATTATTTTAAAAAGACATTAAATGAAGACCCTTTGTATGACAAAGCATGGGTCGCTTTGATCGATGCATATCGAGATAATAAAGACTACGAAAAAGCGCTTTATTATGCCAAAAAATCAATCCAAATCGATAATGTGAATGCCACAACATGGAAAAAATATGCTGAAATCAACTTTACATTAGGCTTTTTCGAAGAAGCTGATCTTGGCTTTGAAGAATGTGTCAATTTAGGGAATTATGAAGTTGATACATGGGTAAAATGGGCAGATGTTCTCAAAGAAATGCATGACTATCCCAGAGCCATAGAAGTTTTACAACATGGATTGGAATTCCATACCGAAAGCAGTGTGATCAACTTTCGCCTGGGTGGTATTTATTTGCTTTCCTCCCAATCACTTGAGGCAAGATTCTACCTCAAAAACGCTTATTTGGCAGACGAAAAACAACTCAATCACTTCTACGAAACCTTTCCACAGTTCAAGAGTTCTTCTTTTGTAAAGCAAAGTCTATCATTGAAGGTGTAATGCCCTTCTTATTTCGTATTTTCGCCTCAACAATGAGTTCCAATAAATCAGCTTTTATTGTATACCTTAAAGGAATCGCCATGGGAATAGCAGACCTTGTTCCTGGTGTTTCAGGTGGAACAATTGCCCTGATTACCAATATTTATGAAGAATTGATTTCATCGATCAATCGTGTGACTGGTAAAGAAATAGTAAGACTATTAGGGGCAAACCGAAAGCAGG
Organism: Flavobacteriaceae bacterium UBA5950; assembly: GCA_002430545.1. Taxonomy (GTDB): domain Bacteria; phylum Bacteroidota; class Bacteroidia; order Flavobacteriales; family Flavobacteriaceae; genus UBA724. The sequence goes on from DJCM01000004.1 coordinate 54,261, forward strand.
CTTGGCAAAACCTCAACGGCTCTTTTCTTCTTCCCCTTATTTTAGGAATTGCAACCAGCATCCTTTTTTTGAGTTCTATTATTCAGTTCTTTTTAGAGAATTACGCCCTAGCGCTTTGGTCCTCTTTCTTTGGATTAATTTTCGCGAGTGCAATCTTAATCTGTAAAGATGTCAAACAGTGGTCTGCAACAACAATCATAGGCTTGATTTTGGGTGGTATCACATCATTTTTAATCGGATTTCTAACACCAGCTGAGGCAATACAAGCCCTGCCCTACCTCTTTTTATGTGGTATGTTAATGATTATTGCCATGATATTACCAGGGATTTCAGGCTCATTTATTTTGGTTCTTTTGGGTGCGTATGAAACTGCCCTGTCAACTATTGATCTGGTTCGCTCCTTTGAAATACAAGGGTTTATCAACCTCGCAGCTTTTGGACTTGGAGCACTCGTTGGCATAAAACTATTTGCGCGTTGGGTAGAAAAACTCTTTGCCAGTGCAAGGAATACATTACTTGCAACCATGTCTGGGTTCATGTTTGGTTCTTTATATAAAGTTTGGCCTTGGACAAAAGAATTACCCAGTAGCCCCACTGATCGATCCTTTGTGATGCCACAAATAAGCCTTAGCAACTCTGATTTTTGCATTGGTCTTTTTTTTATCATGCTTGGGATTTCAACTATTTATGCGTTTCACAGATTAAGCAAAAATTAAACAAGTGAATCAAAGAGGGCTTTATGACAATATCTTACTTGTCGTCAAAGGATTGGCGATGGGCATTGCCAACAAAGTACCAGGTGTTTCTGGGGGTATTGTTGCCATCGTCACTGGCTTTTACCCTGAGTTTTTATACTCCTTGAAACGTCTGAATTTTAATGCTTTTTTTATGCTCATAACTGGAAAGTTTAAGCAATTTTATCGATACACAAACGCTTTGTTTTTATCATTGATTGCTCTTGGGATTGTATTGAGCTACTTTACAGTGTCGAGAGTACTTGATATCGCACTGATACGATATGAGCAGTATGTCAAAGCTCTGTTTTTTGGCATGGTTGTCATGTCTGTTATTGTGTTGATCAGAGATTTTAAGAAATGGGAGTTGAAATTCCTTATCTTTAGTTTTATTGGACTACTGGTCGGGGTTACACTAACGTTTTTAGAACCAGCTGCAGAGAACAGGAATCTATTGTTTGTTTTTTTCTGTGGTTTTGTAAGCATCATCGGTATGACACTTCCTGGACTTTCTGGCTCGTTTTTACTCATTCTTTTGGGCAACTACGCCTTGCTGTTGGTCGATGCAGTCAATGCAGTTTTGGAGTTCGTGGTAATGCTCATTCAAAATCCCTCGGCATTCAGTGCTTTGGCGCAAGAGAACAATGAGCTACACACCATTTTGATTATTTTTATCTTTGGTTCTATTGTTGGTTTGGTGAGTATTTCCAACCTACTCCATTACATCAACATTCGCTTTGAGCATAGGCTAAATGCATTGATCATTGGGTTTATCATTGGCTCACTTCCCATCCTTTGGCCATGGTCTGATTTTCGTTTACTCACCAATCCAAATGAACTTGCGACAATAATTGAACCTACAGGGCTCAATCTATTTTTTTCTATCGTATGGATTGGTGTTGGTTTATTTATTGTTTTTATTTTAGACGTTTATGATCGAAAACGACAATAAGCTTTTTGGACTGTTAGGAAAGGATATCGGATATTCTTTTTCGAGAAATTACTTCTCAAAAAAGTTTGAAGCAGAAAATCTCAAACATCAATATGTCAACTTTGACCTCACTGATTTGTCAAATTTTGAAGAACTTCTTGAGCAAAAAGACATTGCAGGAATGAATGTAACCATCCCTTACAAACAAGATGTAATTCCTTTTTTGGATACACTTGACCCAGTCGCAAAAGCAATTGGTGCTGTAAATACAATTGTATTTAAAAATGGTGAGAAAATTGGTTATAACACAGACCATATCGGATTTAAAAAAACACTTCTTAAACATTTAAAACCACATCAAAAACAAGCATTGGTTTTGGGTACTGGGGGTGCCTCAAAAGCAATTTGCTATGTGCTTGAAAAGCTCTACATCAAAGTACTTAAAGTTTCTCGCAAGGAATGGAATGACAAGAAAACCTACGCTCAACTCACAAAGAAAGATTATGTCGATCACACATTGATTATCAATTGTACGCCACTAGGTACGCACCCGCACACAGATGCATATCCTCCAATTGATTTTGAGCAAATCAATCATACGCACTTGTTGTATGATTTGATCTACAACCCAGAAATAACAACATTTATGAAAGTGGGCAAAGACAAAGGAGCTACAGTACTCAATGGTTATCAAATGCTTGTCGAGCAGGCAGAAGCCTCATGGTCTCTTTGGATGAATGCACATGCAAATAAGTAAATCACAAAGATTTACTATCTTGTGAATAACTAAGTTAACTGAATCATGTTAGATAATGATGCCAATTTGTTAGAGGCAAATGAAGACAAAGTGGACAAAAAACTCCCTGAAAATGAAGTTCAGTCTGAAACAGATGTGACAGAACCAGACCAATCGACCGAGGATGAATGGCAAGAAAGTCCAGATACTCCTCAGCAAGAGGAAGCTGCTGAAAGTGAGTCTATCGCTGAAGAAAAAGAGCCTGCTGGTTCTGTAAAAGAGGATGAAAATTATGATGTTCTTTCGTTAGATCAATTACTCAATATCCTTGAGAAAAAAATAAATGCTGGGAAGGTGATGCAGCATAGAAAAAACTTTGACACACTTTCAAAACTGATTGAAGGAAAGTTAGATCAACTGCTAAAAAGTAAAAAAGAAGATTTCATCAATTCAGGTGGAGCACCTGAAGACTTTTATATAAAACTACCAGAAAAAGTTACTTTTGACCAGTTGGTGCGTAAGTACAAATCTGAAAAAGCAAGGTATTATCAAGATCTTGAAGAATCGCAACAAAATAATTTGGCTTTACGTAAATCACTCATCGAAGAGCTCAAAGGGCTTATCGGAGTTGATCGTCCCATTTCAGACACCTACAAACAATTTAAAGACTTGCAAGCACGTTGGAGAGAGTCGGGACATGTTCCCCAAGCAGAGGCAAATAATATTTGGAAAACATATCACCACCATGTAGGGATTTTCTATGATTTTCTTCACCTAAACAGAGAGTTTAGGGAACTGGATTATAAATATAATTATGAAGAAAAAATAAAAATCATTGAAGAGGTTGAGGCGATGGCCAAAATGGATAATATCCAAAAAGCTTTTCGGAATCTGCAAGAACTTCACAAACGATGGAAAGATGAGCTTGGCCCTGTCGCAAAAGAACACGAAGAACCATTATGGGAACGCTTTAGTCAAGCGACGAAAGTGATCCATGAAAAGCGGCAATTTTTTCAAAAGAATCAAACAGAGATATTTAAAGCTAATTTCGATAAAAAAGCTGACTTGATTGAACAAATGCGAGAACTCAATGAATCTGAAATCAAGACTCACAATGAGATGCAAAAATTGATTCGGAATATGGAGGCTCTACGAACCTCGTTTTTCGATTGTGGCAGTGTTAGCCGAAGTAAAAGCGCTGAGATTTGGACAGCATTTAAAGAGGTCATGCGTGGATTCAGCAGAAAAAGAAACTCCTTTTACAAATCACTCAAAAAAGAGTATGCTGAAAAAATGAAAAAGCGAATGGAGTTGGTCAAGCAAGTGGAAGAATTACACCAAACAGAAGATTTCGCTTCCTCTACCCCAAAGGTCATTGCCCTTCAAAAGCAATGGAAACAAATTGGGCCTTTGTCAAGAAAACAAAACGATACAGCTTGGAATCTCTTTCGTAAAGCTTGCAATCATTACTTTGACTTACTTGACAATCGAAAAAATAAATTATCTGAAGCTGAGCAACTCGCGTATGACGAGAAAAACAAACTGCTTCAAAGCATCCAATCAAAAGAAAGTGTTGATCGAGTTATCATTGATAAATGGATTGAAGATTGGATAGCGATCGGACCTGTGGGGCGAAAAAAGGGCAAGATCAACAATGAGTTTTATACTGTTGTTGAACATACACTAAAGCAAAGTGGTGAAGACAAAGATTTCATTACCGAATACATGTACAAAGTAAAGCTCAAACTCATGGGCGATCGAACAGAGCTTGTTCAAAAAGAGAGATCTCAAATAAAGCAGCGACTAGATAAAGCAAAGCAACAATATATTCAGCTGGAGACCAATATGGAGTTTTTCACAAAAAGTTCATCAGAAAATCCATTGGTTGCCAAGGTGATGAAAGATCTTGAAAAGCAAAAGAAAATCATCGACGATTTGGAAAAAAAATTAAAAGCTTTTAAGAGGCTTTAATTTAATTCTCTGACTTGACTTCTTGCCATAATTTCTCCCATTTATCAAGATCGAGTTGACTCATCTCGATTTGACGATCTGATATTTTTGACTCCATTTTCACAAAGCGTTTGCAAAATTTTTGGTTTGCATTCGACAGAGCATCGTCTGGATTGATACCCATAAATCTAGCATAATTAACTAGCGAGAAAAGTAAATCCCCAAATTCTTCTTCAGCTCGTTTTTGACTTTTTTGATTGACTTCATCATAAAACTCTCGAATCTCTTCTTCAATTTTCTGAATCACTCCATCGATATGTTGCCAATCGAAGCCCACACCAGCAGCTTTTTCCTGGATTCGATATGCCTTTACCAAAGGAGGTAATGATGCTGGCACGCCACTTAAAACTCCTTTGTTATTCTCTTTCAGTTTGATTTTTTCCCAGTTCTGCTTTACATCCACATCACTGTTCGCCTCAGCATCTCCATAAACATGAGGATGACGCTTGATCAGTTTGTCACAAATACGATTGGCAACATCGGAAATATCAAATGAAGAATGTTCGCTAGCTATTTTCGCATAAAATACGATGTGAAGAAGTAAATCTCCAAGTTCAGATTTGATTTCATCATGATCTCCACTCAACAGAGACTCACTCAATTCATAGGTCTCTTCAATCGTTAGATGTCGTAAACTCTCAAAGGTCTGTTTGCGATCCCAAGGGCATTTTTCTCGAAGTTCATCCATGATCGTAAGTAAACGATCGATCGCCTGTAATTGTTTATCGCGACTTGCCATTATTGTTTCGTTTCATTGTTTTTGCAAACTCCATTGGATAATCAATTTTGATGTTTCCTTTTTCAATTTGAGTGAGTTTCGACTTTAAAATTTTTAGCTTAAAAGGGCTGAGCTTATCAGTAAAGAGTTTGCCTTCGATATGATCATACTCATGCTGTACCACACGTGAAGCCAAACCAGTGAGATCCAATTGATGATGATTAAAATCAAGGTCGTAGTACGAAATTGTCACTTCATCATCACGCGTCACTTCACCCCGAATATCTGGGATACTCAAACATCCCTCATTAAAATCTGTCAACTCTCCTCCAAATTCAATAACAGTTGGGTTGATAAATACATGCTTAAAGTTTTCGATGACTTGCTTTTCATCTTCAGAGATTTCAGGATCGGCAGCAAAGGGGCTAGCGTCAACGATAAACAGTCGAAGAGCAAGGCCAATCTGAGGGGCTGCGAGGCCTACGCCATTTGCGTTGTACATGGTCGTCCACATATTGTCAATCAATGCTTTTAGATCAGGATAATTTGCGTCAATTTCGTCTGTTTTTTGACGGAGAATTGGATGACCATAAGAATAAATTGGAAGAATCATGATGTTTTGGTTTGTTGGTTCATCAAAAAGGACTGAAGCAATAAAGTAGCACTAACTTGATCAATGAGTTGTTTATCTTCTCGGACTTGTTTTTTTGTGCCAGCCCTCGAGATTTCGTGTGAAGCAATTTTGGATGTAAATCTTTCGTCGTAGGTATGGATTTGAAGTTTGGGAAACCACGACTTACACTCTCCAATAAAACTCATAATATCAGTCGTTATTGGAGAAGGCTGATTGTGCAAACGTTTGGGCATTCCAACAACAATGCCCTCAACACTCTCCTCCTTGAAATAATCTTTAAGAAAATCGAAGAGGTTTGCAGTGGAAATGGTATCGTGACCAAAGGCAAAGACTTTGTCCTCGTCAGTAACTGCGATTCCACATCTTTTTTTGCCGTAATCTATTGCCAATAATCTGCCCATTGATGCAAAAATACACTTATTGTAACGATTTTGTGAACAGGTCTTTTTTTTGATAAAATGCAGTTATCTTTGAAAAAAAATGCAAATGAGTGAACAGCGAACTATCATAGAGGAAGCATGGGAAAACCGTGCATTGTTAGAAGATAAAAATGTACAGGGAACGATTCGTTTGATAATCGACCAGCTAGATAAAGGGGACTTGCGTGCTGCCGAACCAACAGCAAATGGATGGCAAGTGAACGAATGGGTAAAAAAAGCAGTTGTCCTATATTTTCCGATTCAGGGGATGGAAACGCTGCATGCTGGACCTTTGGAGTTTCATGACAAAATCCCATTAAAAACAGACTATAAAGAAAAAGGTATTCGAGTAGTTCCACATGCTGTCGCTCGACATGGTGCATATATTTCACCAGGTACAATTCTTATGCCCAGTTATGTCAACATTGGAGCCTATGTCGATAAGGGTACAATGGTAGATACTTGGGCAACTGTTGGGAGTTGTGCGCAAATCGGCAAAAATGTCCACTTGAGTGGTGGCGTTGGGATTGGTGGTGTTTTAGAGCCTCTTCAGGCTGCTCCTGTCATCATTGAAGACAATGCTTTTGTAGGATCACGCTGTATTGTAGTTGAGGGGGTTCGAGTGGAAACAGAAGCTGTTTTGGGTGCCAATGTGGTGCTCACTGCCTCGACAAAAATCATTGATGTAACAGGTGAAAAATCTGTTGAAACCAAAGGAATTGTACCTGCTCGTTCAGTTGTCATTCCTGGGAATTATACCAAGTCTTTTGCAGCAGGAGACTTTCAAGTGCCTTGTGCCTTAATCATTGGCAAGCGCAAAGAAAGTACTGATAAAAAGACATCTCTCAACGATGCGCTGCGAACCTATGATGTTTCAGCATAAACCATTGTAAATCATACATTTGGAGGTATGACTCTTCAAAAAAGTCTTGCTGCACTAGAGATTTCGGGGGTTATTCTGTTTCCTTCCGATACTGTACTCGGACTTGGCTGTGATGCAACAGATGAGGAGGCAGTCAAGAAGATTTTTTTGATTAAGAACAGAAAGCAAAACAAATCTCTTGTCACCTTGGTTTCCGATTTTGAAATGCTAAAAGAATATGTTGAATCGATCCCCAAACAGGTGTTTGACATCTTGGATAATGCAAGTGTTCCGACAACAATTGTTTATCCGAAGGCAAAACAACTTGCTCCTATGGCAATGGCTGATGATGGGTCTATCGCCATTCGAATTCCGAAAAGTGGTTTTGCCCTTGATTTGGTAAAGTCCTTTGGTAAACCCATCATTGCTACCTCTGCGAACCTCAGTGGTGAACAAATCCCAGAGGAATCATCTAAAATCAGCAGTCGTATTTTGGAGCAAGTAGACTATGTTGTACCTTTGAAATCAGAAAAATACCCTGTTACACCATCGAGAATTGTGAAGGTGTCGAGTGATGGGGAAATCAAAACAGTTCGTCCTTGACAACAGATAAAAATTTACATCTAGCATTTTCAGATCCCATCTTTTCTGCGATTGGCGAAATCGCTGAAAAAATGCAAACACGAGCGTTTGCTATTGGTGGATGTGTTCGAGACGCATTGTTGCAACGCAAAGACACCAAAGACATTGATATCGTTTGTGAAGGTCGTGGTATTGCGCTGGCAAAAGCAGTTGCTGACCAGCTTCCAAACGCAGGAAAATTGAGTGTTTATAAAAACTATGGAACTGCAATGATACGAGTTGGGTCGTTCGAGCTTGAGTTTGTGGGTGCTAGAAAAGAAAGTTATAAAAGAAATAGTCGAAATCCAGTTGTGGAGAGTGGTAGTTTGGCAGATGATCAGAAGCGTAGGGACTTTACAGTCAATGCCTTAGCCTTTGCACTGAACCCCTCAGAATTTGGAACACTCATCGATCCTTTCAATGGGTTGGATGATTTGGAAAATAAAATACTGAAGACCCCAACAGCTGCTGCACAAACCTTCTCTGACGACCCTTTGAGGATGCTTCGCGCTGTGCGCTTTGCAAGTCAACTTGACTTTACAATTGAGACACAAACGATGGAGTCGATCGCTATTATGGCTGATCGAATCGACATCCTATCGAAAGAACGAATCGCTGATGAGATTCATAAAGTATTGCTGACAGCTAAACCCTCTACTGGATTTTTACTGTTAGACAAACTAGGATTACTCCAACGAATTCTTCCTGAGCTTTGTGCGTTGAAAGGGGTTGAAGAAGTGGAAGGACAACGCCACAAAGACAATTTTTATCACACCTTTGAAGTTCTTGACAACATCTGCGAAACCACTGATAATTTGTGGTTGCGTTGGGCAGCATTGCTGCATGATATTGGAAAAGCACCCACCAAAAAGTTCAACCAGAAAGTCGGTTGGACCTTCCACGCTCATGAGTTTGTAGGTGCCAAAATGGTTTACAAATTGTTCAAGCGACTAAAAATGCCGCTGAATGAGAAGATGAAATACGTACAAAAACTTGTATTTATGAGCTCCCGACCAATTGTCATATCGCAAGACATAGTAACAGATGCAGCAGTACGTCGGCTGGTCTTTGACGCAGGAGAGCTTATCGACGATCTATTGCTTTTATGTGAAGCCGATATCACAACCAAAAACCCACGTCGATTTGAAAAATATCACAACAATTTCAAAATCGTTCGTCAAAAAATCGTTGATGTTGAAGAGCGAGATCGCATTCGAAATTTTCAACCCCCTGTAGATGGTGCGTTTATCATGCAAGCCTTTGGCGTAGGGCCTTGCCGAGAAATTGGATTGATCAAAGAGCACATCAAAGAAGCCATTCTTGATGGAGAGATTCCAAATGAGTTTGAAGCAGCACACAAAATGATGCTGCAAAAGGCACACGAACTCGGATTGAAACCCTTAAAAGAAACAGATGAATAACCCTATATTTTCTTGGGTACAATGGGCCTTACTTTCTGTTTATTTGGTCATCCTTGCTGGTGCAATTGTACGAATGACTGGCAGTGGTATGGGGTGTCCTGACTGGCCAAAATGCTTTGGGTATCTCATCCCTCCCACTGAACGTAGCCAACTGGACTGGAAACCTGAAAAGACCTATGAAAAAGGAAATGTGATTATCTATGAAAACACATTACAAGTCGCAATCAAAGACTTCAACAGTAATACAACAATCGATTTAAGTAACTGGGAGATTTACGACAAACACGATTACACGACTTTCAATGCCACCCACACCTGGGTAGAGTTTATCAATCGACTACTCGGCGCAATTTCTGGTTTGATTGTCCTTGGCTTATTCATTCGCAGTCTTTGGTGGATTAGGAGCACTCCAATACTAGCTGTTTTTTCTTTTTTAACAGTTGTTGGTATGGGTACACAAGCCTGGCTGGGAAAAACTGTCGTTGACTCCAATCTACTGCCAAGTAAAATATCACTTCATATGATCATGGCACTTCTCATTGTAAGTGGATTGCTTTTTATACGTGCAAAGAGTCATGGAAATCAAATTCAGCTCCCCTCCAAAAAATGCACAAACCTAATTTTTGTCGCTTTTATTTTAACCCTCGTTCAATTCGGATTGGGAGTTGATGTGCGACAATTTATCGACTATCAAATCAAACAAGCAGGGTATGATGCTCCACAGTTATGGCTGAGTCTTCCAGAGGTCTCATTTTATGTTCATCGCTCGTTATCCTTGGTTGTGGTGGCAGTCAGTATTATGATCTACAGGCAGGTCGTGAAAGAAGGTCTTGAAAAGAAGTATATTCATTTTATCATTGGATGTATTCTAGCAGAAATTGCACTTGGAATTTTAATGTATTACGTTGATTTTCCATGGGGTACACAGCCACTTCATTTACTCATTGCAGTGTTATTATTTAGCGCCCAATTCTATTGGTTGCTTCGCATAAAAATTAAACCAAATGATTTATCGATTTAGAATTATTTTAGATGCCGAAGAAGATATTTTCAGAGATATAGAGCTGGAAAGCAGTTCGACTTTTGAAGACTTACACAATACAATCATTCAGTCTTTTGGGATGAGTGGTCACGAAATGGCTACCTTTTATGTGACTGATGAAGAATGGAACCAGGGAGAGGCCATTGCTTTAACTGATATGTTTGAAGAACCCTCAAAGTTGATGCATCAAACTGCCTTACATGATATTTTTACAGATGATCAAAAAACAGCCCTTTATGTATATGACTTTTTAAATATGTGGACCTTTTTTGTCACTTGTGTCGAAGAGGCTGAATCTATCGCTGGTGTTAGTTACCCACAGCTTGTTTTTAGTCATGGTGTTGTACCAGACGAGGCCCCAAAAACATTTGAGCAGTCAGAGGAAGTACAGTCTGACGATGACCAAGAGGGATGGGAAGATGAAAGCTATCAAGATGATCAATGGTATTAATCATTGCGAAGCATCTCATGATTTTCGTAATTCCGCTTCACAAATTCAAACGCTGCTCGCACAATTCCACCCATATTAAAACTATTTTTGAAATTTTTATCAGGGATATGCGCATAGATTTCAGACTTGAGTTGTTTCACATTCTCAGGCGTTGAGAGTTCATCTTTCAACATGCATTTCATCAGTTGTGTGAGACGAGTCTCTGTGCTCAAAATGCGTTTGGCGATAATCGCTCTTTCTTCAATTTTATATTGATCAACAGCATTTTTGTCCAAATGATTACGAACCAATTCAACCATTGGAAAATTTTCTTTAAAAAATTGGGGACGATATACCTTCAACTTAGCTTCATAGGACTGCTGGTCAAAATCGATTGAACGTATTTTATAAACAACTTGATCAAAGTCATGGGTTGGCACGATGACATAATTATAGGAACGCATATCGCCCAAGAGACGAATCATACATCTTTCATTGAATTTTACAAACTGTTTGGCAATTTGACTCTTCTCGCTATTGGAACACTTTGGCAAATAGTTTGAAATAAATTCATCACCAGGGATTCCAGCAATATGTTCCTCTACCAAGGTATCCTCATGAACCAAAAAATTTAGATTATAAGGCGATAGCATGTGCTCAAACTCCAAACCATAAGCACGAGAGGCATCTGCTTTTTTTACATAGAAATAAACAAAATTGTCGTTTAAGATGTTTCGAATTTTGATTCGAAATGGTTTTGAATTTCCAAAAGTGCAATAATCAATCGCATCCACATTCAAAAACCTTATCATATCTGTACCACCATCAGACAAAAGAAGGGTGTATATACGTTTCAAATTGTCATCAATCTCATGGCGTTCACTGTCATTGTAAAAAACGCGAAGCCATAAAGTATCATTATCATTTTTGTCCATCACAGATACTGAACCAGCAAAACGCTCCAAGTCATGATAGGAAATTGGGAAAGGAACAGTTCGGTTGTAATGAGCTAAATAATCACCTAAAAAAGGGCTAATTGGATAGCTTGGTTTTTTTGTTGTGATTAATTTATCGCTGGATGCCATAGTGCAAAAGTAATGGCTTTTGCGCAATGTTGGGGGCAACATCAATTGAGCAGTGCCTGAAATTATGGTATTTTTGTATACTATGAAGTTTCATATTGTTTCCGATTTCAAGCCAACAGGCGATCAACCAGAGGCGATTCAACAACTCACAGAGGGGTTGGAGAGTCGTGATAAATTTCAAACACTGTTGGGTGTTACTGGATCGGGAAAAACATTTACTGTTGCCAATGTGATTGAAAAAGTACAACGACCAACCTTGGTGCTTGCGCACAACAAAACCCTTGCTGCTCAATTATACGCTGAGTTTAAGCAGTTTTTTCCAGACAACGCTGTTGAATACTTTGTTTCCTATTACGATTATTATCAGCCCGAGGCATATATCCCCACAACTGGAACTTACATTGAAAAAGACTTATCGATTAACGAAGAAATCGAAAAGCTCAGACTGAGTACAACCTCTTCCCTATTATCTGGTCGAAGAGATGTATTGGTGGTCGCATCAGTATCGTGCTTATATGGGATTGGAAACCCCGTCGAATTTCGAAAAAATGTGATTGGCGTCGAAGTGGGTCAAGTCATTGCTCGCACTGCGTTTTTATATCGACTGGTGCAAAGCTTATACGCTAGAACCACAGCCGATTTTCTTCATGGCACCTTTCGCGTAAAGGGTGATATTGTTGATATTTTTCCAAGCTATGCCGATCATGCGTTTAAAATTCACTTTTTTGGTGATGAAATCGAAGCCATTGAATGCTTTGATCCCATTTCAAATAACATCAAGGAAAAATTTGATAAACTTACCATATACCCTGCAAATATGTTTGTCACATCAACTGATGTACTGCAAAATGCAATTCATCAAATACAAGATGATTTGGTTGCGCAAGTGGGTTACTTTAAACAAATTGGCAAGCACTTGGAAGCCACGAGGTTGGAGGAGCGAACCAACTTTGATTTAGAAATGATTCGGGAGTTGGGATATTGCTCGGGGATTGAAAACTATTCGCGCTATATCGATGGTCGAGCGCCAGGTACACGTCCCTTTTGTCTTTTGGACTACTTTCCAGACGATTATCTTATGATTGTTGATGAAAGTCATGTGACACTCTCACAAGTACATGCCATGTATGGAGGTGACCGAAGTCGGAAAGAAAACCTAGTTGAATATGGGTTTCGTCTACCTGCTGCGATGGACAATCGACCATTGAAATACGAAGAGTTTGAGTCTCTTCAAAACCAAGTGATTTATGTGAGTGCCACTCCTGCTGATTACGAACTGGAACAAACAGAGGGGGTTTATGTGGAGCAAATCATTCGCCCTACAGGGCTGTTGGATCCAATCATTGAGGTTCGCCCAAGTCAAAATCAAATCGATGATTTGGTAGAGGAAATTCAGGTTCGTGCAGAGGCAGATGAACGCGTGTTGGTCACTACCCTTACGAAGCGTATGGCAGAGGAATTGACCAAATATCTATCTCGTATTTCAATCAGATGTCGTTATATCCACAGTGATATTGATACTCTAGAACGTGTAGAAATCATGCAAGATTTACGAAGAGGGTTGTTTGATGTTTTGATTGGTGTCAATCTACTTCGGGAAGGCTTAGACTTGCCAGAGGTGTCTTTGGTCGCCATCATCGATGCAGATAAAGAAGGGTTTTTGAGATCTGCTCGCTCACTCACTCAGACAGTTGGTCGAGCAGCAAGGCACTTGAATGGGAAAGCCATTATGTATGCTGATAAAATTACCAAAAGCATGCAAAAAACAATTGATGAAACCAATTATCGAAGAGAAAAACAACTTGCTTTCAACGAAAAACATGGAATCACCCCAACGCCACTGAATAAAGCTGTTGAAGGAGTTTTTGGATATGATACTGAAAAACAAGAACAAATTCAGCAAGCAGCAGAGCCCGAATTGGAATATATGAGTGTAGATCAAATTCAGAAACAAATAAGGGAAACACGAAAAGCAATGGAAGTCGCTGCAAAAGATCTCGACTTTGTCGAAGCAGCTCGATTGCGTGATCAAATGAAAAGTTTTCAAGATCATTTGAAAGCTTAACGAATGTAAGATATTTTTTGTTGAAGCAACGCTTCTCAAAATTTATTATATTTACTTTAATAAAGCCAAATCTTATTCAAATGAACAACAATAAAACAAGCGAAGCACCCATCCTTATCCCCAAAGACAGGTTTGTTGAGGGGTATATCAAATCAATCAAATCAATCCGATTAGAGTGTCCTTTTAATGGAACGATTCTCACCAAAAGCACAGTCATTATCGATAAAGCATCTATTGTGACTGGAGATGTTATCTGTGATAACTTGATGATCTTTGGACATGTGAAGGGCAATGTTTTTTGCACAGTAATAGTGACAATGAATGAAGAATCCTCTTTGAAGGGGAAAGTAAATGCTTCTGCTTTCACAAGTTTGAGCGAAACCGAAGACAATTCGAACAATATCGTTCAGATTCCCAAAAGGGGGGTGCTGGAAAAAGTAAGATGACTATTGAATGAAATCACCTCTGAACTTGGACTATCACATGATATTTTATTGACAACCATTAGAGAGACTTTCTGTGAGAATGCATTTGCTCGAAAAACCAATGCTGATGATTTAATTAGCTATGAATTTACACAGCAGATAAAATTGTCAAGCCAAAAGTCAAGCCAATACCAAACAATAAAGAAATTTCACCCCATACTGCCAGAAAATCACAAATCGTAAAATAAAAAAACCAGCCCTGGGGCTGGTTTTTATTTAGTTGATTTTGATCTGCTTTTTAGGTTCAAGGATGGCTTCTTTACGTTTGGGAAGTTCAATCGATAGCAAACCATTTTTATAATTTGCTTTGATGTTTTTTGTATCAATTGTCTCAGGAATACGAAAGCTTCGCTGTAATGACGCATAGTCAAACTCTTTACGCATAACAAGAGTATTTTCCTCACTTGATTCTTTTTCAGAAGTCGTTGAAATCGTTAACGTATCATTTTCTAACGCCACGTCAAAGTCATTTTTATCTTTACCAGGAGCGACCAGTTCTATGAAAAACGCATTGTTTTTCTCTGTGATGTTAACTGCTGGCGTTTGATGTGTTCTAGAAGTGACATCTATGCCAAATTCACGATTAAAAAAATCATCAAAAAGCGATGGAAACCAAGGTGTTGTTCTTCGAATAATGTTCATAATATTAATTTTTAAGTTCGATAAGCTTAAATCAAATGATGAACCAAACAAATAAATATGCCATAATGGCATTTATTACTTGATTTTGTATGACAAAATGTCTATCTAACGAATTACTTCCTGTACTTTGTCAGCAGCTTCTTGGAACAAAACTGCAGTGTGAACAGCCAATCCAGAGTTGTCAATCAACTCTTTAGCGATGTCGGCATTGGTTCCTTGAAGGCGAACAATGATGGGAACTTGTATGCTATCGCCCATGTTTTTATAGGCATCAACAATACCCTGAGCTACGCGATCGCAACGAACAATCCCTCCAAAAATATTGACCAATATCGCTTTTACTTTAGGATCTTTAAGGATCAATCGAAAGGCTGTTTCGACTCTCGCTGCGTCGGCAGTTCCCCCAACATCAAGAAAGTTTGCTGGTTCAGCACCTGCCTGCTTGATCAGATCCATTGTTGCCATCGCCAGACCTGCACCATTGACCATACACCCAACATTGCCATCGAGAGCTACATAGTTTAGACCTACTTCTTTGGCTTCAACCTCAATAGGGTTTTCTTCTCTTACATCTCGAAGTTCCTGATAGTCCTTATGTCGAAATAAAGCATTGTCGTCCAAAGATACTTTAGCATCAACTGCCAAGATTTTATCATCTGAGGTTTTGAGTACTGGATTGATTTCAAAGAGAGAAGAATCGGACTGCACATAGGCCGAATACAAGGCTGTTACAAAGCGTGTCATTTCTTTAAACGCATTGCTCGAAAGACCCAAATTAAACGCAACACGACGCACCTGAAAAGGCATTAAACCAACTGCTGGGTCGATGTGTTCTGTAAAAATCAGATGAGGTGTTTCTTCGGCTACTGTCTCAATATCTACACCTCCTTCTGTCGAATACATAATCATATTACGACCTGTCGAACGATTGAGCAATACAGACATATAATACTCCTCTGGCTCAGACGCACCAGGGTAATACACATCTTCAGCAATCAAAACTTGATGTACACGTTTGCCTTCTGGAGGGGTTTGAGGAGTAACAAGATTTATCCCCAATATACTGTCAACAACCTCCTCGACCTTGTCAATCCCTTTGGCCAGTTTCACACCTCCACCTTTACCACGCCCACCTGCATGTATTTGTGCTTTTACAACAAACCAAGAGGTCCCTGTCTCTTCGGACAGCTCTTGGGCAACAGTTAAAGCGTTTTTGGTGGTATGTGCAACCTTGCCTCTTTGAATGCGAACGCCAAAGGATGATAAGATTTCTTTGGCTTGGTACTCGTGTACGTTCATTGTATTGTTTGTTTGGTGCAAAAATAGAAAACAACCATCGATAACAATAGTCAAATCTATATTTGTTTTTGTTATATTTATAACATTTTGTTGTATTTTTATAATAAAGTAAAAAATACTTTGATTTCAGTGAAGACAAAGCTAGATTTGTAGCAAATTTTAAATAATGGATAGTTCTGTATTGACATCGATTGCAAATCAATTTGGGAGTCCAATCTACGTTTATGACGCTGAGAAACTAGAACAGCAGTACACGCGTTTATCTGAGGCGTTTCAGCATGTATCGCAATTGCGAATCAACTATGCTGTGAAGGCGTTGTCAAATGTCAATATCCTTAGCTATTTGCACAGCTTGGGTGCAGGACTCGACACTGTCTCGATTCAGGAAGTCAAGTTGGGTCTCTACGCAGGCGTGCCAGCACAGAAAATCATCTTTACACCCAATGGAGTTTCACTTGAAGAGTTAGAGCAAGCAGCCGCACTTGGGGTGCAAATCAATATCGATAACCTTACTTTACTCGAGCAGTTTGGTAGCAAACACCCTGAAGTGCCAGTTTGTGTTCGTATCAATCCCCATGTGATGGCAGGTGGCAATGCCAATATCTCTGTTGGGCATATCGATTCAAAGTTTGGGATTAGCATCCATCAACTCCCACACATTGTTCGGATTGTCGAAAATACAGGAATGCGTATCAATGGGATTCATATGCACACAGGAAGTGATATCCTTGATATTGATGTGTTTTTGCATGCCGCTGAAATTTTGTTTACAACTGCAAAGTCGTTTGAAAACCTTGAGTTTTTGGACTTTGGCAGTGGATTTAAGGTGCCCTATCACCCAAATGATATTGAAACCAATATAGAAGAACTGGGAGAAAAACTAGGAGAACGTTTTCAGTCGTTTTGTGAAGATTATGGCAAAAACCTGACCTTGGCATTTGAGCCAGGAAAGTTTTTGGTCAGTGAGGCTGGGTATTTTCTCACCCAAGTCAACGTAGTTAAGCAAACGACCTCAACAGTATTTGCGCAAGTCAATAGTGGATTTAATCATCTGATTCGGCCCATGCTGTATGGCTCACAACATCATATCGAAAATATCTCCAATCCAAACGGCAGAGAGCGATTTTACTCTGTAGTGGGCTACATTTGCGAAACAGATACTTTTGCCAACAATCGTAGAATCAATGAAATTTCGGAGGGTGATGTATTGTGTTTTCACAACGCAGGTGCCTATTGTTTTTCGATGGCGAGTAACTACAATGCTCGCTTTCGCCCAGCCGAAGTTCTATGGCATCAAGGTGAAGCCAAATTGATTCGTAAAGCAGAACAGTTTGAGGATTTAATCCAAAATCAAGTTGTGCTAGACCTGGCTGCAGTGAAGGTTTTGTAAGAATTTACTGAATAACTCTCATTTATCTATTTACGCTTTTAAGTGTTAAAAAGGCATTTCAAATTGATTTATCGACTATTCACAACAAATTATAGGATTCTCTAAATTCTTATATTAAGTTGCTACAGATTAAGGGCAGTCATAATCCGAAAGATTCGTGCTATAAATCCATTACTTTTCATAGACAAAACCAATGACGGCATTCATTTTGGAGCAGGGCTACAGTTCTAACTTATCCAATCACTCCCGACCCGATCAGTTCATCATCGAGATACCAGGCGGCAAATTGCCCTGCTGCTATGGCTGACTGTGGCTTGTCAAAGACCAAATACAAGCCTTTGGCTGTTGGATGTAGGGTTGCTTTTGCCAATGGCTGGCGATAGCGAATGCGTGCCTGTACCACCATAGGCTTTTGGGGAATCAAATCTCTTCGTATCCAATGAATATCTTCCTGATCAATCCATAAAGCAGAGCGATACAGTCCTGCGTGCGCTTTACCTTCGCCTACATAGATGATATTCTCCTCCACATCTGTAGACAGTACGAATAAAGGTTCTTTGGTCCCCCCAACAGCCAACCCTTTGCGCTGTCCAACAGTGAAAAAATGAGAACCATTGTGAATGCCTACTTCAAGTCCATCAGCAGAAGTATAGGTATATTTTTCAGCAAGACTCTCTGGTGTATTTTCCCTTTTGGTTTGATACATGGGGTGATCGTCTGCCACCTGCAAAATTCGACCCTTCTTGACTGCGAGTTGCTGTTGTAAAAAATCTGGTAAACTGACCTTCCCTACAAAGCACAACCCCTGTGAATCTCGCTTTTCGGCAGTGACCAATCCTTGCGCTTTGGCAATGGTACGCACCTCTGGTTTGGTCAACTCCCCTATCAGAAATAGTGTTTTGGACAATTGTTCTTGGTTGAGCTGACACAAAAAATAAGATTGATCTTTATTATTGTCCACTCCTGCCAATAACTGGTAATAAGTAGTCCCATCCTTCTTCACTTCTCCTTTCCGACAATAGTGACCTGTCGCGATATAGTCTGCCCCTAACTCCAATGCAATTTTGAGAAATACATCAAATTTGATTTCGCGATTGCACAAAACATCAGGGTTTGGTGTTCGACCACGTTCATATTCAGCGAACATATAATCGACAATTCTTTGTTTATATTCCTCACTCAAATCCACTGTTTGAAAGGGAATACCAAGCTTTTCAGCAACGAGCATGGCGTCATAACTATCTTCTAACCAAGGGCACTCTTTGGAAATCGTAACACTATCGTCATGCCAATTTTTCATAAACAAGCCTATCACCTCATAGCCCTGTTGTTGCAACAGAAAGGCTGTAACACTCGAATCGACTCCCCCGGAGAGTCCAACAACGACACGTTTTGAATTGGATTCCATAGCGAAACAAAGGTAACCAAAAGCTGTCTAGCGACGGCGACCAGATCGTCTTTGCTGTTCGGCCTGCTCCATCATCTCTTCCATCTTTCGCTGGAAGCGACTTTGTTTTTTAGGCTTCTTTTTGTTTTCCTCAATCTTCAAAAAGATTTTTTCTTCGTCTATGATATAATTTTTTATCACCAACATAATTCCAATGGTAATCAGGTTTGAAATCAGATAATACAAGCTCAAACCAGAGGCGTAGTTGTTAAAGAAAAACAGCATCATAATCGGCATGAGATATATCATAAACTTCATATTGGGCATGCCGGGTTGAGAAGGTTGCATTTGCTGCCCCATGGTCATTTTTGAATACACAAAAATGGCAATCGATGCCAACAAAGGGAATAGACTAACATGGTCTCCATAAAAAGGAATTGAGAAGGGAAGTTCGGCTATGGCGTCGTAAGACGATAAGTCCTCCGCCCACAAGAATGACTTTCCACGAAGTGAAAAGGCAACTGGGAAAAAATAAAACAACCCCAAAAAGACAGGTAACTGTAACAAGCTCGGTACACAACCAGCCATTGGGTTTGCCCCTGCTTTTGTGTACAGTTTCATCGTTTCTTGCTGCTTTTTGGCTCGATCGTTTCCATACTTATCGTTGAGTGCATTGATTTCAGGTCGCAATACTTTCATTTTTGCCTGCGACAAATAAGACTTATAAGTCACTGGTGAGAGTGCCAATCGTACAATAATCGTCATCACAATAATGGCAATTCCATAGGGAAGAAACCCACTCAACAATCCAAATAGTGGGAAGAATAAAAATCGATTGATCCACCCAATAATCCCCCAACCAAAGGAGATAGATTCTGATAGATTTTCATCATAAGTCTTTAAAATTTTATAATCAGTTGGGCCAATAAACCAATCAAATGTGGTATTCAGTGCTCCATTTTGAGCAGCAATGGCTGTCGATGTTTCAAAGCGTTTTAAATAAACAGATGCGTCGCTATCGTCTTCATTCATCAACGATGATGACTCAACATCAATCGACTCAAATTGAGTCGATGGAATAAGTATCATGCTAAAGAAATGCTGTCGGTATGAAATCCAAGACACATTTTTATCTCTGTCAGTATCATCACCCATGGCAGACAGTGCCTGTATTTTATCGTCTTCGTACTGATAGGTAAGTTGTGTATATCGATTTTCATAATCCGCACTTAGTGCATGGCGAAAACCATCAAGCCCCCAATATAGATTTGTTTTAGGTTGGACATTTAAACCACTCGAACGAATACCAAATTGGAATCGGTAGGCTTCACTTTCCTCTCTTTCCTTTAATAGCGTGTAAATAAATTCAAGTGTTCCACCAGCGACCTGAGAACGCATGGTTAGTTGATTTCCATCTAGAATTGGTAAAAAATCTAAATCTCTAGTGTTAATTAAAGACCCATTTGATTCTAATCTCAAATTAAAGTTAGTGTTTGCTTCTTTGACAACATATACCTGCTCATCGAGATAGTTGGTGTGCGCCTTGATTTCGGCCTCTTTGATAAACCCACCTTTCGAAGTGATTGACAAGCGCAATAATTCATTTTGAATTATTGTGATTTGCTCTGGAATGGAATCCATCAACACTGGGGCATTGCTTGTTGCAGCCAGCTGTTCAGGTTGTGGATTGTTGTCAGCTGTTTGCTTTTGTGTTGGTGCATTGGCTTGCGCTTGTGCATTTTGCTCCATCATTTCTGATTGGTCATAAATCATCCAAATAAGGACGAGGAAAAGCAAGAAGAAGCCAATGATTTGTAAGGGGTCTATTCTTTTTTCTTCCATCTTAGGTTATTTTTTAGATTGTGCATAGTTGTTGCATGCGTTCACAAAATCAACAAACAAAGGGTGTGGCTGTGCGACTCTACTTCTATATTCTGGGTGATACTGCACGCCGACAAACCATGGGTGTGATTGCAATTCAATCGCTTCTACCAGTTTGGTTTCAGGGTTCACGCCCGAGGCAATCATCCCATGCTTTTCGAATTGCTCATAATAGGCGTCATTAAACTCATAACGATGTCGATGACGTTCTTCTATATGATCTGAATTGTATATTTTATGTAAAAGGGTATTTTTTTCGATTGCACATGCCCAGGCACCCAAGCGCATGGTTCCCCCTTTGTTGGCAATATTTCGTTGTTCGTCCATAAGTGAAATAACAGGATGAGGTGTATCTGCATCCATTTCAACTGAATTGGCACTCGGCAGTTGCAACACATTTCTTGCATACTCGATTACAGCCATTTGCATGCCAAGGCAAATACCAAAAAATGGAATCTTTTGTTCCCGAACATATTTAATCGCATTGATTTTGCCTTCGATGCCACGCTCGCCAAAACCTGGAGCTACAAGGACACCATCAAAACTCTCAAATTTCTTATGAACGTCTTTCTCGTCCAAATCTGATGAATGTACAGGGACAACCTTGGCTTCCACCTCATTGGCAGCACCTGCATGGACAAAGGATTCCAAAATAGATTTGTAGGAGTCTTGTAGTTCCACATACTTACCAATAAGACCTATGGTTACGCTGTTTTTTGGGTGTTTATGTCGTTTTAAAAAGCTCTGCCATTGCGTCAAATCAGGCTTGGTATCCAAATCGATTTCTAAGCGTTTCATCACGACTTTGTCCAGCCCTTCTTCATACATCAAGATAGGTACATCATAAATGGTTTTCGCATCGATAGATTGTATGACTGCTTCTTGCTCAACATTGCAAAACAATGCTAGCTTTTTTCGCAAGTCGTCAGACAATTCGTGTTCGGTTCTACAGACCAATACATCTGCATTGATACCACTTTCCATCAGCGTTTTTACTGAGTGTTGTGTGGGTTTGGTTTTCAATTCTTTTGCAGCAGATAAAAATGGCACCAACGTAAGGTGAATGACAACGCAGTTTTCACGACCAAGCTCCCATCTCAACTGACGAACAGCCTCGATATATGGCAATGACTCTATATCACCAACTGTTCCACCAATTTCGGTAATCACAACATCATGTTCATTGGTATTACCCAAAAGCAACATACGATCTTTAATTTCGTTTGTGATATGAGGGATCACTTGTACTGTTTTCCCCAAAAAATCGCCTCGTCTTTCTTTCTCAATCACACTTTGATAGATGCGACCAGTGGTGACATTGTTTGCCTGAGAGGTTTTTATATTAAGAAATCGCTCATAATGACCAAGATCCAAATCGGTCTCAGCACCATCCTCAGTCACATAGCACTCCCCATGTTCGTAAGGGTTGAGTGTTCCTGGATCAACATTGATATAGGGATCAAACTTTTGGATGGTTGTGCGTAAGCCTCGTGCTTGAAGCAATTTGGCAAGAGAAGCGGAGATAATGCCTTTCCCCAATGATGAGGTAACTCCACCAGTTACAAAAACATATTTGGCATTTGGCATTAAAAGCTGTTTTTTCTTGCTTCGCTAACAAAAGTACAAAACCACCATGACAAATCGATTGGATTATTCATTTGTTAATTCTATGGTTTCATATCCCTTGTGTTGCAGTAAATACATCGCAGAATTCCTATGCCCTTTGGCTTCTTCTCGAAAGAAGAATTTATTTTGAAGATATTGGGTTTCGCCAAGCGAAAACCCATCGATCAATTTTTTACGTATCGCCGCTCGAAGCGTAAGATCAGTCATCAACTCATATCCTCGTATTGCTTCTCGAGTGGGCACAATGCCATAAGCATCCTTATAGCGATCATAGAAACTTATGATTGTAACTGGATTGATATTGATTGTTTCTGCATAGGTAAAAGACAAGTTACCAAGATGTGATTGATCGATATTTTCATCATCATAAGCCGATGAGCGTTCAAGGGTCATCAGTCTTGTTTTCCTGTTTTCATCTTGTTGGGCATTAAGCATTGAAACCATACTGATAATCAGATTGGTTTTATTTGTTTCGAGAAATACCCAATTTTCTTCCAAGTTGGAAGTGAGAGAGTCGATAAGCTCAGGCTTTATAAAATTGAATTCAGGATCAGGGTTTACGATTTCTGCCAAAGGAAACTGTTCTTTCAATCGATTTTGAACAGCCAAGTTTTCAGCATCAGCAACAATCACAACACAAGGATTTTCAGCTTTCTTGTCAAGTGAATCGATGTATCGATGCATGCGTTCTCTGAGCAGTTTGCGGTCAGTAAAACTATGCACCACATTTTTTCGCATGGTTAAGGGCTTTATTGTCAGTGGAGATACCAATGGAACTTTTTTTCGTTCAAGTTTTTCACTGACAGTATTAAAATGTCGTGGAACAAAAGGCCCAACCACAAAATCGAATTTCGAAAAATCATTTGTATCAACAAGCTGATTGACTTTAAAGTTATTGTTCTCTGTGTCATACACTGTAAAGTCGATCGTCAAGGCAAGCTCAATCAGGTCCTCCATGGCTAATCTCGCTCCTGCATAAAAATCCAAAGAAATTGTTTGTAGGTTTCTGTTTTGTAAAATTTGATTTGTTTGTTCAATCGAATCAATTGGAACAGTGGGTAATCGAAAAGGTGCCATCAAAGCCACTTTCAATTTGTTTTGTCGGAACAAGCTATCACGCAGATTGACCTTTTCAACAAGAAGATTATCTTCGACTTTAAACTCCTGAGATTCACGTTTGGGGAGACGAAGAATCATCCCAGCGATGAGTCCTTTTTCAGTGAGCTCAGGGTTGAGGGAAATAAATTCCTCCTCGCTCACGCCGAGCTTCACCTCAAGGCGATAGTACCCCTCTTTTGGCTTTACAGTGTAGTAGTTGTAATTGGGGTCAAAAGCCTTTGTTTCAATATCAGTTTCTGGTATGACCAACTCTTGCCCGACCGATATCACTGCACCCATTTCGGGATTTGCTGCTTTGAGTTCATCGAGGGTGATGCCATAGCTGTAGGCAACGCGCCAAGGAGTTTCGCCCTTGACCACTGTATGTGTATTTGCCTGAGGCTCTGACTTTGGAGGTGGTGGTATTTCTTTGTAGCGCGGAATTTTGAGTTTCATCTTGCGCTTCAATCCATCTTTTAGGTAAGGATTGTAATACAACAACTGCTGATCACTGATTTCATATCGTTTTGTCAGACTAAAAATCGTATCGCCTTTTCGGACTTTATGAATCAAAAAATGTGTTCGATAGATTTCATCGGGGTCTTGTGCCTGAAGATTTGTAGTCATCAGACATAATATAAATCCAAAAAAGAGAAACGCAACCCTATTCCCACTCAATTGTGGCAGGCGGCTTAGAACTGATATCATAAACTACTCTATTGATTCCTTTCACTCGATTAATAATCTTATTGGATACATCCTGCAAAAAGGAGTATGGCAAATTTACCCAGTCTGCAGTCATTCCATCGGTTGATTCTACTGCTCGTAGCGCAACACATTTTTCATAAGTTCTCTCATCACCCATCACCCCAACACTTTGCACTGGAAGTAAAATGGCTCCTGCTTGCCATACCTTATCATACAAGCCCTCTTGCTTTAGCCCATCGATAAAAATGGCATCGACTTCTTGCAACATCTGCACTTTTTCAGCTGTGATATCCCCCAAAATTCGAATGGCTAAACCAGGACCTGGAAAAGGGTGTCGTCCGAGCAATTGGGCAGATAAACCAAGGGTTTTACCTACTCTTCTCACCTCATCTTTAAACAGCATCCGAAGTGGCTCAACAACTTTTAGCTTCATGTAACTCGGCAAGCCACCAACGTTATGATGGGATTTTATTGTGGCTGAGGGTCCTTTCACAGAAATGGACTCAATCACATCAGGGTAGATCGTGCCCTGTGCCAGCCAAGCGATGTTTTTCAGTTTTGTTGCTTCATCATCAAAAACATCAATAAAAACTTTTCCAATTTGTTTACGCTTTTCCTCTGGCTCAGACACTCCTGCCAGTGCTGATAAAAAGCGATCACTCGCATCAACCCCTTTTACGTTGAGACCGAGTCCTTCGTATTGAATGAGAACATCTGTAAATTCGTTTTTTCGCAACAGCCCATTGTTGACAAAAATGCAATGGAGTTGAGGGCCTATTGCCTTGTGCAGCAATATCGCAGCTACTGTAGAATCCACCCCCCCAGAAAGACCCAACACAACATAATCATCTCCAATTTTCTCTTTCAGTGCTGTAATTGTCATTTCAGCAAAAGAGCTTGGCGTCCAGTCTGGAGTCAGACCAGCAATGGAGATCAAAAAGTTATGCAACAACTGTTTGCCATCTGTTGTGTGATAAACCTCTGGGTGAAACTGAATCCCATATGTTGTTTCCCCTTCGATACGATATGCAGCAAACCGCACGTCGTCAGTGCTTGCCAAAAAAAGACCATCAGCAGGTAAGGATTTGATCGTGTCACTATGACTCATCCACACTTGTGAGCCTTGAGAAATATTCTCAAATAATGGGTCATGGATAATCATCATGAGGTTGGCACGTCCATATTCTCTGGTGTCAGATGGTGCAACCTCTCCACCTCCAAAATGGGCAAGATATTGAGCCCCATAGCAAACCCCTAGCAGTGGTATTTTGCCCTTTATTTTTGACAGATCTGGATGTGGTGAATCATCAGATCGTACCGAAAATGGAGAACCTGATAGGATGACAGCATCAAATGACTCGATATGTTTTGGAAGCTTATTATAAGGGTGAATTTCACAGTAGATGTTCAACTCGCGAACACGTCGCGCGATAAGCTGTGTGTATTGTGAACCAAAGTCTAGGATTAAAACCTTGTTTTGCATGGTCAAAAATACGATTTATCGTCATTATGTTTCAAATCAATCGCTTTTTTTATTTCGAAAAGCATAAGCAAACGAAATCCTTGTTAAATGGGTCGATATGTTTGATCAATGTGGGGATAAAATCATCTCCATATTGCAATATAAAGGCTGCAAAATTAACCTTGCGCTCCTGCAAATCTCCCAAGGGAAATAGCTGTTGTTGCAATTCGGTGATGCGTTTGACGTGATCGACTAACTTTTTGCGCTGTGCCTTTAGCAACCTTTTTTCAAGATTTTCTAAACCCTTTGTTTGTTTTTTTTCTTGCGCTTGCACAGCTCCCAAAAATGAAGCATCCGTCTGTTTTGCCAAGTCATAGAGATGCCCAAACTGATCGCCCAACTGCGTTTTGAGAGAACTCAAATCTATCTCAATATTACTGATTTGGCGCACCCGACGATTGATTAATTCATTGGAAGGTAAAAACAAATCAGCAGGCGCTATTCCCAATGACTTGAGTTTTCGATGTTGCTTGTCTGAAACCAACAAAAGTGAAGAGCGCAATTTCAGCATAGGCATCGGAAGATCAAAAGACGAAAATGCCTCGCCAAGCTGCAACCAGTACGCAAGCTCTGAGCTACCACCTACAAATACCAAATTGGGCAATACAAATTCTTGAAAAATTGGCCGAAGTAGGGCGTTGGGCGAAAATCTCTCAGGATGCTTTTGAAGTGCTGCAACAAACTCTTTTTTGGTAAAAGACATTGTTGTTTGAACAACATCAAAACCATCATTTGTTTTGGTAATTCGTTGCCGACCAGACCCACCCATATAAAACAGATTTACATCTCTAGGGTTCACTTGTGGCTTCATCTTTTTTTGAAAAGCTTTTTCCAATCTTTTCATTGTCGACTCACTCGTCGTTTGTATCAGTTGCTCTTCACATTCCTGCTGAACATAAGGTGCAAACTGTTGTTTGAGTTGAGGGTCATCACCATCAACAATGACCAAGCCATAACTTCCAAAAAGCTGATGAACCAAAAACCGAGTGGCGTCTGCCAAGTTTGAGTGCTTGCAATAACTTTGCTCAAACAACTCATGTAATTCCTCAGCGTGGGGTCGTTTTCCCAAATGCCGCTTCCAAGTTTTTAAAACTAAATCTAGACCCTTAGTCGACATCCGACCAACTGCACCCTCACTTTTGTTAGGCCAGTGAATCGTTTGCCCCTCAACAGTAAAGTGGTTAATTTCTTCAAAATCATGATCTTCAGAGGCCATCCAAAATACTGGTAAATAGGTGTTTCCGTCTTTTTGTGCATTCCACTTCGCAGCAATTTGAATCACGTCTATGATTTTATATAAAAAGAAAAGCGGCCCAGTGAATAAATTGAGTTGATGCCCCGTGGTGATGGTGAAGCTGTTTGAGGATCGCAAAGCATCGATTTGTGCTTTTGGTGCATCCTGAATATGCTGATACTGTTGTGAGATTACATCGGCTAGATTTTCTCTGTGCTGCGTCGTAAATCGATCTTGCTGTTGTTTGATATGGGCTAAATCGGGTCGATTTTGAAATGGCCTATAAAAGCCATCAAGCAAAGGGTCTGAATGGATCAAACGACTTGCTAAAAAAGTAAGTCGATTGGTCGTTTTATGAGGAATCCCGTACTGTTGCATGCTGTAAAGATACGACACAGAAGTTGTCTGCTATAGGCTGTGTTCATCCACTTCAGTCAAGTGAGGAGAGATGAATCCAGTATGCATAAAAAAAGCCGATCTGAAGAATCGGCTTTTCGGTTTTGTTTTGGTTGAAAAATTATTCCTCTGCTGCTTTAGTAACTTCGAACGGCAGTTGAATCCTAACCTCACGATGTAAACGAATTTCAGCTTGTTGGTCACCCAACGCCTTTACAGTTCCACCAGCAATTTTGATACACTTTTTTTCGATCTCATGACCAGCATTCTTAAGAGCAGCACTCAAATCGGCATTATTGATCGATCCGAATAATTTACCAGTCCCACCTGCTTTTGCAGCGATTTTGATGTCCAAAGCCAATAACTTTTTTCCAAGCGCATTGGCATCGTTAACCAACTTTTGCTCTTTGAAAGCGCGTTGCTTGAGGTTTTCTGCTAATACTTTTTTGGCCGAAGGGGTCGCTAAAATAGCTAGACCCTGCGGAATCAAAAAGTTTCGTCCATATCCGTTTTTGACCTGAACAACATCGTCTTTAAAACCTAGGTTTTCTACGTCTTGTTTTAATATGAGTTCCATTGTTTATTATTTTAAAAGGTCAGCAACATAAGGCATAAGTGCCAAGTGACGTGAACGCTTGATGGCAACTGATAACTTTCGCTGATATTTGAGCGAAGTACCTGTAAGCCTTCGAGGTAAAATCTTACCTTGTTCGTTGACAAACTTCAATAAAAAGTCTGGGTCTTTGTAATCGATATACTTGATCCCATACTTTTTGAAGCGACAATACTTTTTTACTTCATTTGTTTCAATGTCTAGTGGTGTGAGATAGCGTACTTCTCCTTGTTTACCACTTTTACTAGCTTGTTCTAATGATGCCATGCGTTATGCTTTAGCTGTTAATCGTTCTCTTCGTTTTTCGGCCCATGCTTCTGCATGTTTGTCTAGCTTGACCGTGAGATAGCGCATCACGCGCTCATCGCGTCTAAATTCCAGTTCTAAAGCATTGACAACTTCAGGAGTGACTTTAAAGTCAAAAAGATGGTAAAAACCACTTTTCTTGTTTTGGATGGTGTAGGCAAACTTTTTCAAGCCCCAATCCTCCTGATCAACAAGCTCACCTCCGTTTGAAGTGATGATATCAGCATACTTTTGAACTGCTTCCTTTACCTGATCTTCAGATAAAACGGGATTTAAAATGAAAACAGTTTCGTAATGATTCATATTTATAAATTGGGCAGCGAAATTATCACTTTTGTTTATCAATTCCAATCCTTTTATAATTTTTTACCTGAAATGGATATATGAAGAAGTGCAACGAACTTACAATTATTGACTGCTTTCCTAGATCGGATCGACGTCAACCAATAGTTTTACAGATCGAAAGTTGGGTATTTGTTCAAACCTTTTGATGATGCGATTGAGCTGCTCTTTGGCTGATGCAGCAGATTGATTGGCAGGTAGTTTGAGCAATACCTGCATCAAAAATTGGTTGCGTATCCGACCTATTGGAGGCGACTGTGGCCCCAAAACAATTGAAAACTGATTCCTTAGCGCTTGTGTAAACCAGTCTGCTGACTGCTGTAGCGCTGCAAAATTCTTATGCTTGAATTCAAAACGAATCAGACGAACAAATGGTGGATATGAAAACTCTTTTCGCTGCTTGCATTGGGTTGAAAACATACTTTCATAATCATATTTCTGTAGTTGCTGAAGGGTTTGATGGTTACTGTCATAGGTCTGAATCAGCACCCTTCCCTGACGATCTTTGCGACCTGCCCGACCTGAAACCTGTAACAAAATCTGGAACGCTCGTTCGTGTGCTCGGAAGTCCTGAAAATTGAGTAGTGAATCTGCCAAAACAACACCAACAAGCGTAACTTTATTAAAATCCAAACCCTTTGTCAGCATCTGCGTACCAATCAAGATATCCAGTTCATGCTGCTCAAAACGCTGAATCAAATCTCTGTGTCCATACTTTCCTTTGGTCGTATCAGAATCCATTCGTGCAACGCGAGCTTCAGGGAACAATCCCTTTATTTCAGTTTCGATTTGTTGGGTTCCAAGACCCATAGGCCTTGGATGGGCTGTGCCACATGCTACACAATGTGCATGACTCAAAACTGCATAACCACAATAATGACATTTGAGTTTCTCATTGTGTTTGTGATAGGTCAGACTCACATCACAATTGGGGCATTGGGGTACATGACCACAGGCTGTACAGTTCACAAAAGAAGAAAATCCTCGTCTGTTTTGAAACAATATCACCTGCTCTTTCGCCTCTAAAGTTTTTGAAATCGCTTCGATCATTGCCTCCGAAAAGTGACCTTTCATCTGCTTTTTTTTATGAAAAGCCTTTAGGTCGATGACTTCAATTGTTGGCATCGAAAAACCCTTATATCTCTTTTTTATTTCGACAAGAGAGTATTTTCCGATGTGACTATTATGAGTGGACTCGATCGAGGGCGAAGCAGATCCCATCACAATTTTGGCCTGATGCAAGCCAGCAAGTACTACAGCCACATCCCGGGCATGATAACGAGGGTTCGATTCAAACTGTTTGTACGCCACTTCATGCGATTCATCAACGATGATAAGCCCAAGATTCGAAAATGGCAATAGCACTGCCGATCGAGCGCCAACGATCAATTGTGCACTGGGGTGTTGTTGCATCACCTTGTTCCAAACCTCAGCACGTTCGCTGGGTGTGTAGCGAGAGTGATAAACAGACATACATTGACCAAAATGAACATATAAACGTTTGATGATTTGTGTTGTCAATGCGATTTCTGGGAGAAGAAAAAGAACTTGTTTTCCCTTGTCGATCATCTCCTGCACAAGATGAATATACACTTCCGTTTTCCCCGACGCTGTGACGCCATGCAATAAAATTCGATTGGTTTCATTGGCATCATCTCGAATCGATTGCAATGCTTTTTGTTGGGAATCTGTAAGCACTTTGGGAGGTGTTTCGGGTGCTGTTTTGACTGCCAAGCGATCGACAATAACTGACTGCTGATCCAACACCCCATTTTTGATAAGTGTTTTGACAGAAGATGGAGATAACCCTGAAATTTTTAAAAATGAAGCTTTTTGAACAGGTGGTTTTTGTTTCATAAACTGCAATAGCGTTTCTCGTTGTTTGGGATAACGAACCACATCAATCAATAGGGCTTGAAGGTTCTCATCGTTTTTATATTTGGGAGAAAGCACCAACTGTTGTTCTTGCTTGGGTTTGAATTTTGTGTAGACCTCCTCACGTACTTGAATCAAGTCATGGCTGAGCAACTCTTGAGCGAGTTTATAGGTATTTTTAGACAGCTCCAATTTGACTGTTTCTGAGAGCGTAAGATTTTCATATTCTTGTAAAGAAGCAAGAAGTTGTTCGGCATTAGCACTCAGCTTGACGTCAGAAGAAGGAAGTTTATGAAAGTGAAGTTCTGTCTCGCTTTCAAGCAAAAGAATACTGGGCATGGCAGCACGATAAACACTGCCAAAGGGACTCATATAATAGCTTGAAATCCACTCCCATAGCTCAATTTGCTTTTGACTAACAATGGGGGTTTGATCGATGATATACTCAATTGACTTTGCCTCATAAGCAGGAATGGTTGTATGGGTCTTATAACTTAAAGCAGCGTATTTTTTTTTGTTGCCAAAGGGAACAACAATTCGAATACCAAGCTGAATAAAATTGTATTCTTCTTCTGTTACAGCATATGTAAATAGTTTTGGGATTGGCAACGGCAGAATCACATCAACAAAAAATGGCATATGATTTATACTGATTTAAAATTGACTTTTATGTCGATTTGTGATTGCAAAATTTCTCAAAACAAAGAGGGTATGAATAGCGAAAGTAAGAAATTTCTACTTCGTCAACACCCAAATGGTTGTATCTTTATGACATGAAAATAAAATGTGTCGCCATTGGAAAAACAGTAGGATCATATGCACTTGAAGAAGTACAAGCCTATGTGAAACGCATCCAGCATTTCATGCCTTTTGAATTCATTGAACTCAAAGAAATCAAACACAACAAACACAATCGAGAAAATGCACTGTTGACTGTGGAAAAAAGTATTGTAAAGCATGTTAGTAGTCGAGATGCTTTGATTCTTTTTGATGAAAAAGGAAAGCAAATGGACTCAAAAGCTTTTGCTCAATTTATCTCCAAACAGACGATGTTACAGAGCGGGACAATGGTGTTTTGTATTGGAGGCGCCTATGGGTTTAGCGAATCTTTACGCAAGCGTGCAAAAGGGATGGTTTCACTCTCCCCCATGACTTTCACTCACCAACTTGCTAGAGTGATTGCCCTTGAACAGCTCTATCGAGCTTGTACGATCATCAATCATCATCCCTATCATCACGTATGAAAAAGCTAATTCTCGCCACACACAACAAATATAAAGCCGAGGAGTTTAAGCAAATTCTACCTCAGTTTCGTGTGCAAACACTCGCAGACCTCAACTATGATCAGGAGATTGCTGAAACAGCATCAGACTTGGAGAGAAATTCGCTTTTAAAAGCTGAAACAATTTTTAGGCAGTTTGGTCATATTGTAGTTTCGGATGATAGTGGGCTTGAGGTTCAGGCCTTGAATGGTGCGCCAGGTGTGTACTCGGCTCGTTATGCTGGCGAGCAAAAAGATGATCAGCAAAACACTGAAAAACTACTTCATGAACTCAAAGGAATCACAAACAGAAATGCACAATTTAGAACAGTTATCTCATTGATGAGCTCAAATGACACCCTTCAATTTGAGGGGATTGTTGAAGGTGCAATCGCATATGAACCCAAAGGTGACAAGGGCTTTGGTTATGACCCTATTTTTATCCCCAATGGATTTCAAAAAACATTTGCAGAACTCACATCAAATGAAAAAAATAAAATCAGTCATAGAGCCAATGCGATAGAAAAATTGGTTGCCTATCTAGAAAAAAATCCAACTTTTTGTTAAAATTTAGTAAAAAATATATGGTCATAGCTTTGAAACAACTTAGTTTGCACAATAGAAAAAATGACTAAACATTTTTTTTTATTGGTTTTACTTTTGGGTTGGAGTACACAATTAGCAGCCCAAGAGGTGATTGGGGTTGTCAAAAATGCTTCTGATGACAAGCCTATTCCAACTGTTCATGTGTTAAATCTAAATAAGGTTTTGATGAGCATCACAGATGCCAATGGTGTTTTTGCCATCGATGCCGAAGTTAATGATACCTTATATCTATCCTATCTCGGATTTAAATCGATTAAAATTACTGTTACAAACGACCTGATTAAATTTCCAAAAACAGAGTTCAAATTGACAGCGCTAGCACTGGCACTCGAGGAAGTCATCGTTCGTCCCTATCAGTTGACAGGCTACCTTGAAATTGATGCCAAAAATGTTCCCATCAACCGCAATCAGCGCTATAGTATCCCTGGGCTGCCGACTGGTGGATACGAGGCTGGGAGTCGAGGACCATCGGCTTTTTCAAGGGTTGTGGGATCAATTTTCAATCCTTTTGACTTCTTGCATAATCTTTTTGGCAAAAAACCCAATGAATTGCGAAAACTCAAAAAAATAAGAGAAAACAACCTTCTGCGTGACTTGCTTTCTGTAAAATATGATCGAGAAACACTTCAAGAGTTTTTGCAATTGGAAATCAATGATATTGATGAAATATTACGAAACTGTAACTTCTCTGAGAGTTTTATTCGTACAGCCAATGATTTGCAGATATTAGAAGCAATCAGTGGTTGCTATGAGGAATACAAGGTTTTAAGTCGTAGATAAGTCTATAAAGTAGTACATTTGCACTGAAATTACGTGCATTTTGCTCAACACACTAAACGCCATTTCGCCAATCGACGGACGCTATCGCGGCAAAACAAAATCACTGCATGCATTTTTCTCAGAACAAGCACTCATCAAATATCGCGTTCAAGTAGAGGTTGAATATTTTATTGCGCTTTGCTCCCACCCCATTCCACAACTCGAATCGTTTCAACATTCACTGTTTGAGGATTTACGATCGCTTTACAAGCACTTTTCACCTGAGGATGCCAAAGCGATAAAAGACATTGAGAAAACAACCAATCACGATGTGAAAGCAGTAGAGTACTTTATAAAAAATGAGTTCGATAGGTTGGGTATAGGAGCATATAAAGAGTTCATCCATTTTGGATTGACCTCCCAAGACGTAAACAACACTGCAGTACCATTGTCAATTAAAGATGCAATTGAAACTGTGGTGCTGCCACAAATCGAAAATACGATTTCAACGTTAGACGAATTGTCGTCTCGTTATCAAAACAACCCTATGCTGGCGCGAACCCATGGTCAGGCTGCTTCACCAACACGATTGGGAAAAGAAATACAGGTGTTTAGCGAACGAGTCAAACAACAAATTAGTCTTTTGCATCAAATACCACATGCTGCAAAATTTGGAGGTGCTACTGGAAATTTTAATGCACATCAGATTGCTTATCCCAACATTGATTGGCGTGCTTTTGGTGAAAACTTTGTTGTGAAAATCCTAGGTCTTCATCACTCTTTTCCAACAACACAGATTGAGCATTACGATCACTTGGCTGCCTTGTGTGATGCCTTTTCAAGAATCAACACCATTTTGATTGATCTGAATCGGGATTTTTGGACTTATATTTCCATCGACTATTTCAAACAAAAAATCAATGACAATGAGGTTGGTTCGTCTGCGATGCCGCATAAAGTCAACCCTATTGATTTTGAAAATGCAGAAGGAAACTTGGGGATTGCCAATGCTGTTTTTTCATTTCTATCCTCCAAGCTCCCCATTTCCCGTCTCCAACGAGACCTGACAGACAGTACTGTTCTCCGTAACATTGGTGTTCCATTCAGTCATATGCTGATTGCTCTGGCATCTCTACATAAAGGGCTTGGTAAATTGGAAGTGAATGAAGCTGCTATCGATGAGGATCTCAATAATAACTGGGCTGTGGTTGCTGAAGCCATACAAACCATCCTTCGACGAGAAGGCTTTCCTAAGCCCTACGAGGCACTAAAAGGACTGACAAGAACCAATAGCGAAATCACCAAAGAGAGTATCCAGCAATTTATCAACGAATTGGATATCAGTGATGAGCTCAAAGCAGAGCTGCTTCAGATTAGCCCTCAAAACTACACAGGAATTTAGAGTTTAAATTTTTACCTGACCTTTTAATTTATTGAGCTCCTCCCCAGCTGGGATATCAAGCTTTTGTACCAATGAAGCGATTCTAGCCAAATCAATTTTTCCGTCGATATATAGCAATACAGTTTGATTACGATCATTAAGGGCAGCATTGTCATTGTCCTCTTTTGCCAGCATCACAAGTTGGTCCACAATATTCTCCTTTTCAGAGAGTGCTGCATAAAAATACACAGTGGTTTGGTCCTCACGAACTTGCATCAACTCAGAAAGCTGGTTCGTTTTTGCATGCTCTTGTGTCCAGTCGGAAAAGTTGTCAGAAATTGTAGGCTCATCGGTTCGTAAGAGTTTAAAAGTATTGATTTGAGAAATCAGCTCTAAAAACTCCTTTGCTTCAGGATCTGTATCATCGATGTTGAGCTTGGCAAGCATCGAAAACATCTGTGGACTAATCGATACATAGGTAACTCTTTCATTGGATTTGTAGGTATCAAAAACAGATTGTGCCATCATCATTGGAGCAATCATTAAAAATAAAAAGGTTGTTTTCATGTCCTAAAGAATATGGTTATTCGACGAAAATACAATAAAGATTTTTATCCCAGACTACTGCACGTAAACTTTCCGATTTATGATTTTTAATAAAAATGAGTACATTGCAGAAGAAACAAATTTTAAGAGAGTAAAAATGAGAAAATTCCTTCCTTTTGTACTTTTACTGTTTGTCTTGATATCATGTAAAGACGAAGATGATAATGTTGTAACTCGCAAGTATGATTTAGAAGTTGAAGACTTTATCTGGAAAGGTCTAAATACTTATTACTACTGGCAAAGCAGCATTCCCGACTTGGCAGACAACCGATTTGATTCAAGAGAATCCTATGCCACCTATTTATCCGATTTCGATGGAAGACTTGAATTATTATTTGAATCTCTTCTTTCAAGCAAGGATCGCTTTAGCTGGATCATGAGTGACTATACCGAACTTGAAAATCAATTGAGCCGCACTTATAAAACAAGCGGAATGATGTATAATTTAGTAAGGATTGGCGACTCTAATGAGTTGTTTGCTTTTGTACGCTATGTGCTCCCCGATTCGGATGCAGCTACAAAAAATATTAAGCGTGGAGACCTTTTTTTAAGTGTTAACAACGAACAACTGACCATCAATAATTATCAAGATTTATTGAGTAGCGATGTAGGATCGTTTAGTATTCAGCTCGCTCAAATCACTGGGCAAACAATTGCGCTATCAGGTGTCAATGTCGATTTGGTCAAAACTGAAATCCAAGAAAACCCCGTCCATATTCATAAGATCATTGAACTAAACAACACGAAGATTGGTTATTTGATGTACAATGGGTTTGTGGCTGATTTTGACGAAGAACTCGAAAGTGCTTTTTCAGAATTTCAAACCCAAGGGGTCAATCATTTGATTGTCGATTTACGCTACAATCGTGGCGGAAGAACCAGTTCATCCATCAAACTTGCCAGTATGATAACCGGGCAGTTTTCGGGTAAGGTTTATGCGCAAACCCAACACAATGATAAACTCTCATCTTATAATGAAGACTACATATTTGAAGAAACTTCCGTACAGCTGAAAATGGACCGACTCTATGTCATTAGTTCTGCAGATACTGCATCAGCCAGCGAGCTCCTAATCAACGGCTTATCACCCTATATCGATGTCATCCTTGTTGGCGACGATACCACAGGTAAAAATGTCGGTTCCTATACAATCTACGACTGGATTGATGACGAGGGAACTGTAAACCCTGATCACACTTGGGCCATGCAACCCATCACATTCAAAATTGCCAATAGCGAAGGTTTTGCAGACTTTGAAAATGGCCTGGAAGCAGATCATCTTTTTCTTGAAGACCTAACCAATTTGGGAACTCTCGGTGAAATCGATGAACCCCTATTAGAAAAAACCCTAGAAATCATGGGTGTACTCCCACAGAGTTTAGAAAAGAAAGCGATTGACACAGATAACATTCATTTCAAACAATTTGCTCCTTTGCAAAAAGCATTGATGCATTTCGACACCCCAACTAAAATAAATACGATGCGCCTATAGAAAGATTTCGACCTCGAGTAGTGTATCCACTTACTTCCTCGTAGTCGGCGTTAAACATATTTTCGATCGAGCCAAATAGTGATATCCCAGATTGGGAGAGTTGATGCGAAACACGAAAATCAAACAACCAATAGGATGACAGCTCGACCAGTCCTTGCCCAGCCAAGTCATCGCGATCACCAATAAATTGAATGTTGGCAAGCAGTTGTGTCTTAGCCTTTACGTCATAACGAAAATTTGTATTCATCTTATGTTTGGGAATACGTAAGCCCTCCCCTTCCTCATGCTGGGTGTATGCATAATTGGTCTGCAAACGAAGCCTATCGGAGAATGGATATTCCAATAAAAATTCTAAGCCATAAACACTAAAATCAATCGAATCGTTTACATAACGATAGGTGCTTAAGTCATAGGCGACAAAATCCTTATGATCTCTATTGAAATAAGCAAATTGGATCTGCCCATCATTTTTGAACAGTACAGAACCCCCTATTTCAAAACTTTGATTGGTTTCAGGTTGTAAGGCTTCATTTCCAGCGTATAAATCATATAATTTATAAAGTGAAGGAGCAATGAAAGCAGTGCTTAGATTGGCATAAAAACGAAGGTCAAAAGAATTCAACGCAAAGTTTACTGAGGGATTGATATGGTATGTCAAATGAGATCCGTAGGTGCTGTGCTCGCTCAAACGTGCGCCAGCTTGCGTCGCCAATCGACTGTTGCTATCGTATAGCACATTGACAAAATAGTCCATGAAATCCATGCTAACTGTATCGTTAAATTTGGCTTCTTGTTTTTTATAATTCACCCCAACCAACCCCTTCAACTGAGGCGACAAATTGGCAGAAAAAATACCCTCAACATCTGTGACATCTCCTTCAAAATACATGGGAAATGATGAATCAAAATCACGACTGTTTGATGACCAAGATACTCGTCCATTAAACGAACTGGAACTACCCATCCATTTGGGTTGAATGATGATGCGTTGGCTTTCGCTTTTAAATGTATTATCTGCATCCATCAAAGAGGGAAAACTATCATCGTATTGGGAGGAAAAATAGTTCTTATTAAAAAGGGCGTTAACAGAAAATTGAGGAAGCAATTGTAACTGATAACGCAAACCTAGATTTTGTTTTTTTGTGGCGTCATTCTCATCCCCAACAACAGATGACATGCCCAGTGTTCTTTGATCGAGTAAGGAAATAGAGCCAGCATTATATTCATTCCCAAGCGAAAGTTGGACTTGTCGATTTTGATGATTGGGTGCTGCACTAAATTTCTTTTGGTCGTTGTTTGTGCCAAAAATCGTACGAATCGACCCATGCAGTCCTTGGGTATTGAGTCGTTTGGTGGTGATTTTGATGACTGCCGCTGCTGCTGCGCTTCCATATAAACTACTGGCAGCCCCACGAATAATTTCAATAGATTCGATTGTTGAAATATCGATTGTTCTTAGGTCGAAATCATTTTCAATTTGAGTTGGATCGCTCACAGGCACGCCATCGATTAGGAACAAAACCTGTCGATTGTTTCCTCCTCTTATAAAATAGCTCAACTCTGACCCAGGATGAGCGTTTGATCCATTGATATGAATCCCGACTTGATCGTTGAGCAAGGCAGCAAGAGTACTGCCAACATAAGGTTCGATGTCTTTGGTTGTGAGCAAGGTTACCGAACGACTTTTTTTAGATGCTGGTCTTTCAAAGCGAGAGTCGGTAATAGTGACTCCCTTAAGGTTAACAGCATTGTTTTGAGCGATTGCGAAAAAGCAGCCCAACAAGCACACCAATTGTGCCACTAAGTTTTTTATCATTTTGAAAAATTAAATTTGGTTTTCCTACTTATCCCGAGTAGCAACACCATGTAATAACAGCGGCAGGTCTCCTGGCTCACGTTCATTTCAACCTTCCCAACGATTTGTCAGTGGTTTGTAGAGAAATGACTATACACGTTTACAGTTGCGGTAACAGCGAAAGTTTTGCACTTTCTTCCCTATTATTTACGACTCACGAATGTGACTCGTAAAACCGTTGTTCAACAACAAAGGTAGTGAAGCAAAAACAAATTATTGGGTTTTAAAAAAATAGCTATTTTTGATTCAAATTGCTAGAATGATGTTCACGTTCT
Source organism: Flavobacteriaceae bacterium UBA5950 (assembly GCA_002430545.1). Lineage (GTDB taxonomy): Bacteria > Bacteroidota > Bacteroidia > Flavobacteriales > Flavobacteriaceae > UBA724. The sequence goes on from DJCM01000004.1 coordinate 93,008, forward strand.
CAAAAAAGGAAAAAGTACTCGTCAGTTTTGTTTTGATTGCTGCACTGACAAGACTCATTCCTCATCCGCCAAACTTTGCTCCGATCACAGCAATGTCGCTCTTTGCTGGGGCTTATTTTACGAGAAAACATCTTGCCTATTTGGTGCCTATCCTTGCGATGGTAATCTCTGATTTATTTTTAGGTTTTTATACCATTTCAATTTTTGTTTACCTATCGTTTGCCCTCATTACTTGGTTAGGACAACAAAAAAATAAGGTTACCCCAAAACTCGTATTGCTTGGTAGCATTTCGTTTTTTGTCATCAGTAATCTAGGTGTATGGCTTTTATATTATCCAAAAACGATTGAGGGTCTTATTGCCTGTTTTACCCTAGCGATACCATTTTTTGTAACATCCCTTCTTGGTGATGTCATATACAGCATCGTTCTGGTCTATGGTTTTTCTGTGGCAAGCAAACGATTACAACTCTCCTAATCCCCTTCCTGGACATTTGGTTTGGAAACCTCCATGGCGATGTCTAAACGCTTTTTGTCTGGGGAAAGCTTTATAATATCCTTATCGATTTTACGAAATTCACCCGACAAATCATTGTAATGGTTGACAGCTGTACCTAAGGTTTTTCCCAGTTTATTGTGGTAGGTTTGATAGGCATTTAAATGTTTGCTGAGTTTATCGACATTGGCAAGTATTTCCTGAACAGACTTTTCAATCTTTAAATTGTGTAAAGCCTTCACTGTAATTTGAAGCATTGGAAACAAACTCATAGGAGAGACAATCATCACCTTTTTATCATATGCATAACTTACCAAATCACGTGAATTGATCTGTAAACTTCCCACTCGACTGTTGAGAAGGTCCTGAAACAACCCATCTGCTGGAATAAACATATAGGCATAGTCAGTTGTTTGTTCGTTTGGTCTGATGTATTTGGCAGTTTCATCTATTCGAGATCGAATGTCTTTACGAAACTGTGTCTCTAAATTTTTAATCTCATTCGGATCGCTGCTTTCAATCATTTTATTGTAGTTATCCAATGAAAACTTGGCATCAATCGGAATGATGAATTGACCAACTTTCACAACAGCATCCACCATCTCACCATTCGAAAATTTGTGCTGCATACTAAACAAGTCAGGAGGTAAGACGTTGGCTAGTAGATTCTCGAGTTGGATCTCACCCAAAATCCCTCGCTGTTTGGAGTTGCCTAAAATCTTCTCTAGCGATTTCATTTGTGTGGCAAAATTCAGCACCTGTTCGTTTGTACCCTTAATTTTCTCTAATTCTGAAGTGACTTCCTTCACGATTTTATTCGATTGAGAAAACTGCAATTGCATGTTTTGTTTGGTGCTTTTTTGAAACTCACTAATCCCCTGATTGATGGTTTTGAGTTTCCCTTCAATTTCAATCCTTGAGCTTTGCGCGTTTTGCGCTACATCCTTTCTGATTTCTTGAATTTCGTTACGCAATGCTTCGTTCAGCTGAACCAAAAGTGAATTTGAACCTGAAGTATTTCGATTTCTTAAAAAAAACATTGTGAGCACAACACCCAAAATGACGAGTAGTAAAATGAATTCTAATGACATAAAACGAATGTACAAAAAAACCTACTTGCTCAAGTACATTTTTCTGCGAGCATACAACTCGTAGAAATCATCATCTTTCAGACTGTCAATAAACAAGATACTTTCGCCTGTGCTCTTCATTTCTGGACCCAATGACTTATTCACATTTGGAAACTTATTGAAGGAGAAAACAGGTTGCTTGATCGCAAATCCTTCCAAGTGTGAGTTGTAATCAAAATCCCCTACTTTGTGCTTGCCAAGCATGATTTTAGCTGCATAATTTACATATGGTTGCTGCTTTGCTTTGGCAATAAAAGGAACTGTTCTCGAAGCACGAGGGTTGGCTTCTATGATATATACTACGTCGTCTTTGATCGCAAACTGAACATTGATAAGGCCTACAGTGTTCAGTGCAACAGCTATTTTTTTCGTGTGATCTTTGATTTGTTGCATCACAAAGTCTCCAAGATTAAATGGTGGTAATGTGGCATTGGAGTCTCCAGAGTGAATCCCACAGGGCTCGATATGCTCCATTATCCCAATGATTTCGACTGTTTCGCCATCACAAATTGCATCTGCCTCGGCTTCAATCGCGCCATCTAAATAGTGGTCTAAAAGCAATTTGTTGTTGGGAATCTTTTGCAATAAATCGACTACATGCGCTTCCAGCTCTTCTCTGTTGATGACAATCTTCATCCCTTGTCCGCCAAGAACATAGGATGGTCGAACAAGAATTGGAAAATCAAGTTTTTCTGCCAATTGCAAGGCTTGCTCTGGCGTTTCAGCAACACCAAACTCTGGATAAGGAATGTTGTTCTTTTTGAGTAAAGTCGAAAAGCTTCCACGATCTTCTGCCAAGTCTAAAGACTCGAATGAAGTCCCCATGATTTTGATGCCATAACGACTGAGTTTTTCAGCGAGTTTCAAGGCAGTCTGACCACCCAGCTGTACGATAACTCCCACTGGATTTTCATGCTGAATGATGTCATAGATATGTTCCCAAAAAACAGGTTCGAAATAGAGCTTGTCTGCAGTATCAAAATCAGTAGATACTGTTTCAGGGTTGCAGTTAATCATAATCGTTTCATAGCCACATTCAGCAGCAGCCAAAACACCATGCACACAACAGTAGTCAAACTCGATCCCCTGCCCAATTCGATTTGGACCTGAGCCCAAGACAACTATTTTATCTCGCTTAGAGTCAACACTTTCGTTGGCGACAAATGCTTCTCCTCCCTTGATTTGAACTTCATCTTCAAAGGTAGAATAGTAGTAAGGCGTTTGTGCCTGAAACTCTGCTGCACAGGTATCAACGAGTTTATACACTCGATTCACGCCTATTTCATTTCTTAAATTATAGACCTCACTCTCCAAGCATTGCAACATATGAGCGATTTGACGATCTGCAAATCCTTTTTGCTTGGCTTCCAACAACAATGGTTTTGAAATATCCTTGATGCTGTGATCAGAAATTTTTAATTCAAGGTTATATAATTCCTCATACTGACGCAAAAACCACATATCAATTTTAGTGATTTCGTGTATGCGATCAAGAGAGATTCCCATTTGAATTGCATCATACAGCACAAATACTCGATCCCAAGTCGCATGAGTGAGTTTGGATATCACCTTTTCATAATCAGTGTATCCCTTGCCATCGGCACCAAGACCATTACGTTTGATCTCCAAGGATTGTGTTGCTTTGTGAAGTGCTTCTTGAAAAGACCTTCCAATGCCCATCACTTCACCAACAGATTTCATTTGTAAGCCCAGCTCTCGTTCAGACCCTTCAAACTTGTCAAAATTCCATCGTGGGATTTTCACAATCACATAGTCGAGTGTTGGCTCAAACAATGCTGAAGTTGACCCTGTGATTTGATTGCTCAACTCATCGAGAGAGTAACCGATTGCTAATTTGGCAGCGATTTTGGCAATGGGATATCCTGTTGCTTTGGAGGCCAAGGCTGAGGATCGAGACACACGTGGGTTGATCTCAATGGCAATGATATCTTCTTTCTCGTCTGGACTCACAGCAAATTGCACATTACAACCTCCTGCAAAGTCACCAATGCTTCTCATCATTTTGATGGCCATGTCACGCATACGCTGATAGGCAGTGTCAGATAAGGTCATCGCAGGAGCAACTGTGATTGAGTCTCCTGTATGGATTCCCATCGGATCCATATTTTCTATGGTACATATAATGACCACGTTATCGTTTTTGTCACGCAACAATTCCAACTCATACTCTTTCCAACCCAGAAGTGCTTTATCAATCAAAACCTCATGAATTGGTGAGGCCTCTAATCCTCTTGTCAGTAAGGTTTCAAATTGATCTGCAGATTGTACAAAGGAAGCACCTGTGCCACCAAGGGTAAATGATGGTCGGATCACAAGTGGAAAACCAAACTCTTGTGCAATTTCTTTTCCTTTTAGAAACGAAGTTGCTGTTTTGGCAGGAGCCACAGGAATGTCAATGGTTTTCAGTAATTTCTTGAACTGATCTCGATCTTCAGTGATTTGAATTGCATCGATATCGACGCCAATAATATCAACGCCGAACTCTTCCCAAACGCCTTTTTCATCTGCTTCGATACAGAGGTTTAAAGCCGTCTGACCACCCATTGTAGGTAGGACAGCATCGACTTTGTGTTTTTTAAGGATATCACGAATAGACTTTGTTGTGAGAGGTTTTAGGTAGATGTGATCCGCCATAGAGGGGTCAGTCATAATCGTTGCAGGGTTGGAATTGATTAGAATTGTTTCAATTCCATCTTCACGTAGCGAACGAAGTGCTTGACTTCCAGAATAATCGAATTCACATGCTTGACCAATGATGATGGGGCCTGAACCTATTATGAGAATAGAGTTTAAATCAGGTCGCTTTGGCATAAGTTGTGTGGTGTGTTAATTTTGGCTGAAATATATATAAAAAAAAGGTGTTACTACAAATAGAAACACCTTTGTTTTTCAACGATTTATTCACTTATTTCTTATGTCTGGGTTCAGAAGATACAGACAATTTCTTTCTACCTTTGGCACGACGTGCGGCAAGTACTTTTTGACCACCAACAGACGACATTCGTTCCATGAAGCCATGGTTGTTGCGGCGCTTTCTCTTAGAGGGTTGAAATGTTCTTTTCATAATATTCTGTGTATCTCTTACTCAAACGGATGCAAATATACAATATAAAACGGCGATTTCAAGAAGCATTCCATAAGAATTATCTATTTTTGACTCGCAAATCAATAAGATGTTTCCAAAATTTATCAAAATCGTTCTGGCCATTCTCACTTTGGGCTATGCTATTTATCAATTTACAGAAGAATTTATCGGCAATGGAATTGCATTGATTTTTCTCTCTGGTATGTTTGTTTTCTTATACTACAAAAACGAAATTTTATTATTGGCTTTTCTGCGTATGCGAAAACAAGATTTTCAGGGAACCGAAAGATGGTTGAACAGAATCAAAAATCCAGAAAGCGCTTTGACGACAAAGCAAGTTGGCTATTATAATTTTATCAGAGGAGTCATCACTTCTCAATCCAATCTCACACAAGCAGAAAAATACTTTCGAAAAGCCATTTCACTTGGTCTGAATATGAAGCATGATATGGCGATGGCTAAACTCAGTCTTGCAGGTATTGCGATGCAAAAAAGAAGAAAACGAGAAGCAACTGCACTTCTCAAAGAAGCCAAAAAACTCGACAAACAAGGAATCATAGGCGAACAAATCAAGCTGATGCAACAACAGCTTAAGCGTATTTAATCCCCCAGTACCTGAATTAAATATTCCTTTTGGTTTCGATTGGCAATTGATTGCCCTTTGATCCAAGGGTTTAATTCTCGTAAATCAGCATAACTCATGTTGTAAGACGAGGCAAAATCAACCCAGTTAATGTTCGACTTGCTGATTCGAATAAGCTTGGTCGCTGGAAAAACGTAAGCCTCTTCATCAGTAATCTTAAAACCATAGCTTTCAGGTGATTCAAAAATCAACTTTGTGGCGAGTAGTCGATGCATATATCGACTGGTTTCTTCATTGAGAAACAAATCGTAGTAGGACTTTACTTTTTGCTTGTTCATCGCAGATTGAATTCTCTGGATTCCAGCATTGTATGACGCTGCAGCCAAAGTCCAATTCCCAAACACTCCATAAGCGTCTTTTAAGTATGCTGCTGCACTTTCAGTCGATTTTATTAGGTGTAGGCGTTCATCAACATCTGCATTCACTTCCAACGCATATTCTCTTGCTGTCTTTGGCATAAACTGCCAAAACCCCTCTGCCCCTGCTGGTGATTTGACATGAACCAAACCACTTTCAATGACTGCCAAATACTTAAAGTCATCTGGAATGCCATTTTTGCTGAGGATAGGTTCTATGATTGGAAAGTATTTTTTTGAACGTTTTAACACCAAAATCGTATTCGAATGCCAAAAAGTATTAACCAATAACTCACGATCCAATCGCTCTTGGACATAGTACTTATCCAGAGGTACTTTTTCATTGGCAAATGATATCGTTTTTGATTGTGATGGGATGCTTTGCAGCTTCAAATGAGTGGTTGAAGTGCTGTTGACTGTGTTGCATTGTGTCAAAAAAATGATGACAAATAACAGAGAGAAAACAGTAAATTTTGGCAAAAAATTATTTTTCATTTTGAAATGATTTCTGGAAGATGTTTGTTGAGCCAAGTTGCTTTTTGCAAAATCAAGGCATGTGTTCCACCTGGCACTGATATATAATTTTTGATCGTAAACACTGGGATCAAAGCATCGATAGAACCATGAATATGCACCACGTCTGGGTCAGCTTCTTCTCTATCCCATTGAAAAAAATGATGCAAAGCCCAGTCAAGATATTTTTTATCTCGAACAGAAAGGTAATACTTATGAAGCTTCATTCTCTTTTTCATGGATGGTCCAAAAACAAAACTGATAAAATCCTCTGTTTTATCAATCCATTGTGTAGGGAAATATTTATACGCCTTCGACTTACGACCAAGAGTGATGTGAATTGGTAATTCCTTGTATGATTTTACACTAGAAATGATAATGACTTTTTTGGCAGAAATAAGTTTGCTCATTTCCTGAACGATAATTCCCCCAAACGAAACGCCAATCAAAACTGGCTGTTCATGTGTTATCTTTTCACATAGCCGACTGACGTATGCTTGAAGGCTCTCATCTTTTTTGGGATCAATCCAATCCAACAGATGAATTTTGTACTGTTTGGGCAAACGTATGTATTCAAAAATTTTCGAATTTGCTGCCATTCCAGGCATACAATACACATGGATTTCATTGTTCATAACCCTACAAAATTACAGTCTTTTTTATTTTGCTTAAATTTGCAGAAAGTTTGATGTTATGGAAATCACAGATAATTCCTTTTTGCGCCAATTTGAAACCGAAACAAATGACGGTTTGGCCAAAATCGAGTATGCGCAGCAAGAGAGAAAAATTTTTCTGACAAAATTGATATTACCTAAAAATATCGATGACACTACTTTTAAAGAGGAATTCATTAAAGAAGTGCTTTCCATCATCGAAGATCGCAACGTGAGTGTGATGCCAACAAGCCCTGAAATCGTAAGTTTTATTAGAAAAAACAAGAGGTATCGCAGTATGCTTCCTGTTGGTGTACGTATCTAAACCTATTCCGTTTTTGCAAGTCTAACCATCCCCTTCTGGTCAATTTCTGAAAGGGTTGCTTTCAGTGTTTGATTTTGAAGAGCAGGATCCCATGGCGTTCTGACTTTTACATAGTTTTCAGTAAATCCTTGGATATAGCCTTCTTTATTTTCAGCTTCAAATAAAATGGTTTTTGTTTTCTGAAGTTGACTTTCATAAAAAGCATGACGCTTTTTTGCAGACAATCCTCGCAACATCTTCGATCGTTTTTGTCTCACTGCTTTTGGTACTTGATTTTGCATAGATCCTGCTGGGGTATTGGGTCGCTCGGAGTATGAAAACACGTGGAGATAGGAGACTGGCAGATCAACTAAGAAAGAATAGGTATCTAAAAAGTGTTGATCTGATTCGCCAGGAAAGCCAACAATCACATCCACTCCAATACAGGTATCTGGCATCAAACGCTTGATTTGATTTACTCGATCAATATACAATTCGCGTTGATAACGACGACGCATTTGACCCAGAATCTCATTGTTTCCACTCTGAAGCGGCATATGAAAATGAGGAACAAATCGTTTGGATGCAGCAACAAAATTGATCAACTCCTCTGAAAGTAAGTTGGGCTCAATCGAAGAGATTCGAAAACGTTCGATGCCCTCAAGCTCGTCTAGTGCTTGTACAAGTTCGAGAAAAGTATGCTCATGTTTTTTATTGCCAAACTCACCTTTCCCATAGTCGCCAATATTGACCCCAGTCAATACAATTTCTTTGATGTTTTGAAGCACAATTTCTTTGGCCTGACTGACGATGTTCTCCAGCGTATCACTTCTTGAAATTCCACGTGCTAGTGGGATGGTGCAATAGGTGCATTTATAATCACAACCATCCTGTACCTTTAAAAACGCCCGTGTGCGCTCTCCAATCGCATAACTCCCAACATAGGTGTCTGTTTGCTCTATAGAACAAGCATGAACTTGCGTTTGCTCTGGTCTAGACAAATCAGTTAGATAGGATATGATGTCAAATTTTTCTTTCGCACCTAAAACCAAATCAACACTGTCCTCTTTGGCCAATTCTTCGGGTTGAAGTTGGGCATAACAACCAACTGCAATCAAGTATGCGTTGGGGTTGCGTTGGCGCGTTTGGCATGCCAATGACTTAAATTTTTTGTCTGCATTGTCAGTTACTGAGCAAGTGTTGATGACATAAACATCAGCTTTCATCTCAAAAGGAACCCTCTCATAACCCGCTGCAACAAACTTGCGTGCCAAAGTAGAGGTCTCTGAAAAATTGAGTTTACAACCCAAGGTTTGAAAAGCAACAGTCGCAGATGTCAAAACTTTATTAGAATTGGTTTAATTTTATGGTGCAAATATAAAGCCTTGAAAAGGAACAAAAAATACAGTTTGATTTGGGTTGGATTCGTTTCAATATTCCTTGTTTGTCTATTTGGGTGTTCTTCAAATAATAATTTCGATTCCCAGCATGTTTTTCGACTCAATATTCATGAAAACATCAATACCCTAGATCCTGCCTATGCACGTGATTTGCGAAGTATTTGGGCGATGAATCAAATTTTTAATGGCCTTATACGACTTGACGATGAATTCAACATACAACCTGATATTGCAACCCATTGGGAGATTTCTGAAGATGCAAAAACCTATCTCTTTTATTTGCGTGATGATGTCTATTTTCATACGTCTGAAATCTTTGGAGATGAAAAAACGAGGGTCGTCACTGCCAGTGATTTTGTATACAGTTTTGACAGGATTAAAGACAAAAAAATTGCATCCCCAGGGCTATGGACACTGGAAAGTGTAAAGCATTACGAAGCTGTTGATGACAATACACTTAAAATTGAACTCACACATCCTTTTAGTCCTTTTCTAGGAATTTTGAGTATGAAGTACCTAAGTGTACTGCCAAAAGAACTTGATGACCTGCCAAACAACAACATCAGTACCAAACCCATAGGCACAGGGCCATTTTATGTGAAAGCTTGGATGCAAAACCTCAAAATGGTGTTGCGAAAAAATCAATTGTATTTCGAAACCAATGAAAAGGGAGAACAGTTGCCATATCTCGAATCAGTGGCCATCACTTTTGTGCCTGATAAACAAAGTGAGTTTTTGTTGTTTCTGCAAGGGAAATTAGACATGATCAATTCGCTGGACGCATCCTATAAAGATGAGTTGCTGGATAAAAATGGACAATTGCAAACGAAGTACATAAACAGCGTCAAACTCCTTCGTTCTCCTTATCTAAATACAGAATACATCGGCATTTACTTGGACAATAATAAAACTGAAATTCAATCCATTGCCTTGCGAAAAGCACTCAATTATGGTCTTGATCGAAAGGAGATGATTCGGTTTTTAAAAAATAATATCGGAAGTCCTGCAACCAAAGGTTTTATTCCTGATGGACTCAATACCAGTCTAGCTTTTCAAGGGTATTCATATGACATGAAAAAGGCAAAAGAATTCGTTGAGCAGTTTCGTGTTGATACTGGGATTCAGAATCCGACCCTATCTCTAGCAACAGAAAACAATTATGTTGATTTGTGTACCTATCTCCAAAATGCCTACAATCAAATTGGGATAACGATCAACATAGAAGTAATGCCTTCAGCAGCATTGCGCGAGGCCAAGTCAAATGGAAAATTAGAATTGTTTCGTGCCAGTTGGGTAGCAGACTACCCTGATCCTGAAAATTATCTACTGCCTTATTTTTCAGAAAATTTTTCTCCAAATGGTCCCAATTACACGCACTTCAAAAGCAAAACATTTGACGAGGGCTATAAAGAAATTGCTGCAACCTTGGATGCCGATCGACGGAATAAATTGATCACAAGTTTAGATCAACAACTCGTTGATACAGCACCTTTTATTCTGTTGTATTATGATGAAGTTCTTCGCTTCACACACCCCAATGTGGAGGGAATGATCCCCAATCCAGTGAATATGCTTGATTTGAGGAGGGTAAGAAAAGTAAAACCCTAAGACTTAGACTTTCTCTTTCGTCTTTTTTTTATTTTTTCTCCAACAGTGGTGTGAGGATTTTTTTAGCAAATTCCTTGGAAACGAAACGACCTGTGATTGCTGATCTGTAATTTTTGGCCATGATTAATAGATTTGGTAGTACATAATTTTAAAATTTCCTTGACTTTTTTGCATATAGTCGCTGCGGAATAAACCTCCTGACTACAGCCCAATAAAAACAGAAAATCATTTTTCGGTTAAGTCAAGGGCTTTTTAAATGTAGAAAAAAATCGAATAAGTCAATACTTTCCTCTCACGAAATGCAGAGAATGAGCTTGAATTAATTTCTGAGATTTGCAGTACTTTGAAATACTGTCTGCAGATACTCGCTTTCCTTTGAAGTAAGTTCAACACCCCGTCGCTTTTTCATAGCTTTTGCAGTTTCAATGACTTTATCGAGTCTGTTTTCGGTAAAGCCTTGTGCGCCTCCTCTCGAAAAACTAGGGATAAACTGGCGTGGGAAACCATGTCCAAATAAGTTACAACCAACCCCAATAACAGTAGCCGTATTAAAACTGGTTTGTATAGCACACTGGGAGTAATCCCCCATCATGAGCCCACAAAACTGCAGGTCAGTCTTGACAAAATTGCCACTTGTATAATCCCAAACACGCACAAGTCCATAGTCATTTTTAAGGTTTGAAGCATCTGTCCCAGCACCAATATTACACCACTCGCCAATCACAGCATTACCCAAAAAGCCATCATGACCTTTGTTACAATTGCCAAAGAAAACAACATTATTGACTTCCCCTCCGACTTTTGCCTTTGGCCCAATGGAGCAATTGGAATAAACCTTGGTGCCCATTTTGATAACACTGTTTTTTCCAACATATAAAGGTCCTCTCAACATAGAACCCTCCATGATTGTTGCACCCTCATCGATATAAATCGGGCCATCGGTTGTATTTAAACTCACCCCTTCCATGTTCACATTGGAGCCGATCGTTATTGCGCCATCGCCAATTTGTACGTTGTTGTCTGCTATCGTTGCAGAGACTTTATCTTTTGAGAGTAATGAAATATCAAATCGCAATGCATGCTCATTCATCAAGAAAAGATCCCAGTTGTGCTTGATGCGAATAAACTTTGATTTTTGAACCGAAATGCTTTCGTAGGAATCTATAATTGAATCCTTTGAAGCAATACCCCCATGATAGGCAAGAACCTCACCCTCACAGACGAGTTTTTGATTGGGCGCTAAAGATTGAACAGCATCGACAAATTCTGAGGTTGGAATCAGAGACGCAAGTATGCAGATGTCAGGTGTTATATCATTTGGTTCAGTGAGATAATCATCTGTTTCGACAGTCACAGTCTTTGCAAACAATTTGAGCCATCGCTCTCGAAAAGTCATTCCACCCATAAACAAGTCAGCAACAGGGCGCAAATAGACAAAAGGAAGCAAGTGTTCTCTGTCTAATCCATCAAACAATCGGATATTCATGTGATGTTGTAAAGTCTAAAAATAAAAAAAACCTCTCAAAGAGAGGTGTAGGGGAGATGAAAGTCTATTTTTTAAACTTTGCATATTTGTTTTTGAACTTATCAATACGACCAGCAGTATCAACCAATTTGGCTTTTCCAGTGTAGTAAGGATGAGAAGTTCTTGAAATCTCAAGTTTGATCAATGGGTACTCAACACCATCAACATCAATTGTTTCTTTAGAACTTGCAGTTGACTTTGTAATAAAGACGTCTTCATTGGACATATCTTTGAAAGCTACCAATCTGTAATTTTCGGGATGAATACCTGATTTCATGGCTTTATAAAAATTAAAATGTGCACAAATTTAATAGTTTTTCCTAATTTTACCATACAATAAAACAATAATCATGCAAACAAACACCCCTACTATTCGAACTTATGCCTATAAGTATGGCATAATCATCTCAATTATAACCATTTCTTTCAGCTTGATGTTACACTTTATGGACCTCACATATTCAGGTTCAAACGTACCTCAAATTGTAAATTTAGTTGTATCTGCAGGGTGTATCATCATTGCCATTGTTAGTTTTCGATCTGCAAATAGCAATAAATTAAACGTTAGGCAGGCAGTGAAACTCGGCATAGCAACAGCAGTGATCTCAGGAATTATAGCTGTATTTTACACGCTTTTATTTGCGAATGTCATTGAGCCAGATTTTGTTGAAAGGCTCGGAAACGAGGTTACAGCAAAGCAAATGGCAGAAAGGTTTCCCCAGATGACCTCCGATCAGATTCAACAACAAGTAGATATGCAAGCGAAATTCTTTTGGGTTACTTATCCATTTCTTTTGATTTTTTCTTGTATTTATGGGTTAGTTGTTGGTTGGGTCACAGGACTCTTTACTAGAAGAAGCTAAAGCAAAATCGGGAGTGAATAAACAAAATCATGTTGATGTTTCTGTTGTTATTCCTTATCTAGATGAATCGGAATCGCTCCCAGAGCTCTACAAGCAAATCACTCAATCGCTATCATCTACAAACTGGTCTTATGAACTCATTTTCGTCGATGATGGGAGTCAGGACAGTAGTTGGGATATCATCAATTCTTTTCGCAAGACAGATGATCGTGTGAGTGGCATAAAATTCACTCGAAACTTTGGAAAGTCTCAAGCTCTCCATGCGGGCTTTGAACGCTCGCAAGGAGAGGTTGTCTTTACAATGGATGCTGATTTACAAGATAATCCTAAAGAGTTAGAAGCACTTTACAATAAGCTGAAAAGTGAGAATCTAGACCTGGTTTCTGGTTGGAAAAAGGTGCGACATGATCCTCTTTTTACAAAGACGATTCCTTCAAGGTTCTACAATTGGACTGCACGCCTTTTCTCAGGAATCCCTTTACATGATTTTAACTGTGGCCTGAAGGCATACAGAAAAGAAGTTGTAAAATCGATTCAAGTCCTTGGTGAAATGCATCGATACATCCCACTGTTGGCCAAGCATGCTGGATATAGTGCCATTGGGGAACAGGTTGTTGAACACAGTGCACGAAAATATGGGAAAACCAAGTTTGGTCCCAAACGATTTGTCAATGGGTTTTTGGATCTGATCACACTTCTTTTTTTACAGCGATTTGGCAAACGACCCATGCATTTTTTTGGGTTGGTTGGAACATTGATGCTCGTCACTGGTTTTGGCTTTGCTTTGTACCTAGGGATCGATAAACTCTATCTAGAAACAGAAGGCCGACTGATTACCGAAAGACCTGAGTTTTACATTGCCTTAACGACCATGATCTTAGGAAGTCAGTTTTTTCTTGCTGGGTTTTTAGCAGAGTTGTTTCTAAGAAGTCGAAACAAAATTCCGAATTATAGGATTTACGAAACAATTTAGGGGTTAAAAATCAAATGATTACCTAAATTTGTTGCTTGTAATTAAATCGAATGGATGACAACTTTATGGCACAGGTTGCCAAATGGCAAAAAGAGCCTTTTGACAAAGAAACACAAGAAAAAGTTACTGCCCTTTTAAACAACCCCAAAGCGTTAGAAGATGCCTTTTATACCAACCTATCATTTGGGACTGGGGGTATGCGCGGCATCATGGGCGTTGGCACCAATCGAGTGAATCGATATACTTTTGGCCGCAACACCCAAGGACTAAGCAACTACATCAAAAAAAAATTTCCTAACAAACAAGCAAAGGTCATTATTGGGTATGACTGTAGACACCAAAGCGATACACTTGCGCAAACTGTGGCAGATATTTTTTCTGCCAACGACATTCATGTCTATCTTTTTTCGGCACTTCGGCCAACCCCTGAAGTGTCATTCGCTGTGCGTGAGTTGGGCGCTCAATGTGGTGTTGTTCTTACTGCCTCCCACAACCCACCTGAATATAATGGCTACAAGGTCTATTGGGAAGACGGTGGGCAGATTGTACCACCACACGACAATGCGATTATTGAAGAAATCAATGCCACTCAATTTTCTGACATTCAATTTGTTGCCAAATCAGAGAATATTACATCTATAGACAAAGAAGTAGATGAGGTCTTTCAAGATGCTTGCGTTGCCAATGGTCGACTGGGGAATGGCGATCGATCAAAACTCAAAATTGTATTCACTTCACTTCACGGCACATCGATTACTGCTATTCCAGCTGTGTTGCAAAAAGCAGGCTACTCACAAGTCTATATTGTAGATGAACAAGCTGAGCCAGATGGAGATTTTCCAACAGTAGACTCTCCCAACCCTGAAGAACCTGCAGCGCTAGCTTTGGCACTACAAAAAGCAGAGGAAGTCAATGCTAACATTGTGATTGGCACTGACCCTGATGCAGATCGATTAGGGATAGCTGTTCGAAATCAAAAGGGCGAGTTGGAACTCCTCAATGGCAATCAAACGATGATTGTAATGACCCAGTTTATTTTGGAACATCTCAAACGAGATCAAAACAAAGCTTATTTCATTGGGTCAACTGTTGTTTCAACCCCCATGATGGAAAAGTTGGCATCATATTACAACCTCGATTGCAAAATAGGCTTGACAGGTTTTAAATGGATTGCTAAAATGATTGAAGATTATCCTGATGAAGCTTTTGTAGGAGGCGGCGAAGAGAGTTTTGGATTTATGGTTGGGGATTTTTTACGAGATAAAGACGCCATCACATCATCATTACTCGCATGTGAAGTCGAATCTACTGCCCTATCAAATGGTGAAACCTTTTTCGACCAGCTGCTAAAAGCCTATGAAGCATTTGGGTTGTATCAAGAAAAACTGGTCTCATTTGTAAAAAAAGGAAAAGAGGGTGCACATGAGATAAAAAAAATGATGGACAATCTTCGAAAAACACCACCCAGTGAAATCGATGGTGTTGTGATTGAAACCATTGAGGATTTTAAAACAGGAATAAAACTCGACTGTAAGAGTGGTAAAAAAGAAAAGATGACGCTTCCCAAATCAGATGTCATTATATTTACAGCTGAAAATGGCACCAAAGTCGCAGCGCGACCGAGCGGCACTGAGCCAAAAATCAAATTTTATTTCAGTGTTCACTGTCCGTTCAATAATCGTTTAGAATACACTGCATTGCGCTCAGATTTAATCGATAGAATTGATCGTATGTGCGTGCAATTAGGATTAACAGCATGACCTATTTTTGGAAAATATTTCGATTTGCCAAGCCCTACTCTAAGTACATGGCGCTGAATATTTTCTTTAATATTTTGTATGCTTTCTTCAATGCGTTTTCATTTTTGGTGCTTATGCCGATGTTGGAAGTATTGTTTGGGGAAAACCGAGCTGTTTACACCAAACCCTCCTTTTCAGGCGCGTTAGATTTTAAAACTTACATCTCTGAACGAATGAGTTTTGAAGTCACTCGTTATGCCAGCGATGACCCACAGCGTGCTTTAGTATTGGTGATTTCCTTGATTTTAGTCACCTTTTTATTAAAAAATCTATTCAACTACATCGCGCTGTTTTTCATCACTTTTTTGCGCAACGGGATTTTAAAAGATATCCGAATCGCATTGTACAACACAATTACTAATTTGTCGATTGCACACTTTACTGAAAAGCGAAAAGGTGATTTTATGTCGCGTGTTTCAAACGACGTTACTGAAGTTCAATATAGCTTTTTATCCATACTCGAGCTGCTCATTCGCGAACCACTCACAATTTTATTTGCGCTGATTATGATGTTCAGCATCAGTCCTCAACTCTCAATATTTGTGCTGTTGTTTGTACCATTTGCTGGTATTATCATTTCAAGAATAGGAAAGACACTACAACCCAAATCAAATAAGGTTCAAATTGAAGTTGGTGATATTCTTTCCAAGATTGAAGAGACCATTGGTGGACTCAATATCATTAAAGCTTTTCGAGCAGAAAAAGCGTTTCAAAATAATTTTAAAGCAACGAATCAACGCTTATTTAAACTATCAAATAGTTTGATCAATCGGATGAACTTATCGAGCCCTCTCAGTGAATTTTTAGGCATTGGTGTCTTTGGAATTTTATTGTGGTATGGTGGCAGTTTGGTGCTTGTGGAAAAAGAGCTCAACGCTGCAGCCTTTCTCACCTTTTTGGCATTGGCATATGGTGTATTAACCCCTGCAAAAGGCATTAGTAAAGCATTGTACAGCATCAAAAAAGGGAATGCAGCTGCTGCTCGTATCCTTGAAATACTCGAAACCAACAACCCCATCAAGGATCCAGAAAAACCTGAGGGACTAAACGCTTTCAAAAAAGAAGTAGTATTTGATAATGTCTCATTTGCCTATGAAGATAAAATTGTGATTGAAAAGCTCAATTTGAGCATCCCAAAAGGATCATCTGTAGCACTCGTTGGACCCTCTGGTGGAGGTAAAACAACCATTGCAAATCTTGTCCCTCGATTTTATGATATTAGTGATGGTTCCATTTCTATCGATGGTACAGACATTCGAAAATTGACCAAAGACAAGCTGCGTTCATTTCTGGGAATCGTTACGCAAGAGGCTATTTTGTTCAACGATACTGTTGCGAATAATCTTCGAATTGCAAAGCCTGACGCCAATGAAAAAGAACTTCAAAATGCAGCTGAAATTGCTAACGCATTATCGTTTATCAAGGCCCTTCCCCAAGGATTTGATACAGTGATTGGAGAACGAGGAAACAAGCTTTCAGGTGGGCAAAAACAAAGACTATCGATCGCTAGGGCTGTGCTTAAAAATCCAGAGATTCTCATCTTAGATGAGGCAACTTCTGCCCTAGACACAGAATCTGAACGACTGGTACAGGACGCACTGATCGAAATGATGAAAAGTAGAACATCCATTGTCATTGCCCATCGTTTATCAACCATACAGAATGTAGATTTGATTATTGTTTTACAGAATGGAAAGATTGTTGAAAGAGGTACACATGATGAATTGATTTCCAAAAAGGGTGCCTACAACAAACTCATCGAACTCCAATCTTTTCAATAATCACTCGATGAAGAAGGGGCATAAGCAAGTACGACTCCACAAAAACCTTGCAGTTGCTGTGGTCAACTGTTTGGAGGCTATTTTTAACCAAGGCAAACAGGCAGATAAGGTCATTGCAAAAATGCTCAAGTCAGACAAGCGTTGGGGGAAGCGAGATCGTGGGTTTATTGCTGAAAACACTTATGAAATCATTCGTTGGAAACGCCTTTATGCCGAATTGGCTGATGTGAAAGAGACCTTTAGCAATTCGAATCTCTGGCGGCTGCTCAGCGTGAGGTGGGTGCTACAAGGCATTTCACTTCCTCCTTGGGACGAGGTTCAGAAAACACCTGCTCGAAGGGTCAAGGGAAAATTTGATGGTCTTCAAAAACATCGAGCTTTGGTATGCTCGATTACAGATTGGTTGGATAACATTGGCGTTGCCAATTTTGGGGAAAGCAAATGGCGAGATGAGCTCGACGCACTCAACACCCAAGCAAGTGTGGTGCTGCGCGTCAATCGATTAAAAACAAACCCTAAAATCCTTCAAAAAGAATTAACTCTAGAGGGGTTCAAGCTCGTTTCACACCCCTCCTATCCAGATGCTCTGATTTTGGAAGAAAGGGCAAATGTGTTTGACACTGAATCGTTTCAAAAGGGTTTCTTTGAGGTGCAAGATGCTTCTTCGCAGCTCGTTGGATATTTCGCAGAAGTATCACCTGGGATGCAGGTAATCGATGCTTGTGCGGGTGCTGGTGGTAAGAGTTTACACCTCGCTGCATTGATGGAAAACAAAGGGCAACTCACAGCACTGGATATTTATTCACACAAACTACATGAATTGAAAAGAAGAGCACGACGTGCAGGGGCACACAACATCACGACAAGACAAATCAGCTCGAACAAGGTGATTAAAAAACTACAAAATCGTGCTGATCGTGTGTTGATCGATGCCCCTTGTACTGGTCTAGGTGTGTTGCGTCGCAACCCTGATGCAAAATGGAAAATTGATGCTGATTTTTTAGAAAGAGTAAAGCAAACACAACAACAAATTTTAAGTGCTTATGCGTCGATGGTTAAACCTGGTGGGAAACTGATCTATGCAACCTGCTCGATACTGAAAGAGGAAAACCAAGAGCAAGTAGAGCAGTTTTTAAAATCACCAAAAGGAACTGAATTTACACTCGAAAAAGATAACTTCATAAGCCCTGCCAAAAGTGGTTTTGATGGCTTCTATATGGCAAGAATAATTCGATCATAATTGTTGATAAATAAGTGAAAAGGATTCATACTTTCCTATCATTATCCATACCCTACAAGCAATCAATTAATTATTTTTGTACATCATTCTGTGTCTATGATTTGTTTTTTTGGGGATACAACCCAACGCATCTTTGCCTTGCAGATTCAAACATCTATTGATGCAGATGTCATCTCTAAACTCAGCTGGCTATTTGGCGATCAACCCTATCTTCAAAACACTACAATCGATGGTGTTTATTTAGGTCCACGAGTGAGCATGGTTACGCCTTGGAGCACCAACGCAGTTGAGATTACACAAAATATGGGGATTGAAGGGATTGTTCGAATTGAGCAATTCACCCCTTTGGCAGCAGACGAAACCATTGATCCAATGACGTCTGAACGTTTTGATGGTTTGGATCAAAACTTGTTTAGCATCGACATCAAACCAGAACCCATTCGTGAAATCGACGATATCTCTGCCTATAATAAAGCTGAAGGGCTGTCGCTAAACAGTGATGAAGTGAGTTATCTTGAGCAATTATCAAAGCAGCTCGGACGTTCATTAACCGACTCAGAAGTGTTTGGTTTTTCGCAAGTAAATTCAGAGCATTGTCGTCATAAAATCTTCAATGGGTCATTTGACATCGATGGTATTCAAAAAGAAGAATCATTATTTTCTTTGATTAAAAACACTTCAAAAAAACACCCAAAAAACCTAGTCTCTGCATACAAAGACAATGTCGCTTTTATAAAAGGCCCGATCATCGAACAGTTTTCACCCCAACACGCAGACCAAGCAGGTGTTTACAGAAAAAAGAGCATTCCATCTATCATTTCGCTTAAGGCAGAAACGCACAATTTCCCCACCACTGTCGAGCCATTTAGTGGCGCTGCCACAGGTTCTGGGGGTGAAATAAGAGATCGGATGGCAGGTGGCACAGGGTCGATTCCCTTGGCAGGAACAGCTGTTTATATGACTTCTTATCCTCGAACCAAACCCAATCGCCCTTGGGAGCATCAACCTCCGCGGGACTGGCTGTATAAAACACCATTGGATATTCTGATCCGAGCATCCAATGGAGCAAGTGATTTTGGAAATAAGTTTGGACAACCTCTCATCACTGGTTCTTTATTGACTTTTGAGCATGAGGAAAATGGTCGAACAATAGGCTATGATAAAGTTATTATGCTTGCTGGAGGTGTTGGTTATGCGCATGCCGATCACAGTGCCAAAAGAACGCCAAAAAAAGGAGATCGTATTGTGATACTGGGTGGAGATAATTATCGTATTGGTATGGGAGGAGCTGCAGTATCGTCTGCTGATACAGGTGATTTCTCTTCTGGAATTGAACTCAATGCTGTGCAGCGCTCCAACCCCGAAATGCAGAAACGAGTTTCCAATGTGATTCGAGCATTGGCAGAATCTGATGATAACATGATCATATCAATTCACGATCATGGAGCAGGTGGCCACCTCAATTGCCTTTCAGAACTTGTTGAAAACACTGGAGGGATCATCAATATCGATGCCTTGCCGATTGGCGACAAAACACT
Source organism: Flavobacteriaceae bacterium UBA5950 (assembly GCA_002430545.1). Classification (GTDB taxonomy): domain Bacteria; phylum Bacteroidota; class Bacteroidia; order Flavobacteriales; family Flavobacteriaceae; genus UBA724. The sequence goes on from DJCM01000004.1 coordinate 112,934, forward strand.
TTCGGCAAAAGAAATTATTGGAAACGAGTCGCAAGAACGAATGGGCTTGATTGTCAGTGAAAAAGACCTTCCGAACTTGCAAAAAATTGCAGAACGAGAAAGAGCACCTCTGTTTGACGTGGGATATATCACTGAAGACAATCGTTTTGTGGTGCATTCTGAAAGCAAAAAAACCAAGCCGATTGACTTGTCTATTGATGATTTTTTTGGCAAAACACCAAAAACTGTTTTAGTCGATCAGCGTCAAGAAACACAGCTTTCAGATGTGCCATTTGACCTCAAGAAACTCTACAGCGATGTCGAAAACTTACTCCAACTGGAAAGCGTTGCGTGCAAAGATTGGCTGACAAACAAAGTTGATCGCTGTGTTGGTGGTCGTGTTGCCCAACAACAAACTGTTGGATCACTTCAACTGCCACTGGCAAACTGTGGGGTCGTTGCACTCGATTATTTGGGGGAAAAAGGAATTGCAACCTCTATCGGTCATGCTCCAGCAATTGCCCTGATTGATGCTGCAGCAGGGAGTCGAATTTCAATCGCTGAAGCATTGACAAACATAATTTGGGCTCCTATTGAAAATGGATTTAGTGCTATTAGCCTTTCTGCCAATTGGATGTGGCCCTGCAACAATCAAGGGGAAGACGAACGCCTTTACAGTGCTGTTGAAGCCTGTGCTGCTTTTGCGATTTCTCTGGGTGTCAATATCCCAACAGGAAAAGATTCTTTATCGATGAAACAAAAGTATAGCGACAAAGAAGTGTTGGCGCCAGGAACTGTCATCATATCTGCATCTGCACATTGTAGCGATATCAAAAGTGTTGTTCGCCCGATGGCACGTCCCAACAAAGGGAAGCTCTACTATATTCCAATGAGCGATCAAAACTGTCAACTTGGAGGAACTGCCTATGCACAACTCAAAAATTGTGTAGGGCATCAAGCAGCTGATGTGAGTGATGCCGCGCAGTTTAAAGTGAATTTTGATGCCATACAGAGGCTTGTCAAAAAGCGTAAAATCTATGCTGGGCATGACATTGGTTCGGGAGGTCTCATAACCACTTTACTGGAGATGTGTTTTGCTGAAAATAATATTGGGTTGCGCATTGACTTATCTTCATTTGATCCACAAATAATATACGCTGAAAACCCTGCTGTTGTGATTCAAATCAATGCTGAAAGCGCACAGCAACTCAAAAGTAAAGGCGTCTCCATTTTCGAAATCGGTGAAGTCAACGAATCAGATATTGTCAAAATTCATTTTGGAAGTGATCGCTTTGATTTTCATATCCCCACCTATCGAAAACATTGGATGACAACCTCTTATTTGATGGACAACCATCAAACAGTTCCTGCAAAAGCAAAAGAACGATTTGAAAGCATCGAAAAAACACCACTGACCTTTTCATTCCCATCCTCATTTGATGGAAAGCTGCCCAATGTCAATCAAGATCAGCGAATCAAGGCAGCAATTATACGCGAAAAAGGAAGTAACTCTGAACGTGAGATGGCCTACATGATGGATTTGGCTGGCTTTGAAGTCAAGGATATTCATATGACAGATTTGATGTCTGGGCAAGAAGATCTTCGCGATGTACAATTGATTGTAGCTGTTGGAGGGTTTTCAAACTCGGATGTGCTTGGCTCTGCCAAAGGGTGGGCAGGTACATTCACATACAATGCCCTTGCCAAAAAAGCAATTACAGACTTCTTTCAACGTCCAGATACGCTTTCTTTAGGTGTTTGTAATGGTTGTCAGCTTTTTGTTGAATTGGGTTTATTGCACCCCACTCATAAGCAAAAGCCTAAAATGAAACACAACGATTCTGGAAAATTTGAATGTGTATTTAGCACCATTGATATTCAATCCAACAACACTGTGTTGTTTCAGGGCTTGAGTGGCACGAGACTGGGAATTTGGTCAGCGCATGGAGAGGGTCGTTTTGCGCTTCCATTGGAGGAAAGTGATTATCAAATTGTAGGCAAATACTCCTATAACCACTACCCTGCAAACCCAAATGGATCAGATTATGGAACTGCAATTTTGAGTAGTGATGATGGGCGTCATGTTGTGATGATGCCTCATTTAGAACGTTCCATCTTCTCTTGGAATTGGGCACATTACCCTGATGAGAGAAAAGAGGATATCATCTCACCATGGGTGAAGGCCCTTGTTGATGCCAACAAGTGGTTTCAAATGGGTCAGTAGGTCAATGATTTTTTCTTTTCAATAAATAAATGCATATTTGTTATTCGGCAATAAAATGAAAGTTAAATTGAACACTCCAACACGTTTATTTGATTTTATTGAGAATCAAGCAAAGCATTTTCCACTATCACGTGCTTTTAACACAAAGTACGATGGCAAGTGGGTATCCACTTCATCAGAAGAACATTTAGAAAAATCGAATCAAATCAGTCGTGGTCTGTTACAACTTGGTGTGAGTAAAGGTGATAAGGTCGCCATTATCTCCTCCAACAACCGAACAGAATGGTCCATAGTTGACGTTGGCGTACTTCAAATTGGTGGGATCGATGTACCGATTTATCCGACCATCACAGCCGAAGATTATGCTTACATTATCAACCATTCAGAATCTAAGTTCTGTTTTGTGTCTGATGTGGAAGTGTATAACAAAATCAAAACCATTAGAAAAGAATGCCCAAACCTTGAAGAAGTGTATTGTTTTGATCAAATCAAGGGTTGTCAGCACTGGACTAAGGTGCTTGAGCTGGGAAGAGATGCTGCCCACCAGCCAAAAGTACAGGCCATTAAAGAATCTGTTTTGCCACTTGATTTGGCTACAATTATATATACTTCTGGGACTACTGGGACTCCAAAAGGAGTGATGCTAAGTCACAAAAACATCGTATCAAATGTGTTTGCAGCGCAGAAACGTTTGCCACTTGAGACAGGCAAAGCAGTAGCATTGAGCTTTTTACCACTATGCCACATCTATGAAAGAATGTTGATATACTTGTATCAAGTCACATCAACTGAAGTTCATTTTGCAGAATCGCTCGAGACCATTGGTGAAAACCTCAATGAAGTCAATCCTGATGTAATGACTGCTGTTCCTCGCTTGTTGGAAAAACTATATGACAAAATTTATGGCAAGGGACAAACCCTTACTGGGGTCAAAAAGAAATTATTCAATTGGGCTGTTGATATTGGTCTTGCTTATGAGCCTTATAAAAAAAATGGTTTTGTTTACAGTATCAAACTATCGATTGCAAGAGCATTGATATTTAAAAAATGGAAAGCTGCGCTCGGTGGTAATTTGAAACTCATTGCCTCTGGTAGTGCTGCGCTTCAACCTCGCCTTGCGCAGGTGTTTACAGCTGCAGGGCTAACAGTTGTTGAAGGGTATGGTTTGACCGAAACTTCGCCTGTCATCTCTGTCAATGATATGAGAAATGGAAATTTCCGAATCGGCAGTGTGGGTAAAGTAGTCGATCAAGTGCAGGTAATAATTGCAGAGGATGGCGAAATCCTTTGTAAGGGTCCAAACATAATGATGGGCTATTACAAAAACCAAGAATTGACAGATAAGGTCATCAAAGGTGGTTACTTCCACACTGGTGACATTGGCCATTTGGACGATGATGGCTTTTTGGTGATCACTGATCGCAAAAAAGAAATATTTAAGACATCGGGGGGTAAATATGTCGCCCCACAAGTGATTGAAAATGTAATCAAGCAATCGACCTTAATCGACCAAGTCATGGTGATTGGTGAAAATCAAAAATTTCCCTCGGCTTTTATTCAACTCAATTTTGAAGCTGTGAATGAGTGGTTAGGTCATACTGAAAAACCTTTGACACAGAAAAAACTGATTCAAGACAATAAAGTGATTGAAAAAATAAACGCTGATGTTGAAAACGCAAATAGCAACTTTGCCCAATGGGAAAAGGTAAAAGCGTTTAGACTAACAGATGATGTTTGGAGTATTGACGCAGGGCACCTCACCCCCACAATGAAACTCAAAAGAAAAATCATTGCTGAAAAATACAAACCACTAATTGAAGAGATTTATTCATAATCTCTCTTTTTTTTTCTTTCATTTATTATGCGTGCATAATAAAATTTTATTACATTTGAATTTATGCGAACAAAAACAATTGATCACTTTTTACGTGCCACATGGCAAGCTGTTTCTAAAATGTATAATGAAGAGGCATCCAAATATGGGGCGAGCATGGCAACAGGGTTAGCCCTATTGAGTATAGATACTGAAGAAGGCGTTTCGTCCACCTCATTGGGTCCTCGTATGGGCATGGAATCAACCAGCTTGTCGCGCACACTAAAGACTATGGAGAATCAAGGTCTGATTCGAAGAGAACCCAATCCAGATGATGGTAGAGGTGTTTTGATAAAATTGACAAAAGAAGGGCTTGAAAAACGTTCATTATCAAAAGAAATTGTGATTCAGTTTAATCAATCAATTGAAGAGGCAGTTAGCGAAAAAGACCTCGAATCATTTTATAAAGTCGTCGAATTAATTTTGCAAAAAGTACAAGACAGATCAATTTTTATCCCCCAAAAACAAGTATCATGAGTACAAGAAGAATATCAAAAGTGGCAGTCATAGGATCTGGAATCATGGGTTCTGTTATTGCATGCCATTTTGCAAATATTGGTGTTGAGGTATTAATACTAGACATTGCACCAAATGAGTTGAATGAAAAAGAAAAGGCAAAAGGATTGGCACTCAGCGATGCAGCTGTTCGCAATCGCATCGTTGACACCAACCTTTTACAAGCGATCAAATCCAATCCAGCACCTCTTTATCACGCTGATTTTAAAAAACGAATCCACACAGGGAATTTGTCAGATGATATTTCAAAAATCGCTGATGTGGACTGGATTATCGAGGTGGTGGTCGAAAGGCTTGACATCAAACAAAGTGTTTTTGAACAAATCGAAAAGCATAGAACCCCTGGCACACTGATCACTTCCAATACTTCTGGAATCCCGATAGCGATGATGAACAAGTGGCGATCGGATGATTTTCAAAAGCATTTTGCTGTGACCCATTTTTTCAACCCTCCTCGCTATTTAAAACTTTTTGAGGTCATTCCAGGCCCCAATTGTCTGCCAGAAGTGACTTCATTTTTGATTGATTATGGGACAACTTTTTTGGGCAAACGATCGGTTCTTGCCAAAGACACCCCTGCTTTTATTGGGAATCGAATAGGTATTTTTTGCATTCAAAGCCTCTTTCATCAAGTGAAGGATATGGGGTTGACTGTAGAAGAAATCGACAAGCTCACAGGCCCTGTGATCGGCAGGCCCAAATCAGCAACGTTTCGAACTGTAGATGTCGTTGGTCTCGACACATTGGTTCATGTAGCAAATGGGCTATATGAAAACTGTGAAAACGATGAGCGCAGAGAGGTATTCAAGCTGCCTGAATTTATAGCCACCATGATGGAAAAGCAGTGGCTTGGTTCCAAAAGTGGACAGGGTTTTTATAAAAAGGTAAAGGGCGAAAAAGGGAAGTCAGAAATCTTAACTTTAGATCTGAATGTTCTGGAATATCGTGCAAAAAAGCGTGCACAATTCGACACCCTAGAAAAAACAAAATCAATTGACGATCTCGCTGATCGTTATCCCATTTTAATTTCAGGAAAAGACAAGGCAAGCGCATTTTATCGAAAAAATTTTGGTGAACTGTTTGCTTATATCCAACATCGAATTCCAGAAATTTCTGATGAAGTTTATCGTATCGATGACGCCATGAAAGCTGGCTTTGGATGGACGCATGGCCCATTTGAAATTTGGGATGCGATTGGACTTGAAACAGGCGTTGAACTGATGAAAGAAGCAGGTCACAAAGTTGCAGATTGGGTCATTGCAATGGCCAAAGGAAACAACCAAAGTTTTTATGCTTTGGAAGATGGTAGTCAGAGCTTTTACGACGTTGAGAGCAAGAAGATGAATGCTATCCCTGGTCAGAGCAGTTTCATTATTTTAGATCACCTCAGAACCTCAAACACAGTCTGGAAAAACGATGAATGCTCGCTCATTGACATCGGAGATGGTGTGCTGAATGTCGAGTTCCATTCTAAAATGAATACCATTGGAGGTGGCGTTTTGCTGGGGATCAACAAAGGAATTGATGTTGCTGAAAAGGATTTTCAAGCACTTGTGGTTGGGAATCAAGGGGCAAATTTTTCTGCTGGGGCAAATATTGGAATGATATTTATGTTGGCTGTCGAGCAAGAATATGATGATCTCAATATGGCTATCAAATACTTTCAAGACACCATGATGCGCATGCGCTATTCATCCATCCCCTCTGTCGCAGCACCTCACACACTTACGCTAGGAGGAGCCTGTGAGTTGAGCTTACATGCAGACAAGGTTGTTGCAGCAGCTGAAACCTATATTGGTTTGGTTGAATTTGGTGTTGGCTTGATTCCAGGTGGTGGTGGATCAAAAGAGATGGCACTTCGTGCATCCGATTCGTTTCGTAAAAATGATGTGGAACTCAATGTGTTACAAGAATATTTTCTAACGATAGGAATGGCCAAAGTTGCCAAATCTGCTTACGAAGCATACGACTTGGGCATCTTACAACAAGGAAAAGACGTTGTTGTTGTCAATGCCGACCAACAAATTACGATTGCTAAAAAACATGCCATTTTACTCGCAGAATCTGGATACACCAAACCAATGGCGAGAAAAGATGTGAAGGTTCTTGGCAAACAAGCACTTGGGATGTTTTTGGTAGGCACAGACGCAATGGAAGCAGCACAATATATATCGGAGCACGACAAAAAAATTGCCAATAAATTGGCATACGTCATGGCTGGTGGTGATCTTTCGCAGCCATCTTATGTTTCTGAGCAATACCTTCTAGATATTGAAAGAGAGGCATTTTTATCTCTTTGTACAGAGCGTAAAACACTCGAGCGCATACAACATATGCTTAAAACTGGTAAACCTTTAAGAAATTAACACATGAAAACAAACTACATTGTAAGAGCATACCGAACAGCAGTTGGCAAAGCGCCAAGAGGTTTATTCAGATTCAAACGACCTGATGAACTCGCTGCCGAAACCATTGAACATATGATGAGTACCCTTGACGATTTTGACGTCAATGCAATTGATGATGTGCTCATCGGAAATGCAATGCCAGAGGCTGAACAAGGTCTAAACATGGCTCGACTCATATCGTTGATGGGGCTCAAAACAATCGAAGTACCAGGAGTGACTGTCAATCGTTATTGTGCTTCGGGAATAGAGACGATTGCCATGGGGAATGCCAAAATCCAATCTGGAATGGCAGAGTGCATCATCGCTGGTGGTGTTGAAAGCATGAGCTATATTCCCATGGGTGGTTATAAGCCTGCACCTGATTACAAAGTAGCCAAAGAAGGAAATGAAGATTACTATTGGGGTATGGGTCTCACTGCTGAGGCAGTTGCCAACCAGTACAATATCTCTAGAGATGACCAAGATGCTTTTGCATATGAATCGCATCAAAAAGCACTTGCAGCACAAAAAAATGGGGCCTTCACTGATCAGATTGTACCCATTGACATTGACGAAGTATATGTCGATGACAATGGTAAAAAAGCAACACGCACCTATACTGTTGATCGAGACGAAGGACCAAGAGCTGACACCAGTTTGGAAGCTTTGGCAAGATTGCGCCCTGTGTTTGCCAATAATGGGTCTGTAACAGCTGGGAACTCCTCTCAAACCAGTGATGGAGCAGCTGTGCTATTAATGATGACAGAGGACATGGTAAAAAAACACAACCTCACTCCTATTGCTAGGCTGGTGAGCTATGCAACTGCAGGCGTTCCACCCAAGATTATGGGAATTGGGCCTGTGGCTGCGATTCCAAAGTCGTTGGATCAAGCTGGTCTGAAGCTCAAGGACATAGAGCAAATCGAACTCAATGAGGCCTTTGCTGCACAATCACTTGCTGTGATTCGAGAACTCGACATCGACCCTACGCTTGTCAATGTAAATGGTGGTGCCATTGCACTTGGACACCCATTGGGTTGTACAGGGACCAAACTGTCTGTACAGTTGTTTGATGAGATGAAGAAGAGAAAACAAAAATATGGAATGGTAACAATGTGTGTTGGTACTGGACAAGGTGCTGCAGGTATTTATGAATTAATATAAAAATTATGGAAACGAAAGAAATAACAAAAACGAGAGGTGGTGCTTTTTTGTTGCAAGAAACCCACCCAGAAAATGTTTTTACACCTGAGGACTTTAGCGAAGAACAACGCATGATGCGTGACGCTGTGAAGGAATTTATCGATCGTGAGGTATGGCCCAACAAGCATCGTTTTGAGCAGAAAGACTATGACTTCACATTTGAGTTGATGCGAAAAGCAGGGGAGCTTGGTTTTTTAGGGATTGGTGTACCTGAGGCCTATGGTGGACTTGAAATGGGGTTCGTGTCAACAATGCTCGTATGTGATTATTTTTCAGGAGCAACTGGCTCTTTATCAACTGCTTATGGTGCGCACACTGGCATTGGTGTCATGCCCATTGTTCTCTATGGAACAGAGGAACAAAAACAAAAATATGTACCCAAACTCGCCTCTGGTGAGGAAATTGGATGTTATTGTCTCACTGAGCCTGGTGCAGGGTCAGATGCAAACAGTGGAAAGACAAAAGCTGTTCTTTCTGATGATGGCACTCACTATAAAATCAGTGGTCAAAAAATATGGATTTCCAATGCAGGTTATGCAAGTGTGATGATTGTTTTTGCACGTATAGAAGATGATAAAAACATCACTGGTTTTATTGTGCCTTACGACCCCGAAAATGGAATTACTTTGGGAGAAGAGGAGCATAAGCTAGGGATTCATGCATCATCGACTAGGCAAGTCTTTTTTAGTGATACCAAAGTAACTGTTGAAAATATGCTTTCGGAGCGTGGCAATGGATTTAAAATTGCGATGAATGCACTCAATGTTGGTCGAATTAAACTTGCTGTTGCTTGTATCGACGCACAACGCCGAACAGTGAGTGAAAGCGTTCGCTATGCCAACGAAAGAATACAATTCAAAACACCCATCAGTCAATTTGGAGCGATCAAGCAAAAAATAGCAAATATGGCTACAAATTGTTACGTAGGGGAATCGGGTTGTTATCGTGCTGCGAAAGACATCGAAGATCGTATTGCCCTCAGAGCCGAATCGGGAATAAGTCATCAAGAGGCCGAGTTGAAAGGAGTTGAAGAATATGTGATCGAATGTTCCATTTTAAAAGTTGCTGTTTCTGAACACACCCAAGACTGCACAGACGAGGGCATTCAGATTTTTGGTGGTATGGGCTATTCGGCAGAGATGCCAATGGAATCGGCCTGGCGAGATGCTCGTATCTCTCGAATATATGAGGGTACCAATGAAATCAATCGAATGCTAACTGTTGGCATGCTAATCAAAAAAGCCATGAAGGGTCATCTTGATTTGATTGGCCCTGCAACAGCTGTTGGCGAGGAACTTTTGGGTATCCCATCGTTTGATACGCCAGATTTTTCAGCGCCATTAAGTGAGGAAAAATCGATCCTCAAAAACCTTAAAAAGGTGTTTTTGATGATTGCAGGTGCTGGCGTGCAGAAGTATGGAACAGAGCTTGAACAACACCAACAGCTTTTGTTGGCTGTTTCTGATATTTTGATTGAAATCTATTTGGTGGAATCGGCGATACTTCGCACAGAAAAAAACATCAATCGATATGGGGTTGACGCACAGGAAACGCAACTCGCGATGACAAAACTATATCTATTTCAAGCAGTTGAAAAAATACAATCCAAAGGGAAAGAAGCCATCATCTCCTCAGCAGAAGGGGATGAACAAAAAATGCTTCTTATGGGGCTAAAACGGTTTACAAAGTATGCGAACCACCCAAATGTGATAGGCTTACGCAAACAAATCGCTGATAAAGTGATTGCTGAAAATCAGTATTGTTTTTAATTTAGGGTAGCGAAAGTGCTAAATCTAGTAAGAGTTAGCTCCACAGCTGGAATGGTAACCAAAAAAATGATTAAGTCATAAACTCTACTCCAAAAACCCTTTTTCACGCATCCAGTCGTCATTGTAGATTTTAGTTACATAGCGACTACCAGAATCGTGTAGCAACACCACCACAACATCGTCAGGACCAAAGTGTTCTTTGAGTTGTAAGACCCCTTTGATGGCAGCTCCACACGAGTTTCCTGCAAAAATACCTTCTTCCCTTGCAAGCTTACGTGTGTATATTGCAGCGTCTTTGTCAGTGACCTTTTCAAAGGCATCAATCAAGTCAAAGTCAACATTTTCTGGTAGGATGTCCTCCCCTATTCCTTCTGTGACATAAGGGTATATTTCTTTTTCATCAAAAACACCAGTTTCGTGATACTTCTTAAAAACAGAGCCATAAGTATCAATCCCCCAAATTTTTATGGCTGGATTTTTTTCTTTTAAGTATTTCGCCACGCCAGAGATCGTTCCACCTGTACCCACCCCAACAACAAAGTGAGTGATTTTTCCGTCTGTTTGCTTCCAAATTTCTGGGCCTGTTTGCTCATAGTGAGCAACTGCATTGGAAGGGTTGTCATATTGGTTCACATACCAGGCGTTGGGTGTTTCCTCTGCAATACGCTTCGAAGTCGAATAGTACGAACGAGGGTCTTCGGCTGGCACATCAGTAGGACAAACAACCACCTCCGCACCCACAGCACGCAACACATCAAATTTGGTTGGGGATTGCTTGTCGTTGGATACACAAATCAGTTTATATCCTTTGACAATGGCAGCAATCGCCAGACCCATCCCAGTGTTGCCAGATGTCCCTTCAACGATGGTACCTCCTGGTTGAAGTCGTCCATCTGCCTCTGCATCTTCAATCATTTTGAGTGCCATTCGATCCTTGACAGAATTGCCAGGATTAAAATATTCCACCTTTGCCAACACCAGTGCATCGATCGAATTCGTGATTGAGTTGAGCTTAATCAAGGGGGTGTTGCCTATAGTTTCAAGGATATTCTTCGCATATTTCATGCTGCAAATGTACTGTATAGAGCAGAGATAAGAAATGTATTGGCAGAAGAAATATGGGCTTTACACTCTTCGCAACGCTCGAATGGGTGTGACTTTGGATATTATAAATGAAGGAATCAACAGCATTAATAAACAAATAACAAAGGTTCCAATATTGATTGCAGCTATCATAGGCACATCAAATGCAGTTGGTACTGTAGTGACGTAGTAGGATGTGGGATCGAGGGTAATCCAAGCTGTTTGGTGTTGTAGTAAAAGGAGGCCAAGACCCAACAAATTCCCCCAAAACAACCCAATTCCAATCAGATAACCAGCATTGTACAAAAAGACTTTCTGTGTTGACCATTGTTGCATCCCTAACACTCCAAGCAAGCCTATCATTTGCGTTCTTTCGAGGATAAGCACCAGCAAAGCAGTAATCATATTGATGCCACCAACGATGATCATTATCATAACAATCAGGGCGATATTGGTGTCGAAAAGTGAGATCCAATTAAAAATCTCAGGGTAGCGCTCCTTGACGTTCTTCAAGTCGTAAGGGGCAGGAACTTGGTCATAAACACTTTCAGATAAGGTTTCGATATCATCAAAATCTGTCAATGTCATTTCAAAAGCCCCAACCAAATGCGATTCCCATTGATATATTTTTTGAATGTGTCGCAAGTCAGCAAAAGCAATTCGCCGATCGAAATCAGGAAAACCAGAGTCATATAGCCCAGAGACAACAAAACTTCTTCGAATGGGGAGTCGATCTTCAAATAAAAAAAATGATGATATTCGGTCTCCTGTGGTAACTCCCAATTTTTTGGCAATATGCTTAGACACTAAAATTTCTCTGCTCGTTGTGGTGCCAACAACTGGCATTCGCCCATCTATGAGATAATCCTCAAAAGCATTCCACTGGTAGGTAGAATCAATTCCTTTGAGCAACCCACCAGTAAAGTATTCGTCTGTTTTAAAAACAGTTGATGCATAGGCAACTGGGTTGACAAAAGCGATGTCTTGCGTCTCAACATTGGATGTAATCAGTTGGGAATCAATACCTTCAAGGGTGGCATTGGTTGCATTGCTTTCATAGGTTGACACACGAAGATGCCCTTCAAATGAGCTGATTTTATCTTTGATTTTGTTTTGAAAACCAACACCAGTGCCGATGGCAATGTGCATCGCCACCAATCCAATTGTGATGGCAATGATTCCGATTTTAATAATTGGCGATGAAACACTATTTTTATAGGACTTCGCACCAATAATGCGTTTGGCTATGAACAGACTAATTTTCAACCTGTGATTGATTTACTCAAAAATACCGCTTTTTTTGTCTTTGTTGTTTCAAACATCAGCCTTTTTGCGCAGGTGCAACCAGGTGCACACCAGACAGATGAATATCTGCCGCTTTTGATTGGTAAGGAGGTCGGTGTTATTGGTAATCAAAGTAGTCTAGTGATAATCGATGAAAAAAAGGTTCATTTGATCGATCATTTGATCGAACAAGGAGTTGACATCAGCAAAGTATTTGCGCCAGAGCATGGGTTTAGGGGTAAAGATGATGCAGGTGCCTTGATCGATGATGAAGTTGATGCAAAAACTGGCATTCACATTGTTTCACTTCATGGAAAAACGCGAAAGCCAACTCCCAAACACTTGGAGGATATCGATGTTCTAGTTTTTGATATTCAAGATGTTGGTGTACGATTTTTTACCTATTTATCTACTTTGCATTTGGTATTAGAGGCCTGTGCAGATGCAGGCGTTGCTGTCATAGTCCTCGATCGACCCAATCCCAATGCGCACTATGTAGATGGCCCTGTTATGGAAAAAGAAAACCAAAGCTTTTTGGGTAAAGTTCCCATCCCTCTTGTCTATGGAATGACGATTGGTGAATATGCTCAAATGTTGGTCGGAGAACAGTGGCTAGATACCAACAATAGTGTATCACTCCAAGTGATTAATATCAAAAATTATACTCACAATACTCCTTATAAATTCCCAACTCGTCCCTCTCCAAACTTACCCAATATGCAATCCTTGATGTTGTATCCGAGTTTGGGTTTGTTCGAAGGAACACCAGTAAACGCAGGTCGAGGGACTTCTGATCCCTTTCAGCAATTTGGTGCTTCTTTTTTAGATGCAACACATTTTAATCATCAATATGTTCCAAAGCCAATGTCGGGAGCTTCAAACCCTAAAGAAAATGGCAAAACATGTTATGGTGTTGACTTGAGAAATCATCCCAAACTGAATCGAGTGAACATCGATTGGCTGATCCAAGCATTTGCGCATACCAATCAACCTGAGGCGTTTTTCTTAGACCCTGGATTTCGACGTCACGCTGGGACTTCGACTCTTGCAGCGCAGATAAAAAATGGCATGAGCGAATCAGAAATCAGAGAGAGTTGGCAATCTGATATCAACGCATTTTTAAACATCAGAAAAAAATATCTTATCTACCAGTAGTGGGTTTTCTGTAGGGCTGAAAAGGTTGTTTGAGAAGACCTCGCACTGAGCTGTTTTCTTTTTCATCAGGAAAAACATCAACACCATAGACGATTTTTTCAGGATCTAGATACATATATGTTCCCAGCAATCGATCCCATATGGAAAAGATATTTCCATAGTTTGAATCAGTGTATGGAAGGACATAGTGGTGATGCATTTTGTGCATGTTTGGAGAGACAATAAAATAACTCAGAAGCATATCCAAACGTTGCGACAATTTTATATTTGCATGGTTAAACTGGCTCAACAAAGCTGAAAGTGATTGGTACAGCATGACAACTCCTATGGGCGCCCCAATCAAAAAAACCCCAAGGGTTGTGAACACAAAACGAACAATACTCTCCAAAGGATGATGACGATTGGCAGTTGTGGTATCGACATGATGATCAGAATGATGAACAAGATGTACCATCCAAAGAGGTTTTACCTTATGTTCTGTCCAATGCGCAAGATATGCCCCAATAAAGTCGAGCAACATAACCCCGAGAATCACGTAGAGCCATAGTGGCATTTCAACAGCGTTGAGCAGACCAAATTGGTTTGCAGTGACCCAATCAGCTGTGCGAAGGAGAGTAAATGCCAATGAAAAATTGATGATTATCGTTGTGAGCGTAAAGAAGAGGTTGGGAAGCGCATGTTTCCATTTTTTATATTGAAAACGATACAGGGGTAAAACTCCTTCAATCAACCAAAAAAAAGTGATTCCTCCTACAAGAATCATACTTCTGTGAGCCGAGGGGATACTCTCAAAATAATTGATTATCCATTCCATAGCGTTTCTTTTTTCAGGCTAAACTTACTAAAAAAAATAAACTCTAACCAATTGAGAATCAAAACACTCAAGCCCTTAGGGGATGTTCATGTATTTGTGAGTTTGGAGAGATGCCTTCCATTTGGGGTGTTGAAGCACATAATCAACGATCATAGGCATCACTTGCTCGCGTTTGCTCCATTCAGGTTGTAAAAATAATTTGCAATTGGGTTGTACTTTCGCTGCTTGTTCTTCAGCAAAAACAAAGTCGTTTTGATTATACACAATCACTTTGAGTTCGTCTGCGACTTTATAAATATCGTCAAGGGGCAACATTCTTTTTTTTGGAGAAAGGCAAATCCAATCCCAATCGCCAGAAAGTGGATAAGCACCTGAAGTTTCGATGTGAGTTGCCAAATTTTCGTTTCGCAAACCAGCAGTAAGGGGTGACATATTCCACATCAGTGGCTCACCTCCAGTCACGACAATTGTATCGGAGTATTGTTTTGCATTTTTGATAATTGTTGAAATTTCGGTTGGTGGGTGTTTTTCAGCATCCCAACTCTCTTTGACATCACACCAATGGCAACCAACATCACAGCCTCCAATCCGAACAAAGTAGGCTGCACTCCCTTTGTGATAGCCCTCACCCTGTATGGTGTAAAACTCTTCCATCAAAGGAACGACTTGACCAGATTTTAGGGCTTCATTCATATGTCAGCATAGCGTATATACGCATGATATGTGTTTTGCAAAAGCATTGCAATCGTCATTGGGCCAACACCACCTGGAACTGGGGTGATATAACTCGCCTTCTCTTTGACGTTTTCGTAATCCACATCACCAGTAATCACATAACCCTTTGGTTTTGAAGCGTCGGGAACGCGAGTGATTCCAACGTCAATGATGATGGCTCCTTCTTTAATCATATCCTGGGTCAAAAAATTAGGAACACCCAAGGCAGAAACAACAATGTCTGCTTCTTTGGTGATGGTCTCTAAATTCTGTGTTCGGCTATGTGTAAGTGTAACCGTTGCGTTGCCCGGCGATGATTTTCGACTCAACAAAATACTCATCGGACGACCGACAATATTGCTGCGACCAATGACAACTGCATGTTTTCCAGAAATATCAATCTTATACCTGTCTAACAGTTCTACAATTCCATATGGTGTAGCAGGAATAAAGCTTTCCATGTCCAAAGTCATTTTACCAAAATTGGTTGGATGAAACCCATCAACGTCTTTGTGAGGATCAACTGCCATGAGGACTTTTTCTTCGTCGATGTGTTTTGGTAAAGGGAGTTGAACGATAAAACCATCAATCTCTTTATCAGTGTTCAAACTGTGAATTTGCTCGAGTAATTCGTCTTCTGATGTTGTTTCTGGTAAATGAATCAAGGTCGATTGATAACCTATTTTTTCACAGGAACGAACCTTACTCCCAACATAAGTTAAACTGGCACCATCATTTCCTACCAATACAGCTGCCAGGTGAGGTGGTCGTTTACCTTTTTTCATCAACTTATCTACAAGAACTGAAAGTTCAAATTTGATATCATTACTTGTTTTATTTCCGTCTAAAATTATCATACGCCTTTCATCATTTGCATCATTTTACTAGCACCACCCTTCTGAACCATCTTCATCATTTTTTGCATTTGTTCAAACTGCTTAATCAATCGGTTTACATCCTCCACGTTCGAGCCAGACCCAAGAGCAATGCGTTTTTTGCGACTGTGATTCAGAAGTTTTGGTTGGGTTCTTTCTTTTGGGGTCATGGACTGAATAATCGCTTCAATTCCTTTAAAAGCATCTTCATCTATTTCGTCAGGGGAAATTTTGTTAGCGCCAGGGATCATTCCGACCAAATCTTTCATGCTCCCCATTTTTTGAACTTGCTTGATTTGGGCTAAGAAATCATCAAAACCAAAAGAATTCTTTTTGACTTTTTGCTGTATTTTTTTGGCCTGTTCTTCGTCAAACACTTGTTGTGCACGCTCGACCAGTGACACCACATCACCCATTCCAAGAATACGCTCAGCCATACGATCTGGATAGAACAAATCAAGTGCGTCTAGTTTTTCGCCAGTTCCGATAAATTTGATTGGTTTATCTACAACAGACTTAATCGACAATGCAGCACCCCCACGAGTATCCCCATCGAGCTTTGTCAAAATAACGCCATCAAAATTGAGTCTGTCGTGAAACACTTTGGCAGTGTTGACAGCATCCTGACCAGTCATCGAATCGACAACAAACAGAGTTTCGGATGGGGAAACAGATTTGTGAATGGCAGAAATTTCATCCATCAATACCTCGTCAACAGCCAATCGGCCTGCAGTATCGATAATCACAACTTGATGACCATTTTTCTTTGCATGAGCAACTGCAGCATTTGCAATGCCGATAGGATCGTCTGAATCGGGTTGGTTGAAGAGCTCAACGTCGATTTGCGAAGCAAGCACTTCTAGTTGATCGCGCGCAGCTGGACGATATACATCACAAGCAGCAAGCAGTACTTTTTTCGATTGGGTCTTTTTTAAATGAGTAGCCAACTTTGCAGAAAAGGTCGTTTTTCCAGATCCCTGCAAGCCTGCCATAAGCACCACAGCTGGTTTGTTATTCAAATCTAGACCAGCAGCCTGACCCCCCATGAGGTCTGTAAGCTCGTCTTTCACAATTTTGACAAGTAGTTGACCTGGATTGAGTGTTGTTAGCACCTTTTGCCCCAAGGCCTTTTCCTTGACATTGTCAGTAAATTCTTTGGCTGTTTTGAAGTTGACGTCTGCATCGAGGAGTGCACGCCGAATTTCCTTCATGGTTTCAGCCACATTGATTTCTGTTATGCGACCATGTCCTTTGAGTACTTGAAGAGCACCTTCTAGCTTTTTACTAAATCGATCAAACATTTAAAGTTCCTTTTTGGAAGATGTAAAAATACATAAACTAACTAAGTTTAGTCTTTTGATGAAGACCAAAAATGACCAAAACATGTGGAAAGGTAATGGCTGCTAAAAAAGAAAAAAAGAGTGCGAGGGGGTTTAATCCAATCCTATCGTTATAGATAAAAAATAAAAATAACCCCGACAATGAAATCAACCAGTAAGGCAATGCGTCTTTAATATATAAAGAATAAGCATTGGGCTTGTTGTACAATGCTTGTATTTGATCTTTCATCGATGGCCAGCTATGCCAAATAATGAAATAGGTGCCAAAACTAACAATCAGGTTGGTGGTCCAGAACAATGCTACCAAAAGAACAGTTTGGAATAAAACATCAAACATTTGCGTTCGAGTTGTTGATATTTGAAATAGTAGAAACAAGGCACACAAAACAAGAAATAGATAAGTCATCCATTGAAAATAGTAGGCAGGAACTGAAAAATCACTCAATTCCTTAATAATATATAGTGTTTGCTCTGCATGAGACCAAAAGAGGGCAGAAAACAGAAATCCCCCATATAGAAAGTAAAAGAGTTGTGGAAGACGAGTCTGATTTTGGAAGCTATGGGTCCATTGCTGTTCCCCAAAGTGGTAGCAACTAAACAACACAAATAGCACAAGAGCATATAGTGGAAATTGGTATAACGCGAAGGAAAAAATGATGACAGTTAGAGTATAGACTACGAAACGCTGGACCTTAGTGCGCATAAAATTGATGTTTTGCAATAGGCTTAAATCATTGGCCCCATGCATGATTCCAAGGGTCAAAACACCAAAAATGACCAAATAATCTATTTTTAGAGAATTTGTTAAATAACTGACAATTACACAAAAAACTGTAGAAACCACCTTAATATCACTAAGTTTTTGAACAATTTTTTGCATGATGTTTATAATTATATTTAAAAAATTAAATAAATATAGCTGATTTGTTTAATTTTATTTAGATTTGTCTAAACAATAATTTTAAAAGAACTATGACTAATTTATTATTTATTATTGATAATCATGCTGGCGGTATGGGACTTGAAGAATTTACATTCTTTATTGGAACCATGGCCCTAATGGGTGCGTCTGCATTCTTTTTCTTGTCATTAAGTCAATTTGACAAGAAGTGGAGAAATTCAATTTTAATTTCTGGACTTATTACATTCATCGCTGCAGTTCACTATTACTATATGCGTAGTGAGCTTGATGGAGGTACTGCTGGAGATATCACTTCTATTCGTTACATCGACTGGATCTTAACTGTTCCATTGATGTGTGTTGAGTTTTATCTTCTTCTCAAAGTTGCAGGAGCTACAACAAAGCACCTTCGTGATTTAATTGTATTATCACTTATCATGCTTATCACTGGTTATGTTGGTGAGGCAGGAATGGGTAATGCTGCACTTTGGGGTCTATTTTCAGGTGTAGCTTATTTTGCAATCGTCTACATGATCAAATATGGAGACCTTTCAAAACTTGCAAAATCTGCTGGAGGTTCAGTTGAAAAAGCACACAACACTCTATTCTGGTTTGTACTCGTAGGTTGGGCAATCTATCCTTTAGGATATATGATTGGAACAGCGCAAGCTGACCCAGGCCTATGGTATGCTGGAATGGCAAATATTGGTCTTGACATGAATGTAGTTTACAATATTGGTGATGCGATTAACAAAATTGGATTTGGTTTAGTTGTTTATGCAGCTGCCGTTAAGGAAACGAAGTAAGCAATTACCAAAACCATATTATACTAAAAAACCACCTTCGGGTGGTTTTTTTTTACATCTGATTTGGGCATTGAATTCCAAGAATCTTCATACCGGACTGAATCACATACCCAACCTGACCAGCCAAACGTACTCTAAACTGACGTAATGCCTGCTCCTCAGATAAAATCACCACTTTTTGGTAATACGAATTAAAGCATTTGACCAACTCATAGGTATAATTGGCAATGAGTGCAGGACTGTATTGCAAAGCAGCATTTTGTATCGTTTGAGGATACAACTCTAGCCACTTTATCAATTCTTTTTCTTTGGGGTCTAAGGAAATATCAATAGCGATAGTAACATCACTGTCATCGCCATGTTTTAGAATCGATTGAATACGAGCATAGGTATATTGGATAAAAGGACCTGTATTTCCATTAAAATCAACTGATTCTTTTGGATCGAAAAGAATTCTCTTTGTTGGGTCAACTTTCAATATGTAGTATTTTAAAGCACCCATTCCAATCTGTTGATATAACTCCTTTTTCGTTTGCGCATTTAGCCCATCGAGCTTTCCAAGGGATGAGGCAATGCTCTCTGCTGTTTCGTTCATTTCAGCAATCAAACCATCGGCATCTACAACAGTACCCTCACGACTCTTCATTTTTCCAGAAGGCAAATCGACCATTCCATAGCTCAAATGATGTAGCTGTGGAGCCCATTTATAACCAAGTTTGTTCAAAATCAGAAACAAGACTTTGAAATGATAGTCTTGTTCGTTGCCAACTGTATAGACCATCCCATCCGTATTTGGGTGATCTTTATATCGCAACACTGCTGTACCCAAATCTTGAGTGATGTAAACGGAGGTGCCGTCTGCGCGAAGGACCAGTTTTTCATCCAACCCATCTTCACTCAGGTCACACCAGACCGACCCATCCTCTTTTTTAAAAAAAACACCTTTAGACAAGCCCTCATCAACAATATCTTTCCCAAGTAAATACGTATCGCTCTCATAGTAGTACGAATCAAAAGATACGCCGAGTTGCTTGTATGTTTGCGCAAACCCATCATAAACCCAGCCATTCATCTTGGCCCATAATTCATGAATTTGCTTGTCTCCTGCTTCCCATTTTCGCAGCATGTCTTGCGCCTCCAACAGAATTGGAGCTAGATTTTTGGCTTTCTCTTCTTCAATGCCAGCATTCATCAACTCCTCCAATTGATTGTTATATTCAGAATTAAACGCAACATAATATCGCCCAACAAACTCATCTCCTTTTTCACCTGTAAATTGGGGTGTTTCATCGTTCCCAAATTTTTGCCAAGCGATCATAGATTTGCAAATGTGAATCCCTCGATCGTTGATGATCTGCGTCTTGTGCACCTGATTGCCAGCAGCTGTTAGCAACGCAGATACAGATGCCCCCAAAAAGTTGTTTCGAATATGCCCTAGATGTAATGGTTTGTTTGTATTAGGAGAAGAAAACTCAACCAAAATCTTTTTACTTTTTTCTGTAACTGGCTTAATACCAAACGATTCTGGTGATTTTATGTCAGAAAGAAACCTGAGATAGTGAACATCATCAATCATCAAATTCAGAAATCCTTGAATGACATGATATGCTTTAATCTCATCGATTTGGCTTTGTAAATATTCTCCCAAAGCAGTTGCCAAGTCGGCAGGATTTGATTTGATAAAACGAAGTAGAGGAAAGACAACTACAGTGATATCTCCCTCGTGATCTTTTTTTGTAGGCTGAACCTCAACAGCATCGATTTGAACACTGTGATGGTCTGTTGCAAATTTTTGAACATATTGCTGAATCTGATCTACCAATTGCATGAATTGTATTTGTTGCAAAGATAAGTCCTTTTGGGTTGAATTTCTTTCCTTTACCTTTGTTTGATGCTAACGAATGTTTCTTATCGAGATCCTAAACAAGAGCAAGTCATTACTGATTTGGTTGGTAAGCCATTTAATCTTCGTATGCGTTTGAAGTTGGCTGGGGTTGGATCTCCAAAACTACATATTGTTAGCAGCAGTCCCAAAATCGCCAATCTGCTTTTACTGGACAACAATCACGACGTGTGTAATATCGAAATTCGACCCAAAGGAATTATTGTTCGATTTCGGAGTTTACTTGAAACTTTCGCCCTTGTTATTCCTTTTTATAAACTCACGATTTTTAAGGGAAAATCAACGACTTATGCGATCCATTCAGAAGGACAGAAAATCGAGATTCAAGCAACTAAAAACACCCATTCATTTTTTTCGAAGATTACAGCCCAAAAGGCCAAGTATATGCAAAATCCTACATAAATATCTCTGCCATCATACAGCGAGCACTACCTCCTCCAAGCTGTTCGATTGTAGACAAAGGCGAATGAATAATTTTGAGTTGATATGATAATTCCTCTACTTGGGTACTTGTCAATGCATGATATCCTCTGCTGCTTAGGGCAAGTAGGCGTGCCCCATTGTCTGATTTCAATTCTAACGCATTTCCTGTAAATTGTTGGATCTGATCTTCACTCAGTTCTAGAATTCTTTTTCCGGTTTTATTGAAATAATCAATCAGTGTATTTCGCTCATCAGGATCATCAACAGACTGAAGACAAACCATCGCAAAATCAAGACCAATACTCATCATAACATTGGTGTGATATATAGGCTTTCGTTGCCCATTCACAGTTTGAAAAGACGAAAACATAAACGATGTATATCCCATTTCTTTACAGAAAAGATCAATCAACTCTTCGTTGGTACGCTCCGACCTTGCACAATAAGCAATTTTATTCACTCGATCCAAAACCATGCTGCCAGTACCCTCCAAAAATCGATTGGATGAAATATGGGACGTAAAATCAATTTTATTGTTGAACGAAAACCCATTAGATACTAAAAATTCGATTGGGGCATCACTGACTTCAAGCTGTCGGTTGGGAGCAAACATTGGATAGCTGATCAGTGTTGAGGGATTGTGAAAGGAAATCCAATTGTTTGGAAATAAAGCATCAGGTGTAATTGGCTCTTTTGCGTCTTGCCAAACATATACCTTTACGCCATTGGCTTTCAACACATCAACAAAATCGTCAAACTCTTTTTGCGCTTTTATGGTTGTTGATTGCCTATTTTCCTTCGTTCGTTCCTGAAAATAGTTATTGGTTGCTGTTTGTTCATTTGTATAAAAGCAATCTGGACGAATCATCAATAATTTGTCAGTCGTTTGCTTCATGCTTTTCGAATTAGGGGAAGTGTTGTACATCGGAAAAGACCACCTTGTTTAGAAATCTGATCATACGCAACCGAAATTACTTCAATACCTTTAGTATTTAACCAGTTGTTTACTTCTGAAAAAGAGGGGTCTGAAATCACAAGATCTGAACGTATGCTCAGGAGATTGGATTGCATTTCAAACATGCTTTGCCTGTCTGTCACAAATAGATTTTCTGCCCCAAAATGGTTTTCAATCCACAGAACATCTTCTTTGTGCATAAAACTATCAGGGCAAATGATGGCAAGGTTTTTTCCAAAGGGCTGAAAGCAACAATCGAGATGAAGTGTATTTACATATGGGTCATCATTGGATTTACGAAGCTCAAATCCAATCACCTCTTTTTCTGGAAACTGTTCTGACAAGTACGTCAAAGCATTTGCATTTGTTCGTGCAGTTACCAGCTTTGAATAGTCTGGTTGGTTGTAATATCCAACAAATAAGTACTCTTTATGAACAACCACATCTCCCCCTTCTACATGAACGTGATTCGGAACTGAAAGAATATTTTCACTTGGTATTTGATCAATAATAAATTGAATGGCGTTGATCTCTTGGTCTCGAGCAGGAAGGATGTTTGATAGCAACAAATAATGATCGATTACAAAGGCGATATCTCTGCTAAAAATTTGATTGCAATTGGGAACAATTTTGGGTCTGAGCACATCAACACCGTGCTTTTGCAAAGCCTCTTGCATCAAATCCAGTTGATGAACCAGGTCTATCTCCTTGGGATAAGTTCCATTCGCAATATGTAAACGTGATTTTGGATCATAAGCCTCATCGTAAGTAGGAATCGATCCACTTTGATCAGCTACACCCAGCAGTACACACAATAGTTGATTTGTCTCGTTACTAATTGATGGGATAAGCATATGTGCATATTTATCGCTTGTCGATTGACACAAAAGATCGTTTCTGTTCTCCTGTATAAATCTGACGAGGGCGCCCAATGGGTTCCTTTCGCTTACGCATCTCACGCCATTGCGCAATCCAACCAGGCAAACGACCTAAAGCGAACATCACAGTATACATTTCAACTGGAATTCCCATAGCACGATAAATAATCCCTGAATAAAAATCGACATTTGGATAAAGCTTTCGCTTGACAAAGTATTCATCTTCCAACGCTGTTTGCTCAAGTTTTTTTGCAATATCTAAAACAGGGTCAACAACACCCAAATCATTGAGTACATCGTGTGCAGTTTTTTTGATGATTCTTGCACGAGGATCAAAGTTTTTATACACTCTGTGGCCAAAACCCATCAATCGAAAAGGGTCTGATTTATCTTTTGCCTTTTCAATATATTTTTGAACATCGCCACCATCGTTTTTGATATCCTCAAGCATTTCGACCACAGCCTGATTCGCACCTCCATGAAGGGGTCCCCACAAAGCTGAAATCCCTGCAGCAACAGAGGCAAAGAGACCAGCATGAGATGAACCAACAATTCGCACAGTTGAAGTCGAACAGTTTTGCTCATGGTCTGCATGAAGGATTAACAACTTCGTCAGTGCATTATCAACAATTGGGTTGGCAACATATTCTTTGTTGGGCTTACGAAACATCATCCTTGCGATGTTTTCCACATATCCAAGTGCATAATCCCCATATTTCAGTGGTAATCCCATACGCTTTCGATAAACCCAAGAAACGAGAATTGGAAGCTTACCCATGAGGCGAACGATTGCATTGTAAATCTGATCATCTGCATTTACATCAACTGAGCTTGGGTTGAAAGCAGTTAGGCCACTTGTGAGTGAAGATAGTACACCCATTGGATGGGCACTTTTTGGAAAACTCTCTAATATTTTCTTTAAGTCTTCGTCGACGTAAGACTCCTCTTTTATTTCGATTAAAAATGCATCATGCTGCTCTTGCGTTGGCAGCTCGCCAAAAATTAAAAGGTAGGCAATCTCAAGAAAGTTCGCTTTTTCGGCCAATTCGTCAATTTCATACCCTCTATAGCGCAAGATGCCCTTCTCACCATCCAAGAATGTGATTCCACTTTCGCAAGAACCTGTGTTTTTATAACCAGGATCAAGTGTAATCAGACCCAATTGCTGACGTAAGCTTTTCACGTCTATAGCGTGTTCACCCTCACTCCCTTCTACAATTGGTAGTTCTACTTCTTTTCCGTTATATTCTAAGTTTATTTTTGAAGACATCAGTTTGGTTTGTCTTACAAAAATACAATAGGATTCGCAAAAAAGCGAGGGGATGACTTAATATTCCCTAGTCAAAAACTTTAAATGCCTTTTCTTGAGGAAAATAAGCAACATTTGCAAGTTGTTCTTCGATTCGCAATAGCTGATTATACTTTGCCATGCGATCGCTTCGCGATGCTGATCCAGTTTTGATTTGACCTGTGTTGAGTGCTACTGCAAGATCGGCAATGGTATTGTCTTCTGTTTCACCACTTCGGTGCGACATCACAGAAGTGTAACCAGCACGGTGTGCCATTTCAACAGCTGCTATGGTCTCTGAAAGAGTACCAATCTGATTGACTTTGATAAGGATTGAATTGGCAATATTTTCATCTATCCCTTTTGAAAGGCGAGTGACATTGGTAACAAATAGATCATCGCCAACAAGCTGAACTTTATCTCCAATTTTTTCTGTGAGGTATTTCCAACCCTCCCAATCATTTTCATCCATACCATCTTCAATAGAAACAATGGGGTATTTGGAAGATAGCTCTGCTAGGTAGTCTGCTTGCTCTTTTTGCGATCGAACTTTCCCTTGCTTACCCTCAAACTTGGTATAGTCATATTTCCCATCGACAAAAAACTCGGCAGCAGCACAATCAAGTGCAATTCGAACTTCTTCACCTGGTTTATATCCAGCATTTTGAATGGCCAACAATATGGTATCGAGCGCATCTTCTGTTCCATCCAAGGCAGGTGCAAAACCACCTTCGTCACCAACAGCTGTAATCAGATTGCGTTGATGTAAAACTTTTTTCAAATGGTGAAAAATTTCTGTACCCATACGTAGCGCTTGAGAAAAGGAATTTGCCTGAACTGGCATCACCATAAACTCTTGAAATGCGATGGGTGCATCGGAATGCGATCCGCCATTGATAATGTTCATCATCGGAACAGGGAGGGTGTTTGCATTCGTTCCCCCGATATAGCGATACAAAGGCATCCCCAACTCGTTGGCCGCGGCTTTTGCAATTGCTAAAGAGACTCCTAGGATTGCATTCGCACCCAGTTTTGATTTGTTGGGTGTACCATCCAACTCAATCATCAATTGATCTAAATCCTCTTGTTCAAAGACAGAATTCCCAATCAACTCTTTAGCAATGATTTCATTGACGTTTTTAACAGCTTTTAATACGCCTTTTCCCATAAACGCATCACCCCCATCTCTTAATTCAACAGCTTCATGTTCTCCTGTTGAGGCTCCTGAGGGAACAGCAGCTCTTCCAACAACTCCGTTTTCTGTTGTGACGTCAACTTCGACAGTGGGGTTGCCACGAGAGTCAAAAATTTGTCTTGCGTGGATATCAATAATGATGCTCATAATTTACTTTTTTTGGTTTTGGATAAGTTGAATAAATTGATCAAACAGATAAGAAGAGTCATGTGGACCAGGACTTGCCTCAGGGTGATACTGAACAGAGAAGCAGGGTTTTCCATTCACTCGAATACCAGCAACAGTATTATCATTTAAGTGAAGGTGTGTAATCGACACATTTTTATTGTTTTCAGTCTCCTCTCGATCGATGGCAAAGCCATGGTTTTGAGAAGTGATTTCGCCTTTACCTGTTTCAAGGTTCAAGATTGGATGATTGATACCTCTATGCCCATTTCTCATTTTATAAGTTGGAATTCCTTGCGACAAGGCAATGACTTGATGACCAAGACAAATCCCAAAAAGGGGTTTGTTTGCTGCCAAAACCTGTGATGCAACTTCGATAGGGCCAGTCAATGGCTCAGGGTCACCTGGACCATTTGAAACAAAGTATCCGTCGGGGTTCCAAGCAGACATAGTTTCAAAATCTGTATCAAATGGAAATACTTTTATATAGGCGTTTCGTGCGACTAGGTTCCGTAAAATATTTTTTTTGATCCCTAAGTCCAAAGCAGCAATTTTGATCAGTGCATTTGGGTCACCCTCAAAATAGGGTTCAGTTGTGGAAACTTTCGATGCCAACTCAAGGCCTTTCATCGATGGTACTTTCTGCAATTGTTGCTGTAAGCTATCCATCTCGTCAACTTTAGTTGAAATGAGTGCATTCATAGCACCATTGACTCGAATATAGCTTACCAATGCTCGTGTATCCACATCAGAGATAGCTACCAGATTTTGCTTTTCAAAAAAATCAAAAAGTGACTCATCTGCTGCTGGACGTGAATGCTCAAAGTTGAAATTTTTGCATATCAAGCCCGAAATTTGAATCTGATTTGACTCAACCTCCTCATCATTTACACCATAATTTCCGATATGGGCATTGGTGGCAACCATCAGTTGGCCATAGTATGAGGGATCTGTAAAAATTTCTTGATAACCAGTCATTCCAGTGTTGAAACACACCTCGCCGGTTGCTGTGCCGTCTATTCCAACGGATTTTCCAAAAAAAACAGTTCCATCTTCGAGCAGAATAAACGCTTTTGGACGCGGACTGTATTTACTCATCTTGTTGTTTGTTGCTACAAAAATAGCACAAAAAAAAGGATAAACACAATGGTTTATCCTCATTAGTTATTAAGAAAATTTTGAAGATTTACACAATGCTACTCTGCAGCATCGTCTTTTGATTCTTCGTCATTTTGTTCAGCCTGATCAGCTGAGGCTGACGAATCTTCAGCAGCGTCTTCTTGCTTTTCAGATTTTACT
Organism: Flavobacteriaceae bacterium UBA5950; assembly: GCA_002430545.1. Classification (GTDB taxonomy): domain Bacteria; phylum Bacteroidota; class Bacteroidia; order Flavobacteriales; family Flavobacteriaceae; genus UBA724. The sequence continues at coordinate 139,963 of DJCM01000004.1, forward strand.
TCTTCTACAGGTGCTGCTT